>JAJDUT010000051.1 GCA_022826515.1 Candidatus Latescibacterota bacterium
GTAGTAGAACGGTTGCGATAACCGCTTTGACAAGAGAAACATAACCATAGGATCTTCGTGCGCCGGATGATTAGGGGCTAAGACCGCAGAATGACCACGTATCGCTTCCAACCGAGCAATGGACGCTTCATCAACATCCAGCGTTAGCCCTTTCAAATACAAGCGATTCACAAGCGGTATCAGGGCTTGTATAGTTTGAATCGTTGTCACGCTCGGTTTAGGTGGTTTGAAAGCTAACATCGCGCCCTATGTTTGGAAGGGCATGGACAATCCTGCGTGCAGGAGGGAAAGTAGTTAGTGCTCGTCGCCGACGTCAAGGTAATCGGCGAGGGCTGGGTCGGCAGCCCACACCTTCATTGATAGAGCTACGGGAATCCCGTATATTCGTCTCATGGAATTCGAATGGGATGAGAACAAAGCGGCGATGAATCTGGCCAAGCATGGGATTCCGTTTGAATACTCCGCGCGAGTGTTCCTCGATCCCTACCGATTAGAAGAAGAGGAGCTGATAGAATACGAGGGGGAAGTGCGCCGTCGCGTCATTGGCATGGTCGATGATCGCGTGTTGCTCGTAGTCTATACAGAACGTTTTTCACGAACTCGAATCATCTCTGCCCGGAAAGCAACGCGCCATGAGCGAAGAAAATACCACGAAATTTAGGCTGGACGAAAAGAAACTACCGCGTCTGAGCAAGTCCCAGGCGAGACGTCTCGATTCCATGAGCGACGAGGATATCGAGCAGGCCGCGTTGTCCGATCCCGACAATCCGCCTTTGACGGATGAGGAACTCGCAGCATTTGAGCGCGTTCCTGACACTAAGGCGATCCGCAAAGCCTTGCGTTTAACTCAGCGCGAATTCGCCACTACATTTCAGCTCTCTTTGGCGACGGTACGAGACTGGGAACAGGGGCGCTATCAGCCGGATCAGGCGGCTCGTACGCTCCTGCGCGTAATCGCTCGTGATCCTAAAGCGGTCAAGCGTGCCTTGGAGATGTCTTAAGCTGAGGGCGCTATTCCCTGCACGTAAGCCGCCAGGCATCCGGCTCCATATTATTCCCCGCTACCATCCACAGCGACCCGTCGTACACGAACACGCTCCCGGCATGTCGGGGTGCCCAAGGGGTATCGGGCAATTCGGTCCAGTTTACGCCATCGGGCGAATACCACACATCGCGGCGATTGCCGCTCTCTGCCGCATAGCCTTCTAACACCCACAGATGGTCATCGAACGCGGCTACCTCGTGGTATTGCCTGGGCGTCCACGGAGCATGCGCTATGTGCTGTTCCCAGTTAATCCCGTCATCCGAACTCCATACGTCGTTGTAGAAATTGCGCATGGGAGTTGCAGGCGTATCGTAGGTGCCTCCACCCAGAATCCACATCCTGTTGTCGTGCACAGCGGCTCCGCCGATCATTCCTCTGGGCACCCACGGAGCGCTTTCGGTAACTTGGGTCCAGTTTACTCCATCGTCCGAACTCCACACGTCGTTGTGGAAGACCTCGTCAGCGTCGGCAAAATTGGGAATGGTTTGCCCACCCATAACCCAGATTCTGCCGTCGAAGGCCAAGGTATAATGGAGCACTCGGGGAGCCCACGGCATGTGATCATTCGCCAGAGCCCAATGAATGCCGTCTGCGCTGCTCCAGACATCGTTCTGATAGTGGCCTTGATTGCAATCGCCGCCCACGATCCACATCCGGCCATCGTGTATCACATATCCGGCCGTATGCCGCCCCTCCCAAGGCGCTTGGGGATTCTCAAGCGTCCAGGCGGCACCATCGGTCGACGACCAGACCTCACTGTTGCAGATCAGCGGGAAGTGGACTTTGTCGCCGGGATTCCAGCCGCCGAGCAACCACATTTTATCCTGGAACACCAGTGCGCCAGCACCATCGCGCGCCGCGAAGGCAGCGTTCTCCGTGACGCAGCACCATTCGTATTTTGCGCTCATTGCCGTCTATCCTCGTTTCACTGTGCAAATAATACTAAAATGCCGCAGTCTCATGTGCCACCACAGTATCGCATATTTGCAAACTCAAGGCTTAGGTGCGTGGCCAGCCGCTAATCGGCGTTTAGCGTCAGTTGCAGTCCCCAACAGCCGGGAGCGGCTAATGGCTGCAAATAGCCCTGGGCGAAGCCTTTGCCGATCGTCGTGCCGATGGTCCAGCCCATCAGGCCGCCGGCGACAACGTCGGAAAGCCAGTGCACACCGCCTTGGGCACCGAAGGTCGCCGCCGCCATGACATAGGCGGCCCAGCCGTAGGCATAATACTTGACCCGCTTGGAATCGTTGAAATAGCTACTCAACGACGCGGCTAGGGCCATGTTGGTCATCGTGTGCCCGGAAGGCCAGCCGTGGAAGATGCCGCCGCGCAGCAATCCGTAGCGGAAGTGCCGACTGCGTTTATCAATGTCGCGCGGCGTCTCGGCGTCGGGTGCAGGGCGTCCGGTCAGGGCCTTGAGCAAAGTCGTGACGGTGAAGCTGACGAAAACCGCCTGTTGCGCGGCCATCCCGCCGTTGCGGGTAGCGTCGGAGCGCATCATATAGAGCGGCACGGCGACGGGGACAAAGAAGCCGCCGATGAGCGCGGGGACGCTAGCGGCGATGGACAAGGTCTCGTTGCATCGCGCCGACCAAGCCTGGACGTCAGCGTCGACGCCGGATTCGATCAACAGCCAGGTAGCCCCGACTGCGCCGATATGGGCGAGGCTGTTCCAGCCACTATAGCTTTCTCTCACATGCTCGGCCAGATGCCAAGTTAGTGTCAGTTGGGGCTTGGTAGGTGCGCGGGATGCGGCCGGAGTGGGCGCGGTCGCCGTAGGTTGGCTGTAAGCGGCGGCGGAAGTTACAACGCTTACGAATATGATGGATATTCTTTGCAATATGAGCCGCCCCTAGCACTTTCAAAACTGTGTATGGCTATAGGTCGAACATGGAGGGCGGGTTTCCCTCGGGATAGTTGTCGAGGTATCTCTGGATGTACTGCCGCGTAATGGGAGGCATTTGCTCCATATGCCCCTGCTGTGTTAGCTGCTCGCGCTGTCCGTACTCGTGCGCCATCACCGGTGCCTCAACGTTCCAGAAGGCGCAGTGCATGGTCCAGCGCTTGTGTCCCTCTGGGTTCCAGCCCCGGTGCCAGAGGTTGGCGTTGTAGTAGGCGATGTCGCCCGGTTCCAGTTCGACGACATGGGCGTTGGGCATGTCTCCCGATTCGCTGAGGGACGCTTCGATTTCCGCGGCTGTCGACGCCCGCAGGTGACTACTGGGGACGATGTTGAGGAAGCGGTCTCCGGAAACGAGCGGGGCGTTGAACTGTACGAAGGTGCCCTCGTGTCGGCGCAGGTACGCGGTTTCTTCCTCGTCGCCCGGTTTGCAGAGGTCGCGGTGCCAATTCTGGGTGTAGGGCTTCTCGCCGCCGCTGGCGAGCATGCCGAACAGGCTGTGACGCACTCTCGGGCCGGAGACGAGGGCTTCGAGATGGGGTGCGAGATCCGCGTCGATCCAATCGGCGAAGGCGGGGTGGTATTTGTCGGGATCGAGTAGGTGGCCGGTGCGGCTTGGCAGTCGGCGGTCGCGGTCAATCCAGCCTATCTCGCACTCGCCCGCAAGCCCCTTGTCGATAAGGCGTTCGATCCCTTCGAGCAGCGCCTCAATGCGGGTTTTAGTAAAGGCCTGTCGCAGGATGAGAAATCCCTGCTCGGCGTATGTCTCTTTGTCTTTTTCCGAGATCACCATCACCGGCGGATTGACCTCCGTAAAAGGTTGGTTTTGTGCTGCGTTCGATACACCCGTGAAGTCTTGCCGTAAGGTAACGCCCCCCGAACACTAGTCAACAGGAGCCTGCCAAACATTGACAACAAGGCGCGAAGGGTGTTAGGCTACGCCAAGCGGAAACCACCAATCTCATTCGAGGTGCGAAAATGAAAATCAAGCGGATCACAGGAACCAGCGTCACAATCCCATACGCTTCGCCTGTTGGCCCTTACGTTGGACGCGGTGGTGGCAGTGGCACTTTGGGCGCAGCGGGACTCATTGTGAAAGTTGAAACGGACGCGGATGTAGTGGGTTGGGGCGAAGGAACGGGCAAGTTTGAAACGGACCCCAACGCAATTCTGGCTGGCAAAGATGTGGCCAACATCGAAGGGGCCATTGCCGCGCTGGAAGCAGGGGGCATAAGCAAAGGTTCGATGTCTGGTATTGAGATGGCACTCTGGGATGCCATGGGCAAGGGCACGGATTTGCCGGTATGTAAACTGCTCGGTGGCGTGGTGCGGGAAGAAGTGGACTTCTGCGCCTGTATGGGACTCAAAGCTCCATCGGAGTCCGCGGCAACCGCCCGCGAGTACATGGAGCGGTGGGGGTTTCGCTTCTTAAAAACAAAAGCGGGGGACGACTCACAGCAGGACCTGCAGATTGCCGAGGCCATACAAGCCGCTGTGGGCGACGAGGCCATACTCCGCCCAGATGCAAACAGTGGGTATTCCCCCGAAGAGACAGACGTTATAATGCGAAAAATGAAAGACCTTGGGATTCGCTATTTTGAAGACCCGTGCTCACCCGAGTACCCCGACGCGCTAATCCGGTGCCGAACGGAAATCGGCATGGGTATCTTGGTGAACACGGGCGTTGGCACGGCAGACAGCGTTGTGAACCTGCTGGCCAACGAGGTTGCTGATATGCTGATGCCAGACACTCCAGCGGCAGGTGGAGTGCTACCTGTGCAGAAAGTCGCTACTGTCGCAGGGGCGTATGACGTGCCGTGCCTGATGCACTGTTCGCACGACCTCGGCCTCAAGACCGCGGCCATCACGCATATTGCAGCAGCAACCCCCAATTTTTCCGGACCGAACGACACCTGCTACCACGGCCTGACGGATGACGTGCTGGCTGAACCGTTGCAGTTTGAAAATGGGCGCATCCGCGTGCCGTTGGGGCCAGGACTGGGCGTTGAAGTGGACGAAGCGAAGATTGAGCAATACAGTGCGTAGTCGCAGGTTAGGCCTCGTCCAAACCCAAGCCCGTCAAATCTGCAATCTGCCCTGCTTGCTCGGCTTCGTATAGCCGCCAGATCACGCGCAAGCCCTGCAAGCTGCTTTTGCCATCGGTCAGCGGCGTTTGCCCGGTTTCAATGCAATCGAGGAAATGGGCCATCTCGTTTTCCGTGTGTTTGCCCGGCTCTGCTTCGAGCAGAACTTCCTCTTGACCGCGCAGGATATGCACGAGTTTGCCGCCTGAAATGTCGGCATCGAGCATACCTTCTGTGCAATGCGCGTGGATTGAGTAGCGCAATCGGGTGCCCCGCGCGCCCCAGGTGCCGAAGTGATAGCCGAGGCGGTCATCGGCAAATTCCATCGTCACATTGCTAGTGCCTTCGCGCTCCATCCACGGCGTGCCAAAATTGGTGCCTATGTGCATGCCCCGCACGGGTCGCCCCAAAAACCAGAGCAGCAAATCGATGTAATGACAGCCGTGACTAAACAACTGCCCGCCGCCTAAGCGCTCTTGACTCGAAGCCCAGTGATCCGGGGGATAGCGAGTGAGTTGCTCGGTCCAGATCGACACCTGAAATACATCGCCGTACGCGCCTTCATCTAACAATGCCTGCAAACTCTGGACAATGGGGTGAAAGCGCATGCAGTACGCGATCATTAGCACTTTGCCCGAGGTTGCCGATGCCGCAATCAGGTCTTGGCAGACGTCTTCACTATTGGCCATGGGTTTTTCGAGCAAGACGTGGACGCCCGCATTGAGACACGCACATCCCACGGAAGCGTGCAAATGGTGGGGTAGCGCGAGCAATACGGCATCTACCGAGTCTAAAACCTCGCGATAATCCGTCGCCACACAGGCTCCCGGAAATTGCTGCGCGACGGCTTCTGCGCACTCGGGAACCGCATCGACCGCCGCGGCCAATGCGACCCGATCGCTCAGGGTGTGAAACCGCCGCATGTGGGCACCCCCCATGCCGCCACAGCCGATCATACCTAGTTTAATCATGGACCTATCTCCCTTGTATATAGGGATTATAAAGGGTCTTTGAGAGGTGAGGTCAAGCAGTGTAGGTGTCTTTGAGACGACCTTGCTTGCTTGCGTTGGGGCGCTCTTGGTTCGGGCGTCGGCAGCCATCGCAGGCGGGCAGACGGTGATGTCGAGGGTGAAGCCCCGAGCCCAATAGAGCTGTCCAAGGAACCGATGGGATGGATAGGCAGATAGGGTGTTCTAGGCGCGATAGAAGCTGCGGGTGATGGCGGACCGGGCACGACTTGACTGTGAACTGGGATACTGAGCGCTAGGATGCCGTGATAGCGCACTAGAATTACCAACAACAACAAAAATCTATTATTATCAATAGGTTATGGAGTATTTATGAATGTAAATGGTCGTGTACCGTGCTCATGAACGCAGATGATCTACACGGCATGTAAGATTTTTGCATTGCATTTTTTGCCCACAGTATGTATTTTTAATTTTCACTTAGGGGAATACTAGAGGGCGAACAGTTTGCCCCTCCCCGTACTGGGCCGTCAGCAGAAAGCTCAACAACAACTCATATTTAAGGAGAAAGAACGATGGATCCTATACTAGAGAAGGTAGGAGAGAAGGTGTTAGAGAAGACAGGAGAGAAGATATTAGAGAAGGCATGGGATAAATATAAATCTAAGAATGAGACTATGTCAGAGACCCAAATCGAAGAAGAGATAGCAAAGATATGTAAAAGGAAAGGTATGTATAAATTTAAAAGTGGAGGCGACTTAGGATATATATCTAGCGAACTCACCAAGATAGAATCCAAGGATCGCCTTCCCGAAGAATTTAAGCGCGAAAATGCTGAAGATAGAAAAGCCAAGCTCTTCCGATTCTTGTGTCAGAGGGGATGGAAATGTGGACAAGAAAATCATGGAACATGTCGCGTTATCTTCAAGATGCCAGACATATATAGGCGCTCTCGATGAAAGATCGCGACATTGACGGTTGTTTGGGTGGATTGTTTATCATAATCGTGATTTGGTAGTTTTCGTGCTACGTGTATTTACAATTCATAAGCCCATAACTACTAATTCCGTTCACTTAACAGATACAAATTCTCAATTTTGAAGGGTCAAATAATGAAATCAATTTCAGAAATGATTCACGAACTCACGACACTATATCATTATAGCATCGAATCTTTGGGAAGTGAACTCGGAGTTTCTACTTCTGCCATTAATCGATGGAAAAACAAAAAAAGCAAACCAAGGCCACTCATCGAAGGAGAACTTCGTAAAATTTATAAACGCAGCACTTCTTCAGCGCTGTTAGCACGAGAGCCAGATATTCAGTGGCCGCTTTTTAGACAGGAGATCGATATTCGTAAGGCGATGGATGCTACTCTGCGTGAGCTAAGAGAAATACTCCACAGGAGGGGTAGGATGTCATCAAGAAATGAAGCGGTGGAGGAGTTATCCAAGCTCTTATTTGTTCATGTAATGGCTATTGGAAAAGGCAGTGGAGGAATATCTCGAAAGAGTATAAGAGAGAATTTTCCTGGAATGAGTATAGCGAAGGCTTTAAAAACTTTCGTGAAGGAGAGTTACGAGGCGTATTTGCCTTTGTCGATTGGACACGAGTTGCAGGAAACCGATTATGAATTAAAAATTAAAGAGAGTGAAGAAGACTTGATTCTTGAGATAATTCAATGTTTTGAAACTCTTGCTTCTGAATCTGAGTCATTCGACATCAGTGGAATCAAAGGCGTTGATTTTCTGAACGATGTATTTGGCCGTTTTTTATCAGATTCTTTTGTAGATGAAAAGCAACTTGGGCAATATCTGACGCCTACAGAGGTTGTGAGTTTTATGGTTAAACTTGCAATTCAAGAAATGTCCGAAAATGAATTGAGGATCTTGACCCATCCTGAACAATGCCGAGAATTTGGATTTATTCTCGACCCATCATGTGGTGTTGGTTCTTTTTTAACAGAGATTTTGAGATTTCTTCACCATGAGGTCATCTCAAAAAATGACGAGCGAATGGCTCGACAATGGTTGTCCAATATGGTACACGATGTCTTGGTTGGCATTGATAAGAGTGAGCGCATGATTAAATTAGCATTGACAAACATGGCTATGTTTACCCTTCCAGCAACTAGGCTTTTTCTCGCCAATGCGTTAGTCAGGTTTGGAGACGATGCTAAAAAACTGGCATTTTTAGAAGGACAAACAGGACTAATTCTAACCAATCCTCCCTTTGGAGCGGAATTTAAAGGGGATGATTTAGGTGGCTTCAAAATTGCCAACAAATGGTCAAATCATATACCGCACAAACTCGATTCAGAATTGCTTTTCGTCGAACGCTATTTAGACTGGTTAATTCCCGGTGGACAATTGTTGGCTATCGTACCCGATAGCATTTTAACAAATAAAGGTTTATATGAAACGCTTAGAAAAAATATCGCTGATCAAGTAGAGATCAAAAGTGTGATTTCTTTGCCAAATGTCACCTTTGGAGCTGCGGGTACAAATACAAAAACTTCTATTCTTCATTTTAGAAAACGGAGTAAAAAGAAATCAATTACAACACCGACCTTTTTTGCGATTTGTAAAAATATCGGTTATTCTGTCAGCACACGAGAATCTCAAAGAAAAAAAGTATTCAGTGGAGAAGGTGATCTTCCTCGAATTTTAGAGGAACGCACAAAACAAACTCAAAAAAATGGATACGGACGTTTTGTCAAAGTAGTAGAAAAAAAAGAACGGTGGGATGCAAATTACCATGCAACCTTGCCACCTGAAATTGAAGAGATAATCGTCAATCGTTCCAACTCCCATGTATTCCTCTCAGATGTATCTGAACTCTCAGCAGAACGAAGCGATCCAAGAAGATGGGGCGATGGTACTTTCTTATATATAGAAATATCCGATGTCAATACAGAAACTTGCAAAGCTACAGGCAAGCGATTAAAGTGTTCTGAAGCCCCAAGCAGAGCGAGAAAAATTGTACGCACTGGAGATATTCTATTTTCTACGGTTAGACCTGAAAGGAGAACCGTTGCACGAGTCACAGAGGAACAAGAAGGAGCAATTTGCACGACGGGATTTGCAGTTCTTCGGCCAAAGGACATAGATTCTCTGGTACTGGCGCAGATTCTAAGAACTGATTTCGTATGCCAACAAGTGCTGAGAAATAATATCGGTATTGCATATCCAGCTATCGATGAATCTTGTTTGCTTGACATCCTTCTTCCCATTACGAAAAAGGATCTAAAAAATCTTGCAACACAAGCACAAATTATCATCCAGGCTGAATCAGAACTGGATGCACTTCGCACAGAATTTCAGGACAAAATCCAGAGACGAATTGCTATGTGGAAAGAAAAAATCGCTTAATCCAAATGCCATACTTCGTCAATCGTGCCAAACCAAGCACCATTGCCAATCTTGCATGGTGGATTCTGATGCACATGTTCAGGATGTCTAGACGCCGGTGGCAATCCATAAGGTTTTTCAGAGTTCGATACAGATCTCGCAAAAGCAAAATCTTTTATATTACCTGTTCTTAAAAATAAACTTACTGCAAATATATCCTGAGTAGCGTATTTACAACTGCTCGTAGAGTAATCTTTTCCCTTACTGTGAATGAGACGAGCGAAATCTGTATTTGTCCCCCATAGAGATTTCACTTCCACTTTTTTTATTATACCATGTCGTTCAAATTCGAAATCATAGTTATAGTATTGTCCTAGATGTTTTGCCATGTCCTCTGGCATACGACGCACATTATATCCACTGGCGACAGCGATGCATGACAAAGAATACTCTACCAATCCACTCAAGACTTTAGGTGCTGCACCATATTGGTCTATTTCCAAATAGTCGTTGATGGTTAATATTTCAAGTGATTCGACTAGTTTTCCTTTCGGTCCTCCTGTATAAATTTCACCCTCAGCAATTTCTCCATTATTTTTGATCTCAAGTATCCGTCCTTTGGCAATCTCTCGCCAAGCATCACCTCTGAGGTGTCCTTCCGGAATGAATTTGCCCGTTCGGCCTATTTGCATTAATTCCTTCCAAGCATCCTGTATTTTTACTGTGAAAGTCGCCCGGTAATGGGATTGTCCTAGTAACTTAACAATACTTTTATCTAAAGAATGGATAGGGATGAGGATTGGGCAAAGAACTTTCTCCAAACCTTCTAAATCTACGCCACCATAGCGAGATGCGATTTTTTTAAAGAGATTTCTATAATTTTTGTTCACGACAAATCTCCGTTCTCAATCCAACGATCCGATGCTTTACCCCGATTGACCAATTTTCCATCTTTTAATACTGAGTCAAAGGATTCGTCAGTAAACGAGGGACAATAGAGCCTGCCGGGTGTCTTCCGTCTTGTCGGACTCCACGCGCAAGCGTACTAAGTAGAGGCCCGGCGGCAACAACGCACCGTCCCCGTCGCGCCCGTCCCAGGCGACCGAAAAACGACCGCTCGCCGCCTGTTCCTGCCATATCACGCCCAATGAGCGACCCGACAGATCAAAAATCTCCACCTGTACTGGCACCGCGCCCACTAGGTTGAGCAAATCGTAGTCGATCCTCGCCGCGTCGTTGACGCCGTCGCCATTGGGGCTGAACACCGGCGGGTCGAGGGTCAACGAGCCGATCGCGCGTTCGCCGAAACGCACCAGCTCCACACTCAGCTTATTGCTGTCTGCCAATTCGTCGGCATCGCCCGCCGCGATGCTCTGCGGCACTTCCAACGGCTGCTGGCTATCGAAGAGCCGCCCCGAAAACACCGTGCCGAACTTGAACACCTCGGTTTGGAAATCCACTTCGATCAGCTCTGTGGTGAGTTGGATGTCGATGCGCGGGATCTGCACGACAAAGCCGGCCTCGCCCATTTCTACCACCGCAAAATCTACGGGGACCCCCGAGATACGCACTTGGTCGACGCTCTTCGCCTTAGTCGGCGTATCGATGCCGATGCTGTCAAAACCCAAATCCTCGGAGTCTATGGTTGGACGCAGTTTGTAGGTGAAGGACGTCACCTGCCCCGGCGGCACGGAGACCGGGACGATCTCGGCCAGGGCGCGGCTGGCCACCGGCGGGATCGACACGGCAAATTGGACGTAGTCTAGCTGGCTACCGGCTGTCTGGGTAGAGGTGAAGTCGGTGCGCAGTTGCACATAGCGCCGGGTACCATCGCCGAGCATCGCGCCGGTTCCAGCACCAAAGTCGTAGGGCGCGCTCCAGAAGACCCAGTTTTCGGTGTCGTGGGTGATGCCGTCTTGTTCGCCGCGCTGTAGCTTGTTGTAGGAGGCTAGGTTGAGCGGTGTGCCTTTGCTGTCGAAGCGGGTGCGTTCGCTGCCGCGGAAGGTAGTGCGCCAGTAGGTGTTGGGATCGTCGTCAACGCCGCTGCGCATGACTAGGTCAACCTGGGCCCCCGCGTCGATATGGCCGCTCCAGCTTAGCTGGCCCAGACTGGCGGGGCCGCCCAGATCGATCACGTTGGAGACGTAACTGGTGAAGGGGACATAGCCGTTGCCATAGATCTCGAGCTCGGCGATTTCCCAGACGCCGCGCGTGTTCTCATAGGCCTCGAAGAGCAGGCGGCGCACGGGTACGGCGGGCAATTCGACATCGACGATGGCTTCGGTATTTTCTGTTCTTTGGTAGGCAATGTCGAAATCGGAAAAGCCGTCCCCGCGCCGCACGGGCAGTTCCCGCGTGCCGTCTTTGAGCGGATCACCATCGTTTATGCCAATTCTAAAACGCTGCATAAAGCGATCGGTGTGGTGTTTCGAACGCGGAAAAAAGCGGATGCGTTCAAGCCACAAAGGAGCGCCGAAATCGAAAATTGTGAACTTGATGGGCGGTCCGTGCACGGCGAAACGGCCATCGCCTAGATAGAAGGTCTCGGGATCCCCGTCGAACATGAGAAAATTTTCCTGCTGGGGCGCGACCCAACCATGCCATGTCAGGTTGAAGATCTGCCTACTCTGATCCTCGATGAGTGGGATGAGATTGACCTTGGGGTCCAATTGCTGCGGACGGATGAAATCGGGGTCAAAGTCCAGCCGTTCGGCGCTGCCGTGGCGCCGCGCCTCGATTTCGTTCCAACTGAGTTGGACGAATTCATAGGGGCCGTCCAATTCGGGAGGGGGCAGGTTCTCGCCGCCGAGGCGAAAGATCGTCAGACTAGCACTAGGACGAGTAAAACCGAGTAAGAGAATCGCCAACGCACAATGAAAAAGCCGCAATCGCATGAGATATCCTATCAATAAGCGACGGCTACGGCGCGCAGCACATTGCCACGCGCGATACCAGTCTGTTCTGTTTCAGCGGCGACGTCGATCTCGACCACGTAGAGGCCGGGGGGCACTAAATTCCCCGCTTGGTCTCTGCCATCCCAATGCACAGTGTAATGTCCCCTAGCCACTGCTTTGTGCTCGACGGCGTGCCACACCCGCCGGCCGCGCAAATCGCGAATCTGCACCCGGACGGGACTGTTGTCGCCGACTAGGACGACCGAAAAGGCGATCTCGAGCCGGTCGTTGATGTCGTCGCCATTGGGGGTCAATACGCTGGGGTGCAGCGACAGTTGGCCGATCAATTCTTTGCGTTTTACCGCTCCGACTAGGGTGGTCGTATTGCTCTTTACCTGATCGAGTGCATTACCTGGGCTGAGCCACTGCCAGGCTTGTTCGTCTGCGGCACTGTTGCTCAGCGCCGCGCGCAGAATCGTTCCGGCTGAAAATAGGGCCGTATCAAAGTCGAGACGCAAAACTTCGACACCCGTTGCGGGACTGATCGTGGGGAAGGCTAGGCGCAGGGTGTCCCCGGCCGTCGCCAGCACCTCGACTTGGTCCTGAACGAGCGCGGATAGATCGGCGGTAGGCTCGACAAAATCGGTGGCCTTCCCGGCGTACAACTCCTTAAATTCCAGATTCATATCGGCGGGAACGACCATTAGCAAGCGATCGAATCCAGGATCGGTGGCGGCGAACTGGGGCCGGATATAGAGGGAAAAGGGGCGCTCCACACCCAGCGAATCCACCTCGACGGGCGCGACCTCGCCGACCAGCTCCTGGGCTACCGGGTCGGCAAAGTGGAGGCGAATGGACCGGAGTGCGCCGCTGATTTGCGGGTCATTCGAAGTCAACGTCGCGCGAATCGTTAAAAACTCGCGTGGCGACGGCGAGGTGATTGGACTGCCGGCGCTATGCTCGTAGGGATGACTCCAGTCGCTCCAGTCGCTGCCGGGCATCGGCTCAGCGACGATATCCCCCCTGAAGAGCGAGAGCAACTTGTTGTACGCGGCTTCGGTCACCTCGGTGCCGTCCTTTTTGAAATAGCGCAGGTGTTCACCCAGTTGGTTGCCGGTGCGGGTCTGAACTTGGACTTGGGTGCCGACGGGGGTATCGGCGTCCCACTCGACCGAGATCAGATTGCGAGTTCCACCCAACTGGATCAGGTCTGATTCGAGGCTCACCTCTGGTTGGAAACCCTCCCCATAGAGCTGGACTTCCGCCAGCGTGGCGACAATCAGACCGCGCACCTGCATCGACCAGTGGATGCGGAAGAAGCGGGCTCTGACTGGATCGAAGCGGTTGCCTTCATAGGGACGTCCCGCCACCCGTGGCTGGTCTCGATCTACGGCCCTAGTCCACCAGAGGCTGCCGTCGGGAGCCAGCGAGCCGTCTGAAAAATCGAGTCGGTAATTGGCGAAGCTGCCCCGGTACGAACCTCGGCCATAAGCCTGGCGGTGGGCATCGATCCAGTAGAAGCTGCCCAGATCGAAAAACAAAAATCGCTCGGGGTCTGAGACGGCCTGGGCTCCAGAGATAAGCACGCCCGAATTAGAGTCCACATTGCCATCGATAAAAGCGCCCAGATTAACCACTTCTTTGGCCGAGAGGGCCATTGAGCCGCCTCGTGCGATTATGCCGCTCATTATCTCATCCCCCTCGTGCCACACCTCCAACTCGGCCAAGCGGGGACGCTCGCGGCGAAAATAGCGCACGGCCCCTCGTCGCTCTTCAGCCAGTTGCTGGTGTACGGCCTCTGTCACCGCGGTCTCGCGACCGTCGGGCTGACGCTTGAAAAACCGGACGGCGCCTTGATTAGCCTCGTCCAGTTGCCCGTACTCTTCGAGAGAGACTTCTCGACCTTGAGTCGAATCGGTTCCGGTCACCACTACTTGGACGAAGCGCAAAGGCTCGCCTTGAACTTCGTGGTTGGCGTTCCGCAGATCGATTTCGAAAACGCGTTGGCTCTTATTGGGCTGCACCGTGCGCAGCACCGTCTTGAAGGACAGAGCGTCCCCGCCTTGCAGGCGACTCGGCTTTAAGCCTTCGGACACCAGCACGTCGAAGAGCAGAAAGGGATCCCCCAGCCCTTCCTCGGCAAAGCGCAAGACAATTTTATGGGCGAAGACCAGGCGTCCCAAATCCAAGCCGAACCACCACTGGCCTCGTACATCCGCTGCGCCCTTCAGCACTTCCGGCTCCCAGTAGGTAGCAGGATCGCCGTCGATCACATTAACTACATCGGCCAAGTTCGAGCCAGCCTCAATGGCATCGAGTAGGCTCAATTCCTCTGGTTCTTTTTTAGCCAGATCATCCGGGGGGTGGAAGCGGAGGAATTTTACGATTTGGGTCGTCGCATTGGTGTTTTTGCGCAACTCATTGGGCCGCACCTCGCCGGTCGGGGAAATATCTATCGTGCCCGGAGCGAATGTCCAGTTTTTCCAATGACGCGCGTTGTTGACTATGATTTGGGAATCGGCGATGCGGTGCCCGGCTTGCTGCGCCTCGGTCCCCGCGAACCAGCTTAGCAGCGCAACTAGGGTAATCCACTGAATTTTGTATGGTTTAGGCATGACATCAGCAGACTAGAGAGCACGCGTTGGAGTATACTCCTCACAGGAGGCTGACATGTCTTAGGAATACGAAAAGTCGCCGCACCAAGCAACCGTTTTTGTGGTAGTGGTACATTTTGAAATTTTCAGCTCTCTAATGAAGAGAGAAAATCATCCAGATTTTTCAAAATAGCCCACTACCGTTTTTGTCGGGATTGACGTGCATAATCGGCAGCCAACAGGTCGATAGGACGACCGCACCGTTGGATACACATCTGAAAGATTTTATAATCCCTGTGCATCTATATCTTAGCAATCCGCAAGCTAGACCAAGACGAGGACAGGCATGCAGATCACTGCAAAGGTGAACTTCGGGGAAGATCTCGGGCAGAACCTAGGTACCGTATTTGAAGCCCGAGACAGCGACGGTCGGGTGTTGTTTGGCGCGGGGTTCATGGGGCTTTTCAATACGCACTTCCGCATGGACCGCTGGACGCTACAGTTTTTCGTCCGTCACGATGGAGGAGAGATGACCTACGAGAAGCTGCCGTTTCCATCCGACGGCGGCGGCAACTATCTGTTCGACCTCGACGGCAGGATCTACCAGTTCAGTGGTCAGCTCGATCGCACTGCGCGATGGTACGATGACGAATCCAAGGCTTGGGTCGTCGATGAAAGGTTTGGCACCAAGGAGACGACAGGTGGCGAGGGGATGATGCGCGTCGCCGGAAAACTGCTCCAGTTCAAGGGCGGCGAGGCATGGTACGACGGTGCGAAGATCCTGATGAAGCCCGACGAGGGCTACTACCACCATTTCTATTACTCCCACGGCCACCTCGTCTTCTATCAGAACAACGACCCCGCATGGAGCAAGCTGCATGCGGTTCCGTGGTGGCCGGGCGATGGTCCGCTCGATCTGGACAGGGCGATCACACTGGATCTGCGCTACGCGGGCGAAACCTCGTTCGCCGCCGGGCAGTTGGGCGACGAGATCGTTCAGTCCTCGAATGTTGGAGGGGTCTATGCCTTCGACGGCTCGGCATGGAGGATCATTCGCCAGTCTCAGACGGGCGTCAGCCACCAGCTCTATTCGATGCTTAACTGGTATGATCGAATGCTGATCGGCCACTATCCGACTGGGAACCTGTTGGAATACGTGAAAAAGGGGACGACACTGCGTCACTTGGAGGATTGGCCGCCGGTGATGCCCGGTGTTTCGACTGCCGTGCGCGAGGCGCAGACAACCTGTCTGTTCGGAGGAGATGTGTACGTAGGGGTCTGGCCGTGGGCCGAGTTATGGCGCTACGACCACCCCGGCGACGAATGGCACTTTGTCCGCAGGATGTTCAGGCATCCCGCAGTCACGGACGAGATGAACCACCCTTGGGAAGACCGAGTTACTGGCTACAACGAGATGCACGGCGCAGAACTCGTCTGGAACGACTGGGGCAATCGAACCACGGGCCTGGCCCCGATGGGTGATTCGCTCTTCATCTCGACCAGCGCGAAGGGTTGTCCGGAACGGGACATGAGAATGGAGTTTTTGCACGACGACGAGGTCTGGAACGAGTATCGGACGGTGCACCGGTTGCGCAAGCTGGGATGCGCCGCAGGGCCAGTGGTCTGGAGAGAAGGGGAAACCCCACTGGAATTCATCGCTGATGGTGACCGGATTGCGATTGCCCAAGATGGCGCAGAGATCGCATCAGCGCCGGCCGATCCCAAAGTTGTCGCAAATGTGGAAACGGCGCGGATCGAATGGGGGAAGGGCATGTACGGACCCTTTGCGGGTAACGTGACGCCGCAGTGATTCTCCTATGGCCGCGAAAGCAGCGTGCGCGGCCCTACTCCAGTATGCGCTGGTCGCTGAGATCCTTGCTGCCTATGGTCTTGCTGATGGTGCCGCCGCGGAATTCCTTGATCTCTAGGTTGTGGAACGCGTTGACGATCATGTACTGGGTCGGCATGTCCTCCCAGTGCGCCGGGTGAAACTCGACCGTCCCGTCGCCCTGCCACAACCCGGTCAGGCGGCTGTTGTTGCCCTCCTCGGGGGTCAGGCAGGCGTAGGCCGCGTCCGCTTCGCCCCAGTGGCCAGTGCGGGGGATGTACTTGTAATGGAGCAGCCCGGTCAGCACGCCGTCGGTGCGCGGCGTTGCCGGTGCCGGATAGTCGGCGGGAGCCACCTCGCGCATGTTGGTCAGCTTCATGTCCAAGAAGCGAAATCCCTGCCAGTGCGCTGTGACGTGGGTCTCACCTCGGCACACGGCTGGGTCCGGCAGCTCACAGTAGATCTTCGAGAATCCGAGCTGTTCCCGGCCGGTGAGGATCGGCTCGGTCATGTTCTCCCACAGAACGGTCAGAAACGGTCCCATTGCGCGGTCGCGCTTGCCGGTGTAGGTCGCCGGGAAGGTCGCGCCCATCATGTTGTAGCCGCGTCCGGCCAACCACTCGATCTCTTTCATGTGGATCTGGTACACCGTCACCACCGGCTCGCCGTGCAGGGCGAATCCCTCCGGGAGTAGCTCTTCGAGCTGTTCGGCGTTGGTCAGGAAGCTGACCGAGTAGCTGGTGGACTTGGGGGTGTCGATGCAGGCATACCTCTTGCCGTCGGGGCCGCGCCGCGGTCCCGTCATTGGTCCGAAGTGCGTGGGCATAAGGTACATCACGCCCGGCTGAAATTGGTACGCCACGAATGATCTCCTCTCTTGGCTTGATTTATTGTTCTAGTATCGGCGAGTCAGACGCGTGCCATGTCTGTCGTCTCGGGTTATCCATAGGCCATTTCAGGGTGTTTGCCGAGAACGCGCAGGAGGCGTTCGTCGGCGTCTTCAAGGACGTAATCGGGCATGTGATAGTTGAGATAGGGCCAGAATCGCTGGGCGACGAAGCGCTGACCATAGACTTGGTGAAAGAGGTAGCGGACGCGATCCGATGTATTGGGGGCACCGCGATGCCAGGTTTGGCTGCTGAGGAGGTAGAGGTCGCCCGCTTGCATGAGCAGGGAGGTGGGGCCTTGGCCGTCGAAGGTTGGATTTTCTGGATCGTTGGGTTGTCTGCCCGCATAGTGGCTGCCCGGCACGAATTGACTGGGGCCATACTGGTCTTCGTCTTGGTCTGTCAGGGCGATCTGGAACGACATGCGAAAAACGGGCATTTGCAGACGCCGGTCATGGCTGCTGATATTGTCATCTGTGATTGGAAATTCCAGGCTGTCATCTACGTGAAAGCGGTTGATGCCCATATCCCTGCGGTTCAAGATGCAGCCCTGCGCCATGCAGTGGCACTGTGGGCCGAGGACTGTTTCGGCAATGGAGATGATAGGCTCGCGCACGAGCAGATCGCGGAACATCCGGTCGCATTCAAATAGCCGATGGACGACGATGGGCGCTTTGCCATTGAGCTCTGGCCTTATTTTTACATTCCGCATTTCGGTGAAATAGGGTTCGGCGAAGATCTGGTCGACGCGTCTGCATATTTGCTCGCATTCTTCCCGGGATAAGACATTGCGGATGATGGTTGCGCCGTTTTGGTAAAAATCTTCGAGAATCGGCGCTAGGTCTTCTTCTGTAAAGGATTCGTGCAGTGACATGGGATATTCCTCGCTATAGCTAGTTTGCTTCTCAACAACCAATGAGCACGAAGCTCGTCAGGTGCCGCTTCCAATTCAGAGACTTTCATTTGGATTACTTGCCGATTGATCACTCGCATACCATACCATGCGGACTTCCCTAAAGCACTTCAAATCGTACATCGCCTTTTAAGACGCGATCAAAACTGAGCGTTTTTTCGCACCCAGACTTTTCGCCCACGCGCCCAATCACATAGTCGGCAAAGTCGCCCCTACCCTTTTTGTAATCGCCCAGCCCCTGCCAGAGCAGGTCTTTGTCCACAAAATGAAATGAGCGCGTCTGCAAAATGCCCTCCAGCGCGTCGCCAATCTGCGCCCGGCTGTATCCATAGGCCCGATCGAGCACCCATACTAGTTCGCAGACGACGACATCGGCAATAAAATAGATCTCGCCCGCATCCGATCCCGCTTCGATCTCTTTTGCCGCGCGCCGCGCCTGTGCCGCATCGTCCTGCACTAGATAGCGCACTAGCACATAGGTATCCAGCCCCCTCACAGCGCTTTTGCCGCGCCCTCGCGCACCGCGCGATCCATTTCCTCTAGCGATACGGCCTTCTTGGGTTTCGGCAGGATATTCTTTAGGTCTCGCACATCCCGGGTGGCCGGTCTGACGACCACTTCGCCATCGTCTTGGATGATAAAATCCACGCTGTCGCCCTGCTGTAGGTGCAGGTGCTGGCGTATGGCTTGGGGAATGACCAGTTGTCCTTTGGAGGTTAGTTTGGCGACGGCCATCGCGTGATCCTTGCGTTGATTCCTACTTTTTTGAAGGCTCCAACTTTATAGTAAGAATCTAGCGAACTCTTCATACTTTGCCAATAGTACTTGGCCATGAACGAGCTTATTCGATGCTAGAGACTGAATGCGGTCCGAGAAAGCTTGCAGCAACTCCCGGAATTGTATAGGAATTATAAAGGGCCTTTCAGGGAACAGGTCAAGCGGTGTCGGCGTCTTTGGAGCAGCTTGGCTGTGCGTTGCGGCGCTCTTGATTCAGGAGTTAGTCCTGCTAGAGGAGCCCGCTGGCGACCAGAGCTTGTTTCCATCGAGATTCATAGGAGGAAAAAATGAAAAGATGTAATTGTTGGTTTTTAGCGATCGGCACATTGCTGATTTTAGCCCTCACTGCCTGTGATGTGAATATTGCCTCGGAGGTATTATCGTCTTCAGCAACGGACCGAACTATCCATGTAACCGGGAATGGTTCAGTTACTGGTGAGCCAGATACTGCAACACTCGATATAGGTGTGTCTGTTGAGAGAGAGACCGTTGCAGAGGCACGTGAAGAAGCGGCAAGTGCGATGACGGCGTTAATAAATTCCCTGCAAGCAAACGACGTGGCTGAAAAAGACATTAAAACGGAGAATTTCAGTATCTATCCCCAGTACGACTATACAGATGACGGACGCGTACTTCGTGGTTACAGGGTAAACAACACCGTGCGGACGAAGGTCCGAGACTTGGCAACCCTCAGTGATGTCATAGACGATGCCGCCGGAGCGGGAGGGGATAGCATTGTTATTAACTCTATTCAATTTATGATTGATGATACCACACCATTGCAAACCGAGGCGCGTAGTTTGGCGGTAAAGGATGCTGAAGCGAAAGCACAAACCTTAGCGGAAGCAAGCGGTGTAAGGCTAGGGGAACCTATTACTATTGCTGAAAGTACCTATTTCGAAGGTCCGCCAATCCCGTTTGCGACTGCAGAAGCAGACTTCGATGATGCCGCGCGTTCTTCCACTCCCATCGCTCCAGGTGAACTCGCTGTCACTGTGACTGTCAATGTGGTGTATGAAATCGAGTGAACCGTCTCAAAACTTCCTTCTCCACCTCGTCGTAATCTATCTTTCCCACCCACTGCGCTACGATCACTGCAAACCTACCACCGCGTTCCCCCTCCCGTCGCCGATGTCAAGATAACCGACTTAGGCAAAGAGGCGCGTGATCTCGTCCACCGGGAAAGTGGGCAATGGCGTCAGGTGGCCGTCGCGGCGTAGCTGAAGCCCGAAGGAAGAGGGACGAACCATGCCGATGCGGGCTGCGGCTATGTTGGCGTCGTGCAGGGCCGCGAGTATGGCGTCGGCGGAATCGGCTGTGGAACCGATCAGCAGCGCACCCGAGGAAATCACGCCGAGAGGATCGAGTTCAAAGGCCGCGCAGAGGTGCGCGGTGGCTGGATCGATGGGCAGCGCGTGGTAGTCGATTTCTGCGCCTACAGCAGATGCGGTGGCCAATTCCCACAGGCCTGTGGCGACCCCGCCTTCGGTCGGATCGTGCATGGCGGTGACTCGTCCTGCTTGTCCGGCGACTTGGGCATCGCGTACGATGCTGATGCCGGGTGCGTGGAGGAAGTCGGCGCAGGCGTCCAGAAAGGCGAGCGTACAGCCGTGATCGCGCAGTTGCTCGCGTTTTTCGCGGGCGATGATGGCGGTAGCTTCAATGCCCAACCCCTTGGTCAGGAGCAGAGCGTGGCCGGGCCGCAATCCCGAGGAGCGCACCAAGCGGTCGCGCGTGGTTTCCCCGAGCATCTGGCCGATGACTAAGGGGCGGTCGAGTCCGTAAGTGACTTCCGTGTGGCCGCCGCAGACGGCGATATCCAAGTCCTCGGCAGCTTGGTGGATGGAGCGGAAAATGGATTCCGCCAACTCGGGCGTGGCGCGTTCTTCAGGGAGGAGGATGGTGCTGAGGAAGAAGCGGGGCGTCGCTCCCATAGCGGCAATGTCGTTGGCATTGACGTGGACTGCGTACCAGCCAATTTCGTCGCTGGCGAAAGTGATGGGGTCGGTTTTGGCCACTAGCAAGCGGTCGCCGCAGTCGATGACCGCCGCGTCTTCACCCACGGTCGGCGGCACGAGCAGACGTTCGTGGCGGTGGGTATAGGCCGAGAGCAGACGGCTTAATTCAGCGGGAGGTAGCTTGCCGGCTGGGTAGGTTTTCACGGGGTGTAGAAGGCGATGATGGCTTGGACGAGCGCGGGGATACTGCTTTCGCTGGGCTGTACGTGAACGGCAAACCCGAGCTGACGAACGGCTTCAGCCGTGGTCGGGCCAATACAGGCGATGTGGGTGCGAGCGAATACGGCCTCTGCACGTTCTGATCCTAGAACCTGATGAAAATTGTGGACGCTGGAGGGGCTGGCAAAGACGATGAGGTCGAGTTTGTTCTCGGCTAGCACGGCGGGGAGTTCGACTTGGTCCGGCAGGCGATTTACATACGTCGCTAGGTGGTGAACTTGGGCACCGCGTGCGGCGAGCGTATCGGCGAGTTCGGTGCGTCCAATGGAAGAGGCTGGCAAGAGGATTTCTTGGCCGGCCACATCGAATGCAGCAAAGGCACTCGCTAGCGCGGCCTGCGATTGGCGCGGGGGCACAAGGTCGGGGACTAAGCCCTGTTGACGCAGTGCCGCAGCCGTAGCCAAGCCGACGGCCGCGATGCGCGTGTGGGAAAAGGCCCGGGCATCGAGGCCGCGCTGGTAGAGCCGGTCGCAGAAAAAGGCCACGCTGTTGGGGCTGGTGAAGACGACCCAAGCCGCGTCCCCGAGTCGGTCTTGGGCCGCATCCACAGCCGTCCAGTCGTCGGGCGGGCCGATGTCCAAGAGGGGCAGTGTCGATACGGCCGCTCCTTCGGCTTCGAGGCGTTGCTGGAGGGGGCCGGCCTGTTCGCGGCTGCGGGTGACGAGTAGGCGGCGGCCAAAGAGCGGTTTGCTCTCAAACCAGTTGAGTTCTTGGCGCAGTGCGACGACGGGGCCGATTGCGATGAGGGCCGGCGAGCGGATTTGCTGGGCAACGGCGCGGTCCGGCAGGTGTTGGAGATCGGCGACGACCGTGCGCTGGTCGGGCCAAGTGCCCCATTCAATAGCCGCGGCCGGCGTCGAAGCCGCTCGGCCTCGAGCGATGAGATGCTGACATATACTGGCGAGCTTGCGAACGGCCATGAAGATGACGAGGGTGCCGTCAAAGGCCGCTAGCTGATCCCAGTCGATGGCCGCGTCGGGCTTAGCTGGATCCTCGTTGCCGGTGACTAGCAGGGCGGCCGAGGCGGTGCCGCGGTGGGTTAGGGGGATGCCCGCGTAGGCCAAGACGCCAGAAGCCGCAGAGACGCCGGAGACGATTTCAAAGGGAATGCCGGCTTGGCGCAGGTACAAAGCCTCTTCGCCGCCGCGGCCGAAGATGAAGGGATCGCCGCCTTTGAGGCGGACGACGACATGGCCTTGGCGGGCGCGATCGACGAGGAGCGCATGGATCGCGTCTTGAGAGGGGCTCTTGCGGCCACCGCGTTTGCCGACCGCGATTTGCTCACACGTGCTGGGCACTAGGTCGAGTAAGCGGCTGTCGAGGAGGTCGTCGTAGAGAACGACGTCGGCCTCGCGCAGATAGCGCAGGCCCTTGAGGGTCAGCAGGCCGGGGTCGCCAGGGCCGGCTCCGACGATGTACACGGTGCCTGGGGTGGCGTATTCAGCGGGCATCAAGGCACCTGTAAGAGGGCGTCAGCACCTTGGACACGCAGGGCGTCGGCAAGGGATGCGGCTAGGGATTCGGCACAGTCGCGGGGGGCACGCTGTTCGGCGCGCAGCAACTGGGTGCCTTCGGGATGGCCCACCAAGCCGTCGAGAGCAAGGAGGTCGCCCTCGATGCGGCCCCAAGTGCCGACGGGCGCGTGACACCCGGCACGCAGAGTGTGTAGCAAATGGCGCTCGGCTTGCACCGAGACTAGGGTTGGAGCGTGGTTGAGGGCTACTACAGTGGCACGCGCGGGATGATCGGCGCGCATTTGCAGTCCTAAAGCGCCCTGGCCGGGCGCGGGCAGAACCTGATTCAGGGGCAGGTAGCAGCCGATGCGCTCCTGCCAGCCGAGGCGGTTGAGTCCGGCAACGGCCAAGACCACGGCGTCGCACTCACCGCGCGTGGTCTTGGCGATGCGAGTGTCTAGATTGCCACGGATATCTACAATGTTCAGGTCGGGGCGCAGGGCCTTGAGTTGGGCGCGGCGGCGCAGGCTGCCTGTCCCCATCCGTGCGCCATCTGGCAAGTCGGCCAGTGAGGATATGCCGGAGCCGACGAGGGCGTCGCGCACATCTTCGCGTTCGGGCGTGGCGACGAGGGCGAGGTCGGGGTGCATCTGAGTCGGTAGGTCTTTTAGGCTGTGGACCGCTAGGTCGATATGCCCGGCTAGCAGGGCGTCTTCGAGGGCTTTGGTAAAAACGCCCGCGCCTCCCAAGCTACGTAGCGAACCTGTCGTCGCGTCGCCGGTGGTGCGGATAGTTGAGATCTCAACGTCCAGCCCGTCGTGCAGCGCTAGCAAGCGGTTGCAGACCTCGTGGGCTTGAACGAGGGCGAGTTGGCTACCGCGGCTGCCGATGACGAGTTTCACGAGGTGTGGCCGTTAGGGTGTATATAGGCAAGGGAAGATTCCCCTAGTGGAAATCTTCCCTTGCCCCACGTACCCCGCAGTTATAGTTGTTTACACGTCGTAGTAGAGCGCGAACTCATAGGGATGAGGCCGCAAGCGGAGGGCATCGACCTCCTCGGTGCGCTTGTAGTCGAGCCACGCGTCGATCAGATCGTCGGAGAAGACATCCCCCTGCAACAGAAAGTCCCGGTCCTGCTCCAAGTTGTCCAACGACGCCTCCAACGAACCCGCCGTCTGCGGCACGCCCGCCCGTTCCTCCGCCGATAAATCATACAGATTCTTGTCCAGCGGTTCCCCCGGATCCAACTGACGCTCAATGCCGTCCAACCCCGCCATCAGCATCGCCGACAACGCCAAGTAGATGTTG
>JAJDUT010000098.1 GCA_022826515.1 Candidatus Latescibacterota bacterium
CCGACTCACCGAAGACAAGCATTTCTTTAACAAACAGGGCGTTGAAATCCCCGAGGCCGACTATCGCAAGACGCTGTCGTTTATGCGGGGGGATTCGACAGTGGCGTTTGTGCCCGACGAGGCGGATTGGAGTCCGTGGAGCCAATTTTACGAGCAACCTGGCGCGGCCATCACCTCGCCTAGTCCGCGGCGCTATATAATGATTGAGGCTGCTCTGCTCTCGGACGACCCCCACCAATCCGCGGTGTTGCACAACCTAAATATTGGTCTGAAAGATCCATTGGCCCACCAAATTCTGGGTGAAGTAAGGCCCCGCAGAGCCCAGCAGAGCGGTCAACCCGAGGAGTTCACGCTTTCCCTGACGATCCCGCCCAACGAGGAAGGGTCGGCGGGTTTGGGGTTCGATCAGGTGCTCTTTGAAATTCCCCCTAGCGCCGAAGTGGAGTTAGTGGATGTGACTGTGGGTCAGGAGGTGTACTCGGCGAGTGAACTGGAGATCAAGACCCGCTCTGACTCACTGTGGATCCATATGCCCGCGGTCGTGCAGGAGACCGGCACCGAGGTAGCCCTGCGCTTTTCGAGCGCGTTCTACTTGGCGAGCAATGCCTTTCTCGTCTCGGTGGGGCTAGGAGAGGAAGAGGAGGTGGTGTGGCAACGGGTGGATCCGACCGACGCGGGCGAGGGCCTGACCGTGCTGACGCCGGTGGCCGGTGGACTGGTAGGCGATATGGAGGTAGTGGCGAATCCGTTCACGCCGAACGGAGATGGCATCAACGATGCGGTGAAATTCGTCTTTCCCGTATTTAAGATGCCGGGGCAGACTTCGCTGATATTGGAGGTCTATGCGCTCGACGGATCGCTAGTGCATCGTCGAGCACAGCCCGTAGCGCACGCCGCCGGTGTGCAGGAGGTGAGTTGGGATGGCCGGGACCGGGGTGGAGTGCTGTTGCCGCCTGGATTGTATATTTGCCGGGTTGGCCCAGAGGTGGACGCGGAGAGTATTAGTGAATCCACGGTGGCCACGGTCGTGGCCAGTGTGTACTGAGAGTATAGACGCAAATTCCTCCCGGCGTTGCCGTAGCGCAGGCCGTCAATCCCGCAGGGGCTGGCGGCCCTCTGATTCCATTCCTCTATCGCCTGCCCAACCGCAGGACAGGTACTAGCCGGTCCCTATAAGAGGGTGGTGTGAAAAAGAAAATCCCCGCAGAGTACCTGCAATACCTGAAGAAAGAGACCAACTTGGAAGCGGATCAGCAAAGTGCCACCGGCATTCCCCTGAGGGGCCTATTGATCGGTGCAGTGCTCGCCTTTCTGATCAATTTCCTCGATGTGTATTGCACCCTGATGATACGCGGGTCGTACCTGACGCTGAATTTTAGCACGCCGGCGGCCCTATTCTTCTTCTTTATTCTGGTGCTGGCCAGCGGTTTGGTAGCTCTCATCCGCAGGCCCCTAGCGCTCAACCAGACCGAACTGATCACTATCTACATCATGATGATAGTGAGTTGCTGCGTCCCCAGCATGGGGTTGACGCCGGTCTTGCTGCCCCAACTGGTGGGCCCCATTTACTACGCCACCCCTGAGAACGATTGGGCCGAAGTGTACAACCAGTTCATACCCAGCTGGCTCGTTCCGCAGGGAGAAGACGTCGCGCGCTATTTCTACGAAGGACTGCCCCAGGGTGCCCCCATTCCCTGGGAGCCTTGGGTTGTGCCGCTGGCCTACTGGTACGGTTTTTTCCTCTCGCTCTGTCTGGTCATGACGTTTGCGATGATCATCCTGCGCAAGCAGTGGGTGGACCGCGAAAAACTGGTCTATCCTTTGGTCCAGGTGCCCATGGAGATGATCCAGCAGCAGCGAAAGGGAATTATTGGCAAGTCCTTCTTTACCAACAAAGCAATGTGGGTCGCCTTTGCCTTTTCGTTCATGCTGATAAGCATCAACGGGTTGCATTCTTATTCCCCTTCCTTTCCGTCCATTGAGCGGGACTTCCGGCTGCCCATTTTCCGCGACACGGTCACGCTCTGGTTCTTCTTCAGTCCATCGTGGCTCGGCTTCTTCTATTTCGTCGGTCTCGACATTTCCGCGTCCATCTGGATTTTCCACACCTTCACCCTGATTCAGAAGGGGATCTTCAACGTCGTCGGCATCCAGAGCACGGAGCGGATAGACCACTACGCTCGCGATACGTACACCTCCCATCAGGGTATGGGGGCCATGATCATCTTCGTGCTGATCATGCTGTGGGGGTCGCGCGAACACCTAGGCGATGTATTCCGCAAGGCGCTTGGCCGCGCCCCTGAAATAGACGACTCTGGAGAGGTGGTGTCCTATCGGCAGGCGGTGTTGGGGCTGTTCGGTTCGCTGTTCCTCTTTGGCTTTGGCCTGTGGGTGAGCGGCCTGCCGCTGTTGGGAACCCTGATGTTCATCTTTAGCGCCATGGTGATTTTTCTCAGCCTGACTCGCGTTGTGACCGAAGGCGGCGTCCCGGCCATGAGGCCGCCGGTGATGAGTTCAACCTTTGTGATTTCCGGGGGCGGCACCCAAGTCTTGGGTGCTCCCGGGCTGGTGGCACTGGGTTTTTCCTATGGCTGGCACTCCGAAATCCGCTCTTTTGTGATGGCGTCGGTGGCCAATGGGCTAAAAATGAGCGAAGTCATCGGCGGGTCCAAGCGCCGTCTGATCTGGGCCGTGATCATCGCCATTGTGGTCAGCCTGATAGGCTCTACGTACATGGTTTTGTACTTGGCCTACAAATACGGCGGCATCAATCTCAATCCGCTCTTTTTTGGCTGGAAGGGGGGCATTGGCCCCACGGATATGGCCCCGCGCATTGTCGCCGAGCCTACAGGGCCTCGCCTCGACGCTTGGCTGTTTATGGGCATTGGTGGGGCGGTGATGGCGGGGTTGATGTGGGTTCGGCATCAAGCCCTATGGTGGCCCCTCAGTCCGCTGGGTTATTTGATCAGCGCCAATTGGAAGACCAGTCACATTTACGCCAGCGTCTTCCTCGCTTGGTTCCTCAAATTGGTCATCCTGAGATATGGTGGACCCAAACTGTATCGCAGCTTACGTCCGTTTTTCCTCGGTCTCATCCTCGGGGAAATTGTGGCGGCCGGCGTCTGGCTGGTCCTCGATTACTTCACCGGCCACATGGACAGTTTCCTCACCCAAGTATAGTTGCCCAACGTGGCCGCGCTAGAGCCTGCTTCCCCCAAGGGGGCGTCTGGGCCTTCTCCATTTGAGATGGTGACGGCGCTCAGTTGCCTTTTCCTCTCGGGGGCCGCGAGCCTGTTCTACGAAGTCTGCTGGATCAGAAAGGCCGGACTGTTCTTTGGCAGTACGACCTTCGCTCTGGCGACGGTGCTCGCGGTGTTTTTCCTCGGACTGGCCGTGGGCAATGTCCTAGCTGGTCGCCTGTCGACGTCACTGCACCGTCCGTTGCGGATCTATGGGATCGTCGAACTGGCCATCGCGGTGTTGGGCTTAGCGAGCAATGTACTGCTGGACATGGCCGACGACGGCTACGGGATGCTCTATCGCTGGGCTGACGGCTCAGCACCGTGGATCGCGCTGGCGCGCTTGGTCTTGGTGGCAGCCGTGATCCTCGTGCCCACGGTTCTGATGGGGACGACGGTCCCCTTGCTCGCTAGGGCGATTATCCGCCGACACCGCAGCCTCGGATTTGCCGCAGGCGGCCTCTACGGCATCAACGCGCTGGGAGCTGCCACTGGGGCGGCCTTAGCTGGCTTTGTGACCCTGCCGGTTCTGGGGCTTGCTGTGACCATTTACTTGGGAGCAGGCCTCAATGTCTTGTGTGGCGTTGCCGTGCTGCTGGTCTGTTGGCAAACGCACTCCGCGCCGCTTGCCGAGCCGGCCGACCGAGAAGACCAGGCGACAGACGGGGGAAGGACGCTGCGGGTCTCCGTGCTGTTGCCTTTGTTCTTTCTGACCGGATTCGTCGGCGTGGCCATTGAGATTCTGTGGGCGCGCTACCTGCCCTTGATGATCACCAGTTCGGTGTACGCGTACACTCTGCCGCTCGTCGTGATCCTGCTCGGCATCGGCATCGGCAGCCTCGTCATTGCGCCGCTGTGCGACCGCAGCCGGCATCCAGTCGTCGTCTTCGGCTGCCTCCAGGCTTTCACAGGGCTGAGCGTCTTGGTCGTCATGAAGCTGCCCCGGGACATCTGGACGGCGCTCGCGCAGGCCGCTCCAGAGTTGATAAGCGCCAATCACTTCATGGGCCTGCACGGTGCCATGTTGCTGCCGGGTGCACTGGCTTCGGGTGCCTCGTTTCCCCTCGTGGTCCGACTAGTGTCGAAGAACGTAGCCGACGCGAGTTGGACGATCGGCCGGCTGACGGCAATCAATACCGCAGGTTCCATTGCAAGCGCGGTGATCATGGCTTGGGGGCTTTCCTGGTTGGGGCTCGACCTCGCGCTGCGGACGGTCACCGGCATGGCCATTGTCGGGGGCTGCGTGGCCTTTGCCGCAGGGGTGGGTCGCCAGACGTCGCGTCGCGTCGCTGCCTTGCTGATCGCATTCAGTGTAATTGGGTGGGGGCTCGCCGCGACCCTGCTCAAAACGAGGCTCCCCCACGACCATTTGTCTTCCGAGGGAACCCTGCTCGAAGTAGTGGAGGGCCAAGGTGCTAGCTTGGCCGTGGTGCAACTTGAAGACAAGGTACTGCTCGGGATCGACCGCTTGTGGCAGGGTTCAAACAAGAAGAACCAACAGACCTTTGCCGGCCATCTGCCCATGTTGCTGCGCGGCGATGGCAATGGGACGGATGTGCTCGTGGTCGGGATGGGGACTGGCCAAGCTGCGGGGCGGTTTCTGTTGTGGGATGTCCATAGGCTCGATTGCCTAGATGTGGAAGTGGCTGTTTTTGATCTCGCCCGCCGCTACTTTGGCGCGACTTGGCTGGACGACCCTCGGGTGCGCGCTTTGGCGGAAGATGGCCGAGATTACATCCGCCACAGCCAAGTCCGCTACGATGTGATCGGCATTGAAGTGGGGCAACTCTTTCGCCCAGGGATCATTTCCTTTTACACCGAAGATTTTTACCAGCGCCTCAGACAGCGGCTAGAGCCGGGCGGTCTAGTGACGCAATTCGTGCCAGTGCGGATGCTTTCCACACCGCAGGTGCTCGACATCGTTGCCACCTTTATCAGCGTCTTTCCGCAGAGTCAGCTCTGGTTTAATGGGCCAGAGTTTGTCTTGATCGGTCGCCGGGCGGATGCCTTTGCGCTCGACATCTCATCTCTTGAAGAGCGGCTGGGGAGGCCCGGAATTCGCCGCGATCTGCACTACCGGCACCCACTGGACGCGAATACGGGGTGGCTCAACGAGTCCGACAGCGTCTTGGGAAGTTTTCTAGCGTCGGCTGAGGATCTGCGCAGCCTAAGTCGCGGTGGGCGGATTCTCGCGGATGACGTGCCTAGGTTTGACTACGAACTCGATCCGCATCAAGACATCGAGGTGCGCACCGTGGGTGCTTTACTTGAGATTGAGAAACCCTTGCGCAAGGCGGCCTCTACTGCGCTCGATGGGAGGCGCATGGCCCGCATTGAACAAATGCGCAAACAAAATCTGTACGCCTTGGCCAACCTGATCGTCGAGCGCGGCAACAAAGCCTTGCAGACGGGGCAACTAGAATTGGCCGAGCGGACTGCGCGGGAGGTGCTGGCCGAGGTGCCGGCGCATACTAAGGCGCTTTGGCTCCTCGAAAGGACGAAGGATCGGCTGGACAAGGAGAGAGTGCGATGAACTTGCGCCTCATTCTCTATGCTCTGCTACTCAGCGCCCCGGTCTGGTCCGAGGGCTATCGCCTTGAGCCGAACCAGTTGATCGTCAGCGAGAGCGACTGGCCGGGGTGGAATTTCCCTGCCGGCAGTGTGGATTTTAGCGCCGAAGGAGTCCGGCCCCATTTTGTGCGGCGGCAGATCAATGCCGCGCTGAATGCGGGGGCCTTCAGCCGCGAAGACGTGACCGGGGGCATCCGACGAGCGGGAACCAATTTCGCCGGGGCGGCACAACTCATGGACGGGTTGGAGGAAACCTACTGGGAGCCGGCGCTGGACGCGCCGCTGCGCGACTGGTGGGTCGAGGTGGATCTGGGTCGGGTGGTGTGGGCTGAGAAAGTGGTGGTGAAATTTGTCGCCGAAGGGGTCGGCGATCCGTTTTTGCAGTTCAAGGTGCTCACCTCCAATGGCGATGAGGCCTTTCAGGGCAGTCAGAGCCTGGACTATCGGGTGGCTGGTCGCAGCGAGGGGTTGAACAAGACGCAGCGGGTTTTCGAGTATGCGCTGCGTCCAGCCAAGTCGGCGGATCCGGGCTTGCGCGGGGATTTAGTCCAGTATGTTCAGGTTGTGGCCACGGCCAGTGATGGTCGTCGCGGGGCGGAGGTGAGTGCGTCCGGTTGGGAGGGTTTGGCAGCGGAGGATCGGGGGGATGTGTTGTATTTTCGTCGGGAGTCGACGGGGGTTGAGCGGGAGGTATCTGAGGCGGAGTATGCGGCGATTCGGGAGGCTCGTTTTAAGGGGCCGATCCGCTATTATCGTTCGGAGCGTCCTCGGTTGGCGGAAGTGGAGGTGTGGACGGTGGGGGAGAATATTAGCTTGGGCTGGAAGGAGCGCGGGGGGTCAATCGAGGGATTTGGGGAAGCGGGCGGACATTCCAATGCAGTCGATGGCGATTATACCACTGTCTGGAGTGCAGAAGCGGGATTTTCTACCAAGGGCATAGGTAGTCGAGATGACGATTTCGCTGTATTGATCAAGAACCGGGACCGGGACCTCTTATTGGACCTAGGCACCTGGTACTGGGTTGATCGCGCCTTTATTGTCTATGGCAGTGCCACATTCCCCAATTATGTGCTCAATCTTTCGGATGGCAGTTTAGCACCCGATGGCAGCCAGATCTTTACCTCCGTGGTTGCGCGCGGCAGAGACGATGTCACGCTGGGCCGCGAGGCTGTTGCGCCCGCGGGGTCGCTGCCGACGAATACGTTCATGCAGGCCAATATCTTCTCCCCTATCAAAGGACGCTTTTTTAGGTTCGACTATCGCGTCGTCACTACCGGGTTGATCCGTTCTGGTGTAAAGGAGTTGCTGCTCTATGGCTTTGGTTTTCTGCCGCAGGTCACGCTGCAAACGCCGGCGATTGAGTTGGGAGACGCCCCCCGCATCCTTTCCACCATCTCCTGGGAGGCTCAAACGCCGCCCGGCACCCAGCTACAGATCCGCACCCGGACCGGAAACCGACTCACCGAAGACAAGCATTTCTTTAACAAACAGGGCGTTGAAATCCCCGAGGCCGACTATCGCAAGACGCTGTCGTTTATGCGGGGGGATTCGACAGTGGCGTTTGTGCCCGACGAGGCGGATTGGAGTCCGTGG
>JAJDUT010000118.1 GCA_022826515.1 Candidatus Latescibacterota bacterium
TGCGGCTTCGGGCGCGGCGTGGCCGATCATTAGGCCGCGGGTGGCGCCCGAGAAGCGGCCATCAGTGACCAAAGCCACGGAATCGCCCAGACCTGCCCCCACGATGGCACCGGTGACGGCTAGCATCTCGCGCATACCCGGCCCACCCTTGGGGCCTTCGTAGCGGATGACGACCACGTCGCCGGGCTGAATGCGGCCTTGCTCAATGGCTGGCATGACTTCGTCTTCGCTGTCGAAGACGCGGGCTGGGCCTTGGTGCTGGGCGCGTTCGTGGCCGGCTAATTTCACCACTGCGCCCTCGGGGGCGAGATTGCCCTTGAGTATGACTAGACCCCCCGATTTTTTCAGCGGTTTATCGACCGGGACCACGACCTGCTGGTCGGGGGTTTCCACGGCGCGGTCGGCTTCTTGACCAACGGTGCGGCCCGATACTGTGAGGGCGTCATCGTGCAGCAGGCCAGCTTCTTTAAGGCGGCGGGCTACTAGGGCGATGCCACCGGCTTTGTCCAAGTCGGGGGCGACAAAGCGGCCGCCGGGCTTGAGATCGACCATGAGTGGGGTGGAACTGCTCAAGGTCTGGAAGTCCTCAATGTCCAATTCCAATCCGGCTTCCCGGGCGATGGCCAGAAAATGCAGCACGCCGTTGGTCGAGCCGCCAGTAGTGGCAATGGAGCGGATGGCGTTGTCGAGGGCGGGGCGAGTGATGATTTGCGAGGGTGTGCAATTGCGGCGCACTAGCTCGACGGCTAGGGTCCCAACTTGGGTGCCGACGGCTTCCTTGCGCGGGTCGGTGGCTGGTACCGAGCTAGAGCCCATGAGGGCCACGCCCAAGATCTCGGCCGCGGTGGCCATGGTATTGGCGGTGAATTGACCGCCGCAGGAGCCGGCTCCGGGGCAGGCGTTTTCTTCGATGAGGCGCAATTGGTCGTCGTCGATGCGGCCAGTGGCGTGAGCGCCGATGGCTTCGTACACGTCTTGGATGGTGATGTCAACTTGGTCGTGGCGACCGGGCATAATGGATCCGCCGTAGAGCAGCACCGAGGGGATGTCCAAGCGGCACATGGCCATAATGGCCCCTGGGGTGGTCTTGTCGCAGCCGGTGAGAGCGACAAAGCCGTCGAGCATGTGACCGCGCACCACCAGTTCCATGGAGTCGGCGATGACTTCGCGCGAGATGAGCGAGGTTTTCATGCCTTCGGTGCCCATGGTGATGCCGTCGGAGATCACCACCGTATTGAATTCAAGGGGGGTGCCTCCAGCTTGGCGGATACCGGCCTTGACGTGCTCGGCTAGGCCGCGCAGGCCAAAGTTGCAGGGGCCTAGCTCGGTCCAAGTATTGGCGATGCCGATGAGGGGTTTGCGCAGGGCGTCGGCGTCGAAGCCGGCAGCCCGGTACATGGCGCGGGCCCCGGCTCGGGACGGGCCTTGGGTGATGTTCTTGCTGATAGGGATGGATTCGGTCATGGTATGTGCTTTCTGCTGTGAGGAAGTGGAACGAAAGACGGATAGTAGCGTCTGAGTTTTACCCCGTCAACTGAGGTATAGCTGTCCTCAATTATTCACGCTCTGATCCGCAGATGGGCGCAGATAGACGCAGAATAGTATTTTTAAGACGATCTGTCTAGCCAATCGTTGTAGTATTGTCCTTCAAAGGAGGTCGTTATGCACCAACTTCTGTCGTCTGTCGCGTTTCTCTGTCTGCTTGCCCTGCCGCTCGCCGCCCAAGAAGAGGCTCTCCACGGCACTTGGGAGGGGACTTATGTCGATGAGGAAAGCAACAAGATTACCACGCGCCTGACCTTTGAGGCGGATGGAACCTTTGCGCTCGACCAAAACATCGAGGGGGGCGAAGGCGAAGGCGAATCTCCCATAGAGGCACTCTCTATCCAGTTCACCGGCACTTATCGAGTTGCGGGCGACAGCCTCTGGGTTGATATAGCCGAATTGCACTATATCGTCGACGATGAGAAGATGAACTCCGCCGAGTTCCGCGAGTTCCTGGAGGAATCCTACACCGTCTTCGCCCGTGGCTTCGCCCGTTTAGCCGCGGACCTGGAGGGAATTTCCGACGAGGACTACCCGGCATTTGAACAGGCGTTCGTCGCTGAGTTCCTCGCCGAACTCGATACGGACGAGTTCCTCGCCGAGCTCGAATTCAGTAGAGCCGAGGGAATAAATAGTACCTATGCCATTGAAGGGGACATCCTGTCCATCACTACTACGGACGAGTATGGGGTCGAAACCATGGAATTCCAGCGCACTGATGTCGCCAGCGCGGTTGCCCCAACTAGCTGGGGTGCCCTGAAAGCGGCTTGGCGTCCGTGAACTTCCCTTGAGAGGAACACTTTTTCCGAACTTAGGTGTTGTATATAGCACTAGGTCAATGAATGGAATCACTTATTATGGGAAGCAAGTCGATCCTCAATTGGGAAGCATAGTGTCCCCGTGAGACGACACATTTCGATTAAAGAAAGGAGGTGATAACATGGCCAAATCAACCGTCAGCAAAGGCAGTGGGAAAGGCGGCAACCCCATAAAGGAGGCCTTCATGCACCAGCTTCTGTCGTCTATCGCGTTCCTTTGCTTGCTCGCCCTGCCGCTCGCCGCTCAAGAAGAGGCCCTTCACGGCACTTGGGAGGGGACCTTCGTTGATGCCGAACTCGGCGAGGTGACCGTTCACCTGATCTTTAAGGAGGATGGCACTTTTAATCAGATCTACCAAGGTTCCGCGTTGTTAGAAGGCTTCGCTGATGACGAAGCCACGGGGGCAGAAGCGCTCATCATCGACTCCTTTCACCAAACCGGCACCTACCAAGTCGCCGGAGACAGCCTCTGGGTTGACATAGATAATGCCTACTATGTAGTCGGCGGTGAGAGGGTCAAGGTCGTCGAGGTCGTGATTCAATTCATCCGCGAAATGGCCCGTTTGGCCTTGGCCTTGGGCGAAATCTCCGAAGAGGACTATCCGGAGGCTGAACAGACGGTTATCGACGAGTTCCTAGCTGGATTCAATGAGGAAGAAATGCTTGCTGTACTTGCGGTGAGTGGAACCTATGCTGTTGAGGGAGACTCCTTGTTTCTCACTACTACTGAGGAGAGTGGGGTCGAAACCGTGGAACTCCACCGCATTGATGTCGCCAGCGCAGTTGCCCCAACTAGCTGGGGTGCCCTGAAAGCGGCTTGGCGTCGGTGAGCTTCTTCTTCAGTCGATCATTACTTTTTCGCGGCGTTGGGCGCTGTCGTACAAGGCGTCGAGTATTTGCATGAAGTGATAGGCGTCTTGGGCATCGACATCGGCTTTGACTTGACCGGCTACGGCGCGGGCGAAGTGTTCGATTTCGTGGTAGAAGGCTAGGCCGTCTGCGGGCGGTTGGGTGTGGGGCATGTCCGATTCTGTGGCGGCTTCTCGCGTGGCGAATTGCCCGTCTTCCCAGTGCCATATAACTCCCTGAGATAGAGCACCCTCGCTGCCGTACAATTCCACGGTCGTGGGGGTGTCGCAGTGCAGCCAGCGCGAGCAGTCTATCTGGATGGTCTTGTCGCCTTCTAGGCCGACTAGGCCGGAAAAATAATCCTCGGCCGCGCCCTCGGGGCCGTGGTATAGCGGCTCAAGGGTGTGCTTGATGGCAAAGGCCCACTGCGGCTTGGGGCAGCCCATCCACCACCAAGCTAGGTCGAGTTCGTGCGAGGCGTGCTGGCCCAAAGCGCCGCCTTTGTGACCATACACATTGGTCCAGCTTTCAAAGCTGTCGGTCGGCGGGCGCGAGTTGAATTTGAGGAAAATGCGGGCGTGATACGGCTCGCCGATGCAGCCCTCTTGTACTGCAACGCGCAATTTGCGGTTGTGGGGAAAGTGGCGCATGAAGTAGCAGAATTGCAACGTGGTGCCGGCGCGCTCGGCCGCCGCTTCGAATTCCAAGATGTGCGCCGCTCGCACCGCGTGCGGCTTTTGCACCAAGACGTGTTTACCAGCGGCAAAAGCGTCCAGGACCATGGGGTAGCGGGCGGGCGGATTGACGGCTAGGAGTACGGCTTGGACTTGGTCGTCGGCCAGCAGGTCTTGGTAGGGGCCGTATTGGCGCGGTACGCCTTCTTCGCTGGCGACGCTGTTGCGGCGCGGCTCGTCTAAATCGGCCAAGGCGACGACATCGACTAGGGAGCTGGCCTGAGCCGCTTTGATGGCCTGTTGGCCAGCCCAGCCGCAGCCGACGACGCCGAGTTTGAGCAGTTCCATTTCCTCTATTCCTCCAGCCATTGATGATAGTGCGCTAGGGCCTCTGCCTGCACGTCGTCCCACTCGGTCAATAGCACCAAGCGAATGGTGAACGTCAGGTGTTGGCCGGCTTGGACATCGTCGCCGCCCAAGTGGAAGTACTGGGCGTTGTGGTAGCTGTTGTAACCCGACAGGCCCAAGCAGTCGGCGGGGCGAGTCATGAGCAGAATGGCGTGGCCGTAGCGATGCTCTTGCAGAGTCAGGGCATGGGCGTAGTGCGGCCCCCGACGCCAGTTGAGAGGATAGCCGTCGAGCCAGCGGCCGTCGCGGAACACGGCTTCGGCGTCTTCATCGCGCGCCCACGATTCGGCCTCGTTGTGGCCGTACCACTGCTTTTGGTACCAAGTGACGCCTTCGGGGTGGGTGCGGTCGTCCTGCACGGGGAAGTACGGCGTGTAGTGGGGAGTAAAATAATTGGCGATAAAGAATTCAAAACGTCGGTAATCGGCTGCTAGGCGGGCGCTGAAGGTGGCGTCGAGGCTATCGGGTCCCGCGATGCGGTAGTGCGCCTGCAGTTCGGCTTCTACCGCAGGGCAGGCCGCCCAGCGCACCGCGACGCCATTGCCTTCTTGGGGCACTTGGTCTGGGGTGCGCTCGCGCGTGATTTCGAGTTGGCGGCCGTCGGCTAGGGTCCGGTAGATATTGAGCCAAGCAAAGTCGGGTCCTTCGTCGAGGTGAAAGCTGGTCAGGCCGGTCAGACGCAAGCCTTGGGGGCCGAGGACGGTGGCGATGCCTCGACCTAGAGGGGCTTGAAAGAGAGCAGGACGGGAGACGCGGGCGAAGGTCATACAATCCTCACTTTTACAGGTAAAAGTTGCCGTTCGGAGAACTCATTCCAGCCGTAGCCGTCATGCGATCCGCTTGTACACCGGCCGGAAGCAATTGCGTTTGTAGGGTAAGTTTATATTGATTATTCAATTGAGCAAGAAAGACGTTTGTATTCTCAGCAACGCTTGACGCAACAAACGAGGGAAGGGATAACCCCATGAAATTCATTTACTTCACCGACATTCACCTCGACTCCGGGATAGACGCCTTCCAGGGATTTGAGTTGTGTGTGGAATCTATGCTGGAACATCAGCCTGAAGTCCTGATCAACGGCGGCGACGTGGGGCTCACGTCCGAGGCGCTAGCGCAATACGCCCAGACCATGGAGAGGGTATCTGTGCCGGTGCTGTTGAGCCACGGCAACCACGAAATGTGCAGCGGCTATCTGCCCCGGGAACAAGGGGGGACGGCGCACGCCAGCGCCGATATGGGCGGCGTACATTTTGTGCTGCTGGACGTAGTGCGCTATTTCGAGCCGACCGAGGACCATCCGTCCAACTGGCACGTCTTGGCCGATGAGGGTCTGTTGGAGTGGCTGGCTGCAGATTTGGCGGAGCTGGATCGGTCTGCTCCACTGGTGGTGGCCAGCCATGTGCCGGTATCGACGACTTTTCCACAGCGCTCGGGTCAGGCACCGGATATGGCCTTTCCCACCAATGAGATTGCCGGGGCGCGGCGCTTGCTGGCGCTATTGCAGCCCTTTAAACGGGTGATCACCTTACATGGCCACCACCATGAAAACGATCGCCACTTTGTCGGCGCTATGGAGGTTATGACCACCGCGGCGGTGTCGGGCAATTGGTGGAAGACAGCGCTGGAAAGCCGCGGCCCGCAAGGACGCGAACCGCAGGGGTATCGGGTGATCGAAGTCGATGCGGAAGGGGGTTTCAAGAGCCAGTACCACGCTTTCCAGCCACACCAAGACGAAGCGGTGGAACTGTGTCGGCATCAGGCTTCGGGCCGCCGCTTTGTCAATGTGTTCGATGGTTCGCCGCGCACGCAGGTCGAGGTGGGAGACTTGGGGCCATTAGCGCCGATCGATCCGCTGGCTGAATCGTCGCGTGATCTGGCGACGCACCTGTGGGAGTTGCCGGCCGATTTTGACCGGCAGCAGGTGGAGGTGCGGGTGGTCTTTGAGGATGGGCGGGAGTGCAGTGGGGTGCTGGAGGAGCGGGTGTGGGAGTCAGCGCCCCCAGCCTAAGGGCAAAGCGAATAACGACGCTTGCACTACCACGGAGTGGCGATTACTTCCTCAAGCCCCTCGACTGCTTGCGCTGAAATCAGCGCGCCATCCCCGCCCTTGAAGGCATTGAGATTACCAATCTCGGCGGCCGACGTACAGGTTCCGATTGGTCATGGGGAGCGCGACGCGTTGCCCGCCCAATCGGTGCGACTCGATCATGCCCATCAACATCTCTTGGCTCCGGCGAGCGAGGTGAACCGGCCCCTTGGTCTCGCGGTCTGTATCAATCGCCTCTGCGATGTCCGCGATGCCCATCACTGTTCCAGTGGTGCGGGGTACATCTGGGAACGGGACCTCTTCAAAGAAGGTGTGGCTCTTTTTGCGGAATTGACATTCTCGGCTGTTGTTGAGGATGCGGATCTTCCCTTCGCTACCGCAGACCTCGAATTCGGGACCGGTGCCCGCGGTGTTATAGCCGTGGACGCCGTTGGCAAAACGGACGTAGCCACTGGTAATCGTCGGATCGACATCCAGCCGATTGCCATCCCAATCCGCATCGCTACAGACGATGGTTCCCTGGACGAAATCGACTTCCGGGTCGCTGGCGAGGAAGAGCAGCATATCGGCCGCGTGCGTCAAGCCCCAAAGTGCCGAACTCGCGCCGTATTGGGCGATTGTGCACTGGATATTGCCGATTTCGCCGGCATCCACCAATTCGCGCACCTTGCGATAGACCGGCATATAGCGGCGTTGCGTGCCGTAGTTGAATTTGACCCCGTACTTTTGGACGATGTCGACCATCGCATCCGCTTCCTCCATCGAACAGCAGAGCGGCTTTTCGCAGTAGATGCCCTTGACGTTGTTTTCAGCGGCGAAAACCGTGATGTCCGCGTGCGGTCCGGGTCGGGTGGCGATGCAGACGATGTCCGGCTGCTCCTGTTCAATCATCTGTCGATAATCGGTGTAGGCGCGTTCGGCACCGTAGCGTTGCCGTATGGATTCCGCTTTCTCGGCGACCACGTCCGAGACTGCGACGAGGTCGGTTCTGTCGCAGGCGACAGCGGCTGCGGCGTGCGAGAACGGTTGCCACAGAAAGCGATCTGGACGGCCTTCGACTTCGTCGTCAATGGTCGCGCCCATCCGTCCACATCCGATCAGGCAGGCTCTGTAGGTGCGCGGCATAATGTTCTCCTTTATCAACGGCCAGTGTAGAGTTTTGAAAAGTAGGGCCTAAAACCGGCTGGGCCGGGATACCCGTCCCAGTATTGAGGATTAGCAGGCAGTTCACCTTCGCCGCCGTTGCGGAGCCAAGTGATTAAGCCGGGGTCTGTGCCGCGGCGTTCGAGTTCATCAATTGCCGCGGCGTGCATTGCAGTGACGACCTCTGGATGCGCCAGCTCAACGTAGTCCAACGAGCCAAGCCGCGCCAAGCGCGAGTGTTCTGGCTTCGCGGAGACTTCTAGGCTATAGGTTTTGTCAAAGGCAGTAAAGAGGACGAAGTGCGGATGCTGTCCGGCTTGATTCCAGCGTTCGAGGCTCCCACCTGCCAATGCGAGCTGCCGTTGGCCGGCTGCACCGCGCCGAGCGGGGGTTAAAATATCATAGCCTTCAATGCCTGCCGGTTCCGTTTCGCCGAGGATTGCGAGGATGGTGGAGAAGAAGTCTTGCGGTTGCACAATAACATCGCTCCGTCCGGTATCGCCATCCGGCATGCGGATGAAGAGCGGGACGTGCGCTTCGGCCTCGCGCACTGGTTGCCCTTTGCCAAAAGTGCCGCGCTCACCGACGTTGGTGCCGTGGTCGCCGGTTAAGATGACTGCCGTGTTCCGGTCGAGCCCGGTGGATTCGAGCGCGTCCAAGAATTGCCCAAAACAGTGGTCCATCCAGGTTAATTTCGCCGGGTATTGCGCTTTGATGTGTTCCTTGGCCTCGTCGGGGAGGTCCTTGTTGTTCCGCCCGCCGAAGAGGCTGCGCGGGTCAACGCGCCCATCGTAGTCCGGCCGCGCGTCGTACTTTTTCATAAACTCGAGCGGTGCATCCCACGGTTCGTGGGGGTCGAAACAATCCACCCAGAGGAAGAAATTCTCGCGCTGCGCATTGTCTTGGAGGAATTGGGCCGCACTCCTGAACAACTTTGCGCAGTTCCAATCCTCTGGTTTTTTGCGGTTGCGGTTTGCCCGGGCGTAAGTCTGGAGGAGCCCGCTTCTCGCGGCGTTTTCTCCGAGGCAGGCAAACATCGGTTGGTGGCACCAGTTGTCCGGCCAGGCCGCGGAATCGTCGATCCAGTCGCGATCAACTTCGGCCCCACGGATGAACGTCCACGCGTGAAACGGCCAATCGAAGTTGTGTCCGCCGTTGACGAGATGTGGGGTATCGTGGATCAGTTGCGTGGCATAGCCGCGTTCGGCCAGCGTCGAGGGGAGGGTCTGTCGTTCGTGTCGCAGCGGCTGCCACGGATGGAAGGGGCGTCCGTACTGACCGGTTATGACATCAGTCCGGTACGGGATCGTTGGGAAGCTAGCGCAGAAGGCGCGGTCAAATGCCCATGCTTTCGCTGCAAAGCGGTCGATATTCGGCGTTTCGATATAGGTATTGCCGTTTGCGCCGATATAATCGTAGCGGAGGGTGTCAATCACAATGAGCGCGATATTCATTTTTTAAGCTCCGTTTCGCGTCAATGGTTTCTGGGTCGAGTGTTACGGTATGCGCTAGGGCTACCACGGAGTGGCGATAGAGAATTCCCTCGCTACTTCCTCAAGCCCCTCGACTGCTTGCGCTGAAATCGGCACGCCATCCCGGTGGTACTCGGTCTCCCGCTCTAGCTCCTTGCCGCCGGGCAGGAAGGACTCGTCGAAACTGGGCAGTGGTTTCATGCGACTGGCTTCGTCCATCAGGTGATCCATGTCGGCCTTGAAGGCGTCGAGATCGGAAAAGCAGTTTACGTCGAGGGCGAGGAAGAAGCCCGACTGATCGGCACCTGTGAACTCGATGTTGCCCCGCGAAAACTCCGTCAGCATCTGGCCTCCCAAAGTACCCGATAGGATATTGCCCACGTGCGAAATGCCGATGGCCTTGATGAAAACCGGCGGGTATTTCAGGAAGGTTTCGTCGTCAATCGCGTAGTGGCTGGCGAAGTCGAGCAGGAAGGTCGGTTTGCCTTCTCCGGACGGCATGCCGAAGGCCAAGGGCGGGCTGCCTTGGATGGAGCCCCGGATCGTCGAATCGCGATTGTAGTGGTCGGAGGCATTGCGACCGGAGGTGGAGATGCCGATTAGGTCTGTGCGCATGGCCATGCGCACGTAGTTGCCGGTGCTGCCAAGATGACCGTGGTAGGTGGAGGTGGCTGCGCCGATCCCAAATTCTTGGGCCTTGGCGATGGCCATTTCCATGCCCTTGGTGGCGACGAGGTAGCCCAAGCCACCGTCGCCGGAGAGTGCGGCGGTGGTCGGGCCTTCCTTGAGCACGCGGATTTGTGGGTTCGGGTTGATGGTGCCGTCTTGGAATGAGCGGACATAGCGATTGACTTGGAGGGTGCCGTGGCTGACGACGCCACGCAGGTCACATTCGACCAGTTTACTGGCGATGAGCCGAGCGTGACCTGCCGGTAGCGGCACGGCCTTGAAAATCTCGACGACTAATGCCTCAAGGTCGGTGACGGCGACGCGGAGGCCGCCGGTCGGGGGGACGTTCATACAAATCTCCTTTGAAGACCGTCTGCTTGCAGCCACAATACTATGGCCGGACTGCTAGCTGTGGAAAGAAAAAGGTGTGGATTGAGAGACGGGCTGGCTCCGCAACGCACGAGGCGTTTTTCGGTCCCGGATAAGGCACCGAAGAACCGTTCTATGATCTTAGTGGACGATTCGCCCGATTCATTGTTCAAAATCGGGGCGAGATAATACCGATCGATGTACGGAATATCGCAGCTCAGGAAGCGGCACTGGTTTTCTCTTCCATCAAGGCGATGAGTTGACGCACGACGGGGGCCAGTTCGAGAGGCACCTGCATCACAGTATAGCCCTGTTCAAAGGCGGCCTCATCTTCAGCGACGGCGTCTTCTTCGCTCTGGTTTTCGTAGTGTTTAATGACCCTCTGGACGCGCTCTTGATTCCATCCTTCGGGGTATTTATTTCTATCTATTTTATTCATATAACTTTCTCCAGGAGACTGTCGCCTTTTAGGCGAGGGTGATACGTTGCATGAGATGTTGCCCTTCCTTGTTTAGGGCAGAGTCGGCACCTTATCCTCTCCTGCGTTGGCGGCGGCGAAGACTCCTCAATTCATTACCGCGTACATCAAAAGCGGTAATAATGAAGAAGCTACCGGGAGGATAATCATCGGGCTTGTAGATAACGCGCAGATACCGACCGCCACGCGTCTGCCCCAGAGCTAAACGAGCACCGTCGCGACCGGGGCGATGTTCCAGCGCATTGAGCATCACGTCTTCCACTTCATTCTCGTCAACATCGTGTTTGTAAATGTGGGGCTGCTCAGTATCTGGATCAATATAGAATCGAAAATTCATTTTTAAGTTCCATTAAGAAATCTTCTCAACTGACGTTGTGCCTCGCCCTGCTCGTGCGCTAGGCACTGTCTTGCGTCCTTGGAATCCTCGGGTACATTGAAAACCTCTGCAACCCATCCCAATCGTCTCCGCGGAAGGTTCCTTATGAAACGCATTCTGCTGGCCAAATTCAACCACGAAGTCGGCAGCTTTAACCCCCAGCGTACCTATTACGACGACTTCACGATCCACCGGGGGCCAGACCTGCTAGAAGCTACCCGCTCGTCCAATTCCACGCTGGCGGGCAATATCGACATTCTCGAGGCCCGTCCCGACATCGAACTGGTTCCCACGTACGGGGCTTGGTGCAATACCACCGGCGGCTTAGTCGCCGGTCCCGATATGGAGCGCCTCATCGGCGAATTGTTGGCCGCTGTCGAGGCTCACGCTCCAGTTGATGCGGTCTGTCTGTCGCTGCACGGGGCCATGGCCGGTGAAACCGAAATCGATCCCGAGGGCCGCGTCGCGTCTGGCATCCGGCAGATCGTCGGGGACGTGCCCATTGTCGCGGCCATGGACCTGCACGCAGTTATTTCGCAACGGCTGGTTGATGCGGCCGATGCCTTGGTTTTTCTCCACACCTATCCGCACACGGATATGCGCGACACTGGCCAGCGCGCGGCTCGCCTGCTGTTGCGCCAATTGGACGGGGACGTCAAGCCCACCACCGCCCGCGTGTCTATTCCGCTATTGGCCCGCGGCGACGAACTCATCACCGCCAGCGGCCGCTTTGGCGAAGCCATCCGCCGCTGCCGTGAAATTGAGGCGTCTTTAGGCGGTCTGGCTGCGGGCGTCATCATTGGCAATCCCTTTACCGACGTGCCCGATTTGCAGTCCAATGCAATCGTCACCACCGACGACGATCCAGCTCAAGCCGAGGAATTGGCGCTGGAATTGGCCCGCTTTATGTGGGAAAATCGACCCCACTGGATTCCCAAACTCACCCGGCTCGAACAAGCCGTGCGTCTGGCCGAAGAGACCGAGGGACTCACGGTATTCTCGGACGCTGCGGATTCCACGGCCTCGGGTGCCAGTGGCGATAGCAACGCCATTCTCAAGGGGCTGCTCCAATACAACTACAGCAAGCGCGCCCTCATTCCCATAGTGGATGCACCTGCGGTGGAAGCTGCTTATCGGACTGGAGTAGGGGGACAGTTCACTTGGCCCTTGGGCGGCACCCTCGATTCAGATCGCTTTGCGCCGGTGGAATTGCCCTTGTACGTCAAAAGCCTGTCCGACGGGGCCTTCACCACTGAATTTGGGTATGTAGTGCCGCCTAGTCGCACTGCTATTTTGACCAGTGGCAATCTTACATTGCTAGTGACCCAAGAAGCCGCCCCCATCGTCGGCCGCAAGGTATATCAGAGCCAAGGGCACGATCCGGCTGACTACGACTTGGTCGTGTGTAAATCGCCCAATGGCTTCCGCACCCACTACGAGGCCATCGCCGCCCGCATTGTGGCTGTCGATGTGCCTGGGTCCACTAGCGCCAACCTCAAAACCTTGCCCTACCAGCACTGTGTGCGCCCCATTTTTCCGCTAGACGATGGGGTGGTGCCGCCTTTTGCTGAAGGCGACTGAATGCACATCGAGGATCTCTTTACGTCGGCGCAACAGGCTCTTGTCGCCGACCTGCACAGACGCGATCAGGAGGAGCGTCAAGCCGGTTCCGCGGACCCGTTGCGTCTCAGGGCCGTTAGCCCTCAAGTGGCTCACCTCCTCTGTCTGACTGCGATTCACCAACAGGCTAAGACCTTGGTCGAATTCGGCACATCGCACGGCTATTCTACTCTGCACCTAGCCGCTGCGGCCCAGCGCACTGGGGGCCGCGTCTTTAGTTTGGATCGAGTGCCAGAGAAAACGGCGGCGGCGCGGGCCAATTTGCGCCAAGCTGGTTTGGACCACTTGGTGGAATGCTACACCGGGGAGGGGACCGACTTTATCGCGGCCCTCCCCGAGCGCGTGGACTTTGTCTTTGTAGATTTTGGCCTGCCCGCATTTGCGCCCATGTTCACCATGCTGGAAAGCCGTCTGGTGCGCGGGGCGTTCCTTTTTGTCGATGGCTGGTCTAAAGTCGAACAATGGGACCAGAATCCGGATTGGGCCGCCTTTAGAAGCCGCTTAGACGAGACGGCTGATTGGCTGACCTATATCCTGCCGCTGGAAAAGTCGCACCTGATTGCCGTTAAGCTGTCCTGAGCACCGGAGCGTTTGACGAGTGTCAGGGTATCCGTCATTTTTACGATACATTTAATGGAATCAACGACATGTACCCTCGAAGACTGAAGTTGCCCGAGAAGAGCTTTTTCTTGATAGCTGATTGACCAAGGGACGACGATTATGACCGAGACGATCACGACGGCGACTTCGCAGGCTGCGCTCGACGCGCTGCTGTGCGATCTCCTGCCGCGTCAGGGCTGCTGGAGCGACGAGGAATACCTGTGGCTGACAGACCACACCAATCGCCTGATTGAATTCACCGACGGCCACATCGAAGAGTTGCCCATGCCGACCGATACCCACCAAGCGATCCTTGCATTTTTATATGACTTGTTCTGCGACTATATCCGGCCGCGGGGTGTCGTGAGGTTCGCGTCCCTGCGGCTGTGCATCCGCGAAGGCAAATTCCGCGAGCCGGACCTGCTGCTGCTGCGCGACCGCTCGGACCCTCGTCGCCAAGATCGCTTCTGGCTGGGCGCGGATCTGGTCGTCGAAGTAGTTAGCGCGGACTGTCCGCAGCGGGATTTGGTCGCCAAGCGCACCGACTACGCGGAAGCCGGCATTCCTGAGTACTGGATCGCCGATCCCCGCAACGCGACGATCCGGGTGCTCGCGCTCGAAAGCGAGACGTATGTCGAACACGGAGTGTTTGCTCGCGGCGATGCAGCTACCTCGCGGTTGCTCGATGGCCTTAGTATGGATGTGGGTGCGGTGTTCGACATCTATATCAGAGATGGTTTGCTCGGCGGTCTGGCTGAGTCTGTCATCGTCTTCTATGTACCACAAGAAACTATGGGTATCAAGTAAAAGGCGCATCACATATATTCCCGGAAATCTTCGAGCGGTTCGCCGAAATCATCGCTTAGCTGAATAAGCCCTTTGGCACTTCCAGGTCGGCGTCGCTGCGTTAGAACTGTACACCGCTCGACAGCCACAAATTTGACCACGGGTTGATTGCGCTCAGTAATAGTGACATCCTCACCACGTCTGGCTCGCTCAACGAGTTCAGGTAGCCGTTGCTGTGCTTGATCCAATTCAAAATAATTCATTTTGACCTCCTTCTTATCGGAATACGCTAAGGAAAAGTCTCAATAGTGCGCAACATCACGACTTAAAAGTCACTGAACATGGTCGCGTCAAAACGCGTCGTACAGGTCGTCTAGATCGCCTTTTAGCTCTGGGTTGATTACGACGCCATCTGGACCGATCCAGACGTACGAGGGCCACCCGCCTATGTGGTATATCTCCGTTGATTTAGTCTCGTTTTCGACTTCTATTATCTGGGGCCATTCGATCCCATGATCCTCAACATAGTGAAGCACCGCCTCGCGGCTATCATCGTCGCTAATGCCGATGATTTCGAGGCCGTGTGCCTGCTTCGCACGGTATATATCCACTAGCTTTTTTGGCGTATCCTTTATGCACAGCCCGCAGTTCGTGAACCAGAAGTTGAGCAGTACGTGGCGTCCCCTAAAGTCAGCGAGGCGGAGCGTATCGCCGTGAACGTCCACAACCGTAAATTCGGGCGCGGGTTCGCCTTTCGTTATCTCGCGCTTGGGGGCAACTTCCACGGTCGAATACTTGTCCTTCGAACTTAGGATTGTCGGGGCTTTTTCTGCTTGAGTACTGCTTGAATTTGAACACCTCGACGGGTACGGTTTTCTCTTTTACTTCCTCGCCATCGGTATATTCAAAGTGGACTTCCGACCCTACGCGAATCCCATAGCGAAGCTTTCTGTTTTGAACTACCGCCGTTAGGCTTCTGTTTGATCATTTTGCGCCTCCTCTGGAGTTAGGAAAAATTCCACATCGTTTAAGATGGACTAGCATCCCATCGCGACTTTGCAGGGCTAGCAAGTCGTCGTTGACAAAAGGGATCGCCGGAACTCTACCCGGCGCTAGAAAAATCGGCTCCAGAAACTTCGCTTTTGCGCGTCGTGGTCGGTCTGCTTGTGCTGCGCCGAGGCACCGCGATTGGCCAAGTAGCGGTCGAGGTTCTCCTTGCCGGTGGGTTGGATCACTTCTATGGTGCCGAAGATGCCGCCCATTTCCATTCCGTCGTACACCCGCACGGCTATCGCGTTCTGGCCCTTGTAATTGACTGCTTCACTTATGTCGAGGATGAAAGGGGTATTCCAGCCGTGGTGTTCCCCGACCAAGGTGCCGTTGACGTACACCGAGGCGTCGTTATCCACGCCGCCGAAGGCCAGATGCACCGGCTGGCCTTCCTCGGCGTCCACCTCAATCCGGGCGCGGTACCAAGCCCCCTCGTCGTAGCCGATGTAGCCCTGATCCTCCCAAGCCTGCCCAATGTCGATATCGACCCAGTCTGAATCGTCGAAATCGGCGCGGCTAAAGATGGGATCTTGGTGATCTTGGTAATTTTCGGCGTGAAGGCTGAATTTCCACTGCCCGGGCACCGCGGCGACCTTGGTATAGGCGTAGGGAATGCGCGGAGGCCGACGAGCGTAGCGGCTATAAGGCTGGCCGCTGGAGAGATGGTTCTTAAAAACCGGCCAGCCGTTCCATTCCACCATCTCCAAGTGCCCGCCCCGATTGGAAGCGAAGGCGTCGGTATCCACCTCGTCCGTGGGCTGATGGACATTAATCAGGCCATACACGCCGCCCATGCCGAAGTCGTCATACAAATACAACGCTACCACATTTTCGCCATCGCGCACGACGTGGTCGCTTATATCGAGGATGAACGGCCGGTTCCACTGGTCGTAGCGTCGTCCGACCAAGTGGCCGTTGACATACACAAAGGCGTCCTTAGCCCCGAATCCGCCGAAAGCCATCAGCACTGGCCGCGCCGAATCCGCCGCTACCGCGAAGGTGGCCCGATACCAAGCCCATCCGTCATAGCCAGTGTAGCCTTGATCTTCATACGCTTGGCCGATGTTGATTGTAGCCCAATCCGCATCGTCGAAGTCTAGCGTGGCATAGGCGCGGTGCCGCTGCGGATGCTCGCTCTCGTCGAGGCGGAATTTCCACTGCATGGGCACCGCGGCCACCTCTTTGTATGCGTAGGGGATCACCGGAGGTGTGTTGGCGTAGTGATAATACCGTTGCTCTGAGCGACGTATGATCCGCTCGGAGCGGGAGCCTTGCCGCTGGATGGCCTTTAGCCGCCGCTGAAGGGCCTTCATCGCCCGCTCGACTCGTTGTATCTGCCGTTGGGCACCCTCTAACTGTTGGCGCATCTGCGCGTCGCTAAATGCCGAGTCGGCATTGGCCCGCCGCTTGGTCTGCTCGGCGATTTGCTGTTGGATAGCCGCTAGCTGCCGTTCGGCTTTTTCCTTCTGCCACTTGCGCTGTTCCATTAGCTCATGCAGCCGTCCGCGCATCTGCTCGCTGATAGAAGCTGAGCCGAGTAGCTCAGCCCACTCCTCGTGCTGTTGCCGGATAGAATCCAAGTAGGCCGAGTCAACCAGTGCGGCCCGCACTGTGTACTGTTGCCCTATAGAGTCCACGTTCACCAAGCGGAGCCGGGGCGAGACGTGAATTGCCCACTCAGCAGCCGTGTGGGCGGCCGGCCGCTCGATTGTTGCCTCGCGCTGGTGAGTTGAGCCGAGGCGCTGAGCCGCTTCCACTGCTACCTGTGGCTGGTCGGGGTACTGGTCGCGGACGGCTTCGTAGGTCTGACGCGCCTGTGCCAGCCCGATCTTCTCTTGGCACACGCCGATGCGTAGCTGCGCCCGGGCCGCTAGCTGTTCGCTGCCCTCACCTTGCTCGTGCGCCTCAACTACTTGCTGGTAGAGGCGAATGGCCTCCTCCAAGTTGCCCTCGCCCTTCTCTTGCGTGAGGGCCGCCTGATAAGTTTCCTCGACACTGCTGGCCTGTACGCTGCCAGTGGTCAGCAAGACGCAACTGAGAAAAATCGCGGTAACGCGCTCCATGATGGGCCTCCTCGTTTAGGTGGATTGTGCGCTCACTTTTGAACCTAAACGCTGGCATTGCCGGAGTTGTCATGGTTTTGTCATGGAGGTGCAAAAAGGTTGTACTTTCTGCGTCGCAGCGTTGGTGCTGGGGGTGCGAGAGCCTCGACGCCGCCTGACCGGACTTTCAAAGGGCATCTCAGGTATATGCTTTGGTCGGCATTTCGATATACTGATCGGGTTCTTCTTTTTGTTCTTGAATGGCAAAAAAGCGCCGTTCGATCTCCTTGAGCACAGCCGCATCGTAATACACCATGCCACAGTGGAGGCAGACTTCGACCGGGGTGTTCGGCACCAACAGGTATTGGCCTTGGTGGCTGTAGAGGTAGTCGATGCGCCGATCTTCGCAGCGTTCGCTTGCGCAGAAGTTGCACTTAATTTTCTTCATGGTCTTGCGCTCCTCGTGTCCAGGGATCGATAAACTTTGGTGGACGGGGAATGTAAACTGTGATCAGGGAGACCTTCTCTCCGCGCCAGCCACAGACGATGTGAATAGGCAATTCTCCGGCAAAACCTACGATCAAGCAACTCTCTCCGCGTCCGGTATCGGGATAGTGCTCGAGGATTCCTCCATTTAATAGAGCTTGTTCGATCTGCACAAAGGTCAAGTCATCTTCGCGGCGCTCAATCTCAGCGTGGTGCGTATAGACGTATTGAGAGCGGCGGATCTTGGCCCTGATTTCTTTAATATCCATAAGTGATGTTATTCCACAAAGCGGTATCCGACTCCGTGGACCGTGAGGATGTGGCGCGGCTGGGCCGGGTCGGCCTCCAAGCGGTGGCGCAATTCGGCGATGTGGTTATCTACGGTGCGCGTGGTGGGGTACACTTCGTAGCCCCACACCTGCTCTAAGATTTGCGCTCGGGTCAGGGCACGGCCCTTGCTCTCCCATAGGAGACGCAGCACGCCATAAGCCTTGGGGGAAAGATGCACAGTCTGGCCATCCATAGCCGCCTCGTAGCGGTCGAAGTCGATCCGCGCTTGTCCGAATTCCAGCACCGTACCTGTAGCTGGTGCCGACGCGCCTCGCCGCAACACCGCCTTGATCCGAGCCATGAGTTCGCGGACGCCCACTGGTTTGGTTACATAGTCGTCAGCCCCCAACTCCAAGCCTAGGACTTTATCGACCTCTTCGCCGCGCGCCGTGAGCATGATGATGGGTATGGCCGCTCCCTGCGTCCGCAGACGACGGCACACTTCGTACCCATCCATCGTGGGCAGCACCACATCCAGCAGAATCAGGTCCGGCTGCCAAGCCAAAGCCCGCTCCAGCCCCTCGGCTCCGTCGGCGACCGCCTCGGCCTCGTGGCCTTCAAAGAGCAGGTTATCGACCAGTACTCGGGCGATGGCCGCTTCGTCTTCGACGACCAAAATTTTAGGCATGAGCTTTGTCCTCGGTATGCACCGGGAAGTACAGACGGAATACGCTGCCGCCGTTCGGCCGGTTGGCGGCCTCCACCCGGCCTGCATGCGCCTCGACCACGTTTTTGACGAGGGACAACCCCAAGCCGGTCCCGGCGGTGCTGGCCGCGTTGGCTCCTCGGTGGAATTGTTCAAAGATGCGTTCCTCTTCGTCCGCAGGGAGGCCGATGCCTTGGTCGGCTACCTCGACGACTACTTCAGCCCCGCGCTGTTCCACGGCTAAGCGGATGGCCTTGTGCTCGGACGAGTACTTGACTGCATTGCCTAGGATATTGGCCACCGCACCCTCCACCGCCTCTTGGTCGGCTAGTACCGAAGGTAGTTCCGCAGCAATAGCTTCCTCCACCGCAAAGCCCTCTGCGGCGAATACGCCGCCAAAGGTCTCCAACGCAGCCCGAGCTGCGTCCCCTAGGTCGCAAGGTTGGCGTTGGTAGGTCCGGTCGCCGCGCTCAATGCGGGCGAAATCCAGCACATTATCGACCAAGCGCGACAGCCGTCGGCTCTCGTGCAGGAGGGTGGTCAGATAGTCCTGCATCTGTTCGGCTGACCGGTAGCGGCCCATGAGCAGGGTCTCGGCGTACATGCGAATAGACGTGAGTGGGGTGCGCAACTCGTGCGATACATTGGCGACAAATTCGGAGCGCAGGCGGGCTACCTGCACCTCGCGCCCAGCGTCCCGCAGGATCATAAGCCCACCGAGAACTACGGATACGGCCAAGGCGAAAATGCCACCGCCCACCAGATAGTTGCGCGTGCGGTAGTACCCAGTGGCCGCAGAAGTATCGGCCGCCCAGATCCCCAGACGGACTCGATCCATCCAGCGGCTGGCCGGCCCGGTCTCGTAGATAGCCTCCCGATGCGCGGCCAGAAAAGCGGCTTCTGCGTCGGCGTCGAACAGGGCAAGGGAAAAATCCCGCTCCGTCAGACCTTCCACTTGCTCCTGCACTAGGGCAGTCAGCTCGGCCCAGTCGAATAGAATGCCCACCGCGCCATCACCTTCAGCCGCGCCCAAGTACATGAGAAAACTCGTTCCATCGTCTCTCACTCCCGATAGATAACCCTGCTCTCGGGCTCTGGCCCATTGATCTTCCACTACGGGACCAAAGCGCATTGAGAAATCAAGGGCCTTCTCGATCAGGGCCAACCGCTCCAGAAGAATGGAACGGTCTTCCATGTCTGCCAGCCGACCTTGGGCCAACGTGCGGACCTCTTGCAAGGCCTGCTGGCAGCCTGCGTAGAGGGGATAGCGGCCTTCGAGCAGCGCCTCAGTCCACGCCATCAGACTGGCCTGGGCCTGCTCGGGCGCGGCATAGCGCCCGAGGCGCAAGTGGCTCAAGGTAACAGGATGCGCTCCGTCGGCGTCGAGGACGGGACCGTAGAGGGCCGCCAGCGTCTGGTGTGCTCCCTCGACTGTCGCCATGTCCTTTCCCTTATAGGCGCAGCGGGCGAGAGCGTAGAGGGCTTCGGCTTCCTCTGCGGGACTGGCTGCCTCCTTCCAGGCTTGGCGGTAGAGTTGCACGCCGCCCGCCCAGTCTTGGTGGCCGAATTCGAGTTCTGCGGCCTTCTCCATCTGCGCGGCAAAGGCCACAGAGCGCTCCTGCAAGCGCAAGGGCTGCACCGAGGGGTGGCGCAGCACTCCCGTGGGATCGACGGCGAAAATTTGCGCAATCTCGGAAAAACCCGCGTACAGGCGCGGGTCCATTGCGCCGTCTTCGCTATATGCGGATAGGAGCTGGGCGCGGCTGTTGACGAAGCGGTCGAAGGCGTCCTGCGCTAGTACGGCCTTGGAGCGCAATTCTTGGCGCACACTGTCGTGGACATCGCGCAGTGAGCGCACGCTCAGAAAGGCCAGCAGGGCGGCTGGCACGAGAATGGACAGGAAATAGAGGACTACCCAGCGGATTCCTAGGCGTGACATGGAATTGGGAATTAGGAATTAGGAATTAGGAATTAGGAATTAGGAATTAGGAATTAGGAATTAGGAATTAGGAATTAGGAATTAGGAATTAGGAATTAGGAATTAGAATTTAGGGAATGGGGATTATCTCTTTCAACTGTATTGTGCGTATGGGTTTGACATCTGTAGGGGAAGCGGCATATAGTTGCGGTCAATAACTATACATTTAATAGCTGATATACTGAGGTTCCGCATCGTCGGGGTCTGTGCGCTATAGATGCTTCGACTCCGCTGCGCTCCGCTCAGCATGACCCCCCAGTACCTGTCATGCTGAGCAAAGCGAAGCATCTTATACCTAGAGCGCCTATGAGTAAATCAGTGATATGGGACCCACACAGCCATGAAATGCGACTCCATCGTGCAAAAAATTTTCGTCGGCTTGGCGCTGAGTCTGGCACCTGTTGAGGCTCAGCAGGGCTACCAGCTAAGCGGCGACGAGGTGGTGGTCGATCGGGCGCAGCACTGGCGACAGTGGACCATACCCGCCCATCTAGCGCACATCGACGAGGCTGGGTCCGTGCGGACGCGCCAGTTGCGGACGGTGTACAACGTCCTCGAAGATCGCACGCTCAGACGGCCGATAATCATTAACACGGACGACCCGCGCATTGGCACTATCGACAGCACTATGCAGTTCGATGTATTTGGCGAGCCGATCCGCAATACGCTCAACGAACTGGTCTTCGACTACTGGGTGCGGCCGGGGATTAGCCGGGTGGGATCCAATCCGCAGTTAGCGGAGCATATTCTCGACGGCGATCCGACCACGTTCTGGGAGCCGGATCCGCGCGACCCCATCGAGCGGTGGTGGATTGAGGTCGATCTGGGGCGGGCCGTGCCCGTGGAGCGGCTCAAACTCCAGTTCGTCGCCGAAGAGCTGGGCGATCCCTTTTTGCAGTTTATCATGCTGTTGTCGCGCCGACAGAGTGCGCTGTTGCACGAGCCGAATAGCCGCATTGGCTTCCAACTGTTCATTCCGCAGGACGCGCCCAGTACCACGCAGCGCGAATACATTTTTGAAAGCGAACATACCAGTCCTGAACTACCCCCAACTTCCGGCGTGGTGAGCGATCGGCTGCTGATCGAAGCGAGAAAGCCCTCGCCCGAGTGGACGGGCAAGAGCATTGAGACCATCCGCATTGTGATCACGGATACGCGAGGCGGGCGGGCCGAACAGATTACACAGGAAGTGTGGGAGGGGTTGTCGGCTGGCGAGCGGGGGGATGTGGTTTATTTTGCGCGGGACGTGGCCGGGCGCGAGGAGCCGGTGGACGAGGCGACCTATCAGGCTCTGGCTGACGAGCGGCAGGGGCGGCGGGACTACTATCGCCGGGAATTGCCGCGCTTGGCCGAGGTCGAGGCTTGGGGCTGGGGCGACAATATCGGCATCAACTTGGTCAAAAACGGCGGCTCGCTCGCGCTGACTACGCCGGGCAAGAATCCGCTGACGGCATTCGACGGGGACGACGCGACCTATTACTCCCACCAAACCCGCAATCCACTCAATCCCGGCGGCAACGTGCTGACCGTCGATATTGGTGGTGCAGTGTGGCTGGAGCAGGTGCGCCTTACGGGGTCGGGTATGCGCGGCTATATCATGCGGGCTTCTGCTGGTGGGCGCGATGTCCGCGGTGGCCTCAAATGGCAGCGCATCAGTCCACCAGAGCGCGAGTACAGCGTGGCCGCAGCGCTGCCGCGCGGCGACTCGGGCCGCTTCAGTTCGATCGTCGATCCCCAAGATCCTCCGCTCAAGGTCCGGCTCCTCGACTTGATCGTTTTTGCCCACTTTCCCCCGGGTTTTGTCGGCGGCCGTTCCGAAAGCGGAGCTGGGCAGGGGATTTTGGTCAATGCCTTCTGGTCGTCGATCACCGAGATCATGCTGTTTTCCAGCCGGCCGCCGGCCGAGGTGGTGTTGGAATCGGACTTGATTGAGTTGCCGGGGCTGGTGGCTCTCGGTGCGGTCCACTGGGACGCCGACACGCCGCCGGGCACGGACGTGGAAATCCGCACGCGCACTGGCGACCAACTGTTGCAGCAAATTCGCTACTTCGACAAAACCGGCAATGAGAAGACCGCGGACGAATACAGAACGTTGGCCGGCTTTCTCAAGGGACCTTCGGATACCACGGTGGTCGTTGGTCCGGGGTGGAGCGCTTGGAGCCAGCAATACCGGCAGCCGGGGGAGTTGGCGAGTTCGCCGAGTCTGCGGCGCTTTATGCAGCTTCAGGTGCGGCTCAAAAACGATGGCGGTCAGCACGTGCCGGCGCTGCATCGCATTTCAGTGGGCCTTCATCAGCCGGTGGTGCAACGGCTGGGTGCTGAGGTGTGGCCAACGGCAGTGGAGGCAGGAGTGCTCGACACATTTGCTCTCTTTGTGCAGCCCGACTTTTTAGCGCAGCCAGCCAATATGCGCAGCTTGGGTTTTGACGAAGTGCGGGTGCGCGCCGAGCCGGGGCTGGACCTGCGGCTGGTCGATGTGGCCTTGGGCACGGAAGCGGAGTTGGCGTCCGAGGCCCCGTTCCAGCGTTTTGTGCGGGGTGCTGACGGACGGCTGCTCGACGCGCAGGGGGCCGAGTTGGTCGTACACGCCGAAGGCGATTCGCTGTGGTTGCGTTTTCCCCAGACCGTGCAGGGCACATCTTCCGAAATCCTCGCGCCGGTGTACTACCGTGCGGTGGCTCCCGGCGACGAGGTGCCCACTGGACTGGATCGCAATTTGTTGACCTTTACTTCGTACAGTCTGCTGCCCGAGGCCGAACAGGGCGCAGTGCGCTATTTCCGGCGGGAGGAGAGCGGTCGTCTGGTTGAGGTGGACGCGGCGGCCTATGAGGATTTGGCCGCCGCCGAGCAGGGGCCGGTGCGCTACTTCCGCAAGGTCGTTGGTTTGGGCGATCAGGTGCCTTTTGATGCGGTGGGCGACAGCCTCGACCGGATTCGCTACAACGGACTGGGGGCACAGCGGGGTTGGGTGGTGGATCGGGGCCGATTGGTGCGGCTGCGCTTTGCCTCGCGGGTGTATTTGCAGGGGACGCGGTTGGCGGTTGCGGTGCGGCAGAGCGAGCCTCCGACCGCGTGGCAAGCGGCTGACGGCGGCGATGTAACTGGGCTGAGTCCGGCAAAGAGCTTGGCTATTCGTGCGCAAGGATCCGACGCGGCCATTGCCCAAGTGGCGATTGCGCCGAATCCTTTTACGCCCAACGGCGATGGGGTCAACGAGGTGGCTGAGATTGACTTTTCCTTGTTCCGGGTGCAGGCGGAGCGGTCGTTGGCAGTGCGGATCTATACGCTGGTGGGTCGTCAGGTGCGGCAGCTAGAGGCGCTGGCCACAGGCGGGCAGCAGCGGTTTATCTGGGATGGGCGGGATGAGGATGGACGGGTTGTGGCTCCGGGTTTGTATTTGTGCAAGATCGAGGTGGACGCGGACGCTACGGCTTTTGGCGGACAGACCCGAGTTCACCTCATCGCCGTGGCCTATTAATTAGGAATTACGAATTAGGAATTACGAATTCTCAATTCCCAATTCGTAATTCCTAATTGAGAAGGGAAGTTGCTGTTGAAATCAATGTTCGGAATGTGCGGCTTCTTCCTGTTCGGCCTTGCGGTCGTCGGCGACAGTGCCGCTCAGGTTGAGTACGGCAATCGGCTGGGATTGCAGCAGGGGGCGGAAGCTCGGCTGATGACCTTGAGTCCGGAGGTGTATCTGGCTGCGCTGGACCCGGCCGTGCGGCGCTGGTACGTTCCGCAGGAACTATACGAAGAATACCGCTGGCGGCAGTGGCAGTACACCAACCGGGCGCGGCTGCCGTACCGGCGCTACGTGGAGGTTGATCTGCAGGGGGATTACTTCTACGACTTGTATGGGAATTACCTGACCCAGGGGTGGTTGGTGTTCAACACCGCGCAGACGCGGCCCCAAGAGGCGGGCAGCACTCTGTTCAAGACGAATGTGTTCGATCGGTGGTTTAATCAGTTGGTGATTGCCGGAGACGGGAAGGGTCAGTACCACTACGCGCTGACGGTGAGCAACAATCTGCGCACGACTCTGACCTCGCTGGCCTTTTCCAAGCCGCGCTTGAACGGATTCCAACTGGACTTGGCCACGGACAAGTATCAAATGACCTTCCTGCATTCGCTGATTTCGGGGCCTAGGGCCGTCCAAGAGACGGAGCGGGCTTTTACGGACGCCACGTCTTTGGCGGGAGGTCGTTTTGCGGCGCAAGTGGGTGATTTTGTCGAGGTGGGGTTGCACGCGGTCAGTGCCCACCAGACCAATAGTGTGGCGGACCAACTCGTGGAGACCTTGCACAAAGGATCTTTGACCAACGAACAGAACCAGACGGTTGGGCAGATCGAGATTCTATTGAAGGACGACTCGCCGGAAGACGGCCTCGGTGGTGCGGCCTTTTTCCCGGACGCCTCGGACGTGATCATTACCTATCGCGACGGCACGGTGGAGCAGGGCCGGGACATCCGCTTTGGTCCGGTGATTGAAGGGGGGTTGGAGCGGCGGGGTTTTCTCAGCGCAGACGGCGACGAACAAATCAGCCTGCTCTACGACTTTGACAGTGCGTCGTTTGTCAACCGGGCTGCGGCCGACAAGTCGGAGATCGTCGCAGTAGAATTTCGGCTGGTGTTGGCCAATGACTATCAGGTCTGGATGAGTTCTGATCGCCAGTTGGGGCTACTCGATCCGGGCGAGGGAGTGCGCGGCTTGGGTGAAGAGGGATTTACCCGGCTCGACGTCGCGCCGACGGAAAATCCCTTTTTTACATTGGTGTCGCAGGCGGCGGGTAATGTGCAGGACATTTCCAATTTAGGCGTGGTCAGTTTTGCCTACGGTCTGCCTACCGCTACTACCGTGGGCGGCGGTACGCTTCGGGTGGAGGACTTGCTCGGGTTCGACGTGTATGGCGAATACGACTTGAGTTGGAGTTGGCGTCAATATCCCAACGTCGCCGAGGAAACCCATACGGCTTCGGCCGGGATTAAGGGCCAACCCAGTGCGCCAGCATGGATGGTGAATGTGCGGAAAGGCTGGGAACCATTCACGTTGTTCGGCGAGGTGTATTCCATTGATCCGCGCTACAACACTCAGGCTTTTGTCACTACTACTACTGGACTCGACTACGCCCGGCAGGGGAATCGCTTTGATCTGGTCGAAGACAACGACGACCAAGATCGTTTCCCCGATGCCTTCCGCGCCGATTTTCTGGTTGACGATCGGCAGGTCTTTCCCGGTTGGGATTTGAACAACGACTTGGTGCCTGACTTCAATCAGAACGACAATCGCGTCAAGGCCAATAACATTCCCGACTACCAAGAGCCCTTTCTGCGCTTCCAAGTGGACCGGCCCGAGTTCCTCTTTGGCGTGGACATGAACCACAACTTTTGGGTTGACCTGTACGAAAATGACACCGAGCCGGACTATCCCTATCGCCGCGATCAGGCCGGCTTCAATGTCTATGGCGGCGTGGGGCTAGGTCGGCACTGGCAGCTCAAGGCCGGGGCGTTGCGAGAGGCGCAGATCTCAGCCGACCGCAAGAACCACAGCACCTACGTGCAGGTGGGCTACGAGCGGGTGTGGCCGCGCTGGGGGCGAGTGCGGCTGTTTGAGATGAGCCAGTTGGTCGCGGACGACATTCCCAATCCGCTCTTGCAGTGGCGGCCAGACAATACCTTGCGGGGCGGGCAGTTGGTGGGCCTTGACGATCCGCTGTTGGCGCGGGATACGTGGGTCAATCAGTTGTTTGTCGGACATATTCTGACCGGCGAAAAACTACAGGTGATGAGCAAGCTCAACTGGGTGCTTTTCCGGCAGTTGATGAATGCAGAGCGTCGCCGCCAGCACGACTTGGCTCCGTCGGACTTTTTCTTTGGCTTGATCAACAAGGCGAGCTACCGCTACGCTTGGCGAGGCGTGACTGTGGAGCCGCGTTGGAAGAGCGAGTGGGTGCAACAGAGCCGGTCGCTGTTTGACCAGGAGAAGCAAACGACGCTGCTGGAGTTGGTTTCGGTGTTGTTGGAGACTCAGCTTTTGTTGGCGACTAGGGCGCAGGTTGGGGTGGAGTACGCCTTTTTTGACGATTTAGATCGAGATAGTGAGGACTTCAACTCGCTGAGTTGGGCTTTCCAGTTAGTGACGGAGTCGGCCTATCTAGGGTATCGGATCCAAGCTCTGGCTGGCTTTGTGGTGGAACGCAAGGATTTTGCGGAGGCTGAGACGCTCACGGCTACTCAGAGTTTTGTCACGCTCTACGCCGGGTTGCAATAGGTCGAAAACTTAGCGCGCCCCTTCCTCCCACGACGGCAGGCTCAAACCGTCCTGATCCCAGACAATTTCGCCGGCTCGCAGGGTCATGCGGCCTTCTATTTTTTGGCTGCCTTGTAGGGTGCTGCGGGTGGCATCGACAAAGCCAAAGCGGCCTTCGTGTACGGCCAACACTGCTACATCGGCTTCAGCACCTACGCTCAAGTGGCCCAATTCGGGCCGACGGATGACTTCGGCGGGACGCTGTGTCGAGCGGTAGATGACCTCTTGTAGCGGCATTCCCAAGGCCAGCATTTTCGACATAGTGATATTCATGGTGGCATTGGGCAGCAGGCGGCTGCGGCGGTGCAGGTCGGTGCTGATGGTATCGGGCGGGAAGCCTTGGGCCATAGCTGGCACGGCAATGTGGAAGCGGAAGGAGGCGTTGCCGTGGCCCAAGTCGAAGATCACGCCGCGCTCGCGGGCCTGCCAGACGAAGTCGAAAATGCGGTCGTTGTCGTCGAGCATGGGCGTGCGCATGGAGTAGCAGTGGGTGTGGATGTCGCCGGGGCTGTAGCGAGCGAGCAGTTCGGGGTAGGTGCGGGTGGGTTTGGGCGAGAAATCGACCATGACAATGCTGCCGGCCTGCCGCGCCGCCTCAATGGCCCCGCCGGTCGATTCCCACCCCGGTCCGCCAAAGTGGGCCGATTTGACCCCGACGATGTGTTCGGGATAGCGCTCGACTGCGGCGGCGCAAGGGATGGGGTCCATATCGGTGGTGTCTTGCTCAGGCGGGCCGGTCATGCCAGCGCCGACGATGTTGACAAAGGCGAGGACGCGGGTGATGGACTGGTCCATGATGGTCTCTTTGAAATCTGCAATATCCTTGTACCCAGCGCCGCCCGTATCGACGCAGGTGGTGACTCCGTGCGGCAGATTGTGGGGGTCGGGGAAGAGCCAAGCGTTAAAGCCGCCGTACACGTGCAGGTGGATGTCGATGAGGCCGGGGGTGACGTAGAGGCCACCGATATCGGCTTGTCGCTCTGCAGTGCCGGGCAACTGCGGCCCCACAGCGGCAATTTTGCCGTCTTTGACGGCGAGGTCGGACGGGCCGTCGATGTTGTTTTTGGGGTCGATGAGGTGGCCGTTTTTGAGCAGGACGTCGTAGTGGGGCATGGTGCTCCTTTTTGAATTACGAATTAGGAATTACGAATTACGAATTGGGGCGGGGTAATTCCTAATTCCTAATTCGTAATTCCTAATTCCTAAGGGAAGTGTCCTTTGTATTCCAGCCCTAGTAGCTCTCGGGACCGAGCGACATTGCAGTACTTATCCGCGTCCGGGTGGCTGGCCGTGTGCATGATGTCGAAATCAATGGTCTCGGATGTGAGGGCTAGGTGGCAGGCTTCCGCCAAATCGTGTCGGCAGACCCAGCTAACGCCGCCGCGAGCGGGGTTGCCGTCTCGACTGATGCCGAGCCTGCTGTCGCCGATACTACAGGGCCGGAAAACAATGATCCGCAGGCCGTAGGCGTCGTGGAACTGGCGGCACATTTCCTCCTGCAGACGCTTTGAGATGCCGTACGGGCTTCCTTCCTTGCTGCGGACATCCGAAGACAGAAAAAGGCCGTCTGGATGTTGCACGACGCAAGAGCCCATGTGTACCACTCGTTTGAGTTGGTGACGACGGGCCGACTCCAGGACGTTCCACATCCCTTTGAGGTTGATGAGAAAGGGGTTCACATCGTCCTCGGGTGGGTTTTCGTAGCCAAAGTAAGCGGCGAGATGGACGACGCCGTCCATGCCTGCCAAGGTCCTGTGGACGGCGTGGAAGTCGGCGATGTCCCCGTAGAGTTTTTCTCCCTCCCAGTCGCCGTCGAATCGGCGGTACGTCGCCCAAGCTTCGGGGCTGTAATCGAAGGCGCGCACTTGGTGGCGACTGGCGAAGTTTTCCAGCACGGCCCGGCCGACCCATCCGGCGGCACCCATGATGGCTACTTTCACGAGCAATTCTCCTGAGAAATGGTACCGCAGCTAGATCCCTGCGACCAGCCCTCCGCGGTCATTCGCTGTACACCGCCTCGATCAGGCCCCTCATGTAGCCAATGGCGTAGAGACGCTCCATTGAGTGGACATCGACGAAGTCCTCGTAGGTTAGTTGCGGGAAATGGTCGGGGCGCGCGACGCCCTCGTACCCCGTGTCGCGATAGGCCCTGACACAGGCCGCCATGTCGTGCTTGCCGTCGTCGTGGAAGGCCTCGTCGAACTTCTCCGGCGTGCCTCTGATGTCGCGGAAGTGGACGAAGTGGATCTTCTTCTGCTCGCCAAAATGGCGAATGACGCTTGGCAGATCGTCGGTCATCAGGCCGAAGTTGCCCTGACAGAGGCCGATGCCGTTTGCCGGGCTGGGAACGAGATCGACCATCTTCTGGTAGTTCTCAACGCTGCTGATGATGCGGGCGATGCCCTGGATCGGCGACAGGGGCGGGTCGTCGGGATGCATGGCGAGCTTGACTCCCGCTTCTTCGGCGACTGGGACAACGCGCTCGAGGAAGTATTTCAGGTTGTCCCACTGGTCCTCCTCGGTGACTTCGCCGTGCTCGCCGGCGGGATGGGTCTTGTTGAATTCTTCGAGGTCGAAGCCGGTCACCTTGGCACCGCCGCGCGTCGGGATTTCAGACGACGTGCGAATCACGAAGAGGATGGGCATCCACGCAGGGCACCACACTGGGATGCCGACCGCCCCCATGTTGCGGATGAACTCGCAGACGACGGCGATCTCTTCATCGCGCCCCGGCTGGGCTAGTTTGATCTTTTCCATGGGTGGACGGCTTTCAATGACCGACAGATGATAGCCGTTTTGCTCGTACTGCGCCTTGAAACGAGCTAGGGATTGGCGGCTGAACGGCTGCGCTTCGTCGTCGATCGGTTTATCCGGTATCGGCGCGAGGCCGAAGGTGCCGACGGCGTGCTCGACGCCACACTGGGTGCCGAAGGTGGATACGGCGCTGGCGTCTGGTCCGAGTGCTAAAGCGATTTTCATAGCTGATCCTTTCGTTTTGTTTTGAGCGGCGTGGAAGTTGGCGATGTCACTAGCCGCGGGATTTCAGGCAATCTCGTAGTCCTCTTCAACTTCTACGGGAATCATCTGCATTTTTCGCTGCATCGCATAAAGTTGAGCTAGGGTTTCTCGTTCTTCTAAGTATGAAGAAAGGGTTTGGTCCCACTGGTCTGTACCATAAGTGAGAATGACTGCAAAAGTTTCTGGGCTGATCTGATAACATGCTTTGGGACTATTTACGGGACGATCTGGTTCGTCTGGGTTATACAGTGCGATGCCCGCTTCGACAAATTGGTGCATGGTTTGACGGCGGAAAGTTTCACGAGTATTGGGCGCGTACTCTTTGCCGTAGAAAGCCCGGCAAAATTCCATGATAGGGGTGATACCCATCAGCGGTTGTTCTAGTTCTTGCCAGCTTCCATCTGGTTTGAGGTTCAAAATGGCAAGCAGTGTCAGTGCGGAACGTTCATTTTGCTGGCCTCTGGGAAGGCCGAAGTTTATCAAGAGGTTTAGTGCCTCATCTATTTTCTGTTGAGCTTGGATTGGATCAATCATGGATTTCTTTCCCATTCTACTGACTTCTTGGTTGATCAGATAATCGATATCCTTTTGTAGCGGAATTTTATCTTTGGCCAGAGAACCAAATTTGGCTAAGGTCTCTAGGCTTGGATAATGAATTGTTCTGAGATCGGCAGAATTGACTTGTGTGTGGCCATTAAATTGGCGGAAGTATTTATCGACTAGGGTGCAATTTAAATAAACGGCTAGCCCCCAAGCTATCTCTTTAGATAATCCCTGCTTTTGTCGATGGAATACGTTTAGATGATTTTCAAAGCCGACTTTACGGGCAGGTAGAGATGAATCATAAATCGCTGCTACAATGCGCCTTCGCTCTTCTTTGGCAGTAAAGCGTTTGGTCACCACATAGTGGCCATTATTAGACCAAAGCCACTTTTCAGAATCAGGTGTGATATTAATAGCATTGGGCTTCTTCCCATCCTTGGGCCATGTCAGTCCATCGGTATCAAAATGGGCAGGGTAAAGCAAGGGTGCCGTACTTGGTCCGGGTTTCTGGCGCAAATGTTCTTTCAGCCTAAAATCTACTAGGGGACCAGTGGATACTTCGATGCCTAAATCTTCTAGCGTATAATTAAATACTGAAATTCGATCTACTACATGTTGTTCAAAATCAGTAGTGGCTATATGAACGAATTTCTCTGGATCGTCGGGCTTGACAACGCTGGAATAGGGGACTGTCCTCTGGGTCATATCCTCTACGATCATTTCTCCGTACTCCTTGGAGAATTCTACACTATGACTTGAGGTGATTCTGACTTTTCCTAAGGCTGCTCCTTTTACCGCGTGGAAGATTATGTTTTCCTGCAGTACCTCATCGTCCTTAAATGCATGAGTGCGAGATTCAAATACATGAAAACGCTTGATCGTCATCTGTTCGAGTAAAAATTTGCGAAAGGATTTGAAGTACGGACCATTGCAGAACGAACGAGGTACGATGGCTACAAGTTCACCCCCTGGTCTTAGCATCTCGATAGCGATTGTTAGAAATCCTGCATATAAATTTGAGATTTCTACCCCCACGACTTGCAGCCATTTTCTGTGTGGAGAATTGGAGCGGATTTTTTTATAAGGAGGGTTCATGATTACATGAGTGAAGGACTCCTTGGCTGGAGGGCACTGAAATAGGTCATTTGCCAGTTGTTTCACTCCTCCTTCAATAAAATCTTCGACTTCAATTCTCTCTTGAAGGTCAATTCCGTTGTCTTGGCACAATCGGCGACAGTTGGTAAGCGTAGATTGTAGATACTCAATCATCGTCGGCTCTAATTCGTAAGCCTTGATGTAAATCTCTTGGGGGTGAGTAGTACGAGAGCAAAATTCCTCTACAAAAGCGGCCGTTAAGGAACCAACTCCGGCACCGGCATCTAAAAGGCGGATCTGGCCGTATTCGACAGAGTCAAAAAGCGAGGCCATAAACCGAGCAATAGGGACAGAAGTCAGGAACTGTCCCATTTCCGAACGTTTCTTGGGAACTAATTTTCGGGATATATCCAGGCGATAGCTTTCTGCCAGTTCGGTTGCAGAGGCGGTCTCGCTTTGACTTAAGTTGATACTATTCATAGATGTTAAAGAATTTGCACAGGGGGGAATGCCCTTAAATTTCGGGCGTCCTATTGAGCTGATTCTCGTTTTTGCTGAGCAAGACACCATCGCGTCAAAATTAGGCGATTGGGGAAGGTGGGGCAACGATCTTCATAAGCACTCCTCCGCTATACGATATTATAGCGGGCGGCCCTTCTTCGTTCAAGGCGGCTTGCCCTTGTTACCTTCAGGGGTATAGATTGACCAGGGCAATTGGCGTCCCCATACCTCACATCTCAACGATACTCAGGAGCTTATTATCTATGACTGACCCGATCAAAGTCGCCGTGCTGGGCATGGCCCACGACCACTTATGGGGCAACCTCAGGGAACTCGCCGATCAGGAAGGAGCTTCCCTTGTGGGGGGTGCCGACCCCAACCCCGTGCTGCAGGATCGCTTCCGCGAGCGCTCGGGCTGCGACCAAGTGTACGGCGAGTACGAAGCCCTGCTCGACGCGCAAACTCCCGACGCGGCCTTCGTCTTTTCAGCGACTGCGCACCACGCTCCCATCGTCGAGTTGTGCGCGGCGCGGGGCATTCACGCGATGGTCGAGAAACCCATGGCCGCCACGCTTGAACAGGCCGACCGCATGCTGATCGCAGCCCAGCGCCACCAGACCTGCCTGATGGTCAACTGGCCCACGGCTTGGTCACGGCCCTTGCACACGGCTCACCGTCTAGTCAGGGAAGGGGCCATCGGGCAATTGTGGCAGCTCACTTGGCGCGGCGGTCACTGCGGTCCCGACGAGTTGGGCTGCTCCGACGAATTTTGCGGTTTCCTCTTCGATCCCCAGCTCAACGGAGCCGGGGCCTTCAACGACTACAGCGGATACGGTGCCAGCTTGTGCCTCCACTTTTTGGGCCGACCGCACAGCGTCGTGGCCATGGCCGGTCGCTTGCTCAAGACCCATCTGCCGGTTGACGACAACGGCATTATGGTGCTGCGCTATCCCGAGGCTATGTGCCGCTTGGAAATGAGCTGGACTGAAGCAGTGCCGCACGTGCCGCCCCACGACGTGGTGCTCTACGGCACGGAGGGGACTATGGTAGTGGGGAATCAGGTGACGGTGTACACCCGCCAGAACCGCGAGGGAACAGGGGTGGAACTCGACGAATTGCCCGTCCCCCAGCGCAATGCCGCCACGCACTTCCTCCACTGCATTCGCTCGGGCCAGCCGCCCCAAGGCACGACTAATGCCACTCAATCGCGGAACGCCCAAGAGATTATGGAAGCCGGTTTGCAGGCGGCTACTTCGGGCATTGAAGTGAGTTTGCCCATTGAGGGCCATTTGTTCCGCGCATAATTCGCAATTCGCTCAATGCCTAACTCGACAGGAGACATCATGCCTGATTCCCACTGGCGCAATATTCTACACCACCACGACGAGCCCGACGAAGCTATGCAGCGCATCGACGCCCAAGTCGCTCCGCTGGAGGAGCTGCCCGACGCGGTGCGTCACATCCGCGCCCTGATCTCGCGCTTCGACTCGCTGACCCACTACTGCGCTTTTGACAACCTAGACCTAATCGTCCGCGCCATCGGCGAGGGCACCTACTCCGGACGCCCGGCCGTCGATGTGCTCACCCGGGCTTGGGAAATGGACGACCAGCGCCGAGGTCAGGCCAAGACGTATGTGCAAACTCTGCAAGCTTGGTCTGAAGGCAAGTCTGCTGAAGAAGCTCAGCAGGTGGCTGGCGATTCGGAACTGTGCGCCGAGTTGTACGCCACTTTGGGCCCGTTTGAAGAGCACAAGGCTTGGTTGGCCGTCTCTTTAGCTCATACCCTCAAAGCCTTCGCCTACGAGGCCCAAGACTTGCTAGACGAAGCGGCCGAGGCGGATTTTGTGCGCGGGGTTTACCGCGCGGCGCTCGACCGCGACCCCTCGCACGACGACTTGCAAAACCGCCTAGCCGAACTAGCCAATGGCAAAAGCCGAGACCACTTAACACGCGAGGTCTTCGACTCGGCTGAAAGCCGCCAGCGCCAACAGTGGCAGGTGCTGGAAAAGCTGAACGCCGACGGGGAATGAGGGAGAGCCAGAATGGGCGTTTTTCCCGATGCAGCCTTGCGCCAGATCGCCGCGGCCTTTGACGGTCGCATGGGCTGGCATCTAGAAGATCTGGCCACTGGCCAGGTGCATCAGTACAGAGCAGACGAGCGTTTTCCCACGGCCTCGGTCATCAAAATCGCCGTATTGGTCGAATTGTTCCACCAGGCCGAGACAGGACGGCTGTCGCTGGACGACCGGCACCGGCTGCGGGGCGATATTTCAACGCACGGCTCGGGGGTATTGCAGATCGCCCAAGACGAGCCCGAGTTGACCTTGCGCGACTACGCCCGCTTGATGATGGGCATCAGCGACAATATTGCCACTGATTTCCTCATGGGACTGCTGGGGCTGGACCAGATCAACGCCACCCTTGACCAACTGGGCTGTGCCAATGTGCGAGCCGCTGCGACCATGGGCCGCTATCACTACCGCATGGTGGGGATGGACGAAATGCCCACCAATCGAGCTAACGATGCAGTGTACAAGGAGCGGGCCAGCACTCAGGGCCTTGACTACGGCAGCGTATCTTTTGGGGATTCGCTGGAAAACAATGTGGCCGCCCCCGGCGAATTGGCTTCTTTATTGGCGGCTATATATCGCGGACAGGTCGTTAGTGCGGCGGCCTCCAAAGCCATGATCGAGCTGCTCAAAACCGGTCGGGATACCCGCATGATCCGGTGTTACCTAAAGCCGGATGTGGTGGTGGCGCACAAGTACGGCTCTAGCGGCATCATTAAAGGGGATGCTGGCCTTGTGTTTTTGCCAAGCGGACCCTTGGCCGTGGTGGCTTTTGCCCTGGCCCGTAGCGACGGACCCGCCGCTGCCGAGGCCATTGCCCAAGTCGCCCGCTTGGCCGTGGAGGCGTTGGCCCCCGAGTGCGTGGTGGGCAGTAGCAGTTAGTGAGGGCCATGCGATTCAGTTTTTACCCTAGGAGGGACTTGTGATTATCGACACTCATCTGCACGTGTGGAGCGACGACGCGGAGCGCTATCCCTTTGCCGAGGGCCGGACTCAAGTGGGCGGTGGATCCGTAGAATTGCTCAACCAGACTATGGACGAAGTCGGGGTCGATAAAGCGGTCATTGTGCAGCCGATTTACTATTTGTTCGACAATCGGTACGTGGCCGACTGTCTGCGTCGCTTTCCGGGCCGTTTTGCCGCCATTGGCTTGGTCGATCCCAAGGCTCCGGACGCGCCCTACCGGCTGGAAAAGTTAGTGCGCGAGGACGGTTTTGGCGGCTTGCGCATTCACTCGTCGCGGCTCGACCACCCCTCGGAATGGGCCGCCCCCGACCAAGATCCGCTGTGGCGGCGGTCGGAGGAACTGGGCACTTGTTTTATTGTCCACGGCCCGGCTGCCAATCTGCCCCACTTGGAGCCTATCATCGGCCGCTTTCCCGAAGTGCCGGTGGTGTTGGACCACATTGGCGGAGCACCGACCAATGAGGAAGCGCCCTTCCCGCTGTTGAGCCACGTGCTCGACTTGGCTCGCTTTCCCAAGGTGTACGTGAAATTCACGCCGCAGGCGCACAAGTCCGAGTTGCCCTTTCCGCACGCGGATACGTTCCCCGCCTTCCGCCGTATCTACGACGCCTTTGGGCCGCAGCGACTGATGTGGGGGACCAATTTTCCCGGCGTAGTGAAAGGGGTGGGTTACGGCCCGGCCTTGGAAATGTTCCGTGACCACGTCGATTTTCTCACCGACGACGACAAGACGTGGCTCTTCTACCGCACGGCTTTGCAGGTGTGGAGCTTTGCAGGAGCGGAGTAATCACTGGCTGAAGAAGATACGGCACTGGTTATTGATTCTGTGGTATCAGCTAGTAGAGTCCACTAGTCCCTCTGCTGCGTCCATAACTGAACGAAGAGCTTTGTTTACCGACTCGTCCGTGGGAAATGCCTTTGCAACGTCAGGGTGGAGTAAGACCAGATTTGTCCCAGACTGAAAGGCTGCTAAATACTTACCTCGGACACCAGCCGCCAAGTCTTCACGGCGGTATTCTGGACGCAGTTCGTCTAGATCAGCCCTCTTCATAGATCTTCCTTTCTTGGCGAGTCATTAAACGCGCACTGATGATTCTCGTCTTTTCGGCCCGTTGAGTGTGCGAGATGACTACCAAGCGATTCAATCTCGACAGGCCAAAAGTAAGATAGCGTTTCTCAGCCCCGGAATGATCGGGATCAGGAAAGGTTATTGCTAGCGGATCCCCAAAGACGGTAGCCCCTTCGTGAAAACTGAGGTCGTGTTTCTGCTTGTTTGCTTTGGCTTTTTCTGGGTCCCATTCAAATTCCATATCTGACGCGAAGGTACATTTTTTGATAAAAACAAGCAAAGCTCCATTCAACCGACCTAGTACCGCAGGCGGCCTCGCCCTCGGGGACTCGGCAGCAGGGCCTGACGGCCATTGCGCGTCGGTTTAATCGGTCGGATATTGATCGGGCTCACGCATTGGTATTCTGCGATGTGCTCAGGGTGCGGTAAGTGCGCTTTGCCGACGTTAAAAAACGCTAATAGGAGGAAACCGTATGCGAATGTGGACATTCGGGCTGGCGGCGATTCTGCTGCTAGCGGTGCAGACGGGACATGCCGAAGACAAAAAGATCACCATTTGGTGGGCGCAATGGGATCCGGCTGCGGCACTACAAGAGCTGGGCCACGAGTTCGCCGAAGAGACCGGGATTGCCGTCGAGGTGTACCAGATTCCTTGGCCTTCGTATCAGGACCAAGTTTTTCTCAACTTCGGCAACAAGCAGACCGATTTTGACATCGTCGTGGGCGACAGCCAGTGGATTGGCCGCGGCGCGACCAAGGGGCTGTATTTGGAGCTGACCGATTGGCTGCCCGAGGCCGTTGACGTGGGCGCGATCCATCCTCGGGCCGCGCGCTATTTATGCGAATACCCGCCGGGCAGCAGCCGGTTTTTTGCCGCGCCCTGCCAGACGGATGCCATTGGCTTTGTCTATCGCCGCGACTGGTTTACAGACCCAGCCGAGCAGGAGGCGTTTGCCGCTCGCTACGGTCGCCCGCTCGCCGCGCCCGACACGTGGGAGGAATTCCGCGACGTAGCCGAGTTTTTCCACCGCCCAGAGCAAAAGCGCTATGGCTGCTCGCTGCTGACGGGCCGAGGGTACGACTCCATCGTCATGGGCTTTCAGCCCTTTTTGTGGGCTTGGGGCGGCGCTTGGGGCGACCCGCAGAGCTACAAGGTGCAGGGGCACCTCAACACCGAGGGAGCTGTGGCCGGGCTGGAGTTTTTCAAGTCCCTGTTACAATTCACGCCCGAAGGCGGCACCAATGCCGATTACTTCTTCAACTTAGAGGCTTTCTCCAACGGCTCTACGGCCATGGTCTTGGACTACTTTCCGTTCTATCCGGGAATCGTCGCCAGCATGGGCGACCAGGTCGGCTTCTTCATGGTGCCGCGCCACGGCGACAAGCGCGTTATCTCGCTGGGTGGGCAGGGCTTTAGCATTTCGACCAAGACCACGCCGCAAAAGCAGGAATGGGCCAAGCAGTTTATCGCTTGGTTTTCCCAGACCGCCGTCCAGGAGAAGTGGATATCGTATCCTGGATCGTTTACGGCCAATACCGAACTGCTGGCGAGCGCGGAATTTGCCGCGGCTGCGCCGTACAACGCGGTGTTCGCCGCGTCATTGGATCACTTGCAGGATTTTTGGAATGTGCCGGTGTACAACGAGCTGTTAGCGGCAGCCGTGCGTCACTTGGGAGCGGCCCTCGACGGGACGAGCGCGAGTGCCGATGCCCTCGACGCGCTGGCCGCTGAGCACGAGATGATTCTGATGGAAGCAGGCTTGCTAGAGATGGAATAGGAGGCGGCGTGAGGGGTAGTACGGGCCGGTGCCGCGATTGGACGCCATATGCGTTTGTGGGACCGGCCCTCATTTTGCTCATCGGCATAAACGTCTTCCCACTGCTGTACAGCATCGCGCTCAGCTTCACCAATGTCGATTTGGTCGGCGGGGCGTGGAAATTCGTGGGGGGATTCAACTACGCCGTGGCGTTCAAGTTTGCCAAGTACGGGGCCGCGCTGCGGACTACCGCGCTGTTTGTCTGCGTGGCTGTGGCCGTGGAACTGGTCTTGGGCTTTGCCTTGGCGCTGGCGCTCAAAGATCGCTTCAGCGGCCGGTCGTTTGCGCTGACTGCGCTTTTGGTGCCGATGATGTTGCCGCCAGCCGTGATCGCGCTCTTTTGGAAGCTGGTGCTCAACGGGCACTACGGCATCCTCAATCAATGCCTCGGCGCGCTGGGGTTGGGCCAACCCCAATGGATTACAGATCCCGACCTCAAACTGCTGTCGATTTTGCTGGTTGACGTGTGGATGTGGACGCCGTTTATGATGCTAATCGCACTGGCGGCGCTCAACGCCATCCCCGGCTATCTGTACGAGGCTGCGGCCATTGACCGGGCCTCGCGGTGGAAGGTCTTCCGCCGGATTACCCTGCCTTTGTGTGCGCCACTTTTGGGGCTGGCCGTGCTGCTGCGGGCCACGGACGCGATCAAGCAGTTCGATTTGGTCATGGCCATCACCGGTCCTAACGATCCGGCGACGCAAACGGTGAGCGCGCTGCTCTATCAGGTGGTGTTCCGCGACGGCAAGGTGGGGTTGGGCGCGGCGTATTCGTACGTGGTGTTGGTGCTGGTACTGGCGCTGGCCAGTGTGTTTGTGCGCTACATGAGCAGAGTGCAGCGGCGCGAGGAGGCCGGAGCGCAGTGAAAGCGCTGCGGATCGCCTTTGTCGGGGGCTACTTCTGCGCGGCCATGCTGCCGCTGATCTGGCTCTTGCTGACCTCGTTTAAGACGCGGGACGACAGCATTGCCGTGCATCCGAAGTTAGTACCAACTTGGGCTAGCGAGGTCGCGGGCGACGGGATCTACTTCCGCGCCAATCTCGACGGCTATCGCGAGCTGGCCGCGGTGTACTCCGGTGGGGAGCACGCTTTTTTCCACTACTTGGGCAACAGCTTGGTCATTGGCCTGCTCAGCACCTTGTGCTCGGTGCTGATCGGCACCTGCGCGGCCTATGGCTTTAGCCGCTTTGCCATCCCCGGGGGGCGCGACTGGCTGTTCTTCATCCTCTCGACGCGCTTTTTGCCGCCTCTGGCCGTGGTGGTGCCGGTGTTGATGATGTATCGCGAATTCGATCTCCAGAACAGTCACATGGGTTTGGTGCTGCTGTACACGGCGTTCAATATGTCGCTGGCCGTATGGCTGATGAAGGGCTTTATCGACGAAATACCCACGGCGTACGAAGAGGCCGCGCTGGTGGCTGGTTATACTCGCTTCCAAGCCTTCCGCTTGGTAGTTCTGCCGCGGGCCGTGCCCGGGATGGCGGTAACTGCGGTGTTCTGTTTGATCTCCGCGTGGAACGAGTACGGGTTTGCCATGACGCTCAACAACCAAAAGGCCGTTACAGTGCCGGTTTACTTCGCTGGTTTGCAGGGCAATGTGTCGGGTTTGCCGTGGGCGCAGATCAGTGCGGGGATGCTGATTTTTGTCGCGCCGATCATCGTCTTCACGGTCTTGGTGCGCAAGCATCTGTTGCGCGGCGTCACCTTTGGGACGATCAAGCGATGATTCACTGGTTAGATCGCTGCGCTCGCGTGGGCATGGTTGCCGGAGTGGGGTTGATGTTGCAACCGTTCTGGGGGATGGGGCTGAAGTATGGGTTTTTTGTCGCGGCCTTCAGCACGCTGTTGCACGTTGTCACTTCGCGGCGGCAGATGGAAGAGCCATGAGCTTTCTCGAGTGCCGGGATTTGGTCAAGACTTTTGCCGACGGCACGCGTGCCGTTCAGGGCATTGATTTGCGCTGCGGCGAGGGCGAGTTCGCCGTGCTGTTGGGGCCTTCTGGGTGCGGCAAGACTACGACGCTGCGGATGGTCGCTGGCCTCGAAAAGCCGACGGCTGGGCAGATCGTGCTGGCCGGTGCGGATATCACCGACCGCTCGCCCGCCGAGCGGGACGTGGGGTTCGCGTTTCAGTTTTACGCGCTCTATCCGCACCTGAAGGTCGAGGACAACATCGGCTTTCCGCTGGAGAGCATGGGGTTGAATCGGCGGGAGCGACGGCAGCGAGTGGCCGACATGGTCGAGCGGTTGGGGCTGGGTGCGCTGGTCGGGCGCTATCCTCGGCAGCTATCGGGCGGCGATCAGCAGCGGGTGGCCTTGGCGCGGGCCATGGTACGGCGGCCGCAGATCTACCTAATGGACGAGCCGTTGGGTACCCTAGACGCGGGTTTGCGGCTAGAGATGCGGGAGATGATTCGCGCCCAACAGCTCGACGCGGGGATCGCCACCTTGTACGTAACCCACGACCAAGAGGAGGCCATGAGCTTGGCCGATCAAGTGGTGGTCATGGACGAGGGACGGATTCGCCAGAGTGGGGAAGCGGCCTTGGTGTACGACCAGCCGGCTGATCTGTTTGTGGCGCACTTTATCGGCAGCCCTAGCATGAACTTCATCACTGGGGAAATCCGCGAGGACTGTTTTGTTGCGCTTGGGCTGGTCTGGCCGCTAGCCGAGCCGGTGAGACCAGGGCCGGCGACGCTAGGGGTGCGACCGGAGTTCGTGCGAGCGACTGCTAAAGGTCGGCTGCGGGCCGAGGTGGTGCGCGATGAGTACCAAGGCGCGTGCCGCTATATTCACCTACAGGCCGAGTGCGGCCGATTGGTTATGCGGGTGGCCGATCGAGAGGGGATGGCTGTGGGGGCGTCTTTGGGTTTGGATTTTGCCCGGGTGCTGTTGTTCGATCCGGTGAGCGGTAAGCGGCTTTAATATGTCTTGGTTGCAGCTAAAAGGAGTGACGCGGCGCTTTGGCAAGGCCGAGGTTCTGTCTGGCATCGACCTGTCTCTGGGAGCCGACGAGATGCTGGTGGTGCTGGGGCCGACCGGTGCGGGCAAGACCACGCTGCTGCGAATTGTCGCCGGGTTGGACGCACCCGACGCTGGCCAAGTTGAAATGGACGGCGAGGAGGTGACGCACTGGCCGCCGGCCGACCGCGACATTGCGTTGGTTTTCCAGCACTTTGCCCTGTATCCCGACTGGAGTGTGCGGCGCAACTTGGAATTTCCGCTCAAGGCACCGCGCCAGCAGCTTGCAAGCGGCGAGATTGACCAACGGGTCGGCTGGGCGGCTGAGTTGCTAAAGATTGAGCGGCTGCTCGACCGGCCGGCGGCCCGTCTGTCGGGCGGGGAGATGCAGCGGGTGGCCATTGGGCAGGCGATTGTGCGGCGGCCGCGACTGTTTCTTTTTGACGAGCCGTTGACTAATTTGGACGCCAAGCTGCGGGAGTCCCTCCGTCTAGAGTTGGCCTTGTTGCGGCAGGAGTTAGGTATCCCGGCGATCTACGTGACCCACGACCAAGCCGAGGCCCTGTCCATGGGCGATTCCATCGCCGTGCTGGCCGAGGGACGGATTTTGCAGCAGGGCAGCCCAGAGGTTATTTATCGCCAGCCGGTCTCGCCCGTAGTAGCGCGCCAATTGGGGCAACCTGCGATTAATATCCTCAGCGTCCAGCGGCGTGGGGATGCGTGGATTGGACCGAACGAAGCCGAGCGAATGCCGGCGCTGAATGGGACAGGTGAGATGCTGCTTGGCGTCCGGCCGGAGGACATTGCGCCCGCAGGGGGACACGTGCCGGGTGTGGTGCGCGTCGTCGAGGACGCTGGGGCCGCGTGGATTTTATGGGTGGATTGGGCCGGGGCGTCCATCCACATCATCGCGTCGAAGGAACGGCATTTTGCCCCGGGAGAGACCGTGTATCCGCGCATTGACGCGGAGCGGGCACTGCTCTGGCCACGTTAATAGGAGAGAATATGTACTTGCGAAAGTTATTGATGGGGAGCGCACTGGGCATTGCGGCATTCGTCGCCTGTGGGGAGCAGGAGCCGAGCGCCCCAAAGGAGGCATTGCCGCTGGCCGAGGTAGGCGAAGAGGCGATCACGGATCGGGATATACGGTACCTGATTGACAATGTGGCCGAGTGGGCCAAGAGCGAACAGGAGGGCGGCGCAAAAGTCCGCGAATACTTGCAGTCGCTGATCGATCGGACGCTCATTCTCCGAGAGGCGCGCGCCGGCAAATTAGACCGGAGTCCGGCGTTTGTCAGCGAGGTGGCGACAGCCTTGCGGCGGCGGCTGATACGAGAGATCGAGCAGCGCGCTGTCGATAACCAGGTTGTCATTACTGAGGAGGAAATGCGGCGCGTGTTTGCCGAGCAGAATTGGGAACGCTGGATCAAAATCGCCCATATCGTCGTACCTACCCAAGAGCGCGCCGAGGAGGCGATGGCCGCTCTGCGGGCCGGTACGCCCTTTGAGGAAGTGGCGCACGAATTTTCGACCCATTCGCGCACGGCCTCGCTCGGAGGTGTGAAACCCCTGTATTACAGCCGCTTCCACGCCGTCCCACTGGTGCGCGATGTACTCTTCAGTCTCAAAGTAGGGGAAATATCGGAGCCTATATCTGTCCCGCAGGGCTACGAAATTTTCAAGGTCCTAAACGAGTTAGAAGGGACCTACGAGCAAACTAGGGAGTTTCTCTTTAAAACACTGTCTGAAGAGCGGTTGGACGCCCGCAAAAAGGCGTATGCGGATTCGCTGGCCGAGCAGTTCCAATTGGCTCCAGACCCGCACGGTTTGGGCGTCCTGATGGAAATTTTGCGCAGCGGTCAGGCGGATTCCGAGACCGGCAAAAAGACGTTTCAGATTCCAGAAGGCGCGGCCGAGATGCCCCTCTTCAGGTACGAGGGGGGACAGATTGCGTTCGGGGAAGCCATCTTGCAATCCCCGTTCATTCGCCAAGGTAGAGACGTATCCGACAGTGCGAGGGTGGACCATTTTCTGCAACGCGACGTAGTCATACCGCAGCTCATGTGGATGGAAGCGGATAAGTTGGAGCTCGACCGCGAACTCGAAGAATGGGTCCAGCGCAAGGAAGAAGAAGTGCTGATCGTGACCATGCGCCAGATCGCCACTGCGACAGACGAGGAGATAAGCGAACAAGAGGTACTCGATTACTACGAAGAAACCAAGGATCAGTACCGGACCGCCTCGGAGGTGAACGTGGTGGAAATTCAGTTGACCAGCGAGGCCGAGGCCGAGGCGCTGCTCGCCGAGATTCGCGGCATCTTCCGGCGGGCCTCTCCTTTGATCGACCTGCTCACCAAGATGAAACAAAAGCAGCAGGCCGGGCGGGACCTGACCGAGGAGGTACAGGCGTTGCGGAAAATGGACGACGATCTCGAGGTTCTGGAGTGGCTGCGCCAGCGATTGGATGAGCGGGGTGGAGTGGAGGCGCTCTTGGAGGAAATAGCCGCGGCAGCGAGTCCAAAAGAATTGGCCGAGGAGTACATTATGCGGCAACGGGCTGCCAGCCGCAGCCTGCGGCCGGGCGCTAGCGAAACAGAGGGGCACTACCATCTCTACTGGTACGAGACGGCGCGCTTTGGGGATTTGGTCGCAGCGGCCTTTGAGGGGGAGATCGGTTCACTCATCGGGCCCATACAGGTTGGGCCTTCCCATTCTATTGCCAAAATTATCAGTCGGCGAGAATCAAAAGCGCGTCCCTACGAAGAGCGCGAGAGGCAGATACGAGCTAATATCCGCAAGGCGAGAGAGAGAGAATTGTTCGGGCGCTGGTTGAAAGACCTACGCGCCTCGTACGAAGATGAGGTGCGCTATTTCGACGATAACATCGAAAAGTTGGGTCGGGAATTGACCGCAGAGGGACGCGGCTAGACTGGTGGAAGAATAGATAAAGCGCGCCCCGATTGTCCCATAAGCAGCCGGTTTAATCATTTGAGAATGGATCGAATCGAGATTGGCGGCAAGCTGCTGTTGGCAGTTGTTAGTTTGGCCGTTACTTCGTTCGTCATTGAAGTTTCTTTTTGGCTCTTGGCTCGGTCCGAGCAGGTCTATCCGGTGGTCTATTACCAGACGGACGATCCAAATCTCGATCTGTGGTGCTATGACGAGCACTTTGCCGGCACTCCCGACTGGGACCTGCGGCGGACACATCCGTATGGGCAGTTGACCTATCTGGGCAACGCCAACAAAGATTCCACCCTCGCCGATATAGCGCCGTTGAAAGTGCCCAATGCCATTGAGATGCGACGCAACGAAGAGCAACTGCGCGAGCGGCCGATGGCTGAGTTCGACGCGCAAAATGCCAAAATCGTCCTAGTAATCGGCGACTCCTTTGGCTTTGGGCAGGGGGTCCGGGGCGCGGAGCGCTTTTCGAATGTTTTGGAGAGCCGATTGAATCGGGAGCGCCCAGCCGAGCGCTATCAGTTCTTCAATGCCTGTGTACCGGGCATGAATATCAAGCGGATTGCCAAGACCATGGAGCGCTATGTCGAGTACTTTGCTCGGGTCGAGCGCGTCGTGTACTCGTTTACCCTAAACGATCCATTTAGGAGCGGGCGTCTGCTGGAGATGGAAAAGGAACTGGCCGATTTTATGCACTTGCGATCCAATGCGAGGTCAGCCCGATTTCTGGCGGGGAGGAACAGCTATGCGCTGCGTTGGTTTGCCGCGCGCTTGGAGAGGAAGCAAATCGCCCGAGATACTGTTGGATGGTACCGACAACTCTACAAAGATAACCTAGGCTGGACACTGACCCGGCAGTTGCTTAGCCGGATAAAGAAATCCTGCGCCGATAAGGGTATTAAATTTTCTTTGGTCGTCTTTCCCGTGTTCTACCAGCTCGACGCTTATCCCCTAACAGCAGTGCATGAAACGCTCGGGGCATTTGCGCAGCAGGAGGGGATACACTACGTCGATCTCCTCGCTCTATTTGCCGGAAAGGACGAACGAGATTACTGGGTTCACCCAACCGATTTTCACCCCAATAGTCGGGCGCATCGGGAAGCGGGGGATTTTCTGTACGACGCCATTCCTTGGTAAAGCCAAGGCGAGATTGGCCGCGGACAGGCTGCGCGGATAGGAAAAATAAAAAACTTGATTTTTATCGGTCGAATTTCGTATCCTAGTCTAAATTACATGTAATTCTGGAGTTTCTCTGGTATAGGTATAAATAAACTTTGAAAAATCAATGTCTTGTGACAGAAAGGAGGAACCCCCTTTTCGCCGCAGTAAATCAGCTTAGAGCTTGGGCTTAAGCCCAGACGTTTCGCATTGACCTCAACCTCGGAGTTTAAAACCATGAAGAAAGTTGCCCTTATTGCTGGAGCTATTTTAGTCTCCACTACTTGCTGGGCTCATTTGCCCGAAGGGGTGGTGAGGCCGGCTGTTCACTTCCCCAGCGGACACCTTCCCATCATCGACAGTGATTTGTCCGATTGGGACGTAGTTACTGATCCCTATTTGATCACCCACGAGGATTTGACCGAGACGGTGACCGGATTGGGCACTCAGCGCGATGCCGCGGACTTGGCCTTGCGGGCCTTCGTCGGTTGGAGCCCGGAGACCAATAAAGTCTATATCATGGAAGACCGCTGGGACGACGCCGTCTGGGTGGGCGATCACAGTTGGGAAAACGCCAAAGGCAGTGGCTGTACCGGCAATGCCCGCGATTTCTTAGAGATCCAGATCGACGGTGACCACAGCGGCGGTCAGTTCAATTCTTGGAAAGACGAATCCCTCACCCAGGAAGAGAAGGACATTCTGCACGGCCAGCAGGCCCAAGGGTACGGTCTGCGCCCGAACGGACGCTACGCTTGGCACAAGACCTATGAGCACGCCTTGCCACCGTTTGGCGACGCAGCCTTCACCTGCACCAACGACCCGGGGGAGCCCGGCAACTTCTATGCCGAGTATGCATATACCCCGTGGAACGATCTGCGCTGGACCGACGTGCCCAACAGCGTCCAACATATTCTCACAGAAGGTGAGATTTTCGGTTTCAACTTCACGGTGCTGGATTCGGACACTGGTGGCGGCTACGATGGCTATTGGACCTTGAGTGGCGACACCAATAGCTGTCACCACGCCGATTTCCTCAGTGACTTTTATCTGAGTCCGGTTGATCCCGACATCGACTGGGCTTCGCAAGCCCGACCGAGCACGGCGGTGGAGGAAAAGACCTGGGGCCATATAAAGGCCACCTTTGCCGAGTAATTACACGGCGCAGTAGAGGTTTGGCTGCACATGATCGCCATGCCGCCATGCCGAGAGCTTCTTCTGGCATGGCGGCATTTTTGTTTTTTATACGTACGTAGCACGGGACCGAAAGGGGCAGGATCTGCAGATGAGGAGAGATTGTTCAATCTCGCGGGTTTACCGGCCCCTGCTAGTGCCGCTGTGGTTGGCGCTGGCGGCGGTAGCGCAGGCTGCAGATGTCTGGGTGGTCGGCGGCAGTGCCGAAGGGGAGAGCTGGGAGGAAAGCGCCGCGGCCGCGCCGATCATTGATTTTACCAGCCGTCCCGGGTGGATCCTACCCAGCTTTATCGATACTACCACCAACATCGCTTCGGGGACTTTAGCGCGTGGAGGCAAGGTGGTTTCGCCAAATGCCCAGGCCGTCTTGCGGGTCGACAAGGAGACGCTGGCAGCAGGCCTGGAGAGCATGGTGGACGGCGATCATCAGACGGCTTTTGAGGTCAAGAACATAACGGCTTCAGGCATTCTCGTAATCTTCGACCTAGGCGCTCGGTTCGGGGTGAATCGCATCCGCTTTTTTCCGCGCACCTCTTTTCCGAATGACTTCATGAGGGGTTACGCACTCTTCATCAACGACGGTATTTTCGGGGCTGAATTCGTAGCCGAGTCCATCGACGGGCTGCCGAGTAAAAATCTCTTTGCCCAGGTAGATCAGCAGACCGGCAATAGCCAGGATACTGTAAACGTGCAGTTCCCCCTGCGCTATGTGCGCTATCTTCTCTTGCAGGCCACAGACCGATCCAATTGGGAAATTGACGAGCTTGAGGTCTTCGGGCGGGGTTTTGTTCCGGAGGCCGACTATTTGTCCGAGGTCTTCGATTTTAATCAACCTACGCTCTGGGGCCAACTGCACTGGGCGGCCGAGGCCGTGGGACATCCCGAAAAGTCTCGGTTTTTCATTCGCACCCGCAGCGGCACCAGTCCGTCTCCTGCAGATGAGCCGGACGCTTGGAGTCCTTGGTCTGCTCCCTACCTGAGCGGAGGGACCCCGATTCTTTCGCCGGCACCGAGGCAGTACTTCCAGTTCCGCCTGGACTTTGAAAGCGACGGTCTGGTGGACGGCACCGCAGTGGATTCGCTGGCTTTTGAATTCTCCGCTCCAGTAGCGGAGTCCATCGTCGGGGAAATATGGCCCCAGCATGTGCCGGTTGGGGTGGATACGGCCTTTACGTATGCCGTCCAAGTGGTCGGCAGCCGAGGTTTCGACCACTTGGAGATCGATAGCTCTGTTCCGGTGCACACGGTTCGGTCGCTGCACCTCGACGACTTGGAGGTGGAGGATTTCGTCGCGGAGCCCCACGAGGGTGGCCTGACTGTAACCTTCCCCCACCAGAGTGGCGACCACGATCTGCGGATGGTTTTCGACGCCGCGATTTTGCGCTACGAGACGGTTTTTAGCGGGCGCCTGCGCGACAGTCAGTCGGACGGCTTGCCCCAAGAAATTGAAGAAGGAGACGCAGCGGGATCGTTGCTCGGCGACGATCTGAGCGTGCGGGTGCCGCTGGCTCAGGACCCAGTCGTCCACCGGGTGACCGTGACACCCAACCCTTTTACGCCCAATGGAGACGGGATCAACGATCAGGCGACCATCAGCTACGATCTACTACACTTGATAAATAACGTTCCGGTTTCTTTGCGGGTTTACGACTTGGCCGGAAGACAAGTGGCGGAATTGCCGGTGGGAAACAACCAGAGTGGGCGTCATCTGGTGCAATGGAACGGCCAGAATGACCAAGGTCGATATTTGCCGCCGGGACTTTACGTCTTGCAGGTGAAAGTGGTAACGGACAGCGGCACGGTGAGCCGCAGCAGTACTGTCGCAGTCGTCTATTAGCATCAACAGGGGGGCCATATGACCAGATGGAGTACGCGTACGGGCCGACAGCTTCTCCTCGCAGCTACGGGTATCGCACTACTGCTGAGTATTGCCGCAGTGCCCGAAGGAGCCGTAGCCCAAGGACTTGATTATGGCCACAGATTGGGCCTGCAGCGCGGCGGCGAGGTTTCGTACGAACCAGTGGGTTCGGGCGTGCTCTTTGACGCTTTGGACCCGGCCGTGCGGCGCTGGTACGTGCCGCAGGAACTCTTCTTGCTCTATCGCTGGAGACAATGGGAGTACACCAATTATGCCCGGGATCACTACCAGCGTTATTTGAATCCCGATATAGAGGGGGATTATTTCTACGACCTGTATGGGTCTTTCATCACCAAAGGATGGCTCATCTACGATTGGCGCCAGCAGCAGCCGCAGCAGTTCGGCAGCGCCATTTTCAAAGATCCGCGATTTGGGTCGTGGTTCAATCGGCTGGTTATCTCCTCGGACCGCAGTGGCCAGTACCACATGGCCCTGACCATTGGCGAACAGATCCGCACCACGCTGACGCCCATGACTTTTTCCAAGCCGGCTTTTGACGGGGTGCAGATGGATCTTCAGTCCGACAAACATGCGGTAACGGTGTTGATGTCGCGCATCAGCTCGCCGGGCAGGGCGGGCACTATAACGATAGAAGGCACCAATAGCACCAATCTCCTCGGCTTTAGGACAACGAGCCAGATCGGCGATTTTGTCAAGGCGGGTGCCACGTATGTCAACGCCCATCATTCCCAGACCCTGATAGAGAGCCTCGAAGGCGACCCCATAAGCGGTGCCCTGACCGTGGGGCAGAACCTCGAACCCATCAGCCAGATCTTCGTCCGTCTGAGCGATGATTCACCCACGGATCGCGAAGGTGGAGCCGCGCTGTTTTCCCACGATATCATCATCGAGGCCGAGACCGAAGTCGTAGTTGTAACAGATGACGGTGAAGAGAAGATCGAAATCCGCAAAGAGACGGTGCGCGGCAGCGAGATCGGCTTCAGTGCCCTCATCAACGGGGGCTTCCGCCGGCGGGGCTTTCTCGCCGCCGACGGCAGCGAGCAGATCGTGCTGACCTATGATTTCACCAGCGAGAACCGCTTGTACAACGGTCCGGATCTTTCCACCATCCGCAAGGTCACCATCGAATTGGCTGTGGCCAACGACTACCGCATTGAGATGGGGTCGGATCGCCAGACCAATCTGCCCGAGCGCCAGCCGGTCTTCCTGACTCAGGCGCGGGCCGCGGGCAATGTAAAAGACGGCTCCAACCTGCAATTGGTGCGCTTTGATTACGGCTTGCCCACGGGCAACGATATCTTCGGCGGCACCATCGAAGTAAACGATCTGCTGGGCTTTGACCTCTACGCCGAATTCGATCGCAGCCGGCGCTTCCGCAAATACCCCAATCGCAAATTCACCGAACACCTCATGGACTCCGACGAGGCTAGTGCCTGGATGATCAATCTGTCGCGGCGGGGCTATGCCTTCTTCCTTTTTGGCGAACTCTACAGCATGGATTACGACTACGGCACTACCGGCCTGCTCACGGAAGCGAACGGGGACATTGACTACACCAATGAACGCCGGTTTTTCTACGAATTCGTCGAGGACAACGACGATCAGGACCGCACGCCCGACTGGCAGCGCGTCAACCAAGCAGGACCGGACCGGGAAATTTTCCCAGGTTGGGACGAAAACAACGATTTCATCTCCGATTTCAACCAGAACGACACCGATTTCCGGCCGAATTACATTCCCGATTACGAAGAGCCGTTCTTGCGCTACAGCGTCGATCGCCCCGAGTTCCTCTTCGGAGTAGATATGAACAACAACTTCTGGATCGATCGCTTTGAAAACGACGAAGAGCCCGATTTCCCCTACGACCGCGACCGCCGCGGAGGCAATATCTATGTAGGCGCTCACATCATGCCTGGGATGCGGGTGACGGTTGGCCGCAAGCAGGAACGCACGCTGGCCAGCGACCGGGAGGAAAACAGCAGCTACGGGATGTTCACTTGGGATCGGGATATAGCCGGGTTGGGCCGGCTGCGGGTCTTCGACATGGTCAAGCTGGTCGAGGACGATATCCCGGACGATGTCGTCCAGTGGGTGCAGCCGGCGGGTACTGAGGCGAATCTGCAGCGGGTTCCAGATCTGTTGGCCGCTCCCAACACTTGGATAAATTCCGCCTATCTTGGTTTTGACTACACCGGGAGTGCCAAGCTGAAACTGGTCAACAAAGTGAAGTACGACGTCTGGTATCAGCGAGAGGAACAGGCGGACTTTCGCGATAAGTACCAGTTTTTCGGCCTTATCAACAAGGCCGAGTACCGGCAAGAGTTGGGACGCTTTCGGCTCTTTCCCAAGATCAAAAACGAGCTGCGTTTTGAAACGCCCTTGCTGAGCAACGAGCCGGTGCGCAAAGAAGATACCCTGATCCTGTTCCTCATTGGCCAGACGCCGATACTGACTGGCTCGGAAGTACAGGTGGGTGTCGAGTACACCCTATTCAACCAATTCGAAGAAGACGCGAAAGCCCTAGGGCTACAGGAAGACTTTCAGGAGCTGGTGCTGGCGGTCCAATACTCCAATACAGGCGCTTATTTGGGATATGCTTTGACCACCCAGTTGGGCGTGAGGATCAACCGCATAGACGAAAAGGGACAAAATCCCTCTACGGGCATATCGCAGTTCATTACTGTAATCGCCGGACTCGATTAACGCGCGCTTGTGCGCGGCCCTCAAACGGGGTACACCCGGAGGTAGCGGCATGAAAAGAACGATGCCGATTTCGCTGCTTATAGCCGCTTTGGCCTTGGCCATGCTGTCGGGCCGATCCGGTGCCTTGGAGATTTTCCGCATCGGTGGAGAAAATCTTCCGCCGCCGCCGGAGGCGTCAGATCCCGCGGTCACTTTCACTCCAGTGCCGTGGAGTGATTTTATAGAAAAGGACGGTTTTGACGACGGGGCATTTGCCGAGAGCATCCTGCGGCCCCTCTTCCTGACCCCAGAGGACAATATTGCCCTGACTAGTTTGACGCGCGGCGGCGGGCCCTTTTCGCGCGGGTGCGGGGGGTACCAATTTCTCCTCGACGGTTGCAATGCTACGCGGATGGTCGATGGGGATCTCAGTACCTTTTACCTAAAGCAGCCCTACGGCTATGTATTTCAGTCCGGGGACCGCTCGAGCTGGCTCATCTTCGATTTGGGGGGGGCTTTCTCCGTAAACCGGGTCCGGCTCATCAGCACGCCGGGCACCTCCCTTTATCCAGACAAGCTCCTAGTCACTACTAGCACGATTCCCCAGATTGTAGAGCGAGGGCAATACGGCGGTGTGGATCCCGGCAGGACGGTCTTTTCCGTAGTCGAAAATACCCAAGACACCGTCGAAGCGGTCTTTCCCACGATGCGGGCTACAGAGGTGGGCTTGCAGATCACCGTGACGACCAGCAGAAACATGGAAATAGCCGAGGTGGAGATCTACGGCGAGGGTTTTGTCAATAGGGCCTCCTATGTCAGCAAGATGTTCGACTTGGAGGAACCGGCCATTTTGGGCGAGCTGCGCTGGCAGGGCCGGAAAGACCCAGGAGTCAGAATCGATATCCATTCGCGCTCCGGCAAGACCTTGGACCCCAATATGTACTGGCGCAATACCGGACGGGGGGACGAGCTTTCCCGCTTTGCCGAGAATGGGAAGCTGCTGGATGCCAAGGGCTATGCTGGCTTGAAAACCGGCGAAGCGGCAGAAATCACCTACGATACCGAAAACTGGAGCTTCTGGTCGCCCCCCTATGAATTCGCCGACAGCCTTGGCACCTCCGTGATCTCCCCAAGCCCCAATAACGTCTTCCAATTCCGCGTCGATTTCCAGCCCGATGCCTTGCAGGGCGGGGAGGTGGATTTCGTCGAGTTTTCGGTCACCAAGCCTCCTTTGGCCCAAAATGTAGTGGGAGAAGTGTACCCTCCCGAAGTGCCTTTGGGAGAGGTCTCGCAATTCACGTACGCGATCTCTCCTACCATGACGCCGGACCACTCCGGTTTCGACCAGATTGAAATAGCGGCCCCCTTTGGCTTGGCCGGTGTCGATTCGGTGCGGGCCACGGGTCTAGTGGATTGGTCTGTCCAGGTCGAGAGCCCGGATTCGACCCTCTTTTCCGTAAAACTTTCGCCGCGTCGGGAAGCGGGCGATCTAGGTGGGCCAGTCGAGGTGTACTTTCGCGCACCCGTGTTGCGCTACGGCACCCCATTCGACGGCTGGGTTCGGGATTCCGAGCGTCCCTTGGAATTGGCACAGCGGATCAACCCAGGCAATGCCGCGCCCGAATTCGTCAGCGAAACCCTCTCGGTGCGCACTTCGCTGAGCCCGCGTCTGCTGGCAGACCTTCTAGTTGAGCCTAGGGTCTTCAGCCCCAATGGGGACGGAGTGAACGATATTTCCAGATTCTCTTTGAATCTGCTACAGGTGACGGAAAATGTGCCCTTGAGGCTGGAAATTTTCGACCTATCCGGTCGGCTGTTGCGCCAGCAGGAAGGGCTGCACGAGAGCGGCCGATTCAGCTTTTCGTGGAACGGTAGAGACGATCAGCAAGACTTGGTGGCACCCGGCCTCTATATGTACCGCATCGTCGTGAAGGCCAAAAACGGGGACGATCAGCAAACTGGAACCATTGCAGTGGTTTACTAGCCCGCAAGGGGGTAGAGCAAATTTTATGAACAGCATGCGCCTCATTCTCTATACCTTGTTGTTCGCCGCTATGGCATGGGCCCAAGAGGGCTATCGCCTTGAGCCGAACCAGTTGATCGTCAGCGAGAGCGACTGGCCAGGGTGGAATTTCCCTGCCGGCAGTGTGGATTTTAGCGCCGAAGGAGTCCGGCCCCATTTTGTGCAGCGGCAGATCAATGCCGCGCTGAATGCAGGGGCCTTCAGCCGCGAAGACGTGACCGGGGGCATCCGACGGGCAGGGACCAATTTCGCCGGGGCGGCGCAGCTCATGGACGGGCTGGAGGAGACCTACTGGGAGCCAGCACTGGACGCGCCGCTGCGCGACTGGTGGGTCGAGGTGGATCTGGGTCGGGTGGTGTGGGCTGAGAAAGTGGTGGTGAAATTTGTCGCCGAAGGGGTCGGCGATCCGTTTTTGCAGTTCAAGGTGCTCACCTCTAATGGCGATGAGGCCTTTCAGGGCAGTCAGAGCCTCGACTACCGGGTGGCAGGTCGCAGCGAGGGGTTGAACAAGACGCAGCGGGTTTTTGAGTATGCGCTGCGTCCTGCCAAGTCGGCGGATCCGGGCTTGCGCGGGGATTTAGTCCAGTATGTGCAGATAGTGGCTACGGCCAGCGATGGTCGTCGCGGGGCGGAGGTGAGCGCGTCGGGTTGGGAGGGTTTGGCAGCGGCGGATCGGGGGGATGTGCTGTATTTCCGTCGGGAGTCGACGGGGGTGGAGCGGGCGGTGACGCAGGCGGAGTATGCGGCGATTCGGGAGGCTCGTTTTAAGGGCCCAGTTCGGTATTATCGTTCGGAGCGTCCTCGGTTGGCGGAAGTGGAGGTATGGACGGTGGGGGAGAATATAGGTTTGGGCTGGAAGGAGCGCGGAGGGTCGATCGAGGCATTTGGGGGCGTGGGCGGGCAATCCAATATAATCGACGGCGATTACACCACTGCTTGGAATGCAGAGGTGTCGTTTTCCGGCGTGGGTGGAGCGCAAGTCAAGGACCGGGACCGAAACCTCCTGTTCGACTTGGGCACTTGGTACTGGGTTGACCGCACCTTTATTGTCTACGGCAATAACATCTTTCCCAATTATATACTCAGTCTTTCGGATGGCAGTCTGGCACCCGATGGCAGCCGGGTCTTTACCTCGGTGGTTGCGCGCGGCAGAGACGATGTCACGCTGGGCCGCGAGGCCCAAGCGCCCACAGGATCGCTGCCGACGGATACGGTCATGCAGGCCAATGCCTTTCCCCCCATAAAGGGGCGCTATTTCAAGTTCGACTATCGCCTAATCAACGTCGGGCGGGTAGCGTGGGGAGCCGATATAAGGCAGCTGCTGCTCTACGGCTTTGGTTTTCTGCCGCAGGTCACGCTGCAAACGCCGGCGATCGAGCTGGGAGACGCCCCCCGCATCCTTTCCAACATTTCCTGGGAGGCCCAAACGCCGCCCGGTACCCAGCTACAGATCCGCACTCGAACCGGGAACCGACTCACCGAAGACAAGCATTTCTTTAACAAACAGGGCGTTGAAATCCCCGAGGCCGACTATCGCAAGACGCTGTCGTTTATGCGGGGGGATTCGACAGTGGCGTTTGTGCCCGACGAGGCGGATTGGAGTCCGTGG
>JAJDUT010000052.1 GCA_022826515.1 Candidatus Latescibacterota bacterium
CCGACGGTGGTGTAGATGTCGCGGACGATGCCTTTTTCGCGGATGCGCGCTTGGATGCGGGTGCCCAAGGCGTCTCTGTTGGATTGGACGCCTTCGAGGCGGAGGGTGAGCCAGCGATGGCCGTAGCCGGGATTTTCAAACAGGACATTCTGGTAGAAGTCGCCGTCATAGGCCCCGCCTAAGACGATGTAGATGTCTTGATCGCCGTCGTTGTCAATGTCGGCAAAGGAAACTCCGTGGCCTTTTTGGATGTGGCCGAAGCCGCCGGAGAAGGTCGCCTCTGCAAAGCGCTGTCCGCCGACGTTGCGCATCATGCGATTGGGTAGCAAGGAGCGCAGGTCGGGGTTGCCGGTGCCGATATAGCAGTCGAGAAAGCCGTCGTTGTCGAGGTCGCCGAAGTTGGCTCCCATCGCTAAGATAATTCCGTCCATGCCGACCTGTGCCGTTATATCGGCGAAGGTGCCATCGCCCCGATTTTGGTAGAAGCGGGGCCTTGTTGCGGACGAGGGCTGACCTAAATAGACCGCAGCAATGTCGGCGGGGTTTTCGCTGTGGTAGCCAGCGGCGAAGAGGTCGAGGTCGCCGTCGTTGTCGTAGTCCCAAAACCAAGTGGGGAAGGATCCCTGCGGCTCGGCGACGCCAGCCTCCTCGGTCGCGTCGTCAAATGGTTCTCCTGGCCCCTCGTTGCGGTAGAGGACGTTGTCTTGGCCGAGGCGGGAGAGATAGAGGTCGGGATCGCCGTCGTCGTCGTAGTCGCCCCAAGTTACGCCTTTGACAAAGCCGATGTTGTCTATGCCTTGCTCGGAGGCGACGTCGGCGAAGGTGCCGTCGCCTTGGTTTTGGTAGAGTTGGCAGGGGTGCCGCTCCCAGGCGTCGGACTCGTTGCCGACGTACAGGTCGAGGTCGCCGTCGTTGTCGTAGTCGCTCCAGGCAGCCGAGTGGGTGGGATGAAAGGCGAGCAAGCCGGCTGCTTCGGTCTCATCGGCGAAGGTGCCGCCGCTGTTGCGCAGCAGGGAGTTGGGGTGGTGGCCCAAGTCGGCGAGCCAAGCTCCGCGCAGCACGAGGATGTCGCGGTTGCCGTCGTTGTCGTAGTCGGCTTGGCAGATGTTGAGGCCGCCGACTTGGCCGGTGAGGCCGGCTTGCTCGGTGCGCTCGGCAAAGGTGCCGTCGCCTTGATTGCGGAAGTAGCGGAGTTGGTCGTCTAGGCCCCAAGAAGAGGCGACGATGTCGAGATAGCCGTCGTTGTCGAAGTCATCGACGATGCTGCCGCCTGACAGGGCGACCACGTCTAAGCCTAGCCCCGGTGCTCGGTCCGCAAAGCGCCCGATAGTGGAGGAGTCGGCGAAGTAAGCCGGGGGTACTAGCCACTCGGGCGGGACGGCGTGGGGGTACTGGCCGAGGGTCATGTAGGCGATGTTGAGCAGCCAGCGGGCGCTCAGGTCATCTGGGTTTTCGCGTAGGATCGCTGTGTACTGTTCGATGGCGGCCTGTGAGCCTTCTTGCAGCGTGTGGATCCCCTCGCCTTGGATGGGTAGCAGACAGGAGGCGATGGTGTGGTGGAGCAGGCAGTTTTCCTGTTCGCCGAGGCGCAAGTAGGCGATGCCCAGCCGGTCGCGGACGCGCGTGCGGAGGCTGAGGGGCAGGTCTTGCGCTTGCAGGAGGTGCAGTTCGGCGATGGCCTCGCGCGTCTGGCCGGCGCGCAGGAGCTGGATGGCCAGTTCGAGGCGCAGGGCTTGTTGGCGATTGTGATTTTGCGCGTTGGCTAGCTGCTCGCGCAGGTAAGCGGCACTGGCGGCGTTCATGTTCAGGGTGTTGAGGTTGGTAGGGACTTGGGCCCGGACTTCGCTGGCGATCTGCCGTAGGCGAGCAGCCATGCGCTCGGAAGCGGATGGCTGGGCACGGGAGGGCGCTGGGCAGAGCGCGAGGAGGAGTAAGACGATTAAAAGCATGATTTTGAGGATGTCAACGCGCCTTTTAGATTGCGACACGGCTCTAAAAATACATTGACAACATAAGAGCCATTTGTTAGTAAAAAGATAATATGATTCAAAGAGCGCCTCGAATATGGGCGCGAGAATTTTACCAAAGTAACCCCTATTTAGGAGAGGGAGACAAGTTATGAGGAAACTATTGACGCTGAGTGTGGCCGTATCGCTTTTGGGCCTGAGTTCGCCTTCTTCGGCGCATGTGCCCGAGGGGCTGATCTTGGGCGTCTGGCAGTGGCCCACGTCGCATCTGCCGGTGATGGATGGCGATATTTCCGAGTGGGACGTAGTGCCCGACAATTTGTGGCTCACGCCGTTTAGCGAATTCAACGGCGAGCTTCTGCACGTGGTGGTGGCCGGCGAGGTTGGAGCCGAGGTCAATACCGCAGATTTGAACTTCCGCTGGACCTCGGGCTGGAACGACGAGCTGGATCGCCTCTACTTCGTCTATGACCGCTTCGACGATCTATGGGATCGCGATGCTGGCGGCATAGGTGGTGCTGGCGGTGACGACAGCTTTGAGATCAACCTCGACGCCAACCACGGCGGTGATGTCTCGTGGTTTGGTGCTGACGATTTCGACACCGAGGAAGAAGTGCTGCGCAACCGGGGCCGCCTCAACCAGATGAGCCACTACCGCTGGCCGCCGATGGAGCCGATTGGCTGGAACTGGCTTTGGGCCTCGAGCGCCACTTGGCACGACGTCGAGCCTTATTCGTGTTGCCCCAACTCCTTCAATCTCAACGGCGCACACGCCACTGAGGCGACCTTCCAAGTTGAGTGGTGGACCGTGGGCTGGGACGACTTCGATCACGCGTCGCCCGAAAACAGCGTCCAGCACGACTTTGGTGAAAACGACATCATCGGTCTGGGCATCTCGATTATCGACAACGACGTAGGCACCGATAACGACACCGACCGCCGCTTTGCCGCTTGGCGCATGGGCGGTGCGCGCTGCGGCAACGGCGATGGCAAGTGCATCACCGACTTCATCTTGCTACCGGCGCAGATGGATCTCTTGCCAACCGCCGTCGAGAACGATAGCTGGGGCCACATCAAGGCTTCGTACATGCAGTAGCAGTCCCGGCAGTTTGCGGGTTTGACTTAGGGAGGTGGATCGACTGCGATCTGCCTCCCTTGTTTTTTGGATCCGCAGATAGACGCAGATGGACGCAGAATAGCAGAAACCGTTCAAGTCATTCAGGATTGCTAGATGACGCGGAGAAAATTTTTCGCCCTGTTGGTGTTTTTCGCTGGCATTAGTGCTGTGTACGCCCTCGCTGAGCGGCAGGCGCAGGGAATGCAGGCGATAGAGGCAGAGCTGAGTATCGACTGGGACGCGGTGGTTGACGACCCGGAGGAGCGGCTCGAAATCTCTTGGATGAGTATCCCGCGCTTTCCCACTGCGCGCGAGGGCACTTGGATCGAAAAGCGGCTCGAAGCGCGGTTCAACGTCGATTTCAAGCCGCAGTTTACCAGTCATTTTGCCTATATGCGACGCCGGCCGCTGGTCTTTGCCGGCGGCAATGTGCCCGATTTGTTCTACGCCGGCGATCCAGTCGTGGTGCAAAAGGACGCCCACCACGGCTATGCGCTGCCCATTCCCTACGAGGTCATCCAAAAACACGCGCCCAACTACGTGCGCTATCTCAACGAGTACGCGCCCTCGGCGTGGCTCTACGCCTACTGGAAGGGGGCCAACTACGGCATCCCCACTTGGGGTAGCAGCTTGGGCTATCCTGTGCCGGGGATCTGGAGGATGGACTGGCTGCGCAACGTCGGCATCGACAAGGTGCCGGAGAACCTCGACGAGATGTACACGGCGCTGTGGAAATTTCGCCACGAGGACCCGGATGGCAATGGGATACAGGATACCTACGGCATGTGTCCCAATGCGCAGGCTTGGTTCAATGTCTTCGGCGCGGTCTTCGGGGCCTACGGGATCGTGCCGCACGGTTGGATGCTGCGCGACGGCGCGGTCGTGTGGGGCGGGACTCGGCCCGAGGCCAAAGAGATCCTGGGCCTTTTGCGCAAGTGGTACGCCGACGGGTTGATTGACCCCGACTTTGCGATCGGTCAAATCAAGAGCAGCCCAATACCCTACCAGAAATTCGTCAGCGGCAAGACGGGGTATCTCTTTAGCCAAGGTGGTTATAGTAGCTTTGACCAGTACAACAAGGCATCGCTGGTATCGGTCATTGCCGAGTTGCAGCCGGGTGCCGAGGTGGTGGTCGGGCCGTTTCCGGCTGGCCCGGAGGGCATCCGAGGGGGACGGGTGTGGAGCACGGCCGCCCATGTCTTTGTCTTCGGCAAGCAGGTGGCCGCAGCGCCTGAGAAGGTGGTGCGGATGCTCAAAATTTTCGAGGCGCTAGCTGTTGAGGAAAAGCTCTTTGTCGAGGTGCGGATGGGCCAGCGGGGCGTGCATTGGGAGTTCGACGCCGAGCGCGGCCTGTACCATCTGCCGCCCTACGACGACCGCAACGTTGCCAGCAAGCATCTGACCGTGTTGAACGTCGATGGCCCGGGCGGCTTTTTCGCGCCCTGTGGGGTCCGGCCTGCCATTGCCGATAAGTACCTGCCAACGGCGATGCTGCAACACCGCGAGCGCTATCAGCGCACCGAGTGGGCGCAGGCTGGCCTGTTCGGCAAGCCGGACGTGGTGCCTTCGTCGATCAAGCATCTGCGCGATCTGCGCAATTTGCAGATGACGGTTTACGCCGAAATCGTGCGCGGCGAGCGCGACCTCGACTATTTCGACGATTTCGTGGCCGAATGGACGGAACGGGGTGGGGCGGAAATGACCCAAGAAGCGCGGGAAATCTACAAGGTGCGCGAGGAGATTTACAGGAAGGTAGGGGTGCGCTAGACCATGTGGCCGTGCTGGCCGCGCATGTAGAAGGTGCCCTCCGGACTCATACCGGGGAATCTCCAAGCGCCGGGATTGATGGGCCAGGGCAGGACATCGGCGCGATCGGCCCATTCGCGGTAGCGCTGTTCCATTTCCCCAACTCGGGCTTTTTCTCGCTCTGCTAGGTCGTTGAGTTCGGTGCGATCTTCGTCCATGTTGTAGAGTTCCCAGCCGCCTTGGCCGCTGGTTTCGCAGACTAGTTTCCACGGCCCGATGCGGATGGCGGCATTGCCCTCGTGCTCCCAGTACATAGGCTTTTCGCGCGACCACTCGCGGCCTGCGAGAAGCGAGAGGAAGCTCTCGCCTTCGAGGGGGGTAATGGGGTGACCGTCGTATTCGACGGGATAAGAAGCGCCGGCTGCGTCGATGAGGGTGGCGGTGATGTCGATGATTTGGGCGGGGGCGTGCGTTAGGTCGGGTTGTTTGATGGTAGCAGGCCAGCGGACGATGCAGGGGGTGGCGATGCCGCCTTCGTGGACCCAGCGCTTATAGCGGCGGAAGGGGGTGGTGCTGACATTGGCCCAGGGCACGTCGTAGCTCATGTAGGTGTCCTCTGCTCCAGGCATCAGACCGGGGATGTTGCCCATTTGCACGGGCCGCCCGTCGTGGGTGGTGAGGCCCTGTAAAAAGACCCAGTCGATGCGGTTGCCATCCTCGCACAAGAATTCAGCGCAGCCGCCGTTGTCCGAGAGGAAAACGACCAAGGTATTGTCCTCTAGGTCGAGTTCGCGGAGTTTGGCAAGGATACGGCCGATTCCTTGGTCCATGCGATCAACTTGGGCGGCGTACACGGCCATGCGCCGGTCTTCCCAATCTGGGTCGGCTACCTCATTCCAAGGGAGTGCGTCCTCGTCGCGGGGCGATATGTCCCAGTGGGAGCTGACGACTTCCATGTCTTTGAGCGCTTCGTGGCGGGCGGTGCGCGCTGCGTCCCAGCCGCCCTTGCGGTACTGGCCTTGGTAGCGGGCGATGTCCTCCTCAAAGGCGTGGAGCGGCCAGTGTGGCGCTGTGTACGCGACGTACATGAAAAAGGGTTGGTCGGCGCTTTCGGCGATGAAGTCAACGGCGTGGTCGGAGATGGCGTCGGTGAGGTAGAAGTCGGTGGGATCGGCGGCGATAGGTTTGCCATCGAGGGTGCAGGTGCGCCCGCCGAAGTAGCCGCTGTTTCTACCGAGGCCAAAGAGGCGGTCGAAGCCGTGCTGCATCTCGGGAGGGATGTCGGCGCTGTCGGGTCTTTTGCCGCAGTGCCACTTGCCCGACATTAGGGTGCGATAGCCGCGCTCCTTGAGCACTTGGGCGATGGTGACGGCCGAGTGGCGCAAATAGCCGCCATAACCGGGAGCGTTGGGGATGCCGCCGGCCATGTGGCCGATGCCGGCTTGGTGTGGATAGAGGCCGGTCAGCAGGGCCGCACGCGAGGGACAGCAGCGGGCGAAGTTGTACATCTGCGAAAAACGCAATCCCTCGGCGGCGAGGCCGTCTAGGTTGGGGGTGCGGATTTCAGAGCCGTAGCAGCCGAGGTCAGAATAGCCCATGTCGTCGGCGAGGATGAGGACGATGTTGGGACGCTGGGAAGTGGTGGACATAAAGGGACTCCTTCTTTGCAAATTAGGAATTAGGAATTAGGAATTAGG
>JAJDUT010000010.1 GCA_022826515.1 Candidatus Latescibacterota bacterium
CCTAATGATCGGCCACGCCGTGCCCGAAGCCGCAGTGGGCGGCCCCTTGGCCGTCCTGCACGACGGCGACACCATCACCATCGACACCACGGCCGGCCGGTTAGACGTAGCGCTAGACGAAGCCGAGTTGCAGGCCCGCCTAGCCGCCTGGGAGGCCCCACCACCGCGCTACACCTCCGGCGTGATGGCCAAATACGCCCGCTCGGTGTCGTCGGCAGCTCAGGGCGCGGTGACTAGCTAAACCACGTCGCGACACATACCTGACGTTACGCATCGTCACCGAACGGGCGTCCCTTGCGGGTGCCCAAGTAGGGGCGACCGATCGGTCGCCCCTACAACGATGGCTATGGCAATCCGCGCTACGAATCATCTGCGTCTATCTGCGGATCAGCTACGGCCCCTCCCACCGACTAACTACCTGCTTCTCCTTTTGGACGCGCTCGTACAGGCTCTGCCATTCTTGCGAGCCATCGTCCTCCCAGATTTCGGTGCGCACGCCCTCCACGTAGATTCCCGGCGCATTGGGGTAGTCCATGTGGATGCAGGTGCCGTCGGGATAGACGATGGTGTTGATCAGCCGCGGTTTTGGGTGGATGTAGAGCTGCCCCTGACGCGCGTGTTCGTCGAGTTCCTCCTGTGGAACGCGGTATTTCTCAACCGCGGCCTCATCAACCTCGACGCCGAGGCCGGGCCCGTCGGGAACCTGCTGGTGCCCGTTGATCACCTGAACGGGATCGGTCAGCAGATGGTGGCTGTACATATTGATACAGCTAATCGCCGGCCACCGGGCGTGCGTTAGTACCGAGCCAAGATGGGCGTCCCACGTGGTCGTCAACCCATTGCCGACGATTTGCAACCAGAACGGCATGGAAACTTCCGCAGCGCACTGCCCCTGGCGCATGGTCATTGATTTCCCGCCCCCAATCACAAAGCCGTCGCAGACTTCTTCGCGCACTGCCGTGAGAAACGGCGGCGCACCAAAGTGCATGGCCACCGGCCTGTTCACGGCCTGACGGATCTGGCGATTGCCGAGGATGTCATCCTGCGGGATGGGCGTTTCGAAGATGGCCACGTTTTCGTAGCGCTCGAGCTTTTTTATAATCGGAATGGCGTTGGCCGCGTTCTCCCAAGAGCCGTTGGGATCTAAGTCGAGATGGAAATGCGGAGGCACCACCGCGCATATCGCCTCAACCTGCGCGACGATGTCGTTCCAAGGTCTCGGTTTGTTCTTGAGATTGGTGTACCCTTGCGCCACGGCCTCGGCTGCTTCGGCAGCCCAGTTTTCCGGCGAGGAGTGACTGCACCACCAAGAAATCGGCGTCCAGTCGCGCACTTTGGTGCCCAGCAGCCGATGCACCGGGACTTCGAGTATCTTGCCGACCACGTCGAACAGCGCCATCTGCAAACCAGCACCGAGGCTATCTTCGTTCATCAGGTCAGCCGGGCTTTGGCCGATTGTGCGCGCAACCGCATCATCGGTCACGCGACCGTAGGTGTAGTGAATGACGGTCTCTCCCCAGCCCACGTGGCCCGTGTCGGTAGCGACCTTACACAGCTCGAGGATCGACCAGTTGTAAACCGACTGGCGAGTTATCTCCTGCTGCCTAGGCGTGAACGGGACATCGACGATAATGCGTTCGACATTAGTGACTTTCATGGGATTTTCCTTTCAGAGCAAGGTGTCGGCACCAGATCGAGTGCCTTGTTGAAGGGCAAATGGATCGCTATATCTTTTACGGACATGGAAGTGGCCCCAGACTTCACAGGTAAGATAATTTCACCTTAACCAGTGGTCGAGTCTTCGGGGTCCAATAAACTGCCACTATCACCGAAAGACTTCCCAATGACAGACCGTAGCAACGAAAAGAAAGCGCCCAGACGCCGCCCGCCCCGCATTCGCCTAAACGCAGGTGCCTGGAGTCCACTCGTTGACATGATCGACGTCTTTCCCGGCCACCGTGGCTCCAGTCGGCACAACGAGCTAGAGCTCTACGACGCTCCGCTTGGCATCCGCTTTGAAATCGAGGAAGCCATCAAGTCCGAGCCGGTTCTGCAGGCGTCAATGGAGTGGGAAGGCACCCACGTCTCGCCGCTCTACATCTGGCAGCGAGACGGGCGCTATCACTTGCTCTACGACAGCGGGGGCGGCCAGTGTTACGCGGTCAGCGACGATGCGTACAACTGGACGCGGCCCGTCCTGAACGAGGTCGAATTCAACGGCTCGTCCAACAACAACCTGCTCGCCAACTCGTGCAAAGGGGCCACCGGCATCTTCGAAGACCCCAACGCACCTCCCGAGGCGCGCTTCAAGGCGATGGGCGGCCGCATGTACTGGTGGGATCCAGACACCGGCGAAGAACTGTCTGGCGAGGAGCCGTCCCAGCGCATCAAGGCCGAACAGGAGCAAGAAAACTACACCGGGCCCCGGGCCGAAATCACCGGCCACATGCTCGCCTGGACATCGCCCGACGGCCTCCACTGGACGCCCTTCCCAGAGCCGCTGGCGTACCGGCCAGTCAACGGCGGCATATCGGCCCGCTACGACGAACACCGCGGCAACTACTTTGCCTACATCCAGCTAATGGGCTATCCCGCCGAACTGCTCGAAGGCATTGGCGTCAACAGACTCGAACAGGGCATGCAGATCCGCACGATCGGCTTTTCGCGCACCTCCGACTTTGCCAACTGGCCCGCTCCAAAGCTGATCCATCATCCCGATACCGAGGACCCACCCGACATCAGCTTTTACGGTGCCAACTACTTCCCGTACCCCGGCCGCGACGACCTACACGGCATGTTCATCCCGGTGTACCACCAGATCGCCAGCACCATCGACGGGCAGATCGCCTTCAGCCGCGACGGCCTCTACTGGTCCCGTCCCGAGCGCCGGCCAATCCTGCCGCTGGGTGCCGAGGGAGACGGCGACGAATGCATGGCCCACTTCTGGCGCAGCGGCCTCGTCGAACTGCCCGATGGCTACTGGGCCTGTCCATACGCAGCCTTCTCAGTCATCCACGATTGCCCAGCCGACAAGGTGCCCGAGCTCTTTCCCTTGCGGCAGCCGCAGCAGATCCGCTGGGCGCACTGGCGTCCACACCGGTTCTGCGGAATACGCGCCGAATCCGAAGGCTGCTTCTCCCTGCCCTCCCTCTTCCGCGCTCACGACGAGCTGCGCCTCAACTATCGCTGCGAACCGGGCGGCTGGATTCAGATTGAACTGCTGGAAAAGCTGCCGTCGCTGATGCTCCCCGACGCCGACCCGCTGCCGGGGTTCACCTTTGACGAGTGCGACCGCCTAACGGGCGATTGCGAAGACCGGGTGGTAACCTGGCAAGGCCGCTCCAATATCTCCGCGGCCGGCGAAGCAGTCGGCATCCGGGTGCGCATGCTCGGTGCCAAACTGTTTGCCTATCGCGTCTAGCGAATAAATCCATGCCCCTCACCTTCCACTGCTCCGCCTGCCAGGTCTCCTATCCCCAAGCCCCGGCCCCCTATCGCTGCCTCGCCTGCGGCGCACCCCTTGAATGCCAGTCTCCCACCCCAACCTTCCCCCTCAACCAGATCGCCGCCCGCCCCGCCGACATGTGGCGCTTCCGCGAAGCCCTACCCCCAGTGGGCGACCCTGTTTCTCTCGGCGAAGCCCGGACTTCTCTAATCCCCTTCGATCTAGAGGGTATGACGGTCCTGGCCAAATGCGATCATACCCTGCCCACCGGCTCGTACAAAGACCGCGGAGCCGCTCTGCTGATGAGCTATCTACACGCCTTGGGCATCGAGGAAGCAGTAGAGGATTCCTCGGGCAACGCCGGGGCCGCCCTAGCCGCGTATGCAGCCCGCGCCAAGGTGCGCCTCAAAGTCTTTTGTCCGGCTTCGGCCTCTGCGGGCAAACTAGTCCAGATCCGCCTGTACGGTGCCGAACTAGTCCCGGTGGAAGGACCACGCCCCCGAGCCACCGAGGCACTGCTCGAATACATTGACCACACGGGGGCCGTGTACGCCTCGCACCTGTGGCATCCCCTCTTTATAGAGGGCCTCAAAACCCTAGCTTTTGAACTAGTCGAGCAACTCGACTGGACCGCCCCCGACGCAGTGGTCTGTCCAGTCGGGGCCGGTAGCATCTTACTCGGCCTGCACCGCGGCTTCCTCGACTTGCAGCGGGCCGGGCTAGTCGACCGCCTGCCGCGCCTCATTGCCGTCCAAGCCGAACACGTATCACCGCTGTACCAAGCCTTTCACGCCGGTTTAGACGTGATTCCCCCCGCCGCTTCTCCGCGCCCGACCCGGGCCGAGGGCATTGCCTTACCCCGCCCGGTCAGAGACCGCGAAGTCATCAACGCCTTGCGCCAGTCAGCAGGTACCGTAGTCGCCGTCTCCGAAGAGGCCATAGTCCGGGGCCTGCGCCAGTTGGGCCGGGCCGGTTTTTGCGTGGAGCCCACTTCGGCCGTGATATGGGACGGCCTGCGCCAAGCCCGGGCTGCCGGGCTGGTGCAGCCGGGTCAGCGGATTGTGGCCGTGCTTTCGGGTCACGGCCTGAAGGCGGCCCAATCCATCGGCGCGTTGTTGACTGACTCAAGTCCATTAAATAACTGACGTTACGCACCTTTATGTAGCGTCTAGTGTCTGCGGTCCCACCCGGTGCCATTCCCGTGCAAGCGGGAATCCAGCCTTGCACCCAGTGCAGACTTCAGCGCGACAGCCCGTAGGGGCGGTTCGCGCTCCGCACAGCCCCTACGCCGATTTCCTTCCGTCCCTAAAAAAATACTTGATTTATCTATTTCAATAGTGTATTATGTAGATAGAACACTATTACAACGGGACAAAAATAAAACCCAGAAAGGAGTGCGAAGATGCCGCTCGATTTTGATCCCACTCGCCCCATCTACTTGCAGATCATCGAGGCGGTGAAAAAGCGCACCGCTCAAGGGATCTATCAGGCTGGAGGCCCGTTGCCGTCGGTGCGGGAAATGGCCAAGGAGATGGGCGTAAATCCCAATACCATGTCCAGAGCCTACATGGAATTGGAGCGCGAAGGATTCATAACCACGCGACGCGGTGAGGGATCGTCGATAACCGAGAGTGCCAAACGCATCGACAGCGAGCGCCGCGCCCTAGCCGAGGCCGCGCGCGATCGCTTTGTCGCCGAGATCCGCGACTTGGCCCTCTCACGCGAACAAATCGACGACCTGCTGCGCGAAATTTCAGAGGAGGTGACGCTATGATAGAAGTAAAGAACCTGTGGAAGCGATACTCCGGCGTGACGGCCCTCGGGGGTATCTCCCTAACCGTCGAAAAAGGCCGGGTAATGGGCATTCTCGGCGAAAATGGAAGCGGCAAAAGCACGCTCTTCAAAATCCTCGCCGGTGTCGCCCACGCCAGCGAGGGCAGCGCCAGCATCTCGGGCCAACCGGTCGGCGTCGAAACGCGCCGCATCACTTCGTACCTGCCCGAGGTCAGCCCGTTTTACGACTGGATGCACGTCACCGAGCAGCTCGAATTCCTAGCCGCATTCTATCCAGGCTGGGACATGGACAAATCCCACGAGTTGCTCGGCCTGATGAACGTCGATAGCCACCGGAGAGTCGGCACCCTATCCGATGGCCAGCGGGCGCGGCTAAAAGTAGTATCCGCCTTTTCGTGGCCGAGCGAGTTGGTGCTCATGGACGAGCCGCTGGGACGAATCGACCCGCCGTCGCGCCGGCGCATCTTGGAGACCTTGCTCAGTGAGTTTCGCGTCGGCGAGCAGACGATCCTGATCTCGACCCATCTCGTCAGCGAGGTGGAAGAACTAATCGAAGAGGTCGCCTTTCTACGCCACGGCGAGATCGCAGTCAGCGGCAACATCGAAGAATTGAGACAAAATCGCGGCATGTCGCTCAGCGACATTTTTGAGGAGGTGGTATCGTGAATACTTGGAAGACGCTGTATATAAAAGAAATAAAGGACAACCGCGCCCTGTTCGTTTTGCTGCCGCTGCTGACGGTCTTTCTCGAACTCGTTGCGGTGCTGTCGTTCGACGACGGGCAGCCCCCCTCTCTCCACTTCCTGTGGAGCTTGGTTCCCTATGCGTTTTTACTAATCCTGCCCTTTGTACTCAGCCACTCGTTCGCCCAAGAAGTAAAAGGCCAGACCCATTATCTGCTTCTCTCTCTGCCGGTATCGCGCACGCAAATTTTTGCGGCCAAAGCCGCGGCCGTGGCGACGCTCGGCATCGTCTTATTCGCGTTGAGTAGCGCCGGTTTCATCGCCGTCCTTGGTGAATTGCATGAACTCGCACTCGCAGCCCAGCATGACCACCCACAGTTTAGGCCCCCCCCGTTTAGCGGCATCGCGGTGGATATCCTAGTTGTCAGCGGCATGGTTTATCTGTCGGCTATGGTGGTGATGATGGGCATTGCTGGCGGTGCTGCCGGTCTGAAGCTAGTGGTGCGGCGCTTTGCTGGCCTTGCTTCTACCGCATTCATCTTAGGCGTGTTGTACTTCTACCTTAGTACCATACCCGATGTGCTCGACTTACCTGAGATCTTCGGTACGTACGAAATTACAATCTGGAGCGACTACGACGGTCCTGACGAGCCAATAGGAATAGATCCGGACTCCTTTGAGGTCAATTTCATGTTCCTCGCGTACTCGATCTTCGTCGGACTGGCGTCCATGGGGATCGGGACGTGGTTATTTGAAAAGCGGGCTGAAGCCTGAAATTCAGTGGTCAGTGGTCAAACTAGCCACCGGCCATTCGACAGCCTCTAGGCGGATCGCTTGCGCTCGGCCCACGTGCGGCGCTTGCGGCGGTGCAACGCCACATCGTCGCGGTAGGCATCGCGGTCGCGGTCTAAGCCGGTTTCGCGGTCAAGGAAGAGCGGGAAGTCCGAGGCCGGGGGTTTGGCGTTGTGATACGCATTGGTGTAGGAACGCATGATGATGCGCTGCTCGCGGTTGAGCGTCTCAAGCCAAGCCGGATCGGACTGGAGGCGGTCGGCTGGGGTGACCCAAGCCGGACAATAGGCGTAGAAGATATTCTTGCGCACCACGTCGCTCTCGTTAGACTCGACGCGATGCCAGATGCTCGAGTGCATAAAGGTCATGGTGCCCTTGCGCGGGCAGACCACCCGTTCGCCCGGGATCGGCTCGTGGCTGTCGTACTCATCGACGTATTGCTTGCGGTGGCTGCCGGGCAGGACCACTAGGTTGCCCATTTTGGCCCGTGGCAGGTCGGTCAGCCAGAAGCCGATCTTGATTTGCAGCGGCAAATCGGGCGAGAAGGTGCCGTACGGCACGGCGCGGGCACCATCCGGATGCCAGATATTGTAGCGTTCGCCGCCGGGCGGACGGATAAAAAACTGGCTCTGGTGCAGCTTGAGCAACTCGCCGAAGAGGTCGTAGGCATAGCCAATGTGGCGGGGGTGATCAATGAGCGCGGCAAAGGCGGGATCGCGCTCGACGATATTTTGGCAGCCAAAGGTCTCCCCTTCCCGGTATTTGGGACTGGATTGACAAACGCGATCGACCGCGGCCGTGAGTTCGTCGATGGCCGCTTGGTCGAGGGCGTCTTCAAAGAAGAGGATCCCCTCGCGGTTGAAGGTTTCCCACTCGTCGTCGGTAAAGCCGGGCGGGGCGATGCGGTAGGCGGAATCGGTCATGGTGCAGGCTCCTGTGTGAAAGGTCAATAGGTGTGGGCTAGCAAAGGCCGGCCCGGCACTAGCTCTTGCAAAAATTCGCCGCAGGGCAGGCAGCGTATTCCCTGTATCTCGATCCGCTCATCGCCCCTATACAGCAAGCATACCTCGGCTTCGGGATAGTCTTGTTTGAAAGCGCGCAGACCGTTGAGATCGCTCAGGCGAATGGTGCGGGTGTTTTTGACTTCTATGGCCCAAAAGCCTTCCGAACCGTAGAGGATAAAATCGACTTCCCTTCCCGACTTGGTGCGCCAAAAGAACAGGGTGTAATGCTCGTCGCCGTACGCGTTCCAAGCTCGCAGATGCTGGGCCACCAGTCCCTCTAGAGCACTGCCGTGTATTTCCTCGGGGCGATCTAGCGGGCCGGAAGGCCGCAGCGATTTGAAGACGCCGACATCGAAAAAGTAGAATTTAGGATGGGCGATCAGGTGTCTTTTGGCCCGCTTGGTAAACACCGGCACCCGAAAACACAACAACAGATCTTCCAAAATGTCGATGTACCCCTCAACGGTTTTCCGCTCGACTTGGCACTCCCTAGCGACCGCAGCAACACTCAGGACCGATCCATGCGAAAAGCTGATGGCTTCCAAAAAGCGCGAGAAGTTGCCGACGTTGCGCACCAAGCCTTCCATCTGAACTTCTTCTCGCAGGTAAAGAGCGGCATACGCGCCGAGCGCCTCGGCCGGAGATGCTGAATCCACAACCAAGGGCACAAGCCCAAAGCGCAGGGCGTGCGCTAGGTCAAAAGTAGCCCCGAGTTCAGCGGCCATAAAAGGGTGCATGGTCTTGAGCACAGCTCGTCCAGCCAGTAGGTCAACCCCGGTGCGTTTCAGTTTTCTCGCGCTAGAGCCAGTGAGGACGAACCTGAGCGATCTGTGCTGCTCGATGAGCTGGTGGACTACGTCGAGTAACTCGGGGAGCTTTTGTACCTCGTCAATGATGACAGTGTCCTTGGCGGGATTGCCGGCGATAAGCTCCCGCAGGCGTTCGGGCCGGGCCGCGTAGAGCCGATAGGTCTCTGGAGCGAGCAGATCCACGAGCAAGGCGTCCGGCAAATGGGCATGGAGCCAGGTCGATTTGCCTGTGCCGCGAGGACCAAAAAGAAAAAAACTGGTCTCCGATGCCTGGAAAAATCGCCTCTTTATTTCCATTTTTACTTCTTTTTTGGAATTATTAACTCCAAAATACCACTTAATGCCCGTCTGTCAAGCAAACTGCTATGTCGATGCAGCTTGTTGAATGCGCTGTTGATCGAAGAGGGGCTATCGCGCCGTCAGTGGCGGCGGACACTCAGCCGTAGAAACTGTCTGATTCGGGGAAAGATGCGTGCCGCGTCAAATGCTATGCCCGGCGCTGGTACGCAATGGCGTAAAAAGCCTGCGACCGGCCGCTGCGGTTCGGCTCGCTGCGGTGCCAGGTGTAATTGCTGAAGAACAGTCCATCCCCCGGCCTAGTGGCGATTAGCTCCTCCCGATCAAAATCCACCTGCTCTAGAGGCACTCGATGGCGTTTGAAAGGCTGGAAGCCGTCGTCGCCCACGTGGCCCATGGGCGGATCGTCGTAGTACGATTCGTGCTCGATGAGCTGCCAACCCTGGTGGCTGGTCGGCATCACGGCCAAGGCGCTGGCTTCTACTCCGACCTCCGTCAAGGGAATCCAACAGTTGCACCCCAACTCTGGCGCTATTTTCCAGTAGAACGAGTCTTGATGGAAATAGCTGCGACCCCCCTGCTCTTCGACGATCGCGGCGTGCTTGACCCCTATCTGATCGGTAAACCGTTCCACTGGCCCTTCCAGCAGACCCGCCATGACTTCGGCCAAGCGCGGATGGTCGGCGACCTGTGCGAACACCTCCTCCTGGCTGGCCGGCTGCTGAATACCGCCCGGCAGCGGACTGCCCCCAGCGGCTTTATAACGGCTTGGATCAAGCACTTGGAAATGCCTCTCCGACCAGTCGGGTAAGTCCCCGGCTATTTCCATAGTGCGCTGGCGAGCGGCCTCGATCAGATCGTCCGGGATCAATTCTTCGACTAGGCAATACCCTTCTTCGCGGTACTGCCGCAAATGCGTCTCTGTCGCTAAAACCATAATTTCTCCTCCCGCAAGTTATGCGTCTGATCCTACCCTGCCTCGACATCGGAACGGTACGGCACCCGCCCGTGCAACAACGCATCGCAGGCCGCCCCCACCGCCGAACTACCGCCGGTCAAACGCCCCATAGCCCGCGCTTGAGCCACGGTCAAGCCACCGGCAAACAATTGGGTAAAAGTGTTAATATCGCAACACAGCGCGTCTTTATCCGCCTTTTCCGAAACTTGCACTTGTCCACCTTCAGCCTGCACCGTCGCGGCCAGCGGCTTGTCGGCATTCACCACCCAATCGGCGACCTCAAACGAGACCGTCGCCCGCAAATTTTCAGGTGGCTTGAGATGCGCTAGCGCTTGGGCTACGTCCAGTACGCGCAACGCTAGGTCGTGCTCGACGGAAGCATCAAAACGCTCTGGAAAAGTGCGGAGCAGTAAGCTGTCAGGCGGCAATTCGAGTCTCAGGGCAGCTACCCCGTCCATATCGGCCAAAGACCGTACAAATTTCAATTGGGCAGCAAAAGAAGCCCCGTGCAACTCCCGCACGGTAATGCGTTTGCCCTGGCCGCGCCCCATATCCCCTATTAACATCAGAGCCGAGCAATCCACTGCTCCACCCTCCCCCTCCAGCACCCAAAGCTCGCGCCTTATATCCTCCTTTTGCCAAAACGCTTCCGAGCGCACCGACTGCCCATTCCGCAGTTGCGCTCCCTCGGTGTGCAACCGATGTACGGCACTCGCGTCCTCCGCAGTCGCCCGCCGCACCTCCCCCACCGTCGCCGTAGCTTGACGGACCAAATCCGGCCATACTCTCAGTTCCAATCTCGGCGCTGGACAAGCCCACCCGAACTTGCCGTACCACCTGAAGGAAAAAGGCCACAGCGGACTGACGCAGCAACCGCGTTCCCGCAGTATGTGAATGGCCTGCACCATGAGTCCACCAGCGTGCCCGCGCCGCTTATGCTTGGGATCGGTAGCCACCCCACCAATGGCTCCAGCCGGAATCTGCGCCGCGCCCCACCACAGCGATTCGGGCTGATAGCCCAAGGCGCACACCATAGTCCCCTCCCCATCAAAGCCAGCCAGCGCCGTCTCATCCTCCCCGTACCAATCTTCGGCGTGTTCCATAAAGGCGCGTCCGGCCACTAAGCGGGCATGGGGTAAATCCTCTGGTCCTATCTGGCGAACATCTAAGTCTTTATTGTAATGGGGTTGCTGCATTGAGATTCTCCTCTCTATGGCATTGTCCACCCTGCACGAGTATCGCTATTATACTCGCGACCTTTTCAAATAATTAAGACATACGCACCGCACAATGAAAAGCGACCAACTTGGAGCGTCAAAATGAAAATCACCAATCGCGGCATCATCAACCGCGGCGAACCCAATACGCCGCGCGCCTTTTCGACCTTTCCCGCACTCATCCCGCTGGCCGACGGCTCGCTGCTGTCCACCTATCGTGTCGGCAGCACCAAGGATTCAGCGGACGGCACAATCGAACTGAAGCGCTCGGACGATGGCGGGCAGTCTTGGAGCGACCCCGCAACCCCTTTTGCCACGACCTTAAACGGGCTGAACGGCTCGATCAGGGTCGGCTATATCACCGACCTAGGCAACGGCCACTTGTTGCTCGCCGCCATGTGGGTGGACCGCCAGACCTATCCGGGCCAACCACTCTTCAACGAAGAGACCGAAGGCTGCCTGCCGATGGAGATCGTCTTGGCCGATTCCCACGACCTAGGGCGCACCTGGTCCGACTGGCGCGTCGTGCCCGTCCCCCCGGATGTTGGCCCGCCCAGCCTGACCAACCCCGTACTCATCCTGCCCAGCGGTCGGCTGGCCTTGAGCATCGAGACCAATAAAACCTATTTGGACCGGGGCCAGTGGCTGCAGCGAGTGGTGTATTTGTACTCTGAAGATCAGGGCCAGACCTGGAGCGATCCCGTCACCACCTGCCAAGACCCCACCGGCCGCATCTTCAACTGGGACCAGCGCGCTGGCGTCTCCCCCGACGGCCGCGTAGTCACCTTCACCTGGACCTACGACCGGCAGACGACCCAATACCTCAACATTCAGCGCCACCTCAGCTCAGACGAAGGCGCGACTTGGTCTGCCCCCGATGATCTCGGTTTTCCAGACCAAGCCGCGCATCCAGCCATTTTGCCCGACGGCCGCGTGGTCTTGGCTTGGGTCGATCGCTTCCAGTCGCACTCGATCCGCGCCCGCTTAGCCCCGGCGGCAGACGCCCCTTTTGACGCGACCACCGAAGTAGAACTGTACCGCCAGACAGTCGAATCCTCACAAACCGCTGCCGGCCAAGGAGACACCGGCGACCTGCTGGCCGAAATGGGCTTGTGGAGTTTTGGCCTACCCTTTTCAGCAGCCCTGCCCGACGGCGACGTCATGGTCGTCTATTACGCCGGCGACGACGCCTGCATGGAAGTGCGCTGGGCCCGTTTGTCTCTATAGGAGGACAATTTGGCAACGCCGCCGCTAGTCCGCATTGCTGGCACTTGCCTATCAATCTGAAGTATTTTATTTATGGCGTCCAAACCTACCTGATGAAGAAGATAATTTTGTATTAGAAGCGGCTGTTGCAACCAACGCTTTGGTGGTGACTAAAAATACTACTGACTTTCAGAGGGGTGAGTTGAAATTTCCAGACCTTGTGATTTTGACCCCTCAACAGTTCTGCGATCTGTATCTATAGCCAATGGAGAAAGACCATGAGCGCGATTTCTGTAAGATTGCCAGATGAACTAAAAGACAAAGCGATGCGGCTGGCCAAAAAGAAAAACATGTCTTTTAACAGTCTGGTAAACTATTGGCTTCAAGCGGCTGTCCAACAGGATGAAACTATCGAGTGGATGAAAAGTCGTCTGAGTGGAAAAAATCCAGATCTCGCACTCGCTAAATTCGGAGTTTTTCTAAAAGAAACGCAGCCTGGGGATGAGCCAACTCTGGCTGAAATTCAGCAGGCGATGAAAGAATAGCCAAGAACGAGACTCTGCCGCAGGACTGGACGAGGCGTGGCAGACTCCGCCCGAACTGTGAACAGGAGGACGCTTTCTCATGCAACAGCGCCCCAATCTACTCTACATCCACTCCGACCAGCACAATCCCTACGTCATGGGCTGCGCCGGTGATCCGGTGGTGGAGACACCGCATTTGGACAGCCTCGCTGCCGAGGGCGTGCAATGCACCCAAGTGTACTGCCCGTCGCCGGTGTGCGTGGCCTCGCGCATGGCCATGCTCGCGGGGCGCTACCCCAGCGACATTGAAGTGTGGACCAACAATCAGATCCTCAATTCGGGGGTGCCGACGATGGCCCACGCCATGGGAGCGGCTGGGTATCGGCCCGTGCTGATCGGCCGCATGCACTCCATAGGTCCCGACCAACTGCACGGCTACATCGCAAGGCCGGTGGGCGACCACTCCTCCAATTGGCCCGGCGGGGGACAAGCACCAGCCATGAGCCGCAGCAGTCTAGAACAAGCCGGACCGGGACAGAGCTCGTACCAAGTACACGACGAGGACGTGACCGCAGCGGCTGTGTACTTTTTAAATCAAATGGGAGTGCAGAAGCGCGCCGGTCAATCCGAAGTCCCCTTCAGCCTCAGCATCGGCTTTATGCTACCGCATTCTCCCTATTTGGCGCGGCGGCCTCTGTACGATTACTACCGAGCGAAAATTCGCCCACCCACAGTGCGCGAGCCTTTCGGCGATCACCTCCATCCGGCGATCCATTGGTGGCGAGCCCACGGCGGATTGCAGGAGATACCCGAAGAATGGGTGCTCAACGCTCGGGCCGCTTACTGGGCCTTGGTCGCCGCAATGGACGACATGATCGGCCGCATTTTAACGGCCCTGCGAGAAAATGACTTGGCCGACAATACCCTAGTGGTGTACAGCTCGGATCACGGCGAATTGGTCGGCGAGCACGACTTGTGGATGAAGCGGACTTTTTACGAAGAGTCGGCCAAAGTGCCAGCCATTCTCTCTTGGCCCGGCGTATTGCCGGAGGGGACGCAATGCGACCGGGTCATGAGCGCCTTGGACCTCAACGCTACCATGCTCCAAGCCCTAGGTGCCCCACCCTTACCCAATTCGCCGGGACGGTCGGCGCTGGAGTTGCTGCGCACGGGACAGAGCGATTGGGAGGACGTAGCCTTCTCGGAATACGCCCTGCGCGAAGGCCAAGTGCAGCGCATGGTGCGCCGCGGGCCGTGGAAGCTGATCTACCACTGGCGAGAGCGCCCCCAGTTGTTCAACCTAGAAGAGGACCCCCAAGAGCGAGTGGACCGGGCCACCGACCCAGAATGCCAAGAGTTGGTAGCCGAGTTGACCAACTTAGTCTTAGACGGATGGGATCCGGCTCATGTCGCGGCGCGGCTAGAGGCACGGCAGGCGGATATCGACTTGATCCGCGCCTGGGCCGAACAGACCAACGCGCCCGACCAGTTCCGCTGGGATCAGCGGCCGAATATGACCTATCGGGAGCCTCTATCTGGTTGATCCCCCACCTTCAGACGCCTATATTGCCCGCGCCAGGAGCATCCCCATGAGCACAGAACTTTTCGACTTGACCGGCCAAGTTGCCGTGGTGATTGGCGGAGCCCGCGATTTGGGCCGCGACATGGCCGAGAGCCTAGCCGACGCCGGCTGCCATCTAGCCATTACGTCGCGCCAAGAAGCCAGTGCCCAAGCCACTGCCGATCATCTCAAAGAGACCTACGGCTGTGAGGTGTACAGCGCCGCCCTCGACATCTGCGACCACGCCGCCCTCAGCCAATTAGCCCAAGACGTGCACCAGTGGCAAGGCCGCGTCGATGTGGTGGTCAACAACGCCGGCGGCGGCTTGGGGCTTTCTACCACCGATCCGTTCGAGCGCGAGCCAGCAGACGCCCGCCTGCTCATCGACACCAATTTGACCGGCCCCCTCTTCTCCTGCCAGATCTTCGGCCGCATCATGGCCGAACAAGGCTCGGGCTCTATTATCAACATCGCCTCCATCGCCGGTCTAGTCGGCCGCGACCGCCGCATGTACGAGCACACTGGCTTGGGCCAGCAACCGCTCGACTACGCCGCAGCCAAAGCCGGCGTCATCGGTCTGACGATGGACGCGGCCGCCTATTTAGCTCCTATGGGAGTGCGGGTCAACGCCATCTCGCCCGGCGGCTTTGAGCGCGGCCAACCCCAAGCCTTTATCGACGCATACAGCAACGCCACCGCCTTGGGCCGCATGGGCCGCGACGGCATGGACCTAAAGGGAGCGGTGCGCTTTTTGGCCTCGCCCGCCGCCGACTATATCACTGGGCACAACTTGGTGGTGGACGGCGGCTTCTGCATGTGGAAGTAACGTCTCAGAGGATAAGCCATGGCGACGCCCCCTTGGTGCTGCCAGTGTCGTGCTATTGGCGACCCCAAGACGAGGATATTCCGCTCAAAGCTTGGGCGGAGAATTATCGGTCTAACTTAAAGGAGGAGACCGTCCCGTGACCCAACAAACCCTGCGCCACCTCACCCCCGATCAAGTCGAACGCTTCTACCTCGACGGCTGCCTGACCGTCGAAGATGTGCTGACCCCCGACGAGGTCGCTTCTTTAGCGGCCCATACCGACCGCATCGCCACCGGCGAACTCGACCACATCCCCGATACCAGCATCCAGCTCGAACCCGTCTTCCGCCGCGGCGAAAAAGCCGTCACCGACCAAGTGCTATCCGTACGCAAACTGTACAACATAGCGGTGTACGACGACGTAATGTGGGCCCACGTCACCCACCCCAAAATCGCCGACATCATCGCCGACCTGCTCGGCACCTCCGACATCAAGATGTACGGCGACCAGCTTTTTATGAAAGCTCCGCGCACGGGCTCGGCGCAGGGCTGGCATCAAGACTCGGCCTCTTGGCGCGACATTTTCCCCATGGACTTGGTCTCCGCTTGGACTGCCATTGACGCGGCCACCCTCGACAACGGCTGCCTCAACTTTGCCCCGGGCACTCACCGCTGGGGCATGTTGCGGGGCGAGCGCTTGGCTCCTTTTGTCGCCGATCTGGAAAGCGGCGGCTGGCCCATCCGGCCCGCTCCCCTGCGCGCCGGCAGCATCAGTTTCCACCACAGCCTAACGCTGCACCAGAGCAATGCCAATCTGACCGGCACGCGGCGCAGGGGCTATGCCGTACACTACATGCGCGCGACTTCCTGGCGCGACGAGGCCGTCACCGACGCGCCCAAGATGCCGCCCTTTAAGCAGGTGCGGGGTAGGTCTCTTCCCGGGAGGGTTTAACCACCCCATTCGGCACCTCAGCCAACGTCGCCCGCGAACTGGCCACTAACCACTCACTATGGTACCTTTGGGATAGCATAGATAGCGGCTAGAGGTCTCAATGGCGACAGCAAACATCCTCAACACTCGCACGATCAACGACATGGAGTTGATCGGCAACGGCAAGTTATACCGCGTACCCCCGTACCAGCGCGATTACTCTTGGTCGCAAGAGCAGTGGGAGGATCTCTGGAACGACATCGTCGAACTACGGCCTCGTTCGGAAGACCGCCATTATCTGGGTGCCTTGGTCGTCGAAGGAAGGAGCGACCGCGAATTTTTGGTTATCGACGGCCAGCAGCGCCTAGCCACATTGAGCCTGTTTGCCCTCGCTGTGATCGACAGGTTGCAGGCGATGGCCGCCCAAGGCATCGAGGCCGATGCCAACAGGGAACGTGGGCGAGAGCTTCGCAATCGCTTCATCGGAGAAAAGGATCCGGCATCGCTCACCGAGAGCACGCGGCTGTACCTGAACGAGACGGATAACCCCTTTTATCAAGACTACCTGGTTCAACTCAGGAAGCCACTCAACCCGAGGGGGCTGCCCAAATCGAACCGGCTACTCTGGGAATGTTTCCTCTACTTCAGGGGCTGCCTCGAAGAGGACAAATTACAAGACGACGGAAGAGGCATCGCGAGCCTCCTTTCCGAAACTCTGGCCCGCCAATTCCTGTTCATTCTGATCACGGTAGATGACGAACTAAACGCCTATACCGTTTTTGAGACACTCAACGCGCGCGGCCTAGAATTGACGACCACGGACCTGCTCAAGAACTATTTGTTCTCGCTAGTGCGCGTCCCCGCCGACCTAGAAGCACTCCAGCGCCGCTGGCAAGCACTCATTGAAACCGTAGAACAAGCGCGTTTTCCAGAATTCCTCCGCTATCACATGCTTTGCGAGCTACCGCAGGTTCGAAGCCAACGCCTTTTCAAATTAGTGCGCGAGCGGACGAAGACGACGCAAGATGTCTTTATGCTCCTCGACGAGTTGGAGACGCGAGCGGAGCTGTTTGCGGCGGCTTCGGACCCGAATCACAGCTACTGGATGGAATTGCCTGCAGCAAAGGCATTCATCCGTGAGCTAAACCTTTTTCAAGTACGCCAAGCGATGCCGCTGCTGTTCGCCGCATGGGAATCTTTCTCAAGCGAAGACTTCGTCCGCATTCTGAAACTCGTCAGCGTGATTTCGTTCCGTTACATCGCAATCAGCCGCCTCAACACGAATGACCTCGAACCTGTGTATCACCATGCTGCCAAGGCGGTGATTGATGGCAGAGCTGCCAGCCCGGCGGAAGTATTCGAACGCCTGAAGTCGATCTACGTAGAAGACGAGAAGACGCGCCAAGATTTTGCCCTCTTCAGCGTACCTACTCGCGGCCCGAGGAAGAAATTGGCGAAATACATCCTCGCGCGACTCGAAGGCGATGCTGCCGACCGCTATTGTGACCCAGACACAGACCCCGGCACAATTGAGCACATCTTGCCGGAGAACCCGGCCGAGACTTGGAGCGAGACCTTTGCATCCGAACAGTGGGACGCGTCGGCATACCGCCTCGGCAATCTTACCCTTCTCGAAGCCGCGGCTAATCGAACCGTTGGCAATGCCGCGTACGCCGACAAATGTGCCGCGTACAACAAAAGTTCGTATGTCCTCACCAAGAGGATCCCAGCAATAGCGCCCGAGCAATGGACGCCCGAATTGATAGATGAACGGCAACGGCAGCTTGCAGCAAGGGCCGTGCATTTGTGGAGAGCGGATTTCGCGTGAAGATAGCGAGCGTGCTATCTTGATCCTTGGTCGCCCGAAAATCAGAACGTGAACAGAGTACTACAAAGGAGCAAAGCCGTGGACAAACACCTCTACACGGTCTCAGAAGAAGAAAAATACTACTTCGACCTGCGCGGCTACCTAGTCGTCCGCAACGCCCTCACCGCCGAGGAAGTAAGCGAGTGCAACGCCGCCATCGACCACTTCGCCGACCAGATCTCCGTTTATCCCGACTCCCTCGCCCGCGGCTCAAGCGCCCTGCAAGGCACGACCAGCCGCCAGCAGCTCTCCGGCATGCTCGGTTGGCCGACCCCCTACCGCGAACCCTTTCGCCGCCTGCTGGTCCATCCCACCGTCGTCTCTCGCCTCAACGAATTCAGCGGCCCGGGCTTTCGCCTCGATCATGGCCCCCTGCTCATCAGCGCCACCGAGGGCACCGAAGGGCACTACCTGCACGGCGCGGGCGAGCCTTTTAGCCCCGCCACTTGGTATCACCAGCAAAACGGCAAAATCTATTGCCGGGGCATCACCGTGGCTTGGCAACTAACCGACTGCAACCCCGGAGACGGCGGCTTTGCCGTGATCCCCGGCAGCCACAAAACCTGCGAGCCGACCCCGCCCGAGATCCGCTCGCTCGCAGAGTACGGAGAATTGGTGGTCCAACCCGCCATGCGCACCGGCGATGTCCTCTTCTTCTCCGAGACCGCCACCCACGGTACCCTGCCGTGGAAGGGCAAGACGCAGCGGCGCTCCGTGCTCTACAAATACGCTTCCCGGGGCGCGGCCCGAGCCACGGGCAAATACTTCACGCCACAGGCGCGCTACGGCGCTTGGACCGATGAACTCACGCCTGAAGAACAAGCCGTCCTCTACGGGCCGGGCGTCCACCAAAAGGGGCTGCCCCTGCTGGAATCCGACGGCCAAAAAACCTTGATTGCGGAGGGTTAAAATGGATACACGCGAACGCTATTTCTGGGATCTCACCGGCTATCTGGTCGTCCGCAACGTCCTCACCGCCGAGGAATTAAGCGCTTGCAACGCCGCTGTCGATCACTGCATGGACCGAATGCTGCAAGGCCCAGACAACGGCGGCACCCAAGGCAGGTCGAACGCGCTCCAAGGCACCGGCCAACAGACCCTCCCCAACCTGCTCAAATTGCCCCATCCCCACTGCGAACCCTTCCGCCGCCTACTGGTACATCCCCAAGTCGTCTGCCGACTCAACGCAATGTGCGGCAAAGGCTTCCGCCACGATCACGGCCCCTGGGTCTCCTACAGTCCCAAAGGGACCGAGGGCCTCATCCTCCACGGTGCGGGCGAGCCCCACAGACCCTACGTGGCCTACCACCACCAGAACGGCCAGTCCTACTGTGCTGGCGTCACCGTGACTTGGCAGTTGGCCGACTGCAACGCTGGCGATGGCGGTTTCGCCTGCGTACCGGGCAGCCACAAAGCCAAATTCCCCATGCCTGCCGGCGTGCGCTCCTGCGACGAGCCGCTGGACGTGGTTCACCAGCCCGCGCTCAAAGCCGGCGACGTCATTTTCTTTATGGACGGAGCCCAGACCCACGGCACCCTACCTTGGCAAGGCGAGGCACCGCGCCGCTCTGCCCTCTACAAGTACTCAAGCCGCACCGCCACCCGCGGTGGCGTCTCCATCGAGTTAGCCGAACCGGAAGTCTATTGGGACGAGGCGATCGTAGAGGGCATGACACCCGAGCAACGCGCCGTCATGTACGGCCCCTGTTCCAGTATAGTCCAGAAGCTGCATTTGCAGGTGGACGCCGACGGCAACGTCGTGCTCGGCAAGTAAAACAAGTTATTGGTGTCGTGTAGTTAGACCTCGGCCTCACGGCGTCGCCGAATTTCCCGCCAAAGTCTCACTGCCAGCGCGAAATCGCCGTCTGCCAGCGCGACTAGTGCTCGCACTTTTAGGGAATCGGGGGATCGGTGGAGGGCGCAAGCGCGGCGGGCCCAGGCGCGGGCTTGCGTGCCACAACCGCGTTCAAGTGCCGCCTGTGCTTGACGCCGATGGCGGCCGGCGGCGCGTTCAACCGCTAGCACTTGGCGCAAATCGGTCTGACAGCGATGGCAGCAAAGGCCCCCTCGATACGGGGCCTTGCACGTCGGACAACGTTCCACGCGGGCTACTCCAAATAGAAGAGAATCTCGTCGAGTTCCCGCTTGAAATCGGCAGCCTCCGCGGCCTGCCCGGCCCGTAGGGCGTCGCGCAGATCCTCCATCAGATTGACGATCTCTTCGCGATCTTCGGCCGGAGCAGTATCGAGCGATTTTTCGGCCCGCGCTAGGGTATCTTGCATCTCCGCGGGCACCTCAACGTGGCCGGCCTCCTCCACGGCCCCTCCTTCCTCTACGCCCCAGAGTGCCTCAACTCGCTCCCTCGACGCGCTGAGTTCTTCTGCGGTGGAACGCCCCAGAGCATCTTCGATGGTGCCGTGGATTTCCCGGCCGGTCGCCCGCTCCACGGCGTGAACTTTTAGCAGGCCATCGAGGTCCAAGCTGTAGGTAAAGAGGATGCCCTGCTCATAGGCGTCTTGCTGTCGATTTAAGTCGTCAAAGATAAAGGTGCCGATTTCCACGTTTTGCAAGGCGTCTGGATCTTCCCCCTGATAGACTTTGATCTCCACGGTCTCCTGGTCTTCAAACATCGTGAAAAACACCTCGGTCCGCGTAGCTGGGAGTTTGGCGTTGCGCCGGATGAGGGGAATGAATTGGTGGGCGTAGGGCATGCCGTAGAGTTCCCCCATGGCACTGGTACCAAAAGTATAGGGCGTGATATCGACCAGCACGGCCGGCACGGCCTGACCCATTTCGATCCCCGCCTGTACCGTCGCCCCCAGTGCCACGCACAAATCCGGGTCCACGCCGCCGTGCGGCTCCTGTCCCAAGCGCTCCGCCAGGAGTTGGGCAATGCGCGGAATGCGAGTCGAACCGCCCACCAGCAGAATGCGGTCGAGCTGGCTAGGGCGCACATCGGCGTCGTTGAGTGCCCCGGTGACGGCCTGCATGGTGCGAGCGAGCGGCTCTTCTAGATCGCGCTCGAAGTCGGCGCGGCTCAGTTCGCAGGAAAGATGCAGCGCCTCGCCGTTGACCGAGGCGATGTGGTCCTCTTCCACGCGGGCGTATGGCTGATGCGAGAGTTCGATTTTGGCCCCTTCGGCTACCCGGCGCAGCCGCGCCTGCAAAAGGCGGTTCTGGCGGCCGTCGGCGAGGCCCAGCTCGGTTTCGAGGTGGACGTTGAGGCGCTCGATGAGGACCTGATCGAAGTCGTCGCCCCCTAAGTGGTTGTCTCCAGTGGAAGCCAAGACCTCGACCACCCCGGCTTCCATGCTCACCACCGAGACGTCGAAGGTGCCCCCGCCCAAATCGTACACGAGGATTTTGCGGTGTCCCTCGCTGCTGCTTTCGTAACTGAGCGCCGCGGCCGTAGGCTCGTTGATGATCCGCACGACCTCTAGGCCGGCGAGATCGCCGGCTTCCCGGGTGGCCTGCCGCTGGGCATCGGTGAAATAGGCCGGTACCGTGATGACGGCCTTGGACACCGGCCGCCCTAGGGCGCGACTGGCCCGCTCTTTGAGCGCCTTGAGGATAAAGGCCGAAATCTCTTGCGGCGTGTATTCGTCCGCCCCCATCGGCACCTTGGTCTCAGACCCCATCAGGCGCTTGATAGAAAGCACGGTGCGCTCGGGGGCGACCGCGTACTGGTTGCGAGCTTGGTGCCCGACGATGACTTGTCCTGTCTCGTCGAGCCCCACACACGAAGGTAAAATCGCTTCATCGCCCTCCCGGACGATCTGGGGCGTCCCCCCGGAAATGATCGCCACTTCCGAGTTGGTCGTGCCCAAGTCTATACCGATAACCGCTGCCATGGAAATCACTCCTGTATGTCGAGGCGATTGACGGCTACCTCGGCCAAGCGCAGCACATCGCCGTCTCGCGTAAAACCACTGAGGAACTCCTCGACGACCACATTGTCTGCAAACCGCGCGACTCGGCGCGACTCCACCGCCCGCATCGTGCGCGCATCAAAGGGATGCCCGACAGTCTGCACAAGCTGGACGCCGAACTGGGCCAACATCCGGTCAAAGCGTCTGAGGGCCAACTCATAGCCTTGTACCACCCCAGCGACCCCCGGCGCGGGACGCCGGAACAGCCGCGGTGGTCGGTGCAGTTCGACTGCCGCGGCTTGGCCGCGCACCAAAGCGTCGCGCACCTCAAAAAAGGACTGTAGGCAGCGATCCTCGGCCGCCCTAGCGACGCGCTTCTCAAAGGACGCTAGATCCTCTTCCCAGTGCTGTGCCCAGTCTGCGACCGTCTCGTATAGCGTCGCCGCCTTTTCCAGTTCCCGACTGGCCTTGGCCTGTTCTCGGTTCTGCCGGCGGGTCTCCTGCCGCAGAGCGGCCATTTCGGCAAACAGGTCGCGCAGGTCGCACTCGGCGGTTTCCTCGCCATCGGCCTCTAAAGGATCCTCGTTGCACTCGTCCAGCCACTGCCCAAAATCCGCTAGGGCCTGTCGCTTCCAGTCGTCGCCCTTGCTACCCATCTTTGCCGTCGCCTTTCATCGTCGCCTTGCCTTCTGCGGCGAGGAGCGTTTGTAATCCCGGCGTCTTGTGCTGCACCGCACGTGCCTGGACCAAAGCCGCGAGGGCCAATTCAAAGTCGCCGTATTGGGCCATCCCGAAAATGGCCGATTCCACGCGGGAGCGCACATCCTTCAGAGCCTCGTAGGCGGCCGTAATTTGCTGGAAACGCTCGGGGTTGCGGCTAGGCGGATGCGTGCGGATTAGCTGCAAATAGCGCTGGCGAATCTCTTCTTGGGACGCGGCCGGGGAAAGTCCCAAGACCCAATAATGAGCTAGCATGTCTGTGCTCCTCTCAGAAGCCGGCGCAACATTTTAAGTGCGCTCCTCACATCTGCGTTCATCTGCGGATACGCTGCTGTCGGGCGACTGCTTCTCAACGATGTTTTTTCTTTTTTTTGCGAGCGAAAAGTAGAAAGTACAGTTCGGGCGAGAGGGCGTCGCTTAGGTCCGCCGCTTCGCACTCGCGGCCAATCCGCTCCAGATCTCGCCGCGTCTGCTGGCTAGACTTGAGGACGCTGGCAAATTCCTTCAATGCGGCCAGCGGGGCACCGCGCAGGCTGTTTTCGTCGATGAAGCCCTCCAGCTCGCTTAGTTCGTCCGCTAGATCGCCATCGCTCAGCTCCGGTGACTCAGCCTCGTCGTCGAGCAGCATCTCTAAAGTCCCCTCTAACGACCCGCCTTCCCCGCCGAGGAGGTCTGCGGGTAGCGGCAGCCCACCCCCGAACAGGGGCACGGGCCAATCCAGCACGTCAAAACGGAACTGCTGTAGGGCCTGTCGCAAGGGGCCGTGCGCGTAGTTGGCCAGCCGCACCGCAGCCGCCCGCAGCCGCGTCTGGTCGGCGGCATCCGCCGCGTCGAGGACTTCGGCAAAGCGCCGCGAATCGTAGTCTTGGCCTTCTTGGTAGCGGATCACCGCCAAGTAGAACAGAAGCAACGGGTCGCGTTGGGCCTTTGGGCGGCCCCGCAGGCGGCGGTTTATTTCAGCGCGCACCGGAGCGTGCTGGTCGCAGGCCAGCAGGATATCGAAGAAGGCGAGCAAGTGATCCCCTTCGAGGCGCTCCATGAGTGCGGTCCACCAGTCGGCGAGGACCGGAGCGGTCTGGAGGCGGTCGTAGAGGATGCGGAAGTCAGCGGGCAAAGGGGCGATGAGTTCGAGCACTGCGTCAGGGCCGAGTTGCTCCAAGATCGTTGCCTGGCGATCGAGCAACGCCTTCAGAGCATTTCCCATCTCGGGCTTGACGTTCTTGATATGGCTGTTTTCCGCCAAATCGTGCAGCAGCAGGGCCAAAGTTCGGAGTCGGGCACTCGGCGGCAGGCCCTCTAGGTGGGGAGTGACGATTTCGGCGGCGTCCCCGCCAGCGGATACCACCGCCAGCAGGAGCCGCTTCACCCGCAAGACGAACGCCAGCCGCGGGCGTTCTAAGTCCTCAGCGCGCTGGAGATCTTGGGCCGCTAGCTTAAACCTGCCGCGTTTGCGGCTCTGATCGGCGGACTTGAGGAAGCCGACAGCCTGCATATCCAAGAGACGCTCGTCGTGGGGAGCGCACTTGCGGCCCTCAGCCAGCGACTTTTCGGCTCGGCGATACGCATTCTTGGCATAGTGGAGGGCCGCCAGCTCTAGGTGGGGGTCTGGATCGTCTGGGAAGCGGGCCGCCATAGCGCACAAGGTCTTTTCAAACTTGGCTTGGTACTCGGGGTGGCCCCGCAGCAAATCGAGCAGAAAGCGATAGCCTGCGCGGTTGTCGGGATCGGCCGCGAGGCTAGCCGTCATCAACCGGGCCAAGACCATCCCAGGATCGTCGAGCCGCTCGTCTAGCAGGGCAGCGAGCGACTCGATCATTTCGTAAGGCAGGAAGTCGGGCTGAAGACCGACCTTGTGGCCGGTCCGGGCCATGGCCTCCAGCACGCGGCCTCGGGCCACGGCCCGATCTGGCGCATGGGGAAACGCCACGGACAGCAGGTCGAGGTACACAGCCGCCGGACCGGGATCCCACCGGTCGGGAGCTAGCTGCTGGATGAGCAAGCCAATCTGGGCCGTGGCACTAGCCACCCGCTCAGTCGGCAGCAGACGCTGCACCAGCCCGGGAATGGCCTCGATGGGTACTTTGTTCCGAGGAACGGCTAGCCCAACCACCTGCAGCAGGGCCATTTGAGCTTGGAGGGGCTCTTCGGGGTAGAGGGCAACAGCCAAGCCGGGGATAAGTCGCTCGATATCGCGCAGACGCCCTTTGTGGATGGCCTCGCCCAGTTGGTCGGCCAAGGCCGCGCTGGCCGTCCCTAGGGCTTGCTGCACGGCCGCCGGCCCGGCCACTCCTTCGCCGGTGCAAAGGCGTCGCCATTCGGCGACCGTGTGCGTCAGGGCAAAGTCGGCCGGCAGCAGGTCGAGAATCCGGCGCAACCCCTCGTCATCGCCGGTGCCGAAACACACCATGGCCTTGCAAAACAGACGCCAAGCCGCAAACGGGGAGCGCCGACCGATTCCTCCGAGCAGGCCGACGGCCCGCTCCCAGTCCCCGGCATCCATAGCTTCGAGACTCGATTCGACCTGCCCGGCGTCGCGCCGCAGGGGATGATCCGCCGCAAAAACTTCGAGGCCCTGCCAGCACCGTTGGATCACGAGGCGGTCTGCCAGCATCCGCTCGACTTGGGGAATGGGCGACCGTTGGGCCTGTAAATAGTCCGCATAATCCGCCAAGGCTTCGGCCCCATCTGCGTGGCGGATGTACTGCAGCCAATCTTCTTCGGCTAGCGGCTGGAAGGCAATGGAGACTCGGTGTTGTGCAGCCGAGGTGCGCATCGCAGCGGCTTCTTTGGCCAAGCCCTTTTCCGCCAACTGACGGGCGCGTTGCATGCAGGCACAAAACAGCAACAGCGGCAGTTCCTCCAGCGCGGGGTCGCCGTGTTGGGCCTGCCTGAGCAGGTCGAGTGCTCTGCGTCCATCCCCCTCAGTTAAACTCTGTCGGGCCTGCGCCAACAGATGCTTGGGCGGTACGCGCCGCTGTTTTAACCGTTTCCGCTTTCGCTCTCTGCGGCTGTGCTTGGGCATTATACTCCGTCTGCCGAGGTTGCAGAATTGTGCGTTCTAACGTTATAAATAGTGAATTGCTCGCACCCGGCAAAGGGCATGTGTTCTCCTTCGACGTACTGCGGTCGCGGCGCGTACTTATTCCCCACTTCGGGCACCACTTCGCCCCGGCACATAATGCACGGGCTGCGATCCACCGTGACCCTAGTGCTAGTCGGAATGTAGCGCAGGGTAAGCCCGACCCGCCATTGGTCCGAACTATTGGCGTTGGACCCGTGGATGATATTGGGGTGGTGGATGGAAATATCTCCGGCCTCCAGTTCCAGATCGACGGCGTCGGCATCGTCGATTTGGTCGGGGTGAATCCCGACACCAAGGACGTACTTATCCCTATCGAGATCGACCATCTCGCTGCGCTTGAGCAGGCGCTTGGTGTGCGTCCCCGGCAAAACCCGCATACACCCATTGGCCACCGTCGAGTCCGTGCCGGCCACCCACAACGTGGTGACCTCCATCGGCTCCAAGGGCCAGTATGAGCCGTCCTGATGCCACTGCACGGCTTGGCCGGTGCTGGGTTTTTTGGCGATATAGTGCGCCGCGAACATGGCCACATTAGGCCCGAGGAATTGCGCCGCAATATCGACCAACCGGTCGTCGGCGACTAGGCGGTGCATAAAGGGATCGTCCACCATCAGTTCGTGGTGCAATTGCTCGGGGCGCGTTCCCGGATTCTTTTTGACCAGCCAGTGGACGTGCTCCACCGTCTCGGCGGCCAGCTCCGCATCAATGGCCTTGCGGGCAATGCAAAAGCCCTGCTCGTCGTATGCTTGGCGCAGTGTCGTTTCCATTCGCTCTCTTGTCTCCTAGGCTCGCCACGCTGGGTGGGTGACATGCAGCAAATAGGCCCGTTCCGGCACGGTGATGATCGTCTGCGTACCCTTCTCAATATAACCCAAATCACCTGCCCCGTATTCCACCGGCTCCTGATCCTCGGCTTGGATCTCCAAGTGCCCCTCTAACATGAAAAAGACCTCGTCGTAATCAAAGGTCCACACCAACCGACTGGCCTCTAGATACTCGGTAAAACCGGCCGACAGTTTGTCGCCGACGCCAACAATCGGATCGGAAACCTGCACCGTGGCACCAAGCACGTCAAAAGCGGCTAAATCTCTCTGGTCCTTCTCGACTTTATAGATCATGGCGCACTCCTAGTTCTTTTTATCCAGCTTGAATTTCGCCATATTTCCTTCGCTCATGGCGCGTCGCTCGCCGGGCAGATGTGATAGAGCTAACGTACGAGAATCCCGCAGTTGCACCAACAAGGGCACTCGCCTCTCCAAGTGTCCAGGCCACAGGAGCTAGCCGCTTTGTCCCACCCGTCCATTCCTCCGGCCACAGCCCAAATCCTCAGACTGCCCCCCCAAGACTTGACCCCTTTCTTCGTCGACCGCTCCTATGCCCAAGCTCTAGAACGCCTCGAAATCCTAGCCGCCTGGATGGCCAAGATAAACACCCAAAACCACGACGGCGTGACCTTGACCCCGGCCTTGGTGGAACACCTGTCCAGCGGCGATATCCACGCCCGCATTGCCGATTTGGACCAGCGACGCCGGGCAACCACTCTGGGGCAATTTGACCCGGACGACCTTTTACAGCGGGAACTGGAGTACCGGCGCTACGCCTCCGAGGCAAAACGCCAGCCGACCTGGCCTCAGGACGAAGTCGAACAACGGCGCGCCTTTGACGCTTTGAAAATTCTCCCTCCCCAGCAAGAGGAAGATTGCTGCCTGACCGACCAAGACCTCCTCGAAGTCCAGCGAGCGGCGTGGGAGGCACGCGGCTTGCTCGATTTCCTGCGCCATTTCCGCGCCCACACCCAAAGGCCCATCGTCGTGGTCGGCAACGAGCGCTACGGCCGCCTCTTTGTCGTCGACCCCCTAGAGCCGCATTTGGCCGGCGACTTTGCCGTGCGCTACGAGCGCACCCCCTCACACCTCTCTATGCGCCTGACCGTGCCCCACTATACCGAGCGCTTTCAGCGCAATGGCTTTGCTCCCGAGTTCATGCGCCACTTGAGCGTCCACATGCCCCATGTGGTGCTGGTGGACGTGTGCAGTCCTCGGGGCACTGAGCGCTATACCAAAGTCCCGCGCGGCATCCGCGATCTGGTCAATTGGTTCATGGTCTTCAACCACCTCCGCGCCCAAGGCGACCGCAGCCAGTACCAGGATCAGAGCGGCCTACCTCATCACTTGCTGGACGAGTTGGAAAAGTGGTACGAGTTTGTCGTCGTGCGGCGGCGCATTGGCCCGTGGATCGAACCCGGTCCGACCTATGCCATCAGCCACTGGGCCCCCGAACTGAAAGAGGAAGTGCTCATGGGCGATCTGGCCGTCCCCCGGCGACCGGCCACCCCCGGCGACCAGCCCCAGGTCATTTTGGCCAATCCGGCTCTGTATCGCACCGAGGGGACGGACCTGCCCGAGTTCATGCGCCGCACCCAGCCCTATTACTTCAACGACCCAGAAAAGCGCATCCGCGCAGAGATTGTCCCCGGTTTTGGCACCCACGGCTTTGAAACCCGCGTGCGGGGCTGTACCACAGACCAGTACGTGGCCGCAGTGCAGCGCGCGATGGGTCAGGCCCTGCAAAGGTGCGAGTCTCGCTAGCCGTGCTCCGCTGCCGACTCACCATTACTTCGCCCCTGCCCAGCAATTGGGGCCGCATTCCCTTTTCGCCCGTCGTCGACTTTGGCCGTCTCATTGCCCAGGCCGGAGTCCAAGGCGTACTCGACCCCAATTCTATTGTCGTAGTCGATCTCACCAGCGGTACACCCGTCGCTTTTGCCCGCAGCGAGGACCTAACCTACGGCGATCGGGGCCGCATTGAGTGGACCATAGACGAGCCCGACCACATTGAATACGAAATCCGCTTTGCCACGGCCGATTGCCGGCCAGCGCTAGTGCCGCAGTCCTACGTCCCCTTGGTAGGTAACGGCGACCTGCTGCGCTACAACGCCCCTAGCCCGCGCCCCTTGGTCCTGAGCAATTCCCTGCATCTAATCGACCTGACCGGCGACGGCCGAGCCGACCTAGCGGGCTGCTGGAATTACTACCATCGTCCCGGCGCGCCCATAAGCGGCTTGGTCTGCTGTCCGCGCATTGGCACCGGAGAGGACTTGCTCTTTGGCGATATGGCGCGCCTGCGCTATGTCGAGGATGGCGAATTAAAGCACTTTCCCGGTGTGTACGTGCGGGTCGCCTTTGCCGATATGGACGGCGACGGGCTGGTCGATTTGGCCTTTGCCGACCGCAGTGGCAGTCAGGTCGCCTTCTTTCGCAACACGGGACAGCGCGACGAGGGCAACCTGCCGCTCTTTGCCCCCTATGGCTCTATTGAGACCCCTTTTGCGACCATTGAGCACTTGCTTCTGCAAGATATCACCGGCAACGGCGCGGTCGATTTGGTAGTCAACGGCCACCTCATTGCCAATCTCGCGGCTACCGGCGCTCCCTTCCAGCCCAGCCCAGCCCAAGACTTGGGCAGTGGCCCGCACATCGCCTTTCTCGACCTAGATGGCGATGGCCGTTTGGAACTGATCGGCCTAGAAGGGAGAGCTTCCGCCTACCCGCCCCCGAACCAGCCGCACGCGCTCCACCGGCGCTGTCTCACTGGCACCAATCCCATCCAGTACGGCCCACCCCAAGCCCTGTCCAACGTACCCGACGCCGCGGACTGCACCCAAATAGCCGCCAGCCAAGCGCCACACCCCGGCCTCCTATTGCAGTGCAACACCTATCAGCATCTAGTCTTTTACGAATTGACTGGTCCCAGCCAGCTAGCAAGGCGCGGCCCTCTCCAAGCCCCATCGCCCCCGGTCTCCTGGAGCGATCAGGCTTGGCCCTGCGCGGCGGACTGGGACAATGACGGCGTTTGGGATCTGGTCATTGGCGGTGGCTACGGCTGGCCGCGCCTGGTGCACAACCGGGGCGACAACCAGCGTCCCGCCTTTGACGAACCGCAATTGATCCCCTCCACTGAGGGGCCCATCCGGGTACTGCGCGGCGATTTGCTGGGCGGCGATCACTGGCACAATATGGGCTACCCCTATCCCGTGCTGGTCGATTGGGACGGCGACGGCCTGCTCGACCTGATGCTGCCCAACGAGACCAACCGCATTATCTGGCATCGCAATATAGGTACTGACAAAGTCCCTTATTTTGGGCCGCGCCAATTCATCGAAGTGGAAGGCTTCCCCGACTCGCCCCAGACCCGAGCCGAATCGGGCCTTTTGAGCGCCGACCCCGACTTGCCCAATCACCCCTACCCGACCGACCCCCGCTCGCCTTTCTTCTGGCGCACGGGCGCGGCTTTTGCCGACTGGAACGGCGACGGCCTAATGGATTTCATCACCCACGGCTATCAGCGCCAGGCCACGCTTTTTGTTCAGTACATGCACGATGATGGCCAGCCACGGGTCAGAGCGGCTGGCCCAGTGCTATTGGAGGACGGACGCCCCATTGACGATAGCATTGTCGGTCGGCAAAAACACTGGACCGAATCCTTCCGCGCCTGCGACTGGGACGGCGATGGCTTGATCGATCTCATCTACAATCTCGCCGGCACTGGCGAGATCTACCTCTTGCGCAATGTCGGCTCACCGCAAGAGCCCGTTTTTGCAGCCCCCCGGCAATTCAAGTGCTACGGCACTCCCATTGCCTGTACGATCCACGGCCCCAGCGCTTGGGCCGGAGATCTCAACGGCGACGGCAAGCCCGATCTCTTGGCCTGCGTCGAGTGGAGTGTGTATCCCTTTTTCGCCCACGCCGCCCTAGAGATGGACCGCCATCCGCAATATCGGATCGAATTGGTGGCATAGGCAGGAGAGCGGTGTCGCTGAAGTAGAGTCGTCACTCTATCTCCCGTGGAAACGGGAATTCTCAGAGTCGAAAGCGAATTGTTCGCCATGGCATTTTTCGATACTTTGAACGCCCTGTGCAGGCTGCTGACGCAACCCCCCATGCCGGAGCTTCACCGATGAAAGTCCTCGTACGCCAGCGCGACCTCTCCGACGGTCACCAAGGAGATCCAACGTGAAGGTTGCTAGCGTCGAACTCACCAACCTCGACGTGCCATTTGAGCAGTATGCTGGTCAGCACCTGCAATACTGGATTGCGCCGTGGCGGATCATTCAGGTGTGCAAGCTGACGCTGGACAACGGCGTTGTCGGTTGGGGTGAGACCATCCCGAATGCCACCCATGCCCGGGTACCGGACGACATCGCAGAACGCATCGTTGGCGAAGAGGCAGCGGCTTTATTGTGGCGCGACGAGCTCGGTGCCGGCGTGCAGATCGCCCTGTTCGATGCCGTGGCGAAAAACGAAAACGTCCCGATCTGCGACCTGCTGGGGCCGCGGGTACGCAACGGGTGTCCGATCTCCTGGTGGACCTGCGACATGGGCCCAGAGGATTGGGCTCGACAGTGCGAGATGGCGGTTGCGCAGGGGTATATGTCGGCCAAGCTCAAGACGAGACCGTGGCAGGACCTGCACGCCTGCCTACAGGCGGTGCTGCGCGTAGTTCCGCCGCAATTTAAACTCGACCTCGATTTCAACGGCCATCTGGTGAATGCCGCCAATGCAGTCCCGCTGCTAAAATCGCTCGAACAGTACGAGCAACTGGCGATGATCGAGACCCCGATACCGCAGGAGGACATCGCCGGCAACCTCCAGATTCGGTCGCGGATCAACCGGCCCATCGCCATGCACGTGGACAGGCCTCCGATCATGACAGTGCTGCGCGACGACATCGCGGATGGCCTGATTATCGGGGGCGGTGCCTCGCAGCTAATGCAACAGCAGGCCGTAGTCGCAGCCGCCAACAAGCCGTTCTGGCTTCAGTTGGTCGGTACCGGCATCACCACAACTTGGGCGGCTCACGTAGGGGCAGTCTGTCCCGAGGCCCGGTGGCCGGCCATCACCTGCATGAACATCTACCAGAGTCAGCTACTGAAGAGACCGATCGAGGTGCAGGGCGGCTACTACCCGGTTCCCGAAGGGCCCGGTCTGGGTATCGAAATTGATGAGGCGGCAGTGCAGAAGTACGCGGTGTCCTACTCGACGGTACACGAGGTTCGCCACTTTTATCGCTATGTCCGCTCCGGCGGCCAGAGTGCGCACATCGCCGGCAACAGGAGCGCTTTCCACGGGCGCTACCGGCAAGCCGGACTGCCCCTTTTCGAGGCCGACTCGACGCTCGAGGTCATCGCCGACGACGGCAGCAGCGAATTCGCCGAGTTCTACCGCGAGATCGAGCGGCGCGGCGTCCTCTTCGGGAAATAAGCGCCAGCGGCGTCCGAGTTGTGAACATCCTCAAAGGAGAATAGGTGAGACTCACCAACACCTGACCAATACCATGCCCAACTACTGTCCCACTTCCCACGACTGGCAACGACGCAGTCCCGCCCAAGCCGGCTTCGACGCCGACGAACTAGCCGCGGCATTGGCCTTCGCCCAGACCCAGGAGATCCAAGCCTCCACCAATTTGGCCGACATGCTGCCCAAGGGCGACCGCCACCCCAACGACCGCCCTTTAGGCCCCCTGAAAAAACGCGGCCCCACAGCCGGCCTGATCGTGCGGCAAGGGTATCTGGTCGCCACCTTCGGCCCGGTCGACAGCGTCGAAGTCACGTTCAGTTGCGCCAAGAGCTATATCTCGGCGCTGGCCGGGGTGGCCTTTGACCAAGGACTAATCCGCGATCTCGACGAACCCGTCGGCCGCACGATCTTGGACGGCGGCTTTGACGCCCCGCAAAACCAGTCCATCACTTGGCGTCATTTGCTGCAACAAACCAGCGAGTGGGAAGGCGAACTCTTCGGCATCCCCGATTGGATCGACCGCGGCCGTGAACTAGGCCAAGGTGCTGCCGAAGCCACGGTGGGCGGCGCGGCCTCTAGCGCCGACAATTACCGCGCTCTCGAACCGCCCGGCACCTTTTGGGAATACAACGATGTACGCGTCAACCGCACGGCCCTCAGCCTGTTGCGCCTTTTCCGTGGCCCCTTACCCCTTGTGCTCAAAGAGCGCATCATGGACCCCACTGGGGCCTCTTCCACTTGGGAATGGCACGGATACGAAACCTCTTGGGTCGAAGAAAGCGGCCAACGGGTCCAATCCGTCTCCGGCGGCACGCACTGGGGCGGCGGCCTGTGGATCACCACCTACGACCACGCCCGCTTTGGCCTGCTCTTCCAGCGGCGAGGGCGCTGGAACGACCGCCAGCTCCTCTCCGACCAGTGGATTGATCACTCCCTCGCCCCCTGCCCGATCAAGCCCGAATACGGCTTCCTGTGGTGGCTCAACCACCAGCACGACATGTCCGATCTGGCCTGCCTCGACAGCTTTGCGGCGCGCGGAGCCGGCGGCAACATCGTCTTCGTCGAGCCGGAGCGCGAGCTAGTCATCGTTCTGCGCTGGTGCGGCAACGCCAAAGCCGTAATCGACCGCATCCTCGCCAGTGAAGTCTGATACCCGACTAGAAAATCGCACCACGTCATCTCGTTCTTTATATTCCCCCGTTAGTGTTACTTCTAGCGGAGATACTATCCAATGCGCGATGCTTGGCTCTTGGTCCTGGTCCTCGCAGCCACGGTTAGCCACGCCCAGATTGAAAAGTGGCAGATCGGCGGCAGCGGTCTGGCTTGGGACCGAGGCGACTCTCTGCAAATTTTGGTCGATTTTGCCAACGTCCCCGGTTCGATCCAACCGCGCTATCTACAGCCGGACCAAAACCTCCTTCCCCTGCTGGAAAACTGGCAGTTCTGGCGCGTTCCCGGCGTAAGAAATCTCAGCTATGTCGATGGCTATATGCCGCGCGTTTGGAAGCGGTGGAATGGCAGGGGCGGCGACCCGACTCAGAGTGGCGTCTTACTAGTCGATGCGGACTCCACCACCTACAACGCACCCCGCTCAGAAGGCATACAGGACCAGTTCTATACCATCGACACCGCCGTTCCGGTCCCCGCCCAGCAGTTCGGGTTCTATACGCCCCCTCAAGGATTTCGCTCCGACGGCACCCCGCTGAACACCGATGCCACCCCGGCTTTCGACGTCTCCATTGGCGACGAATCCGAGCCCGTCGTAACCGGCCCCGCCAGCAAAGCCGGCGGTGAGGATTTCTGTACCAGTAACATAGGGGTCTGGCTACTGGAAAACTGCCCTGAATCTTGGCGATCCGCCGGCTATGCACCCTTCCAACAAGTGGTGGCCAGCGTGGCTGAAAACCTCGACCCCACCGTCCACGTCGATTTCCCCCGCCAGTACGTGCGCTACTTCCGCTGGCGGCGGCAACTGTCGGTCCTCGACGAAGAGGCGGTTGACATCTGCCCGACCTGCGGCGGCGCGGGCGTCCAAGCCCATGCGCTCAAGGGTTCCATCGGCGGCTTCGAGATCTTCGCCGAGGGCGTGCCGCAACGCGCCGTTTACCTCAGCCGGATCGTCGATCTCGGCCAGGCCGTCAACTTTGGCCGCCTGCATTGGTCGGCAACGCCGCTGCGACTGGAAAACGGCGCAGTCGTCGAAGCGCCCGACGCCCAAGTCTGGCTCAAGGCCGAAGTTCGCATCGGACGCGACGACGATCCCGCGACGTACAACGAGTTCACGGACCTCGGACGCGAAAAGGAAGTTTCGCGCGAGCACTACGAGTCACTCACGCCGCAGTTCACTCGCGACCCCCAACCCGGGTTGCGCGCCCCGATAGGCTACGACAGCGACAACTGGTCCTTCTGGTCGGTGCCCGCTACCAAATCCGGGGAGCACCTCAGACTCAGAAGCGGCTCGTACCTACAGCTCAATCTCTCGCTGGAAAGCCGGGACTTCGACGCGTGGATCCGCCTCGATTCGCTGTGGATCGAGATCGCGCCACTCCTAGCCGAAGAGGTCGTCGCCGAGGTGGCCCGACTGGACGATCTGCAACCGGTCCGGGGCATCGTCGAGGTGGAATTGGGCCAATGGACCGAATTCGCCTACCAGATCAGGGCCGAATTTGCGGACGGGGCCGGGTTCGACGCGTTGCACATCAGCACCGGTAGCCGCCCCACCTTCCGCCGCTTGGAAATGGGCACCCCGCTTTCAGCCGTCGTTCCTGACTTGGTGCTGGAGGAGGAAGACGGCTTGACCATTCACCTAAGCGAAAGAATAACCCGCGCCAACAACGCGCCCATCCGCGTCGTCTTCGCCAGCAAAGTGTTCGAACTGTCCCATACCTTTACGGGCGAGCTTCTCGACACCGGCAGCGAGAGCCTGCCGCAACCCATCGCACCCGGCGACGCCAGCGAGGCCATTTCGACCAGCAGCCTGCGGGTCTTGGGCGCGGCGGGCGAGTCGCCCGATTTCATCCAAGCGCTGTCCCTCTCCACGCCGGTGCTGACCCCCAACGGGGACGGAGTCCACGACAGGCTCGATATCAGTTATGCCCTGTTCCGCCTCCCCGACCCCGTGCCCGTGGCGCTGGAAGTTTACGCCCTCGACGGCCGCGGCGTCGCCCGCCTCGACAAAGGACTCCAAGGCGCTGGCCCCCAGCAACTCGTCTGGGACGGCCGCGACGAAGCAGGCCGCCTACTGCCGCCGGGCCTCTACCTGCTCTCCGTCGCACTGCAAACCGAATTCGCCCAAGCCAGACAATTGCTGCCGCTGGGCATAGCCTATTAACGTGAAGCGCACCATGCGACCCCTGCTAATTTTGCTCCTCTGCTCCGCGACGGCTCTCGGTGCCGATGCGCTCCGCTTCGCCGATGTCGCCGCGTGGGCAACGTGGGACATGCCCTATGGGCTGGTCGAGTTCGGAGACGCGGGCCAACTGCAACTGGTCAAATACCGCAAGGACATCAACGCCGTGGCCAACGCCCCGCTCTTTACCCACGGCACCCGGTCTCGGGGCGAGGCGGTAGCGGGCGGCATCTGGAAGGCCGGCAGCAATCCCGACGCTGCCGAGCGGACCATCGACGGCGACCCGGCCACCTTCTGGCAAGCGGCACCCAACGACGCCCTTGACGACTGGTTCGTGCAGGTCGATCTAGGCCGCGCAGTGCTGGCCAAGGAGATCCGCCTCACCTTCCCCGACCAGGAGGGCGCCCGCCCCTTTCGCCAGTTCAGCGTCTTCACCGCCACCGGCATCACTTCCGACCCGCTCAACGACGTCTTCATCTACCGGCCGGTCTATTTTACCACCCGTCCCAACGAGGCTGCTTCCATCGCGATCCCCCTGTCCTTCGACCTCTTGGATACCGCGCAGGTCGTCGACCGCAACCTCGACATCGAGCCCGCTGACATCGCCAATTTTCGCCTCGTCCAGTACATCAACTTCACCGTCGAGGATTTCGATCCCGAGGGCGCGTTGGCCGAAATCGAAGTCGTCGCCGTCGGCGACAATGTCAGCCTCGGCACGCTCAACCGTGGCACTGTCCTCGACGGGCTCACTGCCCGCGGCAACGAAGGCATCCTCGACGCCGACATGAATACCGGCAACGCCATCATTCCCACCGCCTATGAGGGGCGCGTGCGCTCCTGGCAGGAGCAAGGCACCTGGTTTTACGTCGATCTCGGTGCCACCTTCTGGCTCGACGGGCTCTTCATCTACGTAGTCAGCCCTCGCGAGGGTACTGTCGGAAGTCTAGCCGGCCCGCCTCGGGGATTCAACTTCCTGCACTCGGACGGCACGCGTCTGACCAACTCCGAGCTGCCCACGCCCGAGGCCTTCGACTTCGCCACCCTCATCGACCAGCCCGATCTCGCCATCGGTCAAGACTACGGTGGTCGGGGTGTTCGCTACCTGCGCTACGCCTTCGCGCCGCGCCAGATCCGCTATCTGTTCTGGCACCCCCATACGACCCAAGGTTGGGCCTCGCGTTGGTACGAGATGATGCTGTTCTCCCCCGGCCATCCCGCCCAAGTCGTTCTGCGCTCCCCCTTTATCAACCTTGGAGAAGCCGCTGGTGATGGACGCCCGAAGGTCATCAGCAACCTTTCATGGGATGCTGATCTTCCCCCCGGAACGCGCATCGAACTGCGTTCGCGCTCGGGCAATACCCAAGGTGCAGTCTATACTTTTCACAATAAGATCGGTGAGATTATTACAGAAGAAAAATGGCTTAGTTCACCGAAAGTGCTCAGAGGGCCGGTCGATACAACCGTTGTAGTAAGCGAAGACTGGGACGAGTGGAGCGAGGAGTACACCTTTTCCGGCGAAGCCTTCAAATCGCAGAGCCCGCGCCGTTTTGTGCAGCTAGAAATGATCCTCTCGACAGACGACCCGCAAGTAGCGCCCGAGGTCTCCGCACTATCCATTGAGTATGAGGATGCGCTCCTGTGGGGCGTACGAGGCCGCATCGAACCGAGAAACGCCCAGCCCAACGAGGACACACGCTTCACCTATTCGGTCTTGCCCGCAAGCAACCCCGAGGACTTGGGATTCGACCTGATGCGCTTTGATCTGCCTACTGTAGCATCAGACATCGCTGTACAAATAGGTGGCGCGGCTGTCGAGCCATCCTTTATCGACATCCGCGCCGACTCCCTACACATCGGCTTGCCTTTCTCTGTTACATCCGACTCAGTCCAGATCAGTTTCACCACCCGCGTGGTGCAAAACGCCACGCTCTTCGGCCTAGATCTAGGTTCGAGCGAACGGCCCGACTTGTGGCAATCGGTCGAGGCGGCAACGCGCCGCGCCAATATAGTCATGTTACCCGCCCTAGCAGACGCCACCCAGCTCATCGACGAGCTCTCGCTTTCCTCCCCCGTGTTGACCCCCAACGGCGACGGTGCCAACGATGAAGTCCAGATCCGCTTTGTCGCCTTCAAGGTGACAAAGCAGACGCCCCGGGTATTTATATACGATCTAGCCGGACGACCAGTATCAGAACTCCCACCGCCGACTGTACAAGGCGCAGCCTATGTCTTTAGCTGGACCGGTCGCGATGCGGCTGGAAACCTCGTGCGGCCAGGAGCCTATCTCTATCGCATAGACCTAGGTGCCGACGCGGGCGGAGACACCACTCTGCGAACCGTCGCCATCGCCTATTGAACTGGCTGGCTTGACTATGTTATTCTGAGCATGTATAAAATAACTGACGTTGGAACCTAACGAAGGCACATCATGGAAAATCCACTGCAAGCAGTAGAACTGATCGGCACAATCGACGAAAAGGGGCAACTGCATCTGGACGCGCCAATCTCCGCAGTTGGCCAAGGACGAGTTCGCGTTATCCTACTCCCAGAAGAAGCTGAAATCGGAGAGAATGAGTGGCTAAAAGCTGCGGCTAGTAATCCTGTTTTTGACTTCCTAAAAGATCCAGCCGAAGACATTTATACGCTGGATGATGGACAGCCATTCAATGACCAGAGGTAAAATCGTCCTTGTCCCCTTCCCTTTCGATGATCTATCAACTTCCAAAGTAAGGCCCGCCGTTTGTCTGACCGAGCCAACGGGTCCGCAACGCCATGTTGTGCTCGCCTTTATTACCAGCCAAGCCCCCGACAAATTACTCGATTCAGACGTGCTCCTGAGCGACCAGACCTCTGATTTCCCCGCAACCGGTCTGCGTCTTTCTTCTACAATACGCTTGCACCGTCTGCTGACGATCTCTACTTCACTGATTCAACGTGAATTGGGCCGATTGCCCAATTCAGTACAAAATGAAGTAGGCGAAAAAATCCGGACGCTTTTTAGATTAAGTTGAAAACTGAAAAGCACCCGTTCTGCCAGTTCGATCCATAAGCCCGTAGTATGCCAGCCCAATATCTGCGCACAATTCGCCATTTCAATCGCGACATACACCTGTATCTGTTTGCTTCCGGGCTAGTTGGATTTTGTCTATTCAGCGGCATTTATTCGCTATTGTTCAATTTGTATCTGCTGCGGCTGGGCTACGGTCCCGCATTCGTCGGCCAAGTCAACGCCGTCGGTGGCCTGGCCTTTGCCCTCTCCAGCCTACCGAGCAGTTTCCTCGGTAGCCGTTGGGGCAATCGCCGCACCATGATCCTCGGCCTTGGCTTGGCCGTCGTCGGCCATGCGCTGCTTTCCCAAGCTGAGTTCGTCCCCGCTATTCACCAGCAAAGCTTCATTCTCAGCATGAACTCCCTCGGCTTACTCGGCATCTCGCTGTACATCGTCAACGGCTACCCCTACCTGATGAGGGTCTCCAGCGCCGCCCAGCGCCACCACGTATTCTCGCTCCAAGCCGCGCTTTTTCCCCTTGCGGGTTTCGCTGGCAGTTTGGTCGGGGGTTTCCTGCCGGGCGGCTTTGCCGGCCTCTTGCAACTTTCCCTCGACCATCCCGCCCCCTATCGGCATACATTGCTCGTTGCTTCCCTACTACTCACTCCAGGCGTGTTTGCTCTTGTGGCGACGGGTCAAGAACCCCGCGAACACCATGAGGACACCCCAACGGATGCCGCCCCCTTGCCGCTGAGGCTCATCCTAGTACTCTCTTTTATTGCTTTTCTTTTCACCGCCAGTGAAGGGGCAGTCCGCACGTTCTTAAATGTCTATCTAGATGACGCATTAAATGCGAGTACCGCCCTAATTGGCACGCTAGCCGCCGCAGGACAATTACTCGCCACTCCCGCCGCCCTCATGATGCCCTTTCTAGTGCGGCGTTTTGGTAGCATTCGCACGTTCAATGGAGCGGTTTTGTGCTCAGCCCTGATATTGGTCCCCCTCGCTTTAATTCCCCATTGGGCCATCGCCGGTTTATGCCTTATGGGCACGATGTGTCTGGCGGGGATCCGCCGACCGACCTTCACCGTTTTCCAACAGGAAATGATGCCACTGCGCTGGCGGACAGCCATGGCCGGAGCGGCAGCCACAATGACCGGCTTTGGTTATGCCGGCGTATCTCTAGGTGGGGGATATATGATTGAAGCGGTGGGATATCGCGCCCTATTTCTTACGGCAGGTTGCTTATCTGCCTCTGGCGCGGCGATTTTTTGGCTTTGCTTTAGGCATCGCGACCATCGTGGTGAAGCAGGCTCTGGCTAATGTTCTAGTCGTAGTCGCACGCGACCACACCGCCTAAAACATCGCGGTAGAACCACCTCATCTTCTCCAGGTCTGTCGAGTGAAGTTTGAACAGCCAATCTTAAACCAGCGCGTCGGCTAGCTCTTGGGCCTGGACCATGCGGGCATAGCAACCATCTCGGGCCAGCAAATCTTGGTGGGTGCCGTGCTCGACAATGCGGCCTTGGTCCAGCACCAAGATCAGATCGGCCCGGCGCACGGTGGACAGGCGGTGGGCAATGACCAAGGTCGTCCGGTTGTAGATGAGCCGCTGGACAGCTTCTTGGATGAGGACCTCAGTTGCCGTGTCCACCGAGGAAGTGGCTTCGTCGAGGAGTAGCACCGGGGCGTTTTTGAGCAAGGCACGAGCAATGGAGAGACGCTGCTTTTGCCCTCCCGATAGGCGTACGCCGCGCTCGCCGATCAAGGTGTTGTAGCCTTCGGGCAGGTCGCAGATGAATTCCTCGGCATTGGCCGCTCGGGCCGCTTCCTCCATGTCGGCTTGGCTGGCTTCGGGTCGGCCAAAGAGGATGTTGTCGCGCACAGTGCCGTGGAAGAGAAAGACATCTTGGGGAACGGAGGCGATGTGGCCGCGCAGATAGTCCAAGGGCAGGCCCCGCACATCGCGCCCTCCCAGTTGGACTTGGCCCTTTTGCGGGTCGTAGTAGCGCGGCACTAGGGCGGCAATGGTACTCTTGCCAGCGCCCGTGGGGCCGACCAAGGCCACCACCTGTCCGGCTTCTACCTCGAAATCAATATCGTGCAGCACGGGCTGATCTGGCTCGTAACCAAAAGTGAGACGGTCGAAGCGCACGGACCAGTCCAAATGAGCTGGAGCCACCGCGTTGGGCGCGTCAACAATAGTGGGTTTTTGCGCCAGCAGGGCGAAAATCCGCTCGGTACTAGAGGCCGCTTTCTGCAGCACGTCGTTGATGGAGGCCAAGCGCAGGAAAGGCTCGTAGATATGCGCCATATAGGCGACGAAGACAAACAGATCGGCCACGGAAATGCCGCCTTGCAGCGCATCAGTACCCCCCGCCCAGATCACCAGCACTACCCCTACCCCACCGGCTCCCTCGATTAGGCCGGAAGGAATAATGGAGATCTTGTTGGCAGAGATCATGCGGTCGCGGTAAGTCTGACTGCGGGCCTCGATGCTGCGGGCGCAGCGCTCTTCTTGGACGAACGATTTGATGACCGAGACGCCGGACAGGTAGTCCTGCACTTGGGCCACCAGCTCGCCCAAGCCGCCCCGGACGCCGGCCCACATGCTCCTCACTCGTGAGACGTAGCGGAAGACGAGGAAGGCGGTCAGCGGGATGGGCAACAGCGCGATGAGGGCGAGGCGGGCGTCTAGGACGAACAGCACGGTCAACATGGCACCGGGAATGACCAAAGCGATGAAGGTCTCGGGGATGCCGTGGGCAATAAAATCCTCCACGGTCTCCACGTCGTTGATGGAGCGAGACATGAGATCGCCGGTGCGGCGCTGGTGGAAAAAGCGGTGCGGCATCCGTTGCAAATGGCGGTACACCCGATTCATGAGCCGGTGCATGACTTGATAGGCAGCCACGTGCGAGTACAGGCCGTACCCATAGCGCACCATGCCCCGGATCAGGTAGGAACCCAGCAACAAGAGAGATAGTTTCAGCAGACCAGCCGAGGAGCCACCCCCTTCGGTGAGCCATTGGATGAGGCGGCGGATGACTAAGGGCGGCAGCAGATTGGCGGCGACAAAGAGGAATCCGCAGCCAATGGTCAGGGCTAGGAGGGTGCGTTGGGGACGGACGAGGCGATAGAACTGGCGGATGAAATTCACGGGGCGGTCGGGTCCATGGTTTTTCAGGCCAAGGTTCAAAAATAGAACAGCAGCAGCGGGATTTCTACCTCGTCCGGGGTCAGAACCCATTTGATGGTAGCCGGCAGGTCGGCAAAACAGTGACCGTTATAGCGGGGGCGGATGAAGCGATCATCGAGCACGATGCGATAGAGACTCACAAAAAGCGCGTAATCCCAAAGCCCAAGCGCCAGTTATCAGGGGCCGCGTCGTCGGGTGCCCCCACCAAGTACTGGGCTGGACTGAGGCGCGTATTATTGGTAGCGAAGAGGTAGAAGGTATGCCCTCCCGTATCTATGGACAGGCCCCAAGCCAGCGAATTGTGCGAGCGGCCTGTTTCCCCCGGCAATAAAATGCCCTGGTACCCGGTCAGGGTCGGACTGTACTCCAACCACACGCCCCACGTATCGTCAAAGTAATACTGGACGTACGTTCCTACAGTAAAGGTGTATTGCGTCTCGACACTGAAAATGGCACTGTTGTACAAATAGGAAGGCACCAACCCAATGCCCAACTTTTCATCCAGCAGCGCATTAAAAATCAACTGTCCATAGTACTGAAAATTGTCAGCCGCAGCCGCCTTGCGATCGACAATAGCCGGCATTTCCGTATTCCAAGCCACGCCGACGTTCAGGGCCAAGACTGCGGGCAAGCGCTCGTGGGGGAATTGCAGCCAATGGTACTGCAACTGCAAGTCCAAATTGTCCAGCATATTACTCCGCCCCAAGGTCGCCATCAGCCGGTCGCTGAGGCCGTAACTAAGCGAGGTGCGGATATTGGCCGGCCCATCAAAACCGAAATTGGCCTTGTATCCCTCGTCAATGGCCGGGAGGAAGCGGTGCGAAATCTCGTAGTGGAAATCGCCTTGGGACAGCGTTTCTGCGGTGGGATAATTGGCCGTCCTGATCGCGCTGAATAGCTCCAAGCGGGTTTTGATCGGCATGGTCGCCTGCCACGACGGCTGGGCACCAGCCAAAGCCGGCAACAGCACTCCCAAGCACAAGACGCGAATGTTCACAGTCAATCCCTCCTGCCCTATTGTACGTGCTTTAAGTAGAACGAGATATCAATGGCAATTTCTTGGCTCACCTTGATAAAGGCCGCCAAGGAGGGTGCCTCGATGTTGTAATCGGCCAGTTTAATGGTGAAAGCCGCCTCGACCTTGGAACGCCCCTCTTCCACCACTACGGTACCGGGCACCTCTACGGCGCGATCCACCCCGTGTAGCGACAAAATCCCCTTGGTTTTGACGCGATAGGCGACCACGGTGGAATCGACGGCGGTGTGTTCGGCGATCTCCCCTTTGTACACGGCCTTGGGCCACTGGTCTGTGTCCAGCACTTGGCGCATATCGCGGTCCCGTTTGCCAATGCCCGTGTCGAAGCTGGCTAAGTCCACTTCAAAATGCAGTTGGTCCTTGGCCGCAAAAAGCGAGTCGCCTTCCCAATAGATGAAGCCGTCGATTTTATCGGTCGTGCCGGTAAAGGTGAGAGCCACCACTTTGGATGTGAACGCGACTTGGTTGCCCTCAGCCTTTTCTTCGACGTGCCATTCGCCGCCGTGGACGGCCAAGGGCGAGCAGATCAGGAACGGGATGAGCCAACGCATACACGTTGCTCGGCGCGAATTAGTCGTTGGGAGCCCCATTTTCTATCCAAGCGCGCACCGTTTCGAGCGCGTCCGGTGTCAGATACGGCCCACCTGGGGGCATGCGGGATCCATCGATATCGGCGTCTGCCAAAAGCTTGTGATACAGGTAGCTGTTGTCGGGATCGCCCGGCTCGACCAGGGCTATGCCACGGCTGCTCTCCACATTGACTATGTTGTCGTATGCTTGCCCTGCGGACAGGTTGGGCCACGCGCTGTCGCTGTGGCAGCCGCTCAAAGCACAGGAAACATCGAATATCGTCTCTTGCACCTGCGCAAAGGTCGCCGGCCCTGCGGCGGCAGCGTCGAATACCATATCCGTACTCGTGGTCGGCCCGGAACAAGACGCCCCCATAAATACTAACGCGACAAGCGCAATGAGCGCTTTCATAGCCTTTTCTCCTTGGGATGTGCTACATTTGCAAGCTAATGACGCCGGTCTGGTCCTGCAACACGCGGGGAGTTAGCAGCAAGGTTCTCCGATGAGTTTCATCTTATCCTCCAAATGAGCGTCGAAAATGTCCCTCAGTCGTCCTGCAGAGCCTCGAAGACGACGAGGTTGTTTTTCAGAATCGCGCAGACATGATCGCCCGCCAAGACGAGGTTATTGGATTGGGAAGCTAAATAGGGGGCAGGGTCGTAGGACTCGTAAACGCGCGAATTCCCTTTCTTCTCTACAAACTCTAGTCCCGCCAGCCAGGCTAAGGCACCGTACCCGACCACGGAATGGGCCTCGATCTTAGACCATTTCCGGGAGTAGGCAATATCGCCGAGGAAGGTCAATCCACCAGAGAAATATTCCCTAGCAACATGATCGACCTCCACCGGCCTCCGTAGATCGCCTATGTCCAGCACAGCCAGTTCTTGGGGCCAGTGCCGCTGGACATACGCTTTGTCACCGCTCAGCGAGATGGGGCCCAGACCCGGCGGCACAGCAATCCGATAGGAGTACTCGCCGTAGGTTCCATGCCGGCGCATCACCAGTTCGTCCAGTCCCCGGTAGGACCCTTTCAGCCTCAGTTGGAGCGCGACAGAATCTGGTAGCACTCCGGGAGCTAGCTGGCGATGGAGTTTTTCAATAGATTCCTCATACCGCTTGGAGGGCCCAAAGCGGCGCAGGGGCGTCCGGCTCAGCTCTTCAGGCCGACGGGGATCGGTTAGATCGAGGACGACGAAATCGTGGCCCAAAGTCAGAAAGGCATGCGGGCCGGCCAAGCGCATCTCCCAGTTGTTGTTCCAGATGTGTTTAGCCTGCTCTGCGACCGGCAGCACGTGGACTGGTTGGGGCAGACCGCCTTCCCGCACGTCGAAACTGTGTAGTTCGAGCGATTCGTTCCCAAGCAGACCGGCGTACAGATATCCATCCCATGCGGCCCACCCCACCAGCCTAGGAGTGTACTCCAGCCAGCGGGTGGAACCCGCCTCAATGGGATAGAGTAAGCGCTGTGCTCGCAGTCGGGGGCGCTCGGGCTGACTGAGATCGAATACGGCGACCCCCACACTGTCTTGCGCCTCGGCCGACCCCCAGACATAGGCAGTCGAGCCGGACAGAGCCAGTCGCCAGAGCCGCCAGCCCTCTATTTCCGCCCGGCCGCTCTCCCTCGGTGCCCGCCAGTCCGCCACATCCACCACGCTCACCCCCCGCTCCAGCAGCACCACCGCGGACCTATCTTGCAACGCCAGATCTACGACGGGCACCTCATAGGGTAGGCGGCCCACCGGCTCGACCGGTTCTTCCGAATTATAGAAGAACACGACAGGCCCGATGACGACTGCATAAATCAGAACGAGCGCCCCCGCGACCCACTGGAACCACCTGCTCCCTTGAACGCTCAACCCCCACCGCGCCCACAAGATCGCGCCGGCTGCCAATAGGACGGCTGTCGCGATTTTAATCAGTATCAGCATGGGGTCGAAGGCCTGCCGCAGTATCGCGACATCCCGGCCTAACCCAGGCATGAAGACTTCCGACAGATAGTACCAGACTACATCTTCAGGAAGTAGGAACATTGTAAATCCCAAGAAGGAGAACGCGACCCAAGCAATTATCACACCGCCCACCGCTGCTTTGAGAGTACGGTCGGCAATCATCGAGGTTAGGAATACTGCCGTGTACAGGTTCAAAAAAAGGAAGAACCACAGCAGCAGGATGCGGCCGTACCCAACATCCGCCAAAATCACCTCCTCATACAGGGAGAAAGAGGTGGTCGGCTCCCAGAGCAAACCCCACAGGAGCTGGGGATTGCCCCATTCCGACAGCCCGTGGTACACTCCTGCCCAGTACGCGGCGAGTACGGCCAGCAGCCCGACGGCCCCCACCACAAACTTCACCCCCATTAACCAGCCTCGGTCCAGCGGTCGAATAAACAGGAAGGACAACGTCCCCCGGCTTCGCTCACCGGCCACCACATCCATGCCCATCAGCACAGCGCCGAACAGGCCTACCAGAAGGGCAGAATCATCCAAGTCGTCTTTAGGGATCAGCCCGACGAATAGCCCCAAACAGACACCAATGGCGATTTTGTAGCTCGCCTCGCGCCCTTCTTTCCAAATAAGCGCCCGTAGCGGATTCACGATTTGCCTCCTTCCGCGTCGTGGACGTGAGCAACGAAAGCATCCTCCAAGCTCAGATCCATCACGTCCGCAATCTGCCCGCCCTGCGCTTTTATCTGGGCGGCCTGTTCTGCGCCGTATCCCATCACCGTCAACAGCCGCTGTGTTCCCTCTCCCCGTACCTCCCGCAAGCCGGAGATACCAGTCAATTCACCCGCATCTTCCGCCAAGTACACCACCACCCGCTTAGCCGACTGTTTCACCTCATCTACCGTCCCTTCCACTTGTAGCCGACCCGCCTCGATAATGGCCACCCGGTCGGCCACCCGCTCCACCTCGTGCACCAGATGTGACGATAGAAAGACCGTGCGTCCCTCCTCTTGGATTAGCCCGATGATGCTTTCGAGAAAGTCGCGCCGCACCACCACGTCCAGCCCCGAGGCCGGCTCGTCGAGGATCAGCAGCTGCGGCTCGTGCCCCAAGGCCAAAGCCAAGGCCAGTTGGGCATTCATGCCGCGAGAGAGGTGCTTGACCTTCTGTTCCGGGTCCAAGCCGAAACGGTCGATGAAGCCCTCGACTTTGCTTTGATTCCAAGTCTCGTAGAACTGGCCAGTAAACCAGACCAACTCCCGCACCTTCATCCACCCGTACAGAATCGGATTCTCCGCTACGTACCCCACCTGCCGCCACAACGCCAGCGAGTCCCGTCCCGGATCTAGCCCTAGCACTTCCACCTGCCCGGTCGTGGGTTGGAGTAGGTTCATCAGTATTTTGATGGTCGTGGTCTTGCCGGCTCCGTTGCGCCCCAAAAAGCCGCAGACCGCGCCAGCGTGCACCTCTATCTGGAGATCGTCCACAGCCGTGCGCTGGCCAAAGCGGTGAGTCAAACCCTCAACGGCGATTGCTGTATCAGTCATGTCGATTCGCTTTCTTCTTTGCCAAACTGGTTCAGACGCTTCTGAAAGAGCTGCTGCATCTCCGCCGGACTCAGCCCCAGTTCGGTCGCCTGAACCAGAGCTTTGTCGAGCATTTGCCGCACGATCTCGAATTTTTCCTCCTGACTCATGCTCACCTCCTTTTCGGCCACATACGTGCCCATACCCCGCTTTTTGTAGATCACCCCGTCGCGCTCCAATTCCAAATAGGCCCGCACCACGGTATTGGGATTGATCAAGTACTGGCCCGACAAGGCCCGCACCGAGGGCAATTCGTCGTGCGGCTTGAGCACTTTGGTGGCGATCTGGTACTTCACCTGCTCAATGATCTGCAGGTAGATGGGAACCCCACTGGACGGATCTATGCGCAATGGCGACTCTCCTTAGCTGTCCTGCCCCTGCCTTGGGATAATTATGCGCCGACTGTCGAGTTTCATAGTGCCTCCTCGTCGAGATATTTCTTACAGTATCGGTGTATCGGTATAACGATACAGTGATATAATAAAATACCCTGTATGCTCAGGCAAATATTTTTTTTCAGCAGGCAAAAAAATGGGCCAGCGTTTTAATGCTGACCCATTAATTGCAAAAGATATGTGGTAGGAAGAATTTGCCGGAGCTTGCAGGGAGTCCTGATCAGCTTCTCACAAGCTCTTCTCGATCGTCGCCACAATCTCGTCTGTATTGCGTAGTATCCTAAGACGCTCCACGATCAACCCTTGCGAGTCCACCAAATAATACGAAGGCAAGGAGTTCACTTGGTAGGACTTGGCCACATCCGCACCCCAGCCGTCAGCGCGCACATGGACGCCTTCGATCTCGTGTTTATCAATCGCCTCTCGCCAAGCGGCTTCATCCGTGTCTAGCGACAGATTGAGGAAGACCAAGGGTTGATCCGCCGCCTTTTTCTTGATTCTGTGGAGATCGGGCAAGTCGTTGATACACGGCGCGCACCAGCTCGCCCAGAAGTCAATCAAAACCACCTGCCCCTTGAACTGGCTCAGCGATACAGGCTGACCGTCGAGATCGTAGAGGGTGAATTCGGGCGCGGGTTGCCCCGGTTGTAGCTTCAGGGCCTTATATAGAGCCGCTTGGACGGCCTCGGTGTATTCCGGGTACGGGTTGATCTCTTGGAACTCTTCCCACATGCGCTGGGCCAACTCAAAGGCGTCGCTGCCGCGCTTGAAGCCGCGAATCACCTCTCCAGCCAAAAACCAGTAGAGCACTCGCCCCTCCAGTTTTTCTTTGGCCTGACCGTACCTTGCCGAAAAACTACTCCACTTCTTCAGAGTAACGGGCCCTGTAGTTGTAGTCATCGAATCAAGTTGGGCCTGCACCGCCCCCGACAGGCCAAGACTCGACAGATCGATTCTCTCAGACAACTTGGGCCTCTGAGGATGTTCGTACATCGAATCGAGTTGGGCACGGGCCGGCTCTGACAGCCACGATAGATCGAGTTTCTCAGATAGCTTGGGCGGCTCTTTCTTCAGAGAATCCTGCCTTATTGAGAGCGGCAAGTAAAACGTCAACGCTCCATCCGTCGTATCCACGCTAGCCTCCTCTACATTATTTGAAGTGAAGAAGCCATAGGATTTGAACTTTTCATATAAGGCGTCGATTCGGGCTTGAGCCGTCTCCGAAAGACCAAACACCGACAGATCAAAACTCTGGGAGAGCTTGGGCAGTCTTTTCTTTTTGTACATTGAGTCGAGCCGGACCTGAGCAGCCGACAACAGACCAACCGCCGACAAGTCAACCATCTGCGACAGCTTGATCGGTCCCTCCTTTTCGAATAGGGCGTCAAGTTGGGCCACGGTTTCCTCCGACAACTCCAGCTTCGATAGATCGTACATCTCGGACAGATTGGGCCGCCTAAATGGATTGGACATCTTATTTAATTCCCCGCCATCTCTGGGCGGCCGGCCAATAGATCCACTTCTAAATAGTAAGGCTTGCTCTATCTGTTCCCGTCTCTCCCAGTCCAAGGTCCGCACCAGAAACGTGTGATAATCCATCGTGCCGATAGCCTTCTCATCGACTAGGGGAATTTCCTGCAGGAAGTCGTAGTAGTCTGGAGATAGGTCCCTGTTCTCGTGGTCGTTGGCAAAGCGGTACTCCGTCGGATAGGAAATCATGAGATTGGCCCACTCGTAATTGAAGTGTGCCACCGCATAGTCGACAAACCCTGGCGACAGCGCGTATTCTTTACTCCTTTCAGCCAGGAACTCGAACTGGTCTCGACGTCGCTGATCTACTTGGCGCTTGAAATCCTCGGCCTCCAGCCCCTCGTAATCCAGACGGGGACGACCAAATTCGGCCATCCACTCGGCCACAAAGCGATTATTGTCGGCCCCTATACCGCTAAACGAGGCGGAATCGGAAAAGCCCTCCTCCACGACCACGTGCAGACTGTCGCCGGGTTCGACGAAGAACATCGACCGCACTTCATTGTAATAGGCCCTGACGAGGGTCCCTCGGACGACAGGCAGTTCAAAGGAGAAGCGATTCAGACTGTCGAGAACGACGCGCTGCTCGGAGTCTTCCAGCGCCGACGGCGACTCGTAGCCAAACTTGATTTCCCGCGCAGTTGGGGACTGGATTTCACCGGTGATGATTGCAACCGACGGCTGGCTCTGCGCGCTGGCCAGACAAGCGCTCGACGCTATCAGTATGGCAATTCGGAGGCTACAATATGCGTTCGTCATGGGTCTCCATTTAGTTAGGGCCTGCTCAAGGGACGCTTGGGCCACAATCCGGCTAATCCCAATAAAGATCAACAGCGCCAATCCAATAAACACCGCCACCACCTATAATTGCACTCCCATCAGCCACAGCCACCATCGTCCCCACGCCAGCCAGCAATGGTTCCTCGCTAGCCATACGCGCCGTGATCGAGATAGCCGAGCAGCCGTTTCAACCGGGGATTCGCATTTTCATACACGTGCGGCGGCATTTGGTAGTTCATAAACGGGTAGTACTTGTGCCCGACGATCCGGCGCGCATACGTCACCTGAGTGATGTAGCGCGTGCGGTCGCTGCGGTTCGGCCCCCCGCGATGCCACGCCTGGTTGTTGAACATGACGACGCTCCCCGCCGGGGCGCTGTTGTGGACGATCTTCTCTTCCCACTCGGAGCCCTCGATTTCGACCGGCGGTTTGCCGAGCAGGTGCGTTTTCGGAATCACTTCCGTCCCGCCGTGCGCCGGCGTATCCACATCGGTCAGATAGTAGTTGGCCGTGAAGAACAGCACCGGAAGGTGAACGTTAGACGGCGGCTTGCCGTCTGTGACGACGTAGTGCGGAGCATCGTCCTGATGCCACGTCGAGAGGCCGCCGCCCGGCAGCGTCTGAAACGAGTTGTTGTGAATCACGTGGCAATTCGGCGCCACCAACGCCTCCGCGAAGCTCACAATCGGCTCGAGATCGAACAGGCGCAGGTTGGCTTCGCTCGTCTCGAATAGCCGATGCGCGAGCTTCGCGTACTCGCTGTAGTTGTTCAGTCCATTCGGATTGTCCGCCAGCGCCCGGTCCAAATCGGCTCGCAATTGCGCACACCAGTCCGGCGGCAGGACGTTTTTAACGAGCAGATACCCATCGCGATGAAATCTCTCGACCCACTGGGCGATTTGTTCGGCGGATTGTTGGACCCCGGCGAGGGGCTGTTTTTTTCGCATGATTGCTCTATCCTCTTGATGGAATCGTCCTCGGTGAGCAATCAAACGCAACCCGACTGCCGACACAAGACTCGCTGTCTGGCACATTGACGTAGCATGGGTTCCGTGTTACAGTGCTATCACTAATTACTGAACAAGAGGAGTCGATCATGGTGCGTATTCCAACAGATCGCGTTCCGACTCATCCGGGTGAGATGCTACTGGAGGAGTTTCTAAATCCCTTAGGTTTGACGCAGCGCGAATTGGCTGCCGCCATTCATGTTCCTTATCAGCGGGTCAACGAATTGGTGAATAGGCGACGTGGCATTACGCCGAGCACAGCCCTACGCCTAGCAAAATATTTCGACATGTCGCCCGCGTTCTGGCTGAATCTCCAACTGCGCTGGGATCTGTATCACGCCACCCGATCTGAAGCTCGGGAACTAGAGGCGATTGAGCCACGTGCCGTAGGGGTAGTCACTTAACCCAAAGGAGACGCCATGTATATCCAAGACCAACTCCCCCACGACCACATTACCGACGACAACTTGAGCTACTACAAAGCCATTGGCGTCGATTACCTGACCGTCAACTCCCTCCCCCTCGACCTGCACACCTACCCCGAGATGGTCAAGTATCTACGAGAAGTCCGCGCCCGCGCCGAGAAAAACGGCCTCCGCCTGTACAACGCCGCCTTAACCGGCCCGGACGAAATCACTCTCGCGCAACAAGATCGCGACGCCAAAATCGAGGAGTGGTGCAACTGGATCCGGGCTATGGGCACCGTCGAGGTCCCGACCCTCGGCTACAATTTCAAACCCGTGGGCAACTTCCGCACCCCCTCGGACACCGGCCGCGGCGGTTCCCACTACAGCACCTTTGTCTATTCAGAATACGAAGAAGAGAACCACGACTATCCAGCAAAGCACATCGACGAGGACGGGATGTGGGCCAATATCGCCTATTTCCACCAGCGCATCGTCCCAGTCGCCGAAGAGGCCGGCGTTACCTTGGCCCTGCACCCGGACGATCCCCCGCTACCCGAGCCGATGGGCGGCGCCGCGCGGATCGTCTCCACCCTAGACCAATACGAGCGCATCTTCGCCCTCAACCCCAGCCCCCAAAACGCCATGCTGTTTTGCCAAGGCTGCGTCACCGAAATGGGCATTGACGTGTACGAGGCCATCCGCCGCATGGGCCGCCAAGGCAAAATCGCCTACGTCCACTTCCGCAACGTGCGCGGGACGCCCAAGGATTTCAGGGAGGTTTTCGTCGACGAGGGCGACGTTGACATGTTCCGGGCGATGCAGATTTACAAGGAGGTGGGCTTTAACGGGCCGTTTATGATGGATCACACCCCATCCATCCCCGACGACGCAGGCGGACGCCAGGGCCACGCCTTCGCCACCGGCTTCATCCGCGCCATGATCCAAGCCGTCTATCGCTAATCACCAACCGAGGAGAACATGACAACACCGACTCAAACTCAGATCACTACTCATGGCGAACATTGGCTAATCAACGGCCAAACCACGTATTACGGGCGACAATATCGCGGCTGGGAAGTTGAGGGTTTGTTGATGAACAGCCGCATGACAAATGCGGTATTCGACGACGAAAATCCCGTAACGCGGCCACTTTGGGCGTATCCAGGCACGGACCAATGGGACGCCGACCGCAACACGGATGAGTTTATCGCGCAGCTACCAACCTATCGGGCACACGGGTTATTAGCGGTGACGGTCAATCTGCAGGGCGGGAGCCCTACGGGATACTACCGCGAGGCGGGATTCCGAGAAATTATGGCGGCGCGAGGCATGGATGCCAGTGACGACGTGATGTGGGCTGGCTTGCCAAGTCCGGCTTCACAACCTTGGCACAACTCGGCTTTTGCGCCCGATGGTTCGCTGAAATCTGCATATATGGAACGGACCGCACGCATTGCCGCGGCCTGCGACGAACTGGGGATGGTGGTGATCCTCGGGTATTTCTACTTCGGGCAGGACGAGCGTTTGACGGACGAGGCCGCGGTGTGTCGCGCGGTGGATGAGGCGACGCAGTGGGTTTTGCAATCGGGGTACGGCAATGTGCTGATCGAGATCAACAACGAGACGGATGTCCCGCGTTACGAGCACGAAATACTACAACCGCATCGCGTGGCTGAACTCATCGAACGGGCACAATCCCACAAATTGGCCGGTCGGCGGTTGTTGGTGGGCACTTCGTATGGCGGTGGTAGAGTGCCGGACGACGATGTGGTGGCAGCGTCGGACTACATCATGCTGCACGGCAACGGCGTTACCCAACCGGCGCGCATCGCTGAGATGGTCAAGCAAACCCGCGCCTTGCCCAGTTACACGGCAAAACCGATTCTCTTCACCGAGGACGATCACTTCGCATTCGACGAGCCAGACAACAACTTCCTGTCTGCGCTGTCGGCCTATGCGTCGTGGGGTTACTTCGATCCCGGGGACGCGGCTGGCGGTTCGTCAACCTTCGGCGATTACCGCGATGGCTATCAGAACATCCCGGTCAACTGGGGCATCAACACGGATCGCAAGCGCAGTTACTTCGAGCTCTTGGCGCAAGTCACTGGGGCGAATGAGCCGAGTATTCTCCCACGTTAAATAGCTCGTCTCCGCACTGTGATCCAAGCCGTAAATCGCCGCCGCGATGTTTACGGAGCCGTTTTCTCCCCGGCACCGTTGGGATCGCTACCAGCGGTCTCGTCCAGCAGAGTCATCATCCGTGAGACGAAGCGATGCACTATCGGGCGTTCCTGTTCGACCTCATATTCTTCCATATCATTGTGAAAGAAGTTCTTGTGGAAGTCTTCGGCCGCCAAGAATCCAGCGAGAATAAGCGGGTCATTATACTCCTGTTCCAGTCGGAAAACGGCGTTTTTCATGGCGCGGTGGCTGCGGTATTGCCAATCCCGCTGTTGGGCAATGGCGGTTACGATATGCGTGGCAGCACCATAGAGCTTCTCCGAAGCCTGCAAACGCTCACCAGCGGCAAATTCCCGATCAGAGGCATCCAGAAATTCCAAGGCAGTCTGAGTGTGCTCTTGGCTAGTCATTTCTCTGGCATTCATAATTTTTAAGTATAGACGGCGTGTGCAGGCACGTCAATTTCGGCCCGCAGCCGCCCGGATCGCTTCGCCCATCTTCCGCACCTTGACCTTGGTGTTGTTCGGGTGCATGGGCACTAGCACGGCTCGCGCCAAAACGTCGAGCGAGTCTTGGCACGTATTTAGCTTGTATTTGACCCGCGCCTTGCGGTTGGCCGGTAGCTTAAAGGGGTTGAGCGCCGGATGATGCGCACCTTGGTAGCGCAAAATAGGCTCCCAGCGCGTATAGACGTGGCGGCCGGTATCCATGGGCAAGAAGGAGCTCACGTCTTTTGCCGCCAATCGGTTGCAGAAGGAGCGCGCCTCGTCTTCGGTGGCAAACAAAAATCCTAGGTGCGTGCCGCACTCGTAGTCCAAGCTGTTGTTCTTTATCGACTCCAACCCCGCCTCCAGCCCGACCTGTAGCAACTCCTGCTTGTGGGCACGCATGGTCTTGAGCATCCCCCGGATCCGCCGCAATTGCACGTTGAGTATGGCCCCCTCGACTTCTGAGGCCCGGAAGTTGGGGCCGGCAAATTGCAGCTCTTCGCGCTCTTCGTCGGGATTCCAGTAAAAGGAGCAGCAATCGACCGCCACCGAGCCGCGCTGATGCACGGCCTCGGCATTGGTTACAAACGCCCCGCCCTCGCCGCAGGTCATATTCTTGAAGAAGTTGAAACTAAACGCGCCGGCGTGGCCCCAACTGCCTAGCATCCGGCCCTCATACCCGCCGCCCACCGCCTGACAGGCGTCTTCGAGAACGAGCAGGCCGCGTTTGCGAGCGATCTTGGTAATGCGCTTCATATCGCAGGGCAAGCCGACCATGTGGACCGGAATAATCGCCCTAGTGTGCTTGGTAATTCGCCGCTTTAAATCCTTGGGGCACAGCGTCAAGGAGTCATCAACATCGGCGATTACCGGAATGGCTCCGGCTCCCAGCACCGCCAAGGCAGTCGCCATGTAGGTATAAGCAGGCACAATCACCTGATCCCCCGGCCCCACGCCCAATCCCACCAGCGCCGCGTACAACGCCGAGGTTCCCGAGCGCGTCATCCGACAGTGCTCCACGCCCACGTAGCGCGCCCAATTTCGCTCAAAGCGGTCGCACTCCCCACCCGATCCATAGCGGAAGATCGCGCCGCTGTCGAATAACTGCTGTAGTTGCTTGATTTCTGCTTGGCCAATGCGATACATGATGCGCTCCCTTAGACGAGTTCCAGTTCGACCCAGCGCCGAACTGAATTAATAAGGTAAAGGGCGTCGGCCCGCGCCAATTCGCCGCTGGGCAACGGGCATTCGCAAAGTTGGCTCTGCGCCAACAGCTCGGCGCGTAAGGTGCCGGCCAACAGCCCGGATTCGACCGGGGGCGTGTAGCGGACGCCGTCGCGCTCCAGCACCAAGTTGCCGATGCAGCACTCGGTCAGCTCGCCACGCTCGTTGTACAGCACCACATCGTCGCAATCCGGGCGTGCCGCCAACTGCCGGTCGTACATAGCCCGGTGAGTTGTCTTGTGGTACAGCAAGGGATCGGTGCTATCGACCGGCTCGGCAGCCAGCGCCACCCGCAGCCGTCGTGGCGGCGCGAGCGCCTGATGCTGCACGCGGACTTCGCCGTTGCGGGCCAGTAGCAAGCGCACCCTGCACTGGCCCTCCATAGCGTTGGTCGCGTCTTGCAACTGTGCCCGCACCCTGTCGTCCGCATAGCAAAATCCCCAGTACGCTGCCGACTGAGACAAACGCTCTAAATGACTCTCTAACAGGAAGTAATCCCCTTCTTCGTACAACAGCGTCTCCAACAGTTCAAAAGAGGGGTGCGGCCGGGTGCGCAAGACCTCTGCCTTGATGAGGCATTCGGCGTATTCTCCCGCGGCCGACGATTCCCAGACGATCCCTCCGCCCACGCCAAATTCGAGTTGTCCGCTCTCTCGGTCGAGATGCGCCGTGCGAATCGCCACGTTGAAGCACGTCTCCGGCCCTGGCGACACATAGCCCATGCAGCCGGTGTACATGCCGCGCGGGGCGCGCTCCAGCTCGGCGATGATTTCCATGGTCCGCACCTTGGGCGCACCGGTCACCGAGCCGCAGGGGAAGAGTGCGGCAAAGATGTCGGGCAAGCTCACGCCGGATTTGAGTTGGCTTTCCACAGTAGAAGTTAGCTGCCACACCGTGGGATAGCGCTCGATCGACCACAGGGCCGGCACCGCCACGCTGCCAACTTGCGAGATGCGTCCTAAATCGTTGCGCAACATATCCGTGACCATCAGGTTCTCAGCGCGGTCCTTAGCGGAATTTTGCAGGTCATCGGCCCGCTGCTGATCCTCGGCCGCAAAGCGGCCCCGCGGCCGGGTCCCCTTCATGGGCCGCACCGTGCAACGCCCGTCTTGTAGGCGGAAGAACAGCTCGGGCGACGCCGAGATTAGCACATGCCGGCCCAAGTCGAAATACGCGCACAACGCCGACTCCTGCACCTGCCCCAGATCGCGGTACAGTGCCAGCGGGTCGCCCCGGAAGCGGCTGTGCAAGCGCAAGGTGTAGTTGACCTGGTACGTGTCGCCGGCTGAAATGTAGGCGCGGATGCGCTCAATAGCGGCCTCGTACTCCTCCCGCGACACCGACGGCCGCCACTCGTCTAGCTTGTAGGCACCCAAATCGGCACCAGGCGCAGCCACCGGCGTCCGCTCCTCAAAGAGGCCAAAGTAGGCCAAGGGAAGTGCACCGGCGGGTCGCGTTGTAAAGGCCGGGTCCAGACCGGCCGCGGCCTCGTAGCAGACAAAGCCTGCCGCGTGCAGCCCTTGCTCCACCGCCCGCTCCACCGCGCTGAGAGCCGGACACACCTCGTCCGCTGCTGTAGCCACCACCTCGTCCACCGGATCGACAAACGCAAAGGAGCGCTCCTGCCCGCTGCGGGCATACGACGACAACAAGACCGGACCGGCTAGCATCTTCAAGGGTACGCGCCCTGCCAGCGCATTTCATCCGGTGTCGCCGAACGGGTCAATAGACTACCGTAACCCCGCGGCTTTCAAGGGCAGGAATATGCTCGTTGATGGAGGAGTCGCTCAGGGGGTTTCCCCGAATATCTAGGGTTTTTAGGTTGGTCAACCCCCCTAGCGACGAGAGGTCTGTGATCTGGTTGGCACTAAGACTCAGCTCTGTCAGGTTGGTCAGACCTCCCAACACCGAGACATCCGTAATCTTGTTGCCGTCAAGCGTCAGCTCTGTCAGCTTGGTCAAGCCCCCCAACACCGAGACGTCCGTGAGGTCGTTATCCCTGAGACTCAGGCCTGTCAGGTGGGTTAAACCTCCTAACACCGAGACGTCTGTGAGGTCCTTGTTGCCGTCGAGATACAGCCATCTCAGGTAGGTCAAGCCGCCCAGCACCGAGAGGTCTGTGATCTGGTTGGAACCCTCAAGATACAGCCATCTCAGGTAGGTCAAGCTCCCCAGCGGCGAAAGGTCCGATATCTCGTTGGTGCCCCGAAGATGCAGGAATGTCAGGCTGGTCACGCTCCCCAGCGCCGAGACATCCGCGAGGTTGTTGACCCCGAGCGTCAGCCCTTCCAAGTAGGGCAAACCCCCGAGCGCCGAGAGGTTCGTGAGGTCGTTGGGGCCGGTAATAAGCAGCCATGTCAGGTTGGTCAACCCCCCCAGCGCCGAAAGGTCTGTGAGCTGATTGGCACCGATAAGCTGGAGCGTTCTTAGGTTGGTCAAACTGGACAGTGCCGAGACATCCGTGAGGTTGGTGCCATCAAGCGACAGTACGCTCAGCTTGGTCAAGCCCCCCAGCGCCGAGACGTCCGCGATCTCGTTGGTGCCCCAAAGCTGGATCGTTTCCAGCTTGGTCAAGCCCCCCAGCGCCGAGACGTCCGTGAGGTTGGTACCATCAAGCGTCAGCCATGTCAGATGGGTCAAACCGGATAGCGCCGAAACGTCCGTGATCTGATTGGTGCCCTCAAGATGCAGCGATGTCAGATGGGTCAAACCGGATAGTGCCGAAAGGTCCGCGATCTCGTTGGTGTCCCCAAGCAGTTTCAGACTTTCGAGGTTGGGGGCAAACTCCAGCCCGGTCAAATCGCTAATGCCGGCGTCTTGCACATCCAGACGGCGCAAAGCCTCCATGTCATAAGCGGTAATTGGCGCACCGCTGGCCTTGCCCAGCGCCGCTTCAATCGCCCACCGCAGGTTGCCGTCGGGGATAGCCACCTCACTGAGCGCACCGATCCCCGGCGGCAGGGACGGATTCAACGGATCGGCCAAGTACAGGGCAATCAGATAGGCGTCGTGGAAAGTAACCTGACCATCGCGGTCCACATCTCCGAGAGCAATATCGCCGTTATTGGGGATGACGATGGAGGGATTTCCGCTGTACAACGCCACGATCAGCGCGTCGAAGAAATCGATCCGGTTGTTATTATCTACGTCCCCGAGAATCCCGCTCCCAGCCCTCTTCGCCCGCGGTGCCCGCTCGAGCGTTTCGACCACTAGGGCCACCGGCTCCCGGTCCGCAGGGACGCGAAAGGCCGGATCCACATAGGGAACCAATCCGCTCCCCGAAACCGTCAACCCATATACTGGGGGGGCCTCGCCATTCGGACCGCCGCCAGCAGATGCACCCGGCCAAACAGCAGCGGCCCCCACCGCTGCCACGCCGGCTTGCCCGTCGATCAGTACCATCCGCCCGGTCTGGCTCGCCCCGCCGACCGCCATCCGGTAGAGATAGACCCCGGCCCCCACGGCCCGGCCGGCCGCATCCGTAGCGTTCCAATTCGCCGTATGAAAACCGGCCGGCCGCTCCCCATCGACCAACACCGCAATGCGCTGCCCTAAGAGGTTGAATACCTCCAGCCGTACCGAGGCCGAAGCCGCCAACCGATAGGGAATGATCGTCGAGGGATTGAACGGATTGGGGTAGTTCTGCCCCAAGGTAAAGCCTGCTGGCACAACGCTTCCCCCCAGTGCCACTAACGGCAGCGAGAAATGCCCCGTGCCATCGGTCCGGGCGCGGGCCACCGCTCCCCGCCGTAGGTCGCTCAGATCGAACAGCCGCACCTGCGCGTCGGCGACTGGCTCTCCAGACGCTAGCCTCACCCGCCCCTCAAGCAACGGCTCCGCCGACACCGCGACGACGAAAACTAGCCCGATGAGGCATCCGCTTGCAGCTTTCATGACGTCAACTCCTTTGGGCGCAAAAGGGCTTAACCGCGGGTCGGTACATCTAGCCTGCGGCCTCGCCGGGCTGGTACTCAATGCGCCGCATAAACCGCTCGCCCACATCGTAGTTTGGCTGATCGGAGACAAAGCGCCACAAGCGCACGCGCTGCATCAGTTCGTAGCGCTGCTCGTTGCCCTCCCAGCCGTGGTTGGTCGATAGGATGCGACCGATTTCAGGGGCGTCTAGGTCTGCGGTGTCAAAGTTGCAGACCTGCGGTCGCGTCGGGTTGAGCCGCAACTTGTACATGAAGCGATCCCGATCCGTGTAGTTGCTGCGCGCCCCGTGCCAGACGCGGGTGTTCCACACGTACATGGTCCCGGCCGGGCAGGTCGCCCAGATCTTGCCGCGCATGTGGTGGTAAATGGAGATCTCCCCGGTGCGCACATTGCGGAATTGCGTGCCCGGCACCAAGAAAGTACCGCCCATCTCGTCTGTGGTATCCGCGGGGAACAGCGAGAGTTGGATATCGAAGTAATGGTCGCGGAAGTCGATGACCGAGTCTTGGTGCATATTGGGGCCCTTGGTTTGTTCGGCCTTGGTCAAGTGCGCGGCGTGATGGTCGTACAGGGGATCGGGGCCGACCAAGGAGTGGATGAGTCCCTGCACCTGCGGCAGGCGGAACGTATCGCCCAAAGCCGTGCCTTTGGGCCAAGTCTCCTCAAAGGGGGTTCCCACGGCGAGATAGCCCCGGTTGTGGTGCATTTCCTCAAGGCAAGCTCGGCACAGATCTTTGGGTATCATTTCTTCGAACTTCAAATACCCCGAGGCGACGAATTGCGCCATCTGCTTCGAGTTCAAAAGATGCTCTTTCACGATGTGGCTCCTTTCTCTTTTTGCAGCTCGTTGAATTTCGACAATACGATCTGGTAGGGCAGCGGTCCTAGTTCATAGCCTTCTTGGGGCGAGCGATGTTTGAGTTCCGACATCTGGATGACTTGCCAGCCGTCGCGCATGGCCGCCATGGCGTTGTGGTAAGGAGGATCGCTCTCCTCGACCAAATCGCCTAGGCCCGTGCCCTTGGAGGCTTCGTAGCGCGCCCAAGCTACGACTTGGGCGTCGAGTGCGGGCGTGGTCTGAAAAAATACGAGAATGTCTTGCACTGCGGACATGAAGATCCTTCCGGTGATATGAGGTTGAAATTGCCGTGCGGTATTCCATTAAAATATAGCAACGAAAGCCTTGTTCCCAATCGGGGCGGTTCCAGCCTCGGCAACAAATCGCTGGTACGCCATTTGCATAGGACCGAGAGAAGCCATTTAATACCCCAACATCCTTTCTTCAGTATAAGGAGATGCACCATGAAAAAGCTGCTCTTATCGTCGGCGCTCGTCGCCATTGCTTTGGCGCTTTTCGCCACCGGAACGGCCCAAGCCGACACCGCCCATCAGTCCTTTGCCGTGGAGCCGGGCGACCGCCTCATAGTGGACACCCAATCGAGTGCCATTGAGGTCCATACCTGGGATCGCCCCGAGGTGGAGTTGGTCGTAGAACGAGCCGAGAAACTCGAGCTAACCTACGACCAAGAGGCGGGCACCACGACCATTCGGGGCCGCAGAACAGGGGCCGGCCTATTCGACTTCTTCGGCCTCGTCAGCGGACGTCCCCTGTTGCGCCTTACGGTGCCGCGCCAGCACGATTTGGAACTGAGCACCTCGGGCGGCGGCATTGAGGTAGCCGATCTTCAAGGCCGCGTCTCGGCGCGGACGTCGGGCGGCAGTCTGAGCTTTGGCCACATTGAAGGACCGATCGAGGGCAAAACTTCGGGTGGGTCCATCTCTTTAAAAGGCTGCTCCGGTACAGCGTCGGTATCCACTTCGGGAGGCTCCATCCGCATTGGCGAGGTAGAAGGGGAGGTACGAGCTAAGACTTCGGGCGGGTCCATTCACATCAGTCGGGCCCAAGGTTCAGTGCAGGCCAAGACCTCGGGCGGCTCGATCAAAGTGGATGAGGTGTTAGGGCCGATCGAGGCGCGGACATCGGGCGGCTCCATTCGGGCTCAACTCTCGCAGCAGCCTCACGGCCCCTGCCACCTCAAGACTTCGGGCGGCAACGTAGAGGTCTCCCTCGCTGCGGATATTGGCTTGCAAGTGGACGCCCGCACGTCAGGTGGGCGCGTCTCCACCGACCTCCCGGTAGTAACGCAGGGCACGCTGGATAAAAACAGCCTCAAGGCCGCGATCAACGACGGCGGTCCCCTCATGACCCTGCGCACTTCGGGCGGGTCTATCCGCCTGCGCAAACTGTAGCGCTGCACAGTACCGCTTGGTCGAAGGGGTGCGGCGCGACGGCTTCGGGTCGTTGCGCCGCACCCCTTTTTGCGTTTTTAGCAGTCTTAACGAGTCAACCGCGTAAATCAGCTCCTACTCTTCGCCGCTTGCACAAACATCGCGCTATTCTGCGGTCGATTCATCCGGTTTCGTGGACGAATTCTGTTGACCCATTTCGGCGCCAAGCTCCTCCTCTTCCGTTGCGACCAGTGCGCGGATGCGGGCGATGATCGCCTCGACGGTCTCAGTCACGGCTGTGAGCAGCGCAAAGCGGTCGTCCATGACCACCTCCGCGCCGGCATAGCGATAGCGCACCGCATATTCGGTCAGCCACGCCAGCCGCTCGCCAGCCGCGGTGTCATTTTCGGTCGGATGCTGGCGCACAATCGCCGCGAGCTTCATCAGGTCATGGGTATTGTGGTAGTCGGCGTCGAGCGCGGAAATCCAGCCTTTTAGCGCATTTTCAATCGCCTGCTGCGCGTGAAAGCCAATGGCTTCCTGAGCAGCGTTTGCCTCTACTAGAATTTTCAGAACGCCGAGTTCCCGCTCGGCATTGGCCATGCGCTGTCGTATGTCGGGCCAGTTGGTCGGTTGCGGGTTGTCGTACGTCACTTTGCCTCCATTCGTATCGAAACCATCGCGGACGGCCTGCCCGGCCACGTGATTGCGCGCTCGACGCCCATCGCGGAAGGCCCCTTCGCTCATGCGGACCAAATCGACGCTGATCGAATCGCCGTATAATTCCTCGACTTTGCGGTGGGCTGCCGCACTGGTGCGTTGGTACGTTTGCTGGTCCACCGGGCCGGGACCGGTGATGATGAGTAGGTCAATGTCCGAATCCGGGGTAAAGTCGCCCCGGGCGCGGGAGCCGAACAGGATGACCTTGTCCGGGTGAACCACCTCGCCAACGGCGCGAGCGACGGCGCAGGCTTTCGGGTCGGGAGGCCGATGAATTGGCGACTTTGGCATGGTCAACTGGGCTATGCACCCAAACAAAAAGCTAGATCTACCTTCAAGTGGTCATAAATATAAGCTCTAAGCGGATAGGGAATGTCCGTTGCGTCAAAAAATCGAATTTTTTTAACAGGCCTTAATGCGTCCGCGCCAGCGGCGTCCAGCGCGAGAGCGCATCCAACTCCGCGCGTTCCTCATCCCCCAACTCCACTTCCAACGCCCCAAAAACCTCCTCCACATGCTCCGGGCGGTCCGGGCCGATGATCGGCGCGGTAACATCCTCGTTGGCCAATATCCAAGCGACCGCAACTTGCGCCGGGGTCTTGCCCTGTGCCCGACCGATCTCGGTTAGCTTCTGCACGATGCGCTCGGCTTTTTCGCTCATGGCTGCGGCAAAGCGGTCGTCGTCCTGCCAAGCGCTATCCGTCGGCGGCTTTTGCCCGCGCCTAAAGCGACCGCTCAACAGGCCGACGGCCAGCGGACTGTAGGTCATCATGCCGAGACCGTACTGCCGACACAAAGGCAACAGTTCTGGCTCTATCTGATAGCGGTGCAACAAGTTATACTGATTTTGTAAGGTAAATAATTGATCCAGCCCGCCGCGATCAGCCGTCCACAGCGCCTCCACCACTTGAGCGGCGGTAAAATTGCAGGCCCCCACATAACGCACCTTGCCCTGCCGCACCAAATCGTCAAACGCCCGCAGCGTCTCGTCGAGTTGGGTGTCTGGATCCCAGTTGTGCAGCAAGTAGATATCCACGTAATCCGTATTCAAGCGCTTCAGCGACCGCTCGATCTCGCGCATGATGGCAAAGCGCGACAGGCCGCGGTCATTGGGGCCGTCGCCTATCTGGCTCCAGACCTTAGTGGTAATCACCAGATCGTCGCGCTTGCCCTTGATGGCCTTGCCCAACAGCTCCTCGCAGCGCCCCTGAAAGTAGAAGTTGGCGCAATCGAGGAAATTGCATCCTAGATCAATGGCCGTCTCGACCGTGCGCCTAGCGGTCGCCTCGTCCGTGTGCCCGTGCCAGTATCCCCGAAAAGCCGTGCCCAAGCACAGCCGCGAGACCTTGACTCCGGCCCGTCCCAATCGCACGTAATCCATGTTTTCTCCTAATCTAAATGTTGGTTAGCAAGTCGTATGTCGGAATGTTCCATCCCTGTCATGCTGAGCGGAGCGCCGCGGAGTCGAAGCATCCCATACCTAAACATCCGTCGATTATAGGTTTGTGGGTGTCCACGTCCTCACCAAATCGTTGGCAAGTCGTATGTCGGCGCGTTCGCGTGCCGCTGCAAGCCGATTTCGAGGCGGATTTCAGTCCCCGGCGGCAAGGCCACCGCAAAGTGCGTGTCATCTACGGCAACGCGCTTGGTCGCCTGCTCCACAGGCGGCGCAGCATAGCTTCCCACTGTGCCCGGGTACGCACTCTCCAAGGAATTGTACGCGACCTCCTCAAACCGATGCTCGGCCAAGGTTCCGGCTTGCAGCAACACCTTGCGGGAGTCTAACGCACTGAGATTCACCAAGTGCACCACGAGACGATCCCCCTCTACGGTCTCAACGAGTGCGGCCACATCCGCTGGCAGGCCCGGTCGCTTGCGCTCGGCGTCAAAGTAGCGCAGCGGGGCCATCAAGATGCCGCCGTTGTACAGAAGCTGCGGCGCACCCAAGGTCAGTTGGATGAGCGCCTCAGTCGTCACCGGATTTAACTGCTGCCACCAGTGGATGTGGTTGTCGGGGGGATCGGTTTCGTCGCGGCGGATAAGCTCCATCCGCCGATAGACTTGCGAGAGAGCCGCTTGGAGGATCTGCACCGGGTAGTCGGGGTTTTCGCCCTTGAGATAGCAAAACCACGGCGGCTCGTGGTACGCGTCCTCTTTGTTGTGGAACGGCACCACTGTGCGCCAGTCGTAGCGCTCTTTGGCGCGCAGCATTTCGAGCATCTCCCAATCGACCGCCGCCCCACTCGCGTTCCACAGCGCGGCCGGATACATAGCCGCCAGCGGCTGGAAGTCCGACCACCCCTTGGCCCCATAGCAATAGGGCACCACAAAGCTGACCTTGTCGTCGCCGAGCGCGGTTAGCTGGCCGATCCAATGCACGCCCAAGCTCATCTCGATTTGACCCAAGTCGGCCATTTTCCCCTGCTCCAGGACCTTTCTAAGCTGGGTGCGGGGCAGTTCGAAATACTTTTCCTCGCCGGTCAGCAGATAGCAATGAGTTCCGGCCAAAATGGCTGCCATGGCGATGTTGTACAACCCGTGAGGCCACGTCCAGCCGTACATGCTCCCATACCAACGTCCCTCCATGTATTCGCCGACCTGCCCGCTCAGCCCCACGTTATCGGGCAACAGGCCCCCATTGGCCTCGGCCCGTTCAATCCACGCATCCACGTATTCGAGCAGCCAAGCGCGGTATTTGTCGTCGCCGGTCAGGTAGAAAGCATTGGCGATCAGCGAGGTGACGTGCAGGTTGGTGGCGCAGTCGCCCCGAGTCATGCGCTCCTTCATGGCCTGCCCCATGCGCCGCGCCTTCTCCGGATCCTTGAGGTCGGCCGGCGTGTCAATCCCCTCTAAGTCCTCGTAGGGCAGGCCATAGCGCGCCATCCCTGGGCTGTACCCATACGACGGTTCCTCGTCCTCTTCGTACAGCCAGCGCGGCCCCTTGCTCCCGTTGTGGGCGCACTTGATGATCTTGTGTTCTGGGTCGTAGTTGAGCGCCTCTGGGTCTTCGTTGAGATAGAAACCGGCAAAGCGCCGCGCCCGCGCCACATTCTCGGCGTGGGTCGGATCGGCCATGCACAGCAGGTAGAAGTAGATGTAGCTCTCGCTCTGGTGGAACTGGTCGTAGCCGATCTCGTATTCTTTGTCCACGTGGCCGTACTCTACCATTAGCTCGGTAGTAGCTTCCCATTGCCGCTGGCCGAGGGCGAGCAAATGATCGCCACCGCCGAGCAAGTACAGCAGCGGCCAGTTGTAGAAGCTCTCGTAGAAATCGTCGGCCCCGTCGCGGGAGTGCCGCAGGCCGTCGCGCCAAATCAAGCGGCCGTCGGAGTGGGTGTACTTTTGTAGGAATGGATGGACGGCGTCCTCCATCGTCTTGATTAACTGCCGCTCCAGCACGGCCCAAGCGGGGGTTTGTACTAGTGGCACAGTTGCTTCAATAACGGTCATAACTTATTCTCTTCCTTCCTATTACCCTTTCCCACCCTTCACACTCCACACCGACCCCGTAGTGTACGTATTCCGCTCCGAGCACAAAAACTCAATCACCTCGGCCACCTCCTCCGCGTCTGAGTAGCGCCCAATCGGGTTGCCTGGATCGCGCAGGTGCTCTTCGTCAAAGCGCGGCACCACCATGTCGGTCAGCGCCCGACCCGGCTCGACGCCGTTGACGAATACCCCTTGCCGCGGCCAAGCATCGCCCAGCGCCTGAATAAACGACCACACCGCCCCTTTGGACACCGAGTACGGCACCTGATAGGGACTGCCGTGGCGTCCACCCGAAGAAATCGTCACGCAGCGCCCCCACCCCCGCTCCAGCATGTGCGGCACCGCCGCCTGATGCGCGTAGTACACCCCGTGGACATTGATCTGCATAACCTTGGCAAACTGCGCGGCCGTCTGCTCGAAAAACGGCTTCTCCCACCCCAAGATACCGGCGCAGCACACCAAGATATCCAGCCGCCCAAAAGCTGTCACCGTCTGTGCCACCGCATCGTGCACCTGCCCCTCGTCGGTCACGTCCGTCTCGACAAAGAGCGCCTGCTGTCCCATAGCCTCAATCTCCCGTACCCGCTCTTGCGCTGGTTCCGCCAGCACATCGACAAGGACAATGTGCCGCCCGGCCTCGGCCAAGCGCAGCGCGGTCGCACCCCCGATGCCGCGCGCACCCCCCGTAATCAGGGCCACCCGCTGCTCCACAGGTGCTGCAAATCGCAAATGTGCCATACTACCCTCCCCTTGCTTGCGCAGTCGCGCAGTTTTCAATAAATAAGCTACTTGTTTCTACTAGTAACCAACCCTGCCCCTTTACGATATACACGGAGCGCACAAAATGAAAATCGAACAGATCGAATCCTTACTAATCGGCAACGGCTACATCGTCCGCATCACCACCGACACCGGCCTGACCGGCATCGGCCAAACCGCCTGCTGGGGCTATCCCACGGCCGTGCAGAGCATCGTCGATGTCTTCAAAGAATACCTCATCGGCCAAAATCCCCTCCGCATCGAACACCACTGGCAACACCTCTACCGCATGGCTCCCTTCCGGGGCACGGCCATCATGGGAGCCGTCTCAGCCGTGGATATCGCCCTCTGGGACATCAAGGGCAAGCACTTCGAGGTGCCGGTGTGGGAGCTGTTGGGCGGCAACGTCCGCGACAAGATCCGCCTGCACCTGCTGTCTGGAGGCCGCACTCCAGAGGACATGTCCAACGCCGCGCAAGCCGCTGTCGCCGAGGGATTTACCGCCATCAAATTCGACCCCATAACCACGGACTGCCACGATAAGGGCCAAGCGCGAATGATCCAAACCGCCGTCGAGCTGACCGCGGTCGCGCGCGAAGCCGGCGGCCCGGACTTGGACCTGATTATCGAGTTACACCGCAAGCTGACGCCCATGGTCTCCTTGGCCCTCGCCGAGGCCCTCAAGCCCTTCCACGTCTTCTTCCTCGAAGACCCGATCCAGATCGACAGCATCTCAGCCCAAGCCCACATCGCGCAAAAATCTACCGTGCCCTTTGGCAATGGCGAGCGCTTCGTGTCTATATGGGAGTTCCGCGAGTTGTTGGAACAGGGCGGTCCCCAGTATTTGCGGCCGGATGTGGCCTTGGCCGGCGGCATCTCGCACTGCAAAAAAATCGCCGCCATCGGCGAAGCCTACCACTGCGCAGTAGTAACCCACAACTTCTTGGGACCGCTGACTACCGCCGCCTCCCTACACCTCGACGCCTCAATTCCCAACTTCATTACCCAAGAGTACACCAAAGGCGACGAAGCCCCGCACAACGAGATATATCGGTGCGCGTATAAGCGCGAAGGCGGCTACATCCCGATTCCCCAAGCCCCGGGCCTCGGCGTGGAGTTAGACGAGGCATTAATCGGGCAAACGCCCTACAAACCCATTAACAACGCCTCTACGCCCCTGCGCGCCGACGGCTCGGTGTCCTATGCCGTATGAGAGGAGCCGCCGACTGACCTCTTCAGCCAAGTAGAAACATGACGACAACCACTACCCTAACACAGGAGGCCACATGAACGTCCTAATTTTATCCGGCTCAAACCACGGGTTTGCAGCCAGTGCCCCGGTCATCCACGAGTTTTTGAGCACGCACGACGATCTGTCCGTCGCGCTTGACGACGACAAGGACGTGTTAGCGTCAGACGGTCTGCGCGATTTCGACGTGCTGATCCACGGCAGCGGCTTTACGCGAGGCGAGCGACAGGAAGACGGTACCGTGCAGCAAGTGCCCGAACTGACGCCCGCGCAAGCAGAGGGGGTGTTCGACTTTGTCGCCGGTGGCAAAGGATTGGTCGGCATCCACGGCACGGCGTGGTGTATTGGCGGCAAAGCCGTGGCTCTGCTCGGCGGTCACGCCAACTGGCATCCACCGGGATTGACCTTCACCGTCTCCATTGCCGACAGCGATCACCCCGTTACGCACGGCGTGCCCGACTTTGATGTGGAAGACGAGATTTACATGTCGGCGTGGGACCCGGCTATCCGCATCTTGGCCACAGCCGAGTGGAGCGGCAAGCAGCATCCCCTAGCGTGGGTCAAGCCGTACGGCGCAGGACGGGTGTTTTATACGGCGTTGGGACACGGCCCGGGAACATTTGAGCGTCTAGGCATGCAGCGGATGATGACGCAAGGAGTGCGGTGGGCTGGGGGAAATCTATAAAAACCCACCCTTCGCGTCCGACCACTGCCCACAGCGGATTTCCAAGGTCTGCGCCACCGGCGTCCGCAGGGCGATGAGCACCCGCAAACGCTCCTCGTCGATCTCGCTATTGCGCATCCGCCACATGGTATGTTCCATGGCTCCCGGGCCAATGCGGATCGCGTCGTCGCCCACGCGGTAGAGCGCGTAGCCTGCTTTGAGAAAGACCGTGTGCCCGGCGCGGCCCTCGACAAGCGCGCTGTCCATCTCCAAGGTGCCACCCGGCTCGAAGACCCCTTCAATCTGAAAGGGCACCCCATCGACACCCCCTGCGGTGCGGATGTGGAGATCAAAACCACCGGCCACCTCCTCAGCGTGCAGCTCGACTTCCAGCGGCGGCAACTCATACGTCTCCCGTCGCCCTCGCACCTCTCGCCAGTTGTCGGCATCAACTCGCTCGGAGATCGGCAGCCAGTAAATCCCCCCGACGTAATCCTTTTCCGGGTAGATGCGGTTGCGCCCCTTGTGCTGCATCCGCACCCCTTTACCCGCTTCAGCAAACTCCTCACCGATAAATTGCCCGGTAGCAAAGTAGGTCGATGATATTTTCACCGCCGCTAATTCGGCCTGCCCACAGACCACGCTGAAGGGCGCAGTCAGACCAGCCACAGCCGTAGCACTCACCGCGCCCCGACGCACTCGCCACAGGCCGGACGCGGGATAGACGCGGCTATAGCGCTCGGGCAAAGGCGTCCGCTCTATACAAGCCGCGCGCCACTCGGGATGCAGGACGTAGTTCGGCAAACAGACCAAACCGCTGCCGCCGCGCGCAACCAACCAGTCGGCGACTGCTGCGTAAAAACCATTGCCGTCTAAATGGGCCAAAGCGTGGTAGCCATCGGCCAAACCAGTCGGCACGGCCCGCGTGTCGCGGTCTTGGCGAGTGGAAATGCTCGTCACCGCAGTGGCGTCGGCGTGGAGGAGATGGTAGGACAAATCCAAGTTGCGCCGCACAGGTTCCAGCAGGTCGGGCCGTTCCAGCACATCCGCCGCACGGATTAAGGCGCGGTTGACCACCGCATTGTACACGCCCGTGCTCCGTTCGCTGTATTCGCCGTCGGCATTGATGTCAATGCCTTCGCCGAGGTACGCATCCACGGTCGCGCTCACTTCAAGTTCTGGATAGAGGGCTTGGGCTTGGGCCAGTGCGGCGACCAGCACCCAGCGGTGATTGGGCGTGTGGAAGCCGCCGGCGACCATGCCCGGCGCTCCAGTTTGTATGAGTTCGCCCAAGGCGTCTGCAATCTCGGCGGCTCCCGCGTCGTCCGCAGCCTGTTGCCGTGCTGTAAACACAACCGGCTCAATGGCCTGCACCACAAAGCCTGTGTCTGGGGCCGAGTCGAAGTTGGTGGTCAGTAAGTCGAAGCAACCCGACGGATTTCGATGCCGACGGGCAAACTCAGCAGCGAGGAGGATCCGCTGCAAAAGCTCTTCGCTCCGGTAGTGGCGCGACTCGGCCAGCAGATAGGCGTAGCCAAGCGACGCGACCGCGCTGATACTTTGCGAACCCACTAGCCGGTCGCCATCCATAAAGCCGCCGCAATAAGGGCTTTCTGCGTCCAGTACCTGACGCTTCAGTACGCCCTCGACCTGCTGATCTAGCTCGCCGACTAGCGGCGCGTACGCAATCATCGCCGCTTCTGCTCCAGAGACCGATACGCCGCCTCGGTGAACTTGGCTACTGCCACGGCAAAATCCGCCTGCTCATAGCCCTTGCCGCCATTGCGAATCCAGCGCAAAAAGGCCGCGTCCGGCGTGTCTTCCTTCACCCGCTTGGGCACCGCCAACGGCTCCCCATTCAACAACACCTCCCGCACCTGCCACTGGTGCAGATGGAAGACCAAGGTGCCCTCGTCGCCGTGGATGGACAGCCGCTCGTCGTGCCGGCTCGCGCTGCCGATAAAGCTCAGCGACCCCAACGCGCCGCCGCGAAACCGCGCATTGACCACGGCATCCATATCCACCGGCTTGCCCCGCTTGTCCATGAAGGCCGAGACCTTCACTGGCGTCAAGCCAGTAATCCACAACACCACAGCCACCAAGTGACTGCCAGTGTCCATGAACATCCCGCCTCCTGCCAACTCGGGCACCATCCGCCATCCCCTGCCACCCCAATTTTGCGTCACGTACGCGACAACTCCTTTGAGCTCGCCGAGGGCACCTTTCTGCACCAGTTCCCGCGCATAGGCATACGCCGGATAAAAATGGCGCTGATAGCTTACTACCAACAGGCGCTCCTGCTCGGCGGCCAGATTGACTAGCGCCTGGGCGTGACGCGCCTTTGTCGTCAGGGGTTTTTCGACCAAAACGTGCAGATCCCGCTCTAGCGCATAGCGCGCCTGCGCGTAGTGGGTCGAATGCGGCGAGGAGATCAACACCCCGTCGAGCGCGTCTGCGCCTATCATCTGCTGGTAGTCGGCGTAATAGGCGGCGTCAGTTCCCCACGCTTCCAGCAATTGCCGCGCCGATGCCTCCTCAGGGTCGGCGACCGCCACCAACTCTACGCTACCATCGGCTTTTAGCCGGGGAATGTGCGCACCGCGCATGTTGCCGCCACAGCCGATCAGGCCGAGGCGAATTTTCCTTTTTGCCATTGGATTCCTCTCAGTCCACTAGGTTAAAAAGCGGTGCGACCCCGCCGAACATCCCCGGAAAGCGGAACACGGCCTCGTCTTGGTCGCGGATGCGATCGAGGACCGCTTCGTCGAGCAAGGCAAGCTGGCGGTCAAAGAGCACCTGCTCTTCTTCAACCGAGTACGATCCCTCGCGCCGCGCCTGCTCTTGCGTCGCGGCAATTTCAGGATCGCCGGCCAGTTTCTCCGCCATGGTCCCGAAGAAGCGCTCCAGCAGCGGGCAATGCCCGCCGTCGGACGCTCTTGCAGCCGCCGCGTCAAAGGCCGCGTGGCACTTCACCAGCCGCTCGCGCCAGTCGTCGGGCACCTCGCCGTCGAGGGTGAAGGGCGCGGCGTGCCCCAACAGCGGCGTGCGATCCTCGGTCTGGAAAGCCACAAGTACGCAACGATGCTCCAAGGGCCGAGCGCGGAATCGGACGACAGTACCCGGCTCAATATCGGCGATCTCGCCCGCGGCGAGCGGTTGCGTTTCTACCCCGTCCATGGAGAGCACGTCTATATACGCCTCAGCGCAGAAGTGGGCGACAATATGCTCGCGGGGCCGCCCTTGTATCCCGCAACGCCCAAAAGGCAGCGAATACACCCAGTCGCCATCCGTCGTGCCCTCACCTTTCCCGCGCAACTGGCGCAAGGCGCGGCAAAGGCGCTCGGCCTCGCCCCCTGCATCGGTAGGCCGCGGCATAACCGCCCCCGCTTCATCCACTTCCACCCGATAAGGCACCCCGTACCCGAACAGCCGCGCCCTCAACGGATCACCCATCTCGTCCATCCTCTAGCAGTTCCTCGGCGCACTCGGCCACCTTGCGGAAGGCCGTGGCGTATTGCCCGATGATGGTAGCGTCGTAGTGCTTAAACCACGGAATCGAATAGATGCGACCGGTCATGCGCTCAGTCACCGGCAGACTGCCCGGCCCCTGCCGCAGATCGCGGTTGGAGTGGGCAATGCGCGTGGGTTGGCCGTGTCCGTAGATGTCGGCCTCGTTGAGCACTGGGTGCAAATGCATCAGCTCATTGGCCCCCGGCATGATCCTATACGCCCCAGTCTCGGCCGTGACCGCCGCGCAAAAGCGCTCGACTGGCAGGCCGCCTAATTCCTCGGGCGCGTACAACCCTTTGGCCGCGTACCAGCCGCCCATCGTCGAACCGCTGTCGGCCGGCGGCCGATGCGCCTTGATCCCCGGGACGCCTTCGAGCAGGTCCCAGAAGTAATTCATCGCCCGCTGAATTTCCTGCATCCGCTCGTCGTAGTACTTTAGCTGGGCGCGGCCCACGGCTGAAGACAACTGATGCATCCGGTACTTGTACCCGCCCAGCGGCATCCCGGCATAAGGCTTTAGCGTAGGATCTTCTAGGGAACGGGTACGCTCATAGTGTCCGAAGGCCGCAGCGTGCTCGTACAGAGCTTGGTCGTCGGTGACCATAAAGCCCCCCTCGCCGCAGGCCAGCGACTTGCCCGACATAATCGACATCGCCCCGATGTGGCCGATTGTGCCTAGCAGCCGCCCTTTGTAGAGTCCTCCTTGAGCGTGCGAGACATCTTCAATCACCTTCAGCCCATGCCGCTCGGCAATGTCCATGATCGGATCCATATCGGCTGGATAGGCGCAGTAATGCACAGGGACAATGGCCTTCGTCCGCTCGGTAATGCGATGCTCGATGTCGTCGGGGTCCATCGTCAGCGTGTCGGGGTCGATTTCAGAAAACACCACCGTCCCTCCCAGCGAGAACACTTGGAGTGACGTGCCCCAAAAGGTCATGCTCTGCGAGATAACCTCGTCGCCAACGCCAACACCGCAGGCCCACAATGCGGCTTGGATCGCGGCCGTGCCCGTGTTGTGGCAGAGAGCGTGCTGCAAGCCAAAGTAGGACTTCAGGTCCTCTTCAAAGTCCAAGGTTAGGTCCCAACCCGACATCGCCCCGCGCCGCAGCACGTCCAGCACGGCCTCCTCGTCCTCGGCGGTGATAATCGGCCAGCGGAAAATATCGCCTTCGTCAGCAGTGACGGCCTTGGGGCCACCGAAGAAGGCCAACTTGCTCATCGTCATACTATGCTCTTTCTATGCGCTAAGAACCCATAATTTTGCGCAGCCGCGCCTGCGTCGGCATATAGTTGCTCTCCCACACCTGTTGCACCACCCCGTCGGCGATATAGGCCAAGCGCGGAAAGCCGTGGCCAAAGGTCAAGCGCCGAAAGTCCGTCTGCGATATGGTGGCAATGTCAAAGCGCGGTTGCAACTGCTTCTTGAAGTCGATCACTTGCGGTGCATCCTGCGCGAAACTCGTCAGGGCGATGAGCCGTGGCAACTGGGGGTCTTGGGCGATGACGTTCATCTTGGGCACGGCGTTTTTGCAGTGGCTGCACGTGGGACTGAACAATTCAATCAGGTACTCGCCCTCCATCAAATCGACATCCACACCTTTAAGTGCCAAGCCGGACAGCCGCACCCCGCTTTTGAGGTCCGACTGCGAGATGCGCTCTAGCTCGGGAAAAAACCGCACCCCGCCTACCGCTAATCCGACGACGAGCGAGCTTAACACCATCCGACTCGTCAGCGGCCAGACGGGCGCACCGCCCGCTCCCCACCAATTGGGCGGACCACTCGCGGGCGCAGCGTTTGCACTGCGGCGCATTCCCCACCAAGCAAACAGCAGCACCACCACCATCACGCCATCTTCTATCGCCGCTTCCCCTGGCCCGCGCTCGACGAGGGCACCGAAGCAGCCGCAGTCTATCGAGGCTCCCATGTGCCAAGCCTTGGCCGTCAGCGCGGTAAACGCGGCCATCAGCACCGTCGCCACTGGCAAGCACAGCCGTGGCTGCCAGTTTAGCAGTAGCGCCCAGCCGAGGACGAATTCAATCGGCCCCAACACAAGGGCCGCCTTGGCGACGGCCGACGCTGTTTCCCATTCCACCACCCCGAGCAGTTGTGCATAGGGAATGGCCTCCCAATAAAAAAGCACCGGCTCCCATACTTTAACCGCTCCAGCAACTATGTACACAACTCCGATAACCATCTGGCCGACGCGTGCGGCCTTGCTTATACCGTCCATAATTAAGTCCTCCTCAATCGGTCAATTCGGCGAATACGGTCGAAAATATGCGCCGCGTCTGTCGCATCCATATCTCTACCTCGTCTTGGAAGGCCGCTACGTCTTTAGCGCCGAGGGCGCGGCTCAATATCTCCAACTCGCGGCCGGTCGGCAGGGCATCGCTGGCCCTTTCGCTGGCGAGTCGCATGCCCTTTTCCACCGCCCGCAGATACTCGTACGCGTCGAGGAGAAAGTGACCCCGCTCCGAGTCTAAATGGCCCTGCTCGACGAGCAGTTGCAGCGCGCGTCTCGTGCTGCCTACCCGCAAGTCCCGGTCCCGATAGCCCCACTTGAGCACCAGTACCTGCGCCACAAATTCGATATCGACGATACCGCCTGGGCCGCGCTTGATATTGATGCGCGCTTGGCGCTTGCCCTGCGGCTCCATCCGCTGGCGCATCTCCTGCATCTGCGCGACCAAGGCCGCATCTACTTGCCGGCTGTACACGAAGCGCTCAATCGCCCGCAAGACCCGCGCACCGAACTCGGCATCGCCGGCCACTTGGCGGGCGCGACTCAGCGCCATCCGCTCCCAAGTGGCTGCCCGCTGCGCCAAGTAGCGGCGGTAGCCGACCAGCGAGATGGCCATAGGAGCGCTGGCCCCTTCGGGCCGCAACCGCGCATCTACCGAGTACAGCCCCTCCTCGGCCAACAGGGCGATCAGACGCTGGCTGAACTCAATGAAAAATACGCTATTAGGCACGCCGCGGCGCGTCTTGCCGTCGCTTTCGTACACGAAAAACAAATCCAAATCCGAGCCAAAATCCACCTCGCGGCCTCCAAACTTACCGGCGGCCAATACGGCGAACCGCACGTCGTGACCTTGCCGGTTGCGCGGCTTGCCCCACCGCCGCACCAACGGTCCCCAAGCCAGCCGATAGACCGCTTGCAACACGTCTTCGCCCAATTCCGTTAGCCGCAGGAAAGTCTCTTCCTCGGTCGCCAGCCCCATCAGGTCGTCAGCCCCAATGCGCAGGAGGGATTTGTTCTGCATCCGCGCGATGGCGCGCAAATCGCCGCGCGTCGGGCCAGACTCCAAGCCCCAGTCAGCCTGACTAACTAAGCTGTCGAGCAGGGCTGGGTCGCGGCGCAAAAGATCGGCGAGAAAGCGGCTTGAGCCACAGATGGCAATGAGCAAGGTGCGAAAGCCGGTGTGCTCTTGCAACAAGGAGTACAAAGCACCCGGCGCACCATACGCCTCGACTATCTGGGTGAAGCGCAACAGCCCTTGATCTGGATCGGGAGCGGCGGCCAGCGAATTGAGCAGTTCCGGCAATAGGGCCTCAAAGTGGGCACGTCCCCCGCTCAGCAACACGCCCATGGCCACCAGACGCTGCAAGCGGCGATGCGCGGCGGCCCCATCGACAAAGCCCCGCTCCACCAAGTCGGCTTTTGCGGCCGCGCTGCCGTTTTCGACCTCTAAAAGCCACGTCGGCGAGCGCGGAGCCGCCGGGTCCCGGTAAAACAACGCGGCAAACAGCCGGCGTACCCGCAGCCGGTGTCCGGCGAGCGCAGCGCTAAAGGCCCGCGCATCTTCATAACCCATGACCAAGGCCAAGGCCCGCAAGGCTTGTGCATCTTCTGGGACGGCGTAGTCGGGTCGGCCAGAGGCGATTTGCAACAGGTTTTCAACCCGGCGAAAAAACTCGTACGCGTTTTTTAAGGCACTGGCTTCTGCCGCAGTCAGGGCCGCCTTCATCGCGCCTTTAGGCGCGACCACCTCGGCCAAGCGGTCAATAGCGGCCAGCGTGTTGTGGCTGCGCGCTTGGGGCTGGATGCCCCCGTAGAGCAGTTGTAGGCATTGGACGATGAATTCGATATCGCGGATCCCGCCCGCTTGCAGCTTGATGTTGTTCTCACCGCGCGGACGCTCGCGGATGCTCGCCTCAATCCGCTCCTTGATGCGGCGGATTTCCTCGTGCGGTGCCGAGTGGAAGTAGGCTGGATAGATAAAGGGCCGGAGCATGGCCGCGTATTGCTCCCCCAGCGTCTGCGACCCCGCCACGCGCCGGGCCTTGATCAGCATCTGCCGCTCCCACAGTTCGCCGCGCGTCTCGTAATACCTCCAACTGGCGCGCAACGAGTGGGTCAAGGTGCCGCTCGCGCCCTCGGGGCGCAGCCGCATATCGACGCGGTAGAAAAATCCTTCCTTGGTCGCCTCGGTCAGCACGTGGACTAGGCGCTGGCCCAAGCGGCGGAAAAACTCGCTGTTCTCCAGCGGCGTTCCCTCCCCCTCAGGCTGGGTCTCACCCTCGCCATCCCACACGAAAATTAGGTCAATGTCCGAACTGTAGTTTAACTCCTGCCCGCCGTATTTACCCAAGCCGACGACGAGAAAGCGCACTGGGCGACCGCGCTCGTCCAGTGGGTGACCGTGCTCCTGCCACAAGTCGTGCTGGCATGTTTCAAGGGCCAACTCAACCACCACGTCGGCTAAGTCGGCCAGCTCTTTTCCTATCTGTGCAACCGGCTTGGTGCCGAGGATTTCGGCGGCACCAATGCGCAAAAACTCGCGCCGATGCACCCGCCGCAACACCTCCAAACGCTCCTCAAACTCGGAGACATGACCGATATCAGTGCGCAAAATCTGCCGTAGGGTACTCCGCTCCAGTGGCTCGACCAAGTGCGGAGTCTCAACCAACAGCCACAACAGGAACTCGAAATCGCGCACCAAGATGTCGGCGAGAAAGGTGCTATGGCTCACGACTTGTACCAAGCGCTGACAGAGAATGGGGTCGGCCTCTAAATGAGAAAAAAGCCCTCGTGGACCGTATGCCACAGCCAAGCGCACCAACTGCCGCAGGCCCTCGTCCGGCCGGCCCGTCGCAGCCAGTTCGGCCAACGCAAGGGCTGGCAACGGCGCGGATTGCGGCGGGCCACCAATCCGGTCCAAGGTCTCTAGGGCTTGGACCGGATCGGCAAAACCCAATTGCGCTAGGGGATCAAGGGCTTTAGCCGCGTCTGCGGTGAGCGCGCGACGGGCCAGTTCCAATGCGGTGGGCACTACCGGGCTTCAGAGGGCGTTTTCGCCGGTTTCGCCGGTGCGGATGCGGATGGCATCGATCAGTTCGGAGACGAAGATCTTGCCGTCGCCGACCTCGCCGGTGGCAGCCGACTGCATAATGACCTCCACCGCTTCGTCGAGTTGGCCATCGCCAACGGCCAATTCAATGCGAATTTTGGGCATGAAATCGAGCTGGTACTCGGCACCGCGATAGATTTCGCTGTGGCCGCGCTGGCGACCGCAGCCGCGCACCTCGCTAACGGACATGCCGACGAGGCCAATCGCGGCTAGGGATTGTTTGACCTCGTCGAGTTTGAAGGGCTTGATAAAGGCCACGATGTTTTTCACGATATCCCTCTCAACGAGACGAAAAGCGCGGCTTGCGGCCGTAGCTTATGCCGCCGGCCGCAGGCATCGGGGCAACGTCGAGGGGCTTTTGTTGACTGCCGTGGATGGGGCCGATGCAACCGGCTGGGATTTCTTCGGTCAGCACGACCGTGCCACGAGGAAAAAAGCGACAGCCCTCCTCGTGGGCCTTGGCCGCGAGAATTTCTACTACGCAGGGGGTGTCGCGTTGGTGGCTGTGCGACTCGGCCGCCTCGCGCGTCAGCGACAGATGCACGTAGTAGCGATCACCTGGAGAAATGCCCTCGCGGGTAAAGCGCTGGGCGGTGCTGCGAGTCGTGCCCATGTAGAGTCGGTCGGGCGGCGGGTCCATAGGCTCGCCGTCCATATCGACGAAAAAACTGTGTCCGTACAGCGCGCGAATGCCAAACTCGTTCAGTTCAAAGCGATACTGCCCTGGGGCGTTGACGAGGTTGACGACATCGGCTTCGGCTATCTCTGCGTAGCGTTCTTGTACTCCTTGTACTACCTGATCCAACGGCGCGTAGCCGTAAGCATCAATCTCCAGTCCAAATTCGTCGGGCCGATGCCTGAGCATCAGCGAAAGCAATTTGGAAATACGACTTGTATTGGCCACTGCTCATCGCGTCCTTTCAGCATTTGTAGGGGCGACCGGCCGGTCGCCCCTACGGTCTTAGGGGTTCCACTGTGCGCGATAAGTTTCAATGGCCTGGGCAACCGCCTCGTCGGACAAGGCGATGATCTGGGCCGCCAGCATCGCCGCATTGCGGGCATTGTCAATGCCGACGGTCGCCACCGGAATACCCGGCGGCATCTGCACGATGGAGTAGAGCGAATCGACTCCATTGAGCGCACCCGAGGCAATGGGGACTCCGATGACCGGCAAGGTCGTATGTGCCGCCACCACGCCGGGTAGGGCCGCAGCTAAGCCAGCACCGGCGATGATCACTTTGAGGCCGCGGCCAGCCGCCTCGCTGGCCCAAGTAGCAGTGCGCTCGGGGTTGCGGTGGGCCGAAGATACGATCATTTCGTAGCCGAGTCCTAGCTCTTCGAGCACCGCCGCCCCCTTGCGCATGGTGTCCTCGTCCGAGGTACTGCCCATGATTACGCCAACGCGAATATCTGCCATGTAAAAACATCCTCCCTGTGAATTCTATCGCGCACAGGTCTTAAAATAAGCCAAATCGTCCGCGCGCGACAACTGCCCTAAGAAGTGTTCATTTTGCGGCGCAGGAAGGTGGGAATGTCCAAGTCGCCAACCGCCGGGCGCACTGGTTCCTGATGCTCCTGAGGAATGCTGTGGCCGTTGCGCAGATACGTGGGCACTTCCAAGGAGGTGCCCCCATTGCCGTTGCCGAGGAGGACCGGGCTGCCGATGGTCAAAGGATCCGACTCCACGGCCTGCTGCGTCGGCTCCTCTTGGGCGCGGGCCGGCGGCTCGGCTTCGTTGCTCTTGTTTATGTTGAAGCCCGTGGCGATGACCGTCACGCGGATGTTGTCGGTCAAGCTATCGTCAATTACGGTACCGAAGATGATCTCGGCATCCGAGCCAGATTCCTCGTTGATCAGCGACATGACCTCGTTGACCTCGTAGAGCGTGAGATTGGAGTCGCCGGCGATATTGATCAACACGCCCTTGGCACCGGTGATCGACACATCCTCCAAGAGCGGGCTGTTGATCGCCTTGCGAGCGGCCTCCACGGCCCGCTCTTCGCCGCTGTGCTCCCCGAGGCCCATAATCGCATCCCCGCCCTTGGAAATTACCGTGCGTACATCGTTGAAGTCGAGATTGACCATGCCCGGAATCGTAATCAGGTCGGAGATGCCACGCGTGGCTTGCATCAGCACTTCGTCGGCCTTGAGAAACGCGTCTTGGAGCGTAGTGTCGCGGCCGCAGACTTCTAACAGGCGCTGGTTTTTGATGGTGATCAGGGTGTCAACTTGGTCCTTTAGCTCGGCAATCCCGCTCCTGGCGTTCTTCATCCGCGGAGAGCCTTCCATTAGAAAAGGCTCGGTGACAATGCCGACCGTTAGGGCCCCTTGATCGCGGGAAATTTCCGCAACAGTGGGCGCGACTCCCGTACCTGTACCGCCACCCATACCGGCCGTGATGAAGATCAGATCCGAGTCCTGTAGCTGCTTGGAAACCTTGTCGCGGTCTTCTTCGATGGCTTGTCGTCCCACCTCGGGGTCTGCACCAGCACCCAAACCCCGCGTGACGCTGCTGCCAATGCAAATGGGAAAGTCAGCCCGCGAGGTCTCCAGCGCCTGAGCATCCGTGTTGACGGCGACGAATTCGACGCCGTGCATCCCGGACTCGATCATGCGGTTGATGGCATTGCCGCCGCTGCCACCAACGCCGACGACCTTAATTCGCGCTCGATGCTCGTTATCGATCAACCTAATTGCCATACTTACTCCTCCTTAATTTTGGGACCAGCACCGCCGCTAGTCCCGTGGTTGTAACCATCTTTTTACGCGCCCGAACATGGAATCGAAGCGATCTTCGACCAGACCCGGCGCTTCTGTTTGGTTTTTTCCTTCCTGTTTCTCCATTCCGTACAGGAGCAGACCCAGCACCGTAGCATACGCTGGGCTAGCTAGCTCTACGGCTCCCTCAAACCCGCTCGGCTCCCCCAAGCGCACCGGCATGTTAAAAATCCGCTCGGCCAAGGCCACGGCTCCAGTGATTTGCGCTCCCCCACCCGTGAGGACAATACCCGCGCCTAGCGCAGCATGGGGCAACGCGGTATAGACCTGCTTGCGGGCTAGGGCCAATATCTCCTCCATTCGCGCCGCGGCGATAAGGGCTACTGTCTCGCTAGGTGCGCCCGCGCACTTGGCCTGCTCGGCCTCAACCCGCGTGGTGCGCAGCCCAACGCCGATGTCGTTGGTCACGTTATGCCCACCCAATCCGACGTTGCCCGAGTGGCTCATCCCTTTGCCAACAAAGACGGCCACATCGGTCGTGCCGCCGCCGATGTCGAGCAGGCAGACTCCCATCTGCCGCTCGTCCTCACTGAGGACCGCATAGCTCGAAGCAAGTGCGCCGAGCACGACACCGCGCACATCGACGCCCGCACGGAGGATGCTGTGGCAGATGTTCCGCACGGCGGCAACCGAGCTGGTGACTACGTGTACACTGGCCTCTAAGCGCACTCCGTACATACCCACGGGATCGAGAATGCCCCGCTGGCCATTGACGGCAAATTCTTGGGGCAAAACGTGTAGTACCTCGCGGTCAAATGGCACTTTGACCACGCCGGCCGCAGCGAGCACGCGGGCGCGGTCCTGTACTCCGATCCATCCGCCTTCGCCGCCGACAGCCACCATGCCCGTACTGTTGAGGCTGGCGATGTATTGGCCAGAAATGCCAGCGTACACCGAGTCGATTTCGACCCCAGCCATCAGCTCCGCTTGACGCACGGCCTCGCCAATGGCGCGCACAGTCTTCTCGGCATCCACAATCGCCCCGCGCTGGAGGCCCTCTGAGGGGTGCTGACCTATGCCAATAATCCGCAGAGGCCGCTCGGCGACCTGCTCGGCAATGACGGCGCAGACCTTAGTGGTGCCCAAGTCCAGCCCGGCGATAATGGTGCTGTGCTCCTCGCTCCAGTTCATCCCGATTTTGCTTTCTTTTTGCCTACTACCATCTGGCCGGCATAGCGCAAGTCGATATAGGCCGGATCGGGATGGCTTTGATGGACGCGCGGCATCAGATCGCGGATGGTGCGGAGCCGGTGGGCGGCTTCGTTGGTCGGCAAGCGCACTTCGAGTCCGTCACCGGCCATCTGCAAGCGAATGCTCGCCCCGGACATCGGCTGGATGCCGGCTACGTTGAGGCAAAATTCCGCATCGGCAACCGTGGCTTCCTCCCACCAGCGCAATATCGCCAATAGCGCGGAGTCCGATACGGCCATGCCCGGCTGCAGCGAGTCGCTGCGGACCGACAGCCCGGATATGACGGGCAAATTGCGGGACGGGACATCCGTACTGCCTGCCGGAAGCAGGACGCCATCGGGCGTTATCCCGTAGGTTTGGCCCAAATCGATCCAAGCTACTTGACGATGCTCGACGATATCGACGGCAATCCGGTCGGGCGGCTTGCGCACCACGAGAGCTTGCTTGATCCAATACATGGCTTCCAGCCGCTGCGCGACCTCGTCCAAGTCGATGGCGAAAATGTTGCTACCAGCCGCAAGGCCACTGGCGACGCGTACATCCTCCCCACTGAGCCGCCGCAACCCATCCACCTCAATAACCTTGAGGCCAAAGTAGGAGGCTTGGCCAAAGTAGGTAGCCGCTTGATAGGCCGCTAAGGTGCTGCCCGTGGCCAAAATTAAGAGCGCAATCCAAAGCCCGCGGGCCTTGGATTGACCTCGCTCCCTCACGGTTAGCGACTTCTTGCGCACCTTGGTCTTCTTCTTCTGGCGGTTCACGAGTGCTCTCCGGCGGCCAAAGCCGCGATCAACTCCCCAGCCACCTCGCCAATGTCGCCAGCTCCCATGACCAGCACCAAGTCGCCCCGACGACAGATATCCACCAAATGAGCCACGAGTTGTTCTCTGTCCGGTAGGTATGCCACGGTTTTGTACCCGTTGGCGCGCATGGCTCCCTCAATCAGTTCGGAGTCCACACCGGGCAGAGGGGCTTCCCGCGCGGCATAGACCGCCGCCAGCACCACGTAGTCAGCCGCCGCTAGCTCGCGGGCAAAGCCCCCTGCCAAGTCGCGGGTGCGCGAGTATAAGTGGGGTTGGAAGACAGCGACCACTCGGCGACCGCTCTGCCGCGCAGCGGCCAAGGCTACCGCTAATTCAGCCGGATGATGGGCATAGTCGTCCACGACCAGCACGCCAGCGAATTCCCCCTTGCGCTGAAAGCGCCGGTCGGCTCCGCCAAATTGCTCCAAAGCGTCGGCGATCACGGCGAACTCCACCTGTAGCGCACAAGTCAGCGCGGCGGCTCCAGCGGCATTGCGGACATTGTGGACGCCGTGGACCTGCAATTCGATCTCGCCTAGCTTTTGCCCGTCAAAACACAAGGCAAACCGGCTGCCCCAAGCCCGCTCTTCGAGCTCGGCGATCCGGTAGTCGTTGTCACCGGCCATGCCATAGGTCTGATGGGGGCGCTGCAAGTCGGCCAGCACCCGCTCCCCGACCAACCCATCCCCGGCCAGCACACTGCAACCGCAGAAGGGCAGGCGCGCGAGAAATTGGCCGAAAGCCCGTTCGAGGGCCTCCAAGTTCCCGTAGTAATCGAGGTGTTCGGCATCTATACTTGTCACGAGGGCCAAGCTCGGATACAGGTGCAAAAAGCCGCCAGCAAACTCGTCGGCCTCCACTACAAAGACCTCGCCACTTCCCGACTCGGCCTGCGGTCGCCCGTTGATCCAACCCCCGATCAAGACCTGGGGATCGAGGCCAGCGCGGCGTAAGATCGCCGCCGCCATCGAAGCAGTCGTCGTCTTACCGTGAGTACCAGCTACGGCGAGGGTCAACGGCGCACGGGACAATTCCCCCAGCACCTCGGCCCGACTCGCCGTGGGAATGCCCTCGTGCGCGGCAGCTTGGCGCTCGGGATTGTCAGCCGGGACAGCGGCCGAATACACCACTAGATCCACACCTTGGACGAACTGGCCATCGTGCCCCACCGCGACGGCGAATCCCTCTTGGCGCAGCAGCGCGACGCTGGGCGAGTCGGCCTGATCCGAGCCGCTTACCACACAGCCTTTGGCAGCGAGCAGTCGGGCCAAGCCCTCCATGCCCGCTCCACCGATGCCGACGAGATGCACACGGCGATATTGGTCCAAGAGCGTCTTCATCATTGCCAACTCACCAAACCCTCTTGCTGTCCGGGTGCCGTGCGGGCGACCCCCAGCAAGATGCCCACTCCTGCCATGTTTCCCATTAGCGACGAGCCTCCATAGCTGACAAAGGGCAGCGGCAAGCCGGTGGTGGGTAGTACCCCGACGACCACGCCGATGTTGAGCAGGGCGTATATCGAGATCATTGCCGTAATGCCGATGGCAACCAAGAAGCCGTACGTATCACCAGCGCGGCTCCCAATGCGCACTCCGTAAAACGAGAAAGCCGCGAAAAGTCCCAAGACGACCAAGGTGCCCACAAGCCCCATTTCCTCGCCGATGACCGAGAACACAAAATCCGTGTGTGGCTCGGGCAGGTACTGCTCTTTTTGCATGCTGTTGCCCAAACCCACCCCAAAAAGGCCGCCATTGCCCATGCCGTAGAGCGACTGCAAAACTTGATAGGAACCAGCCGGATCGCGCTCTGGGTCGATAAAGCTGACCAAGCGACGCATCTGATAGCTCGAATGCATCAGGGAAAACCCAATACCCAACAGCGCGAGCAACCCAGCCCCGGCCAAGTGGTACAAGCGCATTCCGCCGACCCACAGCATGATCAAGGCAATCAGTCCCAGCGCAATAGCCGTCCCCAAGTCGGGCTGCAATACGATGAGCACGAGGGCAAAACCGACGATCAACAAACGGGGCACAAACCCGCGACTAAAGTCGTGTAGCTCGTCGCGCTTGCGCACCAAGACATCCGCCAAGTAGAGCACCAGCGCCAGCTTGGCAAACTCGGCTGGCTGAAAGGCCAAGGCCCCGCCCCAAGCCGGAATGCTCAACCAGCGCTGAGCTGCGCCGTGGCCCCACGCCAAGACCAGCAAGAGCGACAAGAGGGCCAACAACATGATCGAACGCGAAAGCCGCGCCCACCAATGTAAAGGCATCCGCGAAAACGCGAGCATGAGCACCAAGCCGATGAAGACGCGGATGGATTGCTTTTTGAGGAAGAGACCCGAGTCGCCAAAGCGCACGTTGGCCAAAACCGAGCTAGAGCTATAGACCATGACCAGCCCCAAGCCTACTAGCGTCAGACAAATCAGCAACACCAACATGCTGTCGCGCTGCACAGCTATCATCAGTGAGGCACTCTAGGTTGCTAGGGAATGAGAGGGTGCTCGGTGGGAGCGAGCTAGCTCAACTGCTGCAGAATGCGCTCTACTACTCGGTCAAAGGCCATGGCCCGAGAGGCCTTGACCAAGACTACGTCGCCGTGGTGCAATTGCGCCGCCGCGAATTCGCCGAGTTGCTCGGGCTGCTCAAAGTGGCGCACCGCGTCTTGGGCCATGCCAGCCGCACGGGCTGCGGCCACTAAGTGCGCACTTTCGCAGCCGGCAGCCAAGACGACATCGGCGCACTCGGCGGCCTTCTCGCCGACAACCGCGTGCAACCGGCCGCTCTCCGCGCCCAGTTCCAGCATGTCGCCGAGTACGGCGATTTTCCGCGCACCGGGCACATCGACGAGGAGGTCGAGTGCGGCCGACACCGAGCCGGGACTGGCGTTGTAGCAATCGTCGATTACTGCGATCCCATTCTTGCGCACGATCTCGCCGCGGTGGCTCACCGCCTCGAACTCGGCGAGGGTGCGCTGGATCCCTTCCCAAGGCACACCGAGGATGCGACCGACCGCGGCCGCGGCCAAGGCATTGTACGCATTGTGTCGCCCTGGAACCTTGAGATCAATGGGAACGTTATGTAGAAGGAAGTGGCCGCAGCCCTTCTGGTCGAGTACGAGCCTCTCCCCACGAAACTCGCTCTCACGCCCAAAACCGAAGGTCAGGAGTCTCCCCTTTGTCCTCTTTACCTCCTGAACCACGACACGGTCATCGGCGTTGACGAGAGCCGTTAAAGACTCGTCCAAATAATCCAGAAGCTCCCCTTTGGCCTTGGCCACTCCTTCTACAGACCCAAAAAATTCTATGTGTGCAGTCCCGATGTTGAGCAAAACCCCAATGGTAGGTTCGGCAACCGAACACAGGTAGCGAATGTCCCCTATCCGCCGCGCTGCCAGTTCCAAGACCACCGCCTCGTGGTTCGGCGACAGTTGCAGCAGAGTGCAGGGCACCCCTATCTCGTTGTTTTCACTGCCAATCGTTTTTAAAACGCGGTACCGCTGCCCCAACACAGCGGCGATCATTTCCTTGGTCGTCGTCTTGCCTGCACTGCCGACGACGGCCACCACCGGCACCTCCCAGCGCCGCCGATACGCTCGCGCCATGTCGCCCAGCGCTTGCAGCGTCGAGTCAACAGCCAACAGCGGACCGGACGCCGCCTGGTCCAACCCTGACCAGCGACGTTCCACTAAGGCTGCGCACGCGCCGCGGGCAAAGGCGGCCTCGACGAAGTCGTGCCCGTCGAAGCGCTCGCCTCGCAGCGCGACGAACAGCTCCCCCTCGTCAATGGACCGGCTGTCGGTTGCCACCGCTTGCAGGGCGCAATCCGGCTGGAGGTTGCCGACTGGGTCGGCAGCCGTCCACTCCACCATCTCACTCAGGGTCACGGTGCGCATAGCGGCTGCCCTTCCCCGGCGCGCAAACCCCGCAGCACGCGCCGCGCAACTTCGCGATCGTCGAAAGCCACGACGCGGTCGGCTAGTTCCTGCTCCTGTTCGTGGCCCTTGCCGGCAATGACCACGACATCCCCGCTTTGCGCAGCGGCGATGGCCACAGCAATTGCTTGTGCGCGGTCAACCTCGCTGTGTACCGCGTTGCTGTCGGGCACGCCAGCGGCCATATCGTCGATGATGCGTTGCGGATCCTCGCTGCGCGGGTTGTCCGAAGTCAAGACCGTCCAATCGGCCAACTCGCCAGCAACGCGACCCATCAGGGGTCGCTTGCCGCGGTCTCGATCTCCGCCACAGCCGCAGACGCAGATCAAACGACCGCTGCCCAAATCTCGGGCGGCGTGCAAAACCCTTTCTAGCGCATCCGGGGTGTGGGCGTAATCCACGATGACCGCGAAATCCTGCCCTTCGGCGATTTGCTCGCAGCGGCCTGGGACGCTCTCTAGGGCAGCCAAGCCGCGGCACAAAGCTGCGGCATCCAAATCCAAGGCCAGCCCGGTGGCCACGACGGCCATAGCGTTGTAGTAGTTGAAACGACCGATTAAATGCGTCTGCACCTCAATAGGACCAACTGGAGTATCCAAGCACAGATGCACTCTCTGGGGGCCAACGTCGGCGCTTTGCAACCGCACTTCGGCCTCCGGGCCACAGCCATACGTCACGACGCGCACCTCGGTCCTGCGGGCCAATTCGTCGGCGCGGTCGTCGTCGGCGTTAATCACCGCAATCGCGCCTTCTTGCAGGCTTTCGAAAAGCCGGGCCTTGGCCGCAAAGTAGGCATCCCAAGTCCCGTGGAAATCCAAGTGATCGCGCGTCAGATTGGTAAAAACCGCCGCCCGGAAGGGAATGCCATCCACCCTTTTTAATGCCAGTCCATGAGAAGACACTTCTAGCACGGCCGCTTGCTTGCCGGCATCGACGAGCCGACGCAGTGAGCCGTGTAGCTCGACGGCCTCGGGCGTAGTATTGCCCATCTTCTCCAATCCGCCATTGCCCCAAAATCCCAAGGTTCCCAAGTACCCGCACGGCAGGCCAGCGGCTTCGAGGGCACTCCTGAGCAGGAAGGCCGTGGTGGTCTTGCCATTGGTGCCGGTGACGCCGACGTTGAGCAGCGCTTGTCCGGGAAAGGCGTAAAAGCGCGCCGCCATTCGAGCCAGTGCGGCTCGGCAGTCTGCCACCTGCACCCGCGTCGCACCGGCACAATCGATCCACTCTTCCACCATCACGGCACGAGCTCCGCGGGCGATGGCATGATCGACAAAGCGGTGTCGGTCCTGCTCCTGTCCCCCGCGTATAGCCACGAAAAAGTCGCCTTCTTCCACGCAGCGCGAATCGCAGCGGATCTGCCCTAGTTCAATATTTTGGTCGCCCTCCACGCAAGCGTCGGGCAGCTCTTCGAGTAGGTATTTTAGTTCCATATTAAATACCTCTCGAACCTTGGGCTGGCATGTTTCCAACGAGGAGGGCCTGCCGCATTTTCCACGGGCTGTAGGCGGCTTCTGCGCCCAGCATACAGTTGATCTGCCCTACGCGTCCGGCCCGACCCGGCAAGGGCGACTGACTGACGACCACGGTACCCACGCCGGAAAAGGCCACCGGCAACCCCCGCATCTGCGCTTGGAAGCGGGCCATGTCTGGGGTCATACCGCGCAGATCGGGCACGGCCGGACCCTCCTTCTGCGGACGCTTGGCTGCTGGCTCGACCAACAGGCCACCAGGCAGGCTGATGATCCGCTTCATCACCCGGCGGAAGGTCGGGGCTGCCACAGATCCTCCCCACCCATTCACGCTGGGGTTTTCGACCATAATCACGCACGCGTATTGGGGATTGTTGGCAGGCAGAAAGCCGACGAATGAGGCTATGCTGGCGTTGGGATCGTAGCCGCTGCCATCGGCTAAGGCGCGCTGAGCTGTGCCCGTTTTTCCGGCTACAGCCACGCCCTCGATACGGGCCTTTTGCCCGGTGCCTCTTTCCACGACTCCAGTCAGCACCTCGCTTAGGGTCGCCGCCGTCTTCCGGCTCACGACCCGGCGGATTGGCTGGGGGCCGCCGCGATCGTCGAGCCGACCGTCCGAATCAATCGTTCCGGCGACGACCCGCGGTGCCATCAACACACCACCGTTGGCAATGGCTCCGTACGCCATGGCGAGTTGCAGGGCCGTCGCGCCGATTTCCTGCCCGATGGCAATAGTCGCCAGCGACCGCCTAGACCACTGATTGACCTCCTGCAATAAACCGGGCGTTTCCGCTGGCAAGTCAATGCCCGTGCGAATCGCGAAGCCAAAGTTGCGGATGTGTTCGTAAAAGCGATGCCGCGCCAGCCGCTGCGCCAGCTTGATCGTGCCAATGTTGCTCGATTTTTCCAAGACCTGAGCAAAGAGCAAATCGCCGTGGGGCTGGATATCGCGGATTGTGTCGCCATTGGCCAACCTAAATGTCCCGTGCCCGCAAAAGATGCGATCGTGCAGGCTGGCCAGCCCGTCTTCAAGAACGGCGGCAGCCGCGATGACTTTGAAGGTCGAACCGGGTTCGTACACGTCGGTTATCGCGCGATTGCGCCTGAGTTCCGGCGACGAGCGAGACGCTTTATTGGGATCAAAAAGCGGCAGGTTGGCCATGGCCAGTACCTCACCACTGCGCGGGGCGATAATGACGCCCAATGCACCTTGGGCCTTTGAACCGTCGATGGCCCGTTGCAACTCTTCCTCTAGAATGCTCTGATAGACTCCATCAATGGTCAGCATCAGGTTGCGGCCGTGCTCCGGCTCTTTACGCTGCTGCTGACGCCCGGGTACTTGCTTGCCGCGCGCATCGACGAATCCCACTATCGAGCCGTCCTTTTCGCGCAATATATCGTCAAAGGCTCGCTCAATCCCCTCGCGGCCGCTGTTGTCGATGTTGGTGTGCCCGATGAGTTGGCCGGCCAGCGGCCCCAAGGGATACTGGCGACGAGTCTCTGGGTGTTGGAACACGCCGGCGAACGCGACCGCGCCTACATCCGCGTCAACCACCTGACGAGCCAGATAGATAAATTGCTTATCTCCGCGCAATTGGCGCTCAATGAACTCGGTCCGTTTATCGTTCAGGGACGCGAAGTGGGCGGCTACGCGCTTGGGGTCTTCCACCTGATCGGGATAGGCGTAAAACGACGTGGCTTGGACATCTACGGCCAAATTGTTGCCGCGCCGATCGACGACCCGACCCCGGCTCGCTTTTAGCGTGCGGCGCTCAAGATACTGTGCATGGGCTTCGGCGCTGTACGCCTCATGCCTGAAGATCTGGATTTGGATGAGGCGTGCAGATAGCCCCAACCACGCCACCGCACCCAGAATCACGATCCAGCGCAGCCGACTAATGCCCGTATGTTGTACCCGTGGCCCCATCAATCTCCTTCCCAATGAGCCAATGCACCATTATTCATGCCATCTATAGTCTGCGAGGGATAGACCATGCCGAGCTGACCGAAGGCCACTTTCTCGACAAAGCCGGAGTTTTTCCGCACTACGATAGCCGCCAATAGCTGAGCACGCTCTCTGTCGAGCTCGGCTATTTGCGTCTCAGTCGTGCTTATGCCGCCGACCACCCGGGCCATTTCGACCTTTTGCCAGACGTGGAAGAGAGCCGCCCCAGCCAGCATCCCTATGAGGAGCACGTACTTCACACAGGAAATTCCGCCTTTGCTCATATTAGCCTGCCTCGATTTTTTCGTAAATTCTCAAAATGGCGCTGCGCGCTCGAGTATTTTGTTTGACCTCGGCCTCGCTCGCCCTCTGCAATTTGCGACCTACTCGCTTGAACGACGGTCTCCTTCCGCAGGTGCAAATGGGTACGCGCGGCGGACAAATGCAGCCGCGCACTAGCGCCGCGAAATGCTGCTTGACCAACCGATCCTCCAAGGAGTGATAGGCCAAGACGGCCAGTCGGCCACCGGGTTTCAGTCCGGCCTCTGCAGCCGTCAACCCCACCTGCAACTGCCCCAACTCGTCGTTGACGGCAATGCGCAACGCTTGGAATACGCGCGCCAGCGTCTTGTTCAGCATCTGGGGCCGAGTGGCCGCTACGGCCTGCCGCAAAGCCTGCGTAGTGGTCAAGGGCGCGAGCCGCTGTTGTCGATAGATCGAGCGCGCGACCCGCCGCGCTGCGCGTTCTTCTCCGTAGCGAGCAATTAACTTGGCCAGTTCGTTCTCGCTGCACGCCGCGATCAACTCGGCGGCTGTTGGGCCAACTTCCGCATCCATTCGCATATCGAGAGGCCCGTCGGCTCGATAGCTGAATCCCCGAGCCGATGCGTCGATTTGATGCGAGGAAACCCCTAAGTCGAACAGGACGCCGCTCAACGGCCCGATCCCTTCCTGAGCCAGCAACTCGCTCAATTCGGCAAAGCGCCCTTGCCGCACGACGGCTCGCGTATCTGCTGCCAGCCTCACTCGCGCTGCCGCTACGGCTTCCCGATCCCGATCTACTGCCAGCAGCCGCCCCTTGGGGCCGAGGGCCTGAAGCAATGCCCAACTGTGGCCCCCCCCGCCGGCTGTCGCGTCCACGTATGCTCCGTCCGGATCGGCGACCAGTCCCGCAACCACTTCTTCGACCATGACCGGGATGTGGTACACCATGTCGTTTCCTGTTCAACATTTTTATAGCTTTATACCAAAACTGTCGAGGCCATCTGCCACCTCTTCCATAGGCGGAAACTCCTCGCAGTCCGTTGGATTCCAAAACTCCAACTTGTTCAAAACGCCAATAATCACCATCTGGTCGGTGATATTGGCGAGCCTCAAGAGGTCGCGCCGAATACCGATGCGCCCCTGCCGGTCCATTTTGACTTCAGTTGCGCGCGAGAGCATCGAACGAATGAAGGCTCGCGCTTCGGGATTAGTCTGGGGCAACTCCAACAGTTGTTGCGCAGTCTCTTCCCAAACTTGCTGGGGATAGGCCGTCAGGCAGCGGTCGAAACCCCGCACTACCACGAGCGTGTCGTCGGCTTCTGGCGGTAGTTTCTTGCGGAACTCCGCAGGCACAAAAATCCGCCCTTTGTCATCGACGGGAACCTCGTGTCTGCCTGTGAAAAACTGTGCCATTTGATTCCCACACCAAGTTAGAATTACTGCTCCACCACTTTCCACCACTTTCCACCACTTTCCAAAATACACCTATATCAATAGGACTGTCAAGCACATTTTTTCTATCAATAATCTATATTTTTCAGGTAGATACGCTATTTCCAAAGAATGAATACACATTTTTGTGTATATATAAACACTATTTTGTGTGTAATCTAACTACTATTCGCTCTCTTTAATCGCCGCCTTTGCTATCATATTGACATAGAAAAGGGGTTGGCCATCGCGTGGTCCAACCCTCCTTTTCCGCGTTCAACAGTGCCTTTACGCCGATATCTTCTCCATAACCTGACGGTAGATCGGCTTGCCCTGTGCGAGGAACTTGTCTTCGTAATTGGTCCGCGCGCCCAGCCACTCCGCATCCACCTCCACTAAACACGAGCTGGTTTCCAGCGCCGCGAGCATGACGTCGAAATAGTCGGCGTAATCCGTAGCTAGCCACAACTGACCGCCCACGCATAACGTGCGCTCGACTTCTCGCAGAAATGCCTCGTTAAAAAGCCGCCGCTTGTGATGCCGCTTCTTGGGCCAAGGATCGGGAAAGTAGATATGATAGGCTCGCACCGATGCTGCGGCCACGAAAAACTCGACGAATTCCCGCGCATCCATGTGCGCGAACCGCACATTGCCGAGGTTGCGGCGCACGGCGCGCTGGCGAGCAATGCGCAAGTATTTGACCGCCCATTCGACCCCGACGAAATTCACGACTGGCTGGCGACTGGCCGCGTCAATGATAAAGCGCCCTTTGCCAATGCCGATTTCGACCTCCACCGGCTGATCGTTGCCAAAAACTTCCCGCCAATCCAACGTCGGATCCTGGTCTGGGTTATCCGGCAACGCCAAAAAACCCGCCTCGGTCTGCTCCATCAAATTCTCCCCAAAGAAAAGGCGCTCCCCTAAGTAGCGGGGAGCGCCGTACAAACAACACTGCGAGTCGAGCTTAACCTGCGGCCTCGCTGTGCGAGGGCAAGCCGCAAAACTGCTCGTAGTCAATCAACTCGGTGACGGTCGGGTTGTCGCCGCATACTGGGCACTCGCTGTCGCGCCGGAGCTTGAGTTCGCGGAATTTCATCTCCAGCGCGTCGTAGAGTATTACCCTCCCCACCAAGGAAGTGCCCTGCCCCAATAGTAGCTTGACGACCTCGGTGGCCTGTACCAGCCCGATGATGCCAGGCAAGACTCCTAAGACCCCGCCCTCGGCGCAGCTTGGCACCTCCCCGGGTGGCGGCGGTTCGGGATAGAGGCAGCGATAGCACGGACCGTCCCCGGGCACGTACACGGTGGCTTGGCCCTCAAAGCGAAAGATACTGCCGTCAACCACGGGCTTTTTCTGCATCACAGCCGCGTCATTGACTAAATAGCGAGTCGGGAAGTTGTCGCAGCCATTGACCACGATGTCGTAGCCGTCCATGATCTCGAAAATATTGTGCGACGTCAGCAACTCATAGTGCGGGTGTATCTCGATGCCGGGGTTGATGTCGAGCAATCGATCTCGGGCGGCCTCGACCTTGGGCCGGCCGAGATCGGACTCCCCGAAAAGCACCTGCCGCTGCAAGTTGCTCTTATCGACGACATCGGCATCTACCAAGCCGATCTTGCCGACGCCGGCCGCGGCCAGATACAGGGCCGTCGGGCAACCCAAGCCACCTGCTCCCACCAGCAACACCCGGCCCTTGAGCAACTGCTGCTGTCCCTTCTCCCCTACCTCGGGCAGGATGAGATGTCGGGCGTAGCGCTGCGAGTCCTCTTCGGAGAGCAGGTCGCCCTGCTCGATTTCATAGCCGGCGTCCTTCCAGCCTTTGATGCCGCCGATCATGGACTTGGCGTTGGCGTAGCCCATAAAGGCCAAATCGCGTGCTGCCAAGGCCGAGCGGTTACCCCCGGCGCAATAGAGCACGATTTCCGCGTCGCGATTTACAGTCACGTCTTCTTCGATGTTGAGTTCCAAAAAACCGCGTGGGATCAACTCAGCTCCGGGGATATAGCCGTCCATGACTTCTTCCC
>JAJDUT010000089.1 GCA_022826515.1 Candidatus Latescibacterota bacterium
CCACGCCTTGTGGATCAACGCCGACGCGAGCGACGGCTCACTGCAAGTGGAACTGGTCGATCCGTTTGACCGGGTCGTGCCGGGTTTTGGCCGCGACGACTGCATACCCTTCTCGGGCAATGAGACAGAATACCAGATACAGTGGAAAGGTGATCCGCAAGACACGGACGGGAGCAAGACGGGTGGTCTCGAACAGAAGATGGTCTCACAAATGCGAGGGGGGCTCAAGGTCAAAGTGTACCTAGACCGCGCCAAACTATTTGCTCTCTATGCTTCTTAGTCAGCACCGAGTCCCACGCAACTAAGCCGCCCCCCTGCCAAGCTGCACACCACGCCGCCTCGGCATGGCCACAAACCGCGAATTTCCGCTTCCATCGTCGCATACCCCACACACCTGCCGTCTGCATCACAGGCTAGCAGCACGCCCTTTTCCACGGCTGCGACAATGTGCTCCCCGACCTGGGCAATGGCCCGAATCCACTCGCCGATCTGGACGTGCCAGCGCAATTCCCCTTGGTAGCTGAAGGCGTAGAGTTCGCCAAATTCGCTGGCTGCGACTAGGCCGAAAGGAAAGGCGATGAGCCCTACAACTTCGCCGACGATATTGACGTGCCAGACTTCGGCCCCATCCTGCGGTTTAACCGCGTAGATCCAGCCGTCCTGCGTGCCATAGACAATTTCGCGCACCTCGTCTCCATCGACATCGACCAGTTGTAGATGGGTCAGGCCGATACCTCGGCGCGGCGTAGTGGCATTGCCCTCGGACCCCACTTCTTCAAAGGTGGTCCAGCGAAAGGACCCATCGCTATTGTGCACATTCAGCGGAGTAGAGTATTCGGTCCCCGCAATCACCTCGGCCTGCCCATCTCCGTCCACATCCGCTGCGGCGAGCGCCGTGATCGCATGATAGCGCACCCACTCCGCCCATTCGAGCGTGCCATCCGCAGCAAAGGCGTTTATGTACCAGCCCACGGTGGACGCCAACACACTCGTGTGGCCCCGGCCCTCCAGATCGGCCACGGCTAGGCCGGAAACTTTTGCACCCCACCCCGAGTCTTTCAAGGTTTTGCACCAACGCTGCTCGCCGCTGTGGCCTTCAAGTACTACCAGTTGACCATCGTCCGTGCCCACCAGCGCTTCCGTCACCCCATCGGCGTCGATATCGGCCAAGAGCAGGGCACTGGGCGCTCTGTCTGGGTCCAGTCGATGCGACCACATCGCCGCACCGCCCCCAAGCTCCAGTTGGACGACCTCCCCTTCCTTAGTGCCAGCAAGTAAAATTTCATCGTGGACCGCTACAGCGCTTATCTCGGTCGGTCCCAAATCCCGGCTCCATTTGACGGTCCAGCCTCCTTCTGGCCGGAGTCGAGAAGGTTCCACCACAGCCGGGGAAGGTTCTGGCACGACGGCGTCCATGGCATCGCAGATGCGTTGCGCCGTTTCGCTCTGTCCCACTTGGAACGTCGCATGGGACCCGTCAAACACCTGCCAATCCCAATCCTCGCCCTCGGCAAAGCCCAAACGTTCAACGCCCTGCAAGGTCAGGGTATCTCCCTTTAGAGAGATCGCGAACATTTCGGCTTCAATTGCCAGTGCTCCCAAGCGGGCATGGCCGATGCCCAAAATGGTCGTCTCCTCCCCGTCGCGGATCTCGACAGTCCTTTCATTCAGGCGCGTTATGCAGATGTCGGGATGCGGCGTCAGCAGATTGATATAGACGAGATCATCCCCCGGCTGCATGGTGCGGGCGGCTTGCTGGTGCAGAACGTGGAGTATATCCCCGGCGTGTGGATAGTTGGACCAGCGGCTTTTCACGTGCAAGTCGGCGACGATTTCCTGGGTCTCCCCATCGGCATTGTCGATGTAGAAGTGTTCGCCCTCCTGGTGCAGACACGCCCTAGATCCTCTGAGTTCAGCTTCGCCGACCAGCCGCCACAAGCAGTAGCAGCGGTAGTCCCCGGCCTCGGTGCATTGCAGTTGGTCAATCACTGCGAAATAGCGTCCCTTACCCCAGAAGATATTGCGCCGCCAGTCAACGCCGTTGTACCCAGTAGCCTCGGTCTGCACCAAGCCCAAGGCAGCACTTTCGCTGCTGTAGTTCACCGAGGCCAGCAGCGGCATCAGCAACCCATCTCCCGGCGACTGCAACACGCCCACTCCATCGCGGATGACAGCGATTGAGTTGTGGAACTTGGGTGCCGCCCGGATATAGTCGCCGTCCCCCAACCAAGCTCGGTCGTTCCACGTCAGCCGGACGATAGTATTGCTGTCCTCGTGCCCGTGACAGAACGTGCCGCTCCCTTCGAGCAATAGGTACTCATTCATCGGGTCAAAGTCGCGCCGCAGCGAGAGCTTGTCAAAGTAGTCTTTTTGTGGATCGGGCTGATTATCAACCGGGGCGTACGCGCGCACCCATCCCAGCGCTTTGTCCGGCAATTTCATCGCGTATATACCAAGCAGACCGACCGGTTCCTCGGGGACGCAATCGGCCAGCGCCAATCCATCTTCGCTCCATTCGACGCCGGCATAAAGCCCCCGCAACACGTGTACCAGCGTCGGCTTCTTACCCGCACCCAGCCAGTTGAGGATCCACAGATGCTCGGGGTTGCGCACATACCAAGCGGAAACCATCGGCGCCCACAAGCGGCCTTCCCATCCTTGGGACGGAGAAAAAGGGGAGTACCCCGCAGTATCTCCGTGGTTGCTCTCGCTGCGCATATTGTCCGTAGTCACCACCGCTAGCGTACACAAATCGGCGATGTGGCCATTCTCGATGTACCCGTAGTCATTCTTAAGCAACCCGTACGAGAGCGTCTCCTGGGGCACGAGCCAAGCGTACCCCACGCCACCGTCGTCGTTGGATCTGTAGCAATCGCTCTGACCGGCAAAAATCCGCTCCACCACTTCCTCGGTGGGATCAAATTCGCGAATGCCGTAGCGCCTGCTCAGGTAGTTGTGGCCTGCTGCCAAATCCATGGCGATATAAGTAGTGTGATTCTGGCGAATCAGGTCCGGGGGATTGACTCTTTCCTCCATATAGAACAAGCCAGCCAAGTGGCGCAGCATCTCGCCCATCATGGTCACCACCCCACGGCGGTCGGCCTCGGTGTAGAGCGGACTATCCTCGATCAGCTCCCAGAGGTGAATGAGGCTGTGGAAGTGAAAAAAGCAGTGGTAGGTCTCCGGGTAGTCGCGCCGCTGAGCCAACCAAGGTTCCAGGGAACCGGCAAAGATGGCCGGCACGGCGCGGCCCCACACCGGATGGTCGGTCAGATAGTAATACCAAGCGTAGGTCTCCACTCGACCGCCCCGAAAAGGCGTGGAGACCCAAGCGCCTTCCCAAGTTTTGAGATCGTCCTGCACCATCCTCTCCAGTTGTTCTTCCTCGGGAAACGGGGGCAGAGGATGCTGGAACTGAGCGGCGTGTACCCGTTGCAATTCCCCGTCACTAGTGCGGACCAAGCCCTCGAACACCGCAAAAGCCGCCAGCAGCCCTTCCCTACTGCTAGCCCCGAGAGCGATACAGTTTTTGCCATGGCCAAAGGGATCTGAAATCGACTTGACAAAATAGCCGTCCCCACCGGGGAAAAAGGTATCGGCAAAACAGCAGCGAGCCGTGTAGAGTCGCCGCAGCGCGGCATTGTTCGTCATATTGCCGCAGGCGATCACCTGCGCACTGCTAAAGAGCACGTCGGTGAAATCCCGCTGCTCGACAACGTCGAGTGCCCGCCCCCCCACGGCGGCGATAGCACCTTGGAGTTGCACAACGGGCGGGGCCGCTTGGAAACCGTCCGGCACCACCAGAATCGTATCCGCGGCGAGGTCGGTGTGGGGAAAGTGTCGTGAGTGCGCAAAGGCGAATTCTGTCATGTCAGCTAATAAATCCTTGCAGTACCTGCCATTCCTCTTCGCTCATGTCCGAGTAATGCCAGTAGATGAGGCTTTGCAGGCCGCTGGCGACAATGGCCTGCAAGAGCAATTCGAGTTCGTTGGACGAGATCCGCACCCCGCCGTGATGCAGGCCGACCCAAGGTTTGAGGCGCTCCACTGGACCAGTGCGGAAAATCATCTTGGCGATTTCCCCGGGTACGGTCTCGCGGAAAAAGGCTTCGTTGAGCGGTGCCGACAATTCGTCTAGGGTGCGCACGCCGGGCATGGTGAAGCCGAACAGCTTAAAGACAAAATCCAGCGCCAACCCCTCGTCCACGCCCTCGTTCAATTCCACCAGCGTTTTGGCGTAGCGGTACACCGTCCCCTTTAACCCGTCGATACCATGTTGCCAAAAGTAGAGCTTGGGAGCGATAAAATCGGTCACTTCACCTAAGCGCCGGTAATTGTATCCGGTCAGCGGCGCAAAAGCCGAGATGCGGGGGCCGCAGGCCAGTTTCAATTTCGGATCAATCTCTTTGACACCGCGGTAAAATGCACCCACGTAGTGCTCGATACACGTGGTCTTGAAGCGGATCCAGTCGAAGAGCGCGGGCTCCTGCAAGAGCAAATCCACTGCGTCAAAAGGCCCGGTCTGCGCCTCGATAAAACCGCGCATCACGGCCGGACTCAATGCGCTCAGGCGAGCCCGCAGGCGCTCGGCCGCTTCCTGCATGGCGGCGAAATCGCAACCCAATTCCCGCGCCTTGTTCTCGCAGTGGCGACAGAAACACCCGAATACGTCGCTGCGGTGTCCCGGCTCAATTTCGTAGCCGTATTCGGGGCCGTCGAGTACAAAACCGCCGGTGTCGGGATATTGGGCAAAGGTATCCCGGGTGCGCGCCAAGCCGTAGCGCACCTGCTCGGGATTGTTCAGACACGAGCCCGATTCGAACCAGCCGAACTGTCCCCAATCGTGGAAGTAGATGGCAAACCCCTTGTCGGCCGCAGCTTTCACCGCATCGCCGAAAATGCGGCTCGACGCTTCTAGGTCGGCAGGCAGTTCAGGTGGCTGTTTTTCACAGCCTTGGTAAAAATCCACATTGGGAGCAAAGGAAGGGCCCTGAGTATCGCCTTGCCGCAAAATCAGATCGCCCAGCACCAATTCCCTGATGCCCCCGTCCCACAGGCGCTCGATAATATAGTCCGCGCCGTCGTTTTCAAATGCATGAATCTGTCCCATGAACATCACAGGTCTCATGAGCTATCCTCCTTTGTCGTGGTCTAGTCCGCTTACTTTTCCTCCAAGGCGACATATTTGTCGAGATCGCGCCGCGCCATGTCGAGATATGGATGGTCTCCGGCTTGATAGCATTTGACGCGGGCTTCGAGCAAATCGCGCTTCCAAGGCACGTGCGGTTCCAGCTCGTTGAGCACCTCTATGCAGTTCTGCGGAAAATTGAGCTCATAGCCCAGATTCAACAACGCGTTCAGCCGCGTCTCCCGCGCGTAATCCATGACAAACGGAGAACGCAGTGCCGCGTACAACCGCTCGGCATGAGCCGCATCCCGGCCGCCGAGGTCCACCGCTAGCGCCAAGCCGCGCTGCATGAGTGCTGGCCAAGCCCAAGGATCGCGGCCGTATCCCGCAAAAGCGGACTCCAGTGCGACGACTGCGTCCGACATCCGTCCTTGGCGCGTGCGCAAAATGGCCAAGATCACATCCGCTTCAACGGGCTGGAGGGCGCGCAACTGCTCGATGTACTGGGCGGTCTCCTCGCGCTGGTTGACCGCCATCATGTAGGCCACAGCCGACACTTCGTGCAGCCCGCGCGGCTGGCGCGGCTGGCTTTGCCACCACGCCAGCCCATTGCGCGACCTCGCTTCCCACCAAGCCGCTAGCGCTCGCAGGCGATATCGCTGGTGCAGCGTCAAATCCGGGTACCGGTCCGGGCGAACTTGTTCCCCTTGGCCAATCAGAAAAGCGAGACGCTGGTCTGCAACCCATTCCCAGTCCACGTCCCCACCCGTCACGCGGGGTCGATTTTCTCCTCGGTCACGCGCCAATTTTTCCACCGTCTCGATATTGAAATGCCTGCCCAGCCCCAGATGGCGGGCAAAGGCGTACTCCACCAAGGTGCGATCGTCTGTATTCAACGCCTGCTCGCGCGCCAATTCGCGCGCCACTGCGGGGCCAGCTACATAGTGGGCGAGGAAGCCTTCAAGATCCGCAGTGCGCCAGACGGCGGCCAGCGCACTGCGGTAGGGCTCCTCGGCGATCCGGGCGCACAATCTGGAAACGTCGTACGACACCGGCCCGGCAGACGACAGCAGCAGCAAATCCCCGCGCTGAGTCTGCCAAGTTTCCACGTGCGCAAAAACCGAACTCAGAGTAGCGTAGATGGTGCGAATGGTCTGTTCGTCCACCTCGTACATTTGCACCCATTGCGCGAACAGACCGCCGTCGCGCAGCAGCGGAGCGACCCCTTCGTAGAATTCTCGCGTGTACAGGCTGGCGACTCCTGCCCGATAGGGATTGGAAGGCTCGGAGAAGATGAGGTCGTAGGATTGCCGGGTGGTCAGGACGACCTCCCGCCCATCGCCGACCACCGTATGCACCTTGGGGTGGCCGACGGCGTTCACATTGACCGGCTCAAAGGCACTGGCCGCTTCGACCACAGCCGCCTCCAACTCCACCACATCGACGCGTTCCATTGCATCGATGGCAGCCAGCCAACCGGCCGTAGATCCGGTCCCAAGTCCAATGACCAAGGCATTGCGCGGCTGTGGATGCAGAATGGCTCCAATCATCCCACTCATAATCTGGGTGGAGGCGTCCCCCACTGCCGATCCTTCGCTCTTGCCGTTCAAAAAGAGCACTGGTCCCCGGTCGGACACGCGAATGGCCACCGAGCTTTCAATCCCTTCCCGCTCCCAGCGCACGGCGCGCCGCTGCCCTTGCATCCACCCCCGTATCTCGTTGGTACTCAAATTGGCCAGCATTTTCAGCCCCGCCCCAATCGGAGTGTGCCGCCACGCCGCCGTGGGTCCAGTCGCCAACAATAAGGACGCGGCGACCACAGCCAAAACGACCGCCAGCCCCGACTGTAGGCCAATCCATCTTGCGCTTTCCCCCTCCCGTCCATCTCTCGCCCACGCAAACGCAGCAATACCGCCGCCTAAAACCGCGAGCAGTACTACCACAAGTTGCCACGCGCCCGGCGCAGAAAGCCACGGCAGCAAGGCGAATCCGCCGAGCAAAGCACCCAGAATGGCACCGAGTGTATTCCAAGCATAGGTCCAGCCCACGTCGAGCCCGAGCTGGCGCGCGCCGGGGCCGAGCAGCGCAATGAGGAGCGGAAACTGATACCCCGCAACAATAGCCGTAGGCAGCACCACAATACCCACCACTACGGACCACGAGAGCACCAGCCCGCCAAAACCCAGCGTCCCCCACTCGCGCAAGCCGCCTGCCAGCACGGCTAGCTGATCGCCCAGCGCAAAGGGAATGGCTACGCACAGCGCTTCCAGAATGCACGTCAGTGCCAGCCCAGAGAGCGCGGGGCTCCGCTTGCGCCCCCACAACGCATAGGCGGTCCCCCCCAAGCCAATACCCAGCAGCGCCACAGCTAAGATGAGACCAAAGGTATAGGTGGTGCCCCCGAGCAGCGGTGCCAGCATCCGGTACCAGACCAGTTCCATGAGCAGAAAGGCCATCCCGACCACCGAGGCAGTGGCAAAAATCAGCAGCCGCACGTAGCTAGAGCGCCGCACCTCTCCATCTATCGCTGGCGCAATAGACACCTGCTTGTCAAAGACGGCTGAGTAGGCGCGCGCAATCCAAAGGGCACAGCCTCCAACGATGATGTTTAGCGCAGCAGCGGCCCACAGGGTCACATCGGCCCCTAGGCGTTCCAGTAGCGCGAAAGTAGCCAGCAAAGCCCCGGTCACAGCGCCGAGCGTGTTGATTCCGTACAGCACGGCGACCCGGCGTCTCCCAGCATCCTCATCGCCCCCGACCGCTCTGGCCGCAGCGGGTAGCGTTCCCCCCATGAGAAAGGTCGGAACAGCCAGCGCACACGCGGTTAGTACGAGCCGCACCAGCGTGGCCCCGACCGGCCCCAGCGACAGGACTCCACCCAAGGCGACGTAGAACTCGCACGCCATCCACACCAGCAATGGCGTGAGGGCAGCCGAGGCCGCAATGAACAGTTCGAGGTAGGCGTATAGGGCTAAAGGCCGCGGGTTGCGGTCAACGCGCCGCCCGAACCAGAACCCACCCGCACCAAGGCCCCCCAGAAAGACGGACAGCACCGCGGCCGAGGCCAGCGTAGAAGCACCAAAGACAAAGCGGAATTCGCGCAGCCAGACCATCTGGTAGATCAGGGCACACATCCCCGACCCAAACAATAAGCCGGCGACCAATATCACGTGTCGCAACATTTGGCAAGCCTAAATGATTTGAATAATTCGAGCGGTGGATCGTCTGGTACATCCTATTCTGCGTCTATCTGCGTCCATCTGCGGATCACCTTGTAAATGTGATGTAGGATTTCTATTCGACATCAAACCTGTCTGATGTAGATCCGCCGTCGGTGCAGTCCCCGATCGAGCCGCCACGTCCTGATGCTAGCGTCGTCGATGTGCATGGTAATGTCGTAGAACCCCATCTTCACGGGTTCCCATGCATGCGACCAGAGCGTCCAAGTATCGTTAGTCTCCTGCGCGTAGGGCATGTTGACCGGAACGGGATCTCGGTCTTGGCCGAACCGAATCATCAATTTGTCGGTCAGCCGCTCGCCCCCCCACATCAGGCCGACCACCCGATAGACGATCCGCTCGGCGACCCGCCATTTCTCAACGCGGATGGGCAAAGCCGCCTGGTCGATCAGCGCGGGGTCAAAGTCTCTGGCGAGCTTGGGGGTACCCTGCTGGTTGATGCGGCCGGCAAATTCCAGCATCTGACTCGTCGCCATTGCGCTGTCGTCAACCAACGCAATCTCATTGACCCATTTGATGTCCACGCAACTAAACCACCGAGGCACGACTAGACGCACAGGGAAACCGTGATCGCGCGGCAGCGGTTCGCCATTCATCTCAGTGGCTAAAAAGGCACCATATTTCTCAAGCTCTGCAAAGGTAAAAACCCAACTCGCCCCCGGAATCGAAGAGTGCGGTTGGGTTGAGTACTCGTCAAAGCCCGAGATCAGGACGCGGGTCGCCTCGGCTTTGATGTTCAGCCTCTCTAGTACCTCGGTCAGGGGAACGCCCGACCACTGGGCCGCGCTCATCAGCCCAAAGGGCCGACGCTGATTGCCGGCGCACTCCAGCAGCACAGTGCCCATGGGTTTGACCAAGGACTTTAACTCGTCCAGACCAATTTCCACTGGCCGCTCGACCAGTCCGCGCACCGCGATCTTCCACGGCTGGGCAAAATCGAGTAGATCAGAGCAGCGCGTGCGCACAAAGAAGTGCTCATTGGGAGTGATCAAGGTGGCGGGCGTGAGCGCAGTCAAATCAGTGTGGAACCGCGCGTCGAGTCCATCCCCTAGTTGCAGGGGCTCTTTGCCGTCGAGGAAGCTTTGATTCCCCAGCAATTCGCCGTCGGCAAAAAGATCGGGATCACCTTCTGGACGGGCGCACGCAAGGCCCAAAGCCAGTGCGCCGCCCGCGCCAAGCGTCTGCTGGATAAACGTCCTGCGCGTCCATTCCTCCATCGTCTGCCCTCCTAAGGTAGCCCGAGTTCTACCTCGTCGCGATTGAACCAATGATAGTGGGCCACCTGTGCTGCGGTTATCACGCTAGCTCCTTTTATTTTGCCAGAGCCTCGGCCACGGCCTTCAGCGCCTCCAGCCGCATCTCGAGCAATTCCCCGGGCGTGCCGCTGTGCAGATCCACCTGCACCAAATCGGCCCGACCATCCTGCCTGTTCACCAAGCGGGCCGGACCTTCCCGGTGGAGTTGTGCCAAACCTGCATCACCGGTTTTTGCCGCGACAGTGCCCAGATGACGCCACAATTCGACATCTTCGATGCCTTCGCGCCAGGCCTCCCGCCGCTTGCTGGTGATCGGCCCGTGCTCGGTGGCATAGACCATGCCGTAGCTGGGGTAGCGGCCCGCGTAGTCGTTGAACTGTCCGCCGTCGTCTCCCCAGACCCACATGCCGGCACCGTCCAACCCCAACTCGATGGTGGCCATGTGGTGCAGGCGATAGTACCGGTGGGGATCGCTGGCTTTGGAACTTCCCACCACGTACTGGGAGCCGGCATGTTCTTCCGCCAGCACGTGGGCGAGAATTTCGGGGTGTTGGCGATAGTACTTTAGCGGACAGCAGTGGATGTCAATGGCATCGGGATACTTTTCCAGCATCTCCAGCGAAATCTGATGATCCTCCCAAATGAGGATCGTTGGATCGACCTCCTTGGCGAATTTCGACGATGGGATAATGTACTTCTCAAATCCCTCGTCGCCGGGTTCATCGACCCAGTAAAAGGCCCATTTATCCGTCGGAAAGCCCCTCGCCAGCATGTGGTCGCGGATTTGCCGCACCCACTCCTTGAACAGGGCTTCGTGCTCGGGGGTGCCGACCTTTGGCACATCGGTCGCGCGGTGATAATTGAGATCCATGTAGCCGAATTCAAAACCAGTCCACAGCAGCCACTGCCTCACATAAGGCCGGTACGCAAGCATCTCGTCGAGTTTGGCAAAATCAACCTCAATCGGTTGGACAAACTCGTCAGTCGCCTTATCGACCTTGGGCCAAGGGATGTACGCGTGGTGCAGCACGTGGGCGTTGGCATAGCAGCGCTCGAGTTCCGCCGCGGCCTGCTGCTCGTATCCCTGGGATGGCGTCCAAGTGAAGTAGCCCCACGACTGGGCGATATACGTCGGATCGGCGGGCATTTCCACGGGGAACACCTTGGCACTGAGCGGAATCTCAAAGTGCGCATCGCCGACGGTGACCGCGACCTTGCCCTCGTACTGTTGCGGTTTGAGGCCCCGCGAGTGGAGCACCAGCCACACTTGGCGCGTCATGCCCGGCGGCAGGATCGCGCCGCCGTCTTCAAGGGGCGGCAAAGCGTCGTCGAAAAACAGGAATCCACTGCCCACGACATGGGTTGCAATATGTCGTGTGATCTGCGCGACCGGCCAGATATCCCCTCCCTCAACCCCCCTCAATGCACCCACTTCGACTTGGATATTCAACGGCTTAGTGGTGTTGTTCGACACGTTGAACGCGACCGGTTCGTACTCGCCAATCATCATGTCCGCGTGTAACTTGGGCGCAACCTCAGTCATCGGTCGTGCAAACGGGTTGGTCCGGTGCGACCACATTGAGTCAGTCGGCTGCCAGATGATCGCGGCTCGGTCGTCGCGGCGGCTGAAATAGGCACCCATCGCCGCGCAAATTCTGCGACCGACCTCGGTGTGGGGCAGTCCCTTGGAGTAATCCACTTCTTCGCCACCACGGCCGGAGAAAACGACGCGCTCCAAGGTTTCAAGTTGGCGCAGAATAGCAGTCGCGTCTGCTCCCTGCATGGACATCACCTGATCGCGGGCGGCTTGGACAAAGTAGAGGTCGATATTCTTCTGCACGGCACCTTCGGCGCGCTCTAACGCGTCGCTTTCGATCGCACTTTGGGCGATTCCGGCCTCTGCGAAAGAAACAGCCGCCGGATCGCCGTGGCCCTGCATCACCTCAATTTCGTCCACGAATCCGTAAAAGCCCCCCTTGGCAACGTATATTGCTAAATGACGCCCGCGGGTTTTCAGACCCCGAGCGACAAAGCGATGGCGCACGTACTGGTCCTGGGGAATCGCCTCATTGATCAGATCCGCCACATAGTACCAGGTCTGCCCGTCGTCGGACACATAGGCGAAGAGCGCCGCGGGAAAAGTGACTTGGGACGCGCCAGAAGTGGTGTCAAAACCAAGAGCATCAATGGAATAAACATCCCCGAGATCGACAGAGATGAGGACGCCGGGCTTGCGGCCGAATTGCCAGCCGACCGTTCCCTTGTCGGTCCAGAAGCCAGTGTCGCCGGGCTGCCAGAACTCGCCGTCGAACAGATCGGTCTCATCGCCCCCGGCACACAAACTATAGTTAGGCTCTAAAGAAAACGTCGCGCTCTTGCCCGAGGCTAGGTTCGTTCCCGCCAGCGGCTCTATTACTGTATCCGCGCTGGGGCCTGTCGCCGTGGCCATGCCCAAGGCGACGATGAAGCATGCTTTCTGCCAGCTATTCATCCGATTCCTCCCTCTCGCGCGGGGCGAGGGTCAATGGCTCATTGAGCGCCGTGTTGCTGGACGTAATCCTGCGCTTCTTTGAGCGCGGGCAAATCGGCATCGGCATTGCGCCAGATATCGAGGAGTTCGCGATAAAAACGCACGGCTTCTCCCCCGTTGCCCAATGCCGCTTCGGCCCGCGCCAAACCAAGCACGTATAGCGGGTCCCGCGGCCGCATCTCCAAAAGCTGGGCAAACAACGAGCGAGCTTCTTGGGCATGGCCCTGCTCTACGAGCAGTTCCGCGTACAGCTCACTGCCCAAAATGTCGGGTGGAGCCTTTTCCCGTCGCTCCCCTTCCATGGCCCGTCGAGCCGACTCCAGCGCAGCAGCGGCATCGCCGCGCGCCCTGGCGTGGACGGCGTCGAGGTAGTGGGCCACGGCCTGAAGGTAATTTTTGAATCTCCCCAAGACCGGCATGTGTGAGTAAGCCCGCACGCGTCCGACGGAGAGGCGAAACAGCGAGTCCTGCCGGGCCACCGCGGCGCGATAGCCAATGAAGCGTGCGCCCTGGCCCGGCGGCATGGAGGCCACATCGACTTCCTCTGTGACCGGCAGTCGCACATCGGTGCGGCCCACAGCCAGTGCAACCCGTTGGTACCGACTTTTGAACATGATCGCATTGTAGGGGATGAGGTCCAGTTTCTCACCCCGCCGCCGGGCTTCGCGTTCCACGGCGTCGAATTCGTCGATTAGACCCTGGGCATCCTGCAAACGGCCGAGCTTCAAATAGGCGTCCAACAACCAATCGATCGAATGCAAATCGCGCTTGTACAGGGGCCGCCCCGTCCGCTCCTGCCACTGCACGGTCGCCACATAGGAATCCTCGTTTGAAGCGGCCATCTCCTCCCACATGCCGAGCCAGCGAAAAATGTGGCTCGGCATGTGCAGTGCGTGCGACGAGGCCGGCGCCAGGCGAGCATAGAACCGGGCCAAGTCCAAGCCCCTATGGGCGAAAGTGCGCGAGTCGTACACGTGGATGAGATAGTGCACCACGCCGGGATGCTCGGGACGGCGCTGGTACACTTCCTCCAAAATGGCGGCGAGCGGCTCCACAAACGCGGAATCGTCCCAAGTGAATCCCCTTTGGACCCGGGCGGCGCTCATGCGGGCCAATGCCGCGAAGATGACCGCTTCGTCGTCGTCTGGGTAGCGCGCGGCGAGTTGCTCCATGGCCGCAGCAAAAGCCCGGCGACCCTTTGGACTACCCCGCTCGCGATAGAGCGGCCGCAGCGCATCGACGAATCCCTGCTCGCGTGTCGTCCAGTTCAGCTTTTCCCGCGCTTGCAGTTCATCCAACTGGTCGAGAATCGCTTGGCCGGCCTTTGAATCCTGCACGCCTCGGGTTCCCTGCAGAGGCGCGTCATGCGTCATGGCCTCACCCCAATAGGCCATGGCAAAACCGGGGTCCAGTTCCCGCGCCTTGCGAAAGTGGTCCCGCGCCTCCTCGTACCAGAAGCTGTGCAGCGCCAGCACCCCCAAGTCGAACTCCTCTTGAGCCGCAGGCGCACCAGAAGTGGGAAAGTCGATGCGGCCGAGAAGCAGAGGTTGGTCTGGCGGCGATTCTTGGGCTTGGTCCGGCGAGTGTTCTGCAGGACCACACGCCCAATACATGGTTGCCGCTACCGATAAAACAAGAGTTGATATTCGCATCACGTTCAATTCCTCCAATGCTGGAGAGCAACATAGCGGCCAGAAAAAGATGACACAACACCCTTTCAACACTATCTTCCGATATACAATTTGCGGGATGAACGTCTATGAAAGTAGCGCGCTTCCTTTCCTTATCCTGGATTTTTTCTTTGGCGCTCGGTTTTTGGGCCGGCCCAGCCTCGGGTCTGACCATTTACCGGTTCGGCGGCGAAGATCGGCCCAAACCCCCTGAGGAAGGCCAGGCCGGGGTGGACTTCAGACAATTGAGCTGGATGAATTTCGATGCCGAACCTCATGGGGAAACCATTGACTTGGCCGTAGATAGTACCGGTATCCAGCCCCTCAAACGCAATCCAGACTTCAACATAGCCCCCGGAATCGAAGAGAAAGGAGGGGCACATTTAAGGGCCAATATAAATAGAGAAGTGTGGGATGGTGATATGGGTACTTTCTGGCTGGCGGAAAAGTATCTGTGCGCCGATCACAGTATCAGATCCGGGGCCTGCACCGATGATTTCAGTCGGGCGGGCACGGCCAATATCTACCTAGGCGGTCTCTACAACATCGACCGGCTTCGGGTGATATCCGGATTTACCGACCCAGGCCGAACCGTGGGCATCCTCCGCGTCCACCTCGGCCCGCGACCCATAGTCAACTACGGCATCGTCCCGCCGAAATCGCCCTATATTGTCGAGGTGAGAGACAACCGGGAGCAAATCCTCGACATTCCCATCCCATCGCACGAGGCAGTAGAGTTTGTCCAAGTGGCCTTGGCCGAGCACAACACGGACTGGGAAGTGAACGAGATCGAAGTTTACGCCAAGGGGTTCGTCAAACAGGCCACTTATATTTCCGATGTCATCGATTTCGAGCGGCCTATGGCCTGGGGAGACCTGCGCTGGTCCGGAGTTCAGGAGCCTGGATCCCAAATTCTCATCCGGACCCGCAGCGGCCTAGATGACGATGCGGACGTGTTCTGGCGCTTCACCGGCCGCGGCAGCAAAGCCGAGGTGAGTCGCGCTGGCTACAGCGGCCTCAAACTCAATGAACGAGCCGGCATCACCCACGACCTCGACCACTGGACCTTTTGGTCGGCCCCCTATGACTTTGCCGACAGCAGCGGCACGCCGGTCGTGTCGGTAAGCCCTAGACGCTATTTCCAGTTCAAGATCGACTTCCTGCCCCGTGAAAACGCCGGCGGCCGGGTGGGTTTCGTGGAGTTGCGCGCCTCCGAGCCGGTGGCGACGAACCTAGTGGGCGAGGTCTGGCCGGTCGAAGCAAAAGTAGGGCAGCAATCGTCCTTCACCTATGCGTTGCGGCCGACGATTCATCCGGGCGATATCGGCTTTGACCGGCTGGAAATTGAGACCTCCTCAATTATCAGCGCGGTGGAGGCGGTGCGCATCGGCGATGCACCCGTGGCCTTTACAGTAGAAGCCGAGGAGCCGCATCGGCTGGCTGTTAGTTTCCCGCGCCTCCAAGAGCAGGACTCGGGGACGCTAGTCGAGGTCGATTTCGCAGCACAGGTGCTGCGCTACGGAGCAATTTTTGCGGCGCAGGTGTCGGACAGCGACCAGCCTTTAGAGGTGCCGCAGGGGGTCAACCCGGGAGACGCTACGACTAAATACGAGGGCAACCGGGTGTCGGTGGCCACCGCCGCGCAGGAGCAGAGGCTGTTGCAGGTGCGAGTCGAGCCGACCATTTTTACGCCCAATGGCGATGGCCGCAACGACGAGATAGGCATCTTCTATCACATCTTGGAGATTACGGGCAGTTCTCAGGTAGCAGTGGAGGTGTGGGACTTGTCGGGTCGCCGGGTGCGGCAGGTGTATTCGGGCGCGGATGGGATCGGCGAGTACGAGCGGGCGTGGGATGGTCGGGACGAGGCCGGCGGTTTGGTGCCGCCAGGGATTTACCTGTATCGAGTTTCGGTCGATGCCGATCGGGAAAAGGTCGAAAAAACTGGCGTCTTGTATGCGACGTACTGAAAGGTGCCTGTCGATGAATTTGCGTTAGACTCTCAGTACACACTAGCCACGACCGTGGCCACCGTCGATTCACCAACACTCTCCGCGTCCACCTCTGGACCGACCCGGCAGATATACAAGCCAGGCGGCAATAGCACTCCATCCCGATCCCGGCCATCCCAACTCATCTCCTGCACACCAGCGGCGTGCGCCACCGACTGCGCCGAACGGTGCACGAGCGACCCGTCGAGCGCATAGACCGCCAATACCAACGAGGTCTGCCCCGGCATCTTAAATACGGGAAAGACGAATCTCACCGCATCGTTGATGCCGTCTCCATTCGGCGTGAATGGGTTCCCCAGTACCTCCATATCGCCCACCAGCCCACCAGCCACCGGCGTCAGCACGGTCAGGCCCTCGCCCGAGGCCGTCGCGTCCACTCGCTGCCACACCGCGCCCACGTCCTCTCCCAAGCCTACCGAGACCAGAAAGGCATTGCTCGCCAGATAGAACACGCTCGAAAAACGCAGGACAACTTGGGACTCTGGCTCCCGGACCACCTCGGGCAGGCGAACCCACAACGAGTCAACTCCGGTTTTAATCTCCAGTTCATCCGCCGAGTACATCTGGCCACCCCCCACCGCTCGCTCGCTCGCTAGTCCCACGGTCACATCCACCAACTCTACCTCGGCGCTCGGAGGTACTTCAAAGAGCACTTGATCGAACCCCAGCCTCTCCGAGCCTGACTCGTTGGGTGGAATGGTCAGCGACAACGCGAACGCCTCGCGGCGACCGCTCTGCTGGGCGTGGCGGGGCGCGATCTCGCCCAGAATCTGATGCACCAGCGGATCCCTCAAGCCGATATTGAGGCGGCGCAACACGACCGCCTCGTTGGGATCGTCCGAGAGCAGAGCAGCCTCAATTATTATATAGCGCCGCGGACTAGGCGAGGTGATGGCCGCGCCGGATCGCTCGTAAAACTGACTCCACGGACTCCAATCCGCCTCGTCGGGCACAAACGCCACTGTCGAATCCCCCCGCATAAACGACAGCGTCTTGCGATAGTCGGCCTCGGGGATTTCAACGCCCTGTTTGTTAAAGAAATGCTTGTCTTCGGTGAGTCGG
>JAJDUT010000086.1 GCA_022826515.1 Candidatus Latescibacterota bacterium
TCTAAGCGGAACGCAGCAGAATAAAACTCAAGGGCTTGTATTGAATCCTTCATGGCCAAACAGGCATCGCCCTTGCTCTTCCATAGCCAAGGATCGTCTTCGTCATATTGTAGAGCAGCATTCAAAGCATCGAGAGCACGGTTGGGCTCATCCAGCGATAAGTAGCACTTTGCAAGTCCTTTCCAAGCGCGGAACGAATTACCTTCTAAAGCAAGGGCTTGTTCATAAGCGCGAAGGGCCATACGGTGTTCATTGTTCGCCGTAAGTCGCTCTCCATGCTGCAAGTAGGTATCCCCATCCGAAAGACCATACCTCACTATTATGTATAACAGTGAAAGAATGGTTATGGCATTGATCACAATAGTAGAGATGACCCAGCTTCTCACAGCACAGTATCCAACCGGTAAACTCTAGATGAGAAGACCAATTCTGCTACTATATTGGCAACTCCATGTAGTACAATACAGGAGCCAATTGAACGAGATCGTTCATAGTAAATTACAAGCACAAGACCCAATCCCAAATAGGGTAAGAGTGCTAAAAAATGTCCTCCCATATTGTAATGGCATAACGAAAACATTACGACATTTGCCACAACAGCCCATACAAAAGGCAAATGCCTTTTGAGGTAGGTATAAAGAAGACCTCTAAAAAGCCACTCCTCCACTAGGGGAATGACGATGACGCCTTGTAATAATCTTATAATTGATAAATCGGGTAGGTGCATCACCGGGGGGATGTAACCGGCCGATCTAGATAGATTTGCTGGAATCGTAATCAACACTACCAAGAAAATAGCCAGCCAGACTTCCTTACCCATACCATATAGAGATAAATTTATCTGCTTGGGCACAGTTCCTACCATGAAATGAAAACATGTAAGCATCAAAATCATAGCGGCGGCATGGGAGCCAAAAAGATAGATAGTGACGATTTTCATATCCCGCAACAGCAAGGATTCCTCGGCCCAGTTATCGACATAAGTGTTCCTGATTGCAATAAAGAAGAACAGAATGGCGAACTGTAGGGCGACCAAGATAAGGTTCCATGGGCATTCCCATTCTTGCCTTCGCATGGTGTCCCAAGCCTTGAGCATAGTCTTATAGATTTTATGGATGCACACAACACGCTCTAAGTGCTGACAAGGACCTACACTCACAAGAATTCGTCATATACTTGCCAGATGCTAAATCCTTACTTTTGCGCTTTACTTGCACTTCAGTGGTTTGAAAGATGGGCTAATAACGTCCGTTCAGGTCGTGCCTTGGATAGCGAGGTATGCGGTAAGATCAGCTCTTGAGTCTTTTCAAGCGTTGTGGTTTTTCACATTAGTTTATGAGCCGCATAAAAAGGTAGCTTTCTATTCTCCAAAAAGCGATACGTAAACGGGACAATTCCCCATCAATTCCTCGTGACGGCCTATGCCGACGATAATGCCTTCATCTAGTACAATAATGCTATCTGCATCTATAACCGTAGATAGACGGTGAGCAATTGTGATGGTGGTCCGTCCCTGATAATGGAAGCGAAGAGCTGAACGGATCTTGGCTTCGGTCTCGTTGTCGATAGCTGATGTAAACTCGTCGAGGATAAGAATTGAGGGGTCTAGCAATAGAACTCGCGCCAGAGCTAGACGCTGCTTCTGTCCTTGGGACAACTGAGCTCCCTTTTCTCCAATCTCAGTATCGTATCCCTTGGGTAATTCCGCGATAAAGTCCCCGGCTTCAACAGTCTCTACTGCCCGTTCGACTAAAGCATGTGAACACTCAGGTCTGCCGATTGTTAAATTCTCCCATACCGTTCCAGCAAAGAGAAATGGATCTTGCTGCATGAATCCGACCCGTTGCCTCAATGAATGAAGGTCCGCTCGGGAAGTATCTAGCCCGTCGATATAAATAGCACCTAGCTGGGGGTCGTAGAAACGAGGTATCAACTGCGCTAGCGTCGTCTTGCCCGCTCCGCTCCTACCGACTAGAGCAGTGTTTGTTCCTCCTTCTATGGTTAGATTGATGTTCTTCAGTACATAGTTTTTCTCTTTATACCCAAATGAAACGCTCTGGAACATGACTGTGCCTTGCGTAACGCTAAGCACTTCTCTACTCGTTGGAGATAGAATCTCTGGCACCGTATCAACAACCTCGAAGTAGCGACCCAGATGCACTCGGAGCACCGGAATCTGCATGGCTAAATCCAGTAGTGATGTTATGGGATTCGAGATGTATCCTACATAGGCCGTAAACGCCATATAGGTTCCTAGGCTGAGTTCGCCTGCCAGAATCCTTGTCCAACCGTACCAAGTGTACACCAGTACTGCCATTGCACGTAGAATTGCAAGAGTGATTCCGGCTACTGTCTGTCCTAAATGCATTCGGAGTTTGACCGTAGCTGATTCCAAGGTTAGATCACGAATTCTTTGAAGAAAAATGCTTTCTAAACAGAGTGCTTGTACGGTTCTAATGCCTGAGAGGAATTCAATCCTGTATGCTGAGGCCCTAGCATCCAGCACGACGATTTGACTAGTTTTTCTTGCTATAAATCTCGATATACCAACCGCGACTGCTGCATCCAAAGGCAACGCGGCAATACTTAGCAGGGCCAATTTCCAATTGATCCAAAACAGAATAGGCGGGAATATAAGCAAGTTGACAACATTCAAGGTACCATTCATGAGTAATTGAGTCATTCCACCAGCACTGCTCAAGCCATCTCTGGATCGAGCCGTAAGTTCTCCTACCTTTTTATCATCAAAGTAGCTAAAGCTCAAGCTACTCAGATGTTGATATAGGCCATAACCAACTCCGATTCCTACACGCATGCTGAGGTTATGGTCAAAATAGCCACGCAAATGGCTTATCAAGCCCGTCAATACCGCCACGCCGGCATTGAAAATGAGGACGAATTCCAGAAGACTGATGCTCTTGGATGGATAAACATTATCGACAAGGATTTTCGTGACGTAGGGTGGTATCAAGGCGATCAGTGACAGTAGTCCACTCACGGCTACGGACTTCACCATCAACCCTCGATGAGCTTGGATAAGTGCAAGTCCTCTACCTATCATGTATTCGTCATCATCGTTATGTATTCGTATCCAACCCTCTCGGCTAAAGTAAAGAGATTATCCGCAGCGTGTATTACGAAGCATTCAGTAATTGACCCTCTTTTCTCCATGACATAGCACGTAACCAAGCCTTGTAGAAACGCACCTGCCATCTGCGTTGGAGGATCGTGTAGAAACGTGAAGATAGCTACACATAACAGTGTACTGAGACCCCAAGAAAGTTTTGTCCGCAGGGTTTGATACAGGATGCCGCGAAAGAAAATCTCCTCGTGTAGCGGCCCGATCAGTACAGCGAGCATTAAGTCCTGAATACAACGGGAGATCGAAAGACTGAATTCACCATCAATCCAAAAAGGTACCACGTCATCAGGCCACAATAATGCACTAGGTATAGCATATATTGTTGCTATCATAAAAGCGATGAGACAGGCCCTGATAGCTCGAGATATTGATAGCGATCCTAAGCCGATTGCGACGAGGGAGAGACCACAGCGTCGTTTCAACACGAACGCCATCGCCCAGATCGAAAACACAGAAAGGGCTATTTCGTCGATACTAAACGAAACATCATCAAGTTGAAAGGGTAATGAATAAAAAAGATCAACGACCACGAAGAGAACAATGGGAACAGAAAAGGCCAATGAGCCAATAACCATTACAGTTAGCCCGTCAGAAATTCTCAATGCAGAAGTTTTTTTATTTGAGCACATTATAGATGGCATTTCGCTCAAAGTATGGTCCTATTAATCTGTGGAGTGCTAGGATACGCCAACTTAGCAATATGTGATTGTACACCTAGGGGAATGACGAATCATTCATCTTCGTCTTCGTCGGGCCACCACTCTTCTACTTGCTCCTTTATGGCTTGTACCGGTTCAGACGTAACGATGCTTTGAGCCACCTTACTTATTCCCTTGACAGCCCCCTTTATAATACCTCTCGCCAAGCCCGACACCGGATCTATGCCTGGATTGGGCTCTATTCGATCCGCAGCATGAATTGAATCCATGCGTGCTATCGCCGTAGAATCCATCGTGCAGGCGACTACTAATGAGTCCGGTACAACCGCAAGGGAATCAGACTCACAGGTATAGGCCAGTACCAGCCTGTTTGGCTGTTTGTGTATCGGTTTGAAAAGCCGCTTTTTTGTTATCATCAGCATCTCCTTTCAAAGTTGGTTAGACGCCATCCTAGCACTCCACGTTAAAGGATGAACCAGTATGTGTAAGAACATGTTCACAGATTAATCTCCGCTTGGGTACTCGCCATCCCCGCTGGCTCCTGCCGATGAAGGTCGTGCCTTACCACTGGCTCCGCCGCCTGCAACAGCTTCTTCCACAGCAGCTCCACGATTCGTCCTCTTTCCACCACCACCTTGGCCTCCGCATTCATCCCATACGCCAGCGAATACACCTGCTCCCCATCCCACACTTGCGGATCGGGAATCGACACCTTTATCGGATAGACTGCGCCTCCTACAGCGTTCTCCACTACCGGCGCATCCGACACCTCTTCCACCGTGCCTTCAAAAACCTTGTATTCCGTATGCGGAAAGGCATTCACATACAGACGAGCCGGCTGCCCGATATCGATCTTGGGCAGGTCGATCTCCTTGACCATAATTTGCGCCTGCCACTCATCGGTCTGAGCCATTTCGAGAACTGCTTCCCCCTCTTGGAGACGATCCCCTACCCGCTGATCCAACTGACCCGTCATCACCGTACCCGCCGCCGGAGCCCGGATGATGTTCTTGGCCAGCCGGTTTTCCAATCGCTGGCGCTCCTGCTCTATCTTCTCGCGCTGTTTTTCCAAGGTCTGGAGTTCGGCTGTTCGCCCTTCTACGGCCTGAAGCCGCTGCTGGGTTCGTTCCAACTCGGCTTCAGCGTCCCTCAGCCAAGCGTTGCCCAGCCGCACCGGCAGCAATTGATCCAACGGCTGGCGGACAACGCTGGTGGGCAACAGACCAGCCGAGTAGATGGTTTGCTCGACCACGACCTGCTCCAGTTGAATACGCATCCGCTCTACTTGCCGCTGAGCGTGGGCGACCTCGGCTTGCCGAATGTTCCGCTCTTGCTCCATCTGCTGTTCAATCGCTCTTTGCTGACTCCGGTTGACTTCAAGGTCCTTTTCGGCTTGCTGGAGTTGGAGTTGCCAGTCGGTGTCGTCGAGCGTGACCAGCGGCTGCCCCTTTTCTACCTGCTGCCCCTGTCGGACATGCATCTGCTGGATAATCCCCGCAATCTTGGCCTTGACTCGATACCGATGTCGAGGCTCAATGACCCCTTTGCTTTCCACGGTCATATCCATACTGAAATACCAACTCAGGACGCCAGCGAGTGCCAGCAAGCACCCCACCAACACCAGAATCACCAACAGAAACGAGCGCACGAAACGGAAGCCCGGCCCGTGAAGTTCCTCCCCTATACTCAGGACATTACTATGGCTGTCCTGAACCGAGGAATGGTCGTTTTGCACCAGTGCTTGGGATTCAGCAGGCAGAGACGTCATATTCTATACCCAGCGTCATTATTTTTTGTCTGGCCACATACAGCTAACTCACGTCAACAGCTATCTGCAACAAATCATCTCGGTCCATCACAAACAACTTGAAGATGGCTGCGTCGCAAGCGACACAGAGGGCCAAATTCGCGCTCGCCAACTTCCGATATAGAAACAAGATCATCTTTTACACCTGAATGAGGGCGATTCACTGTATCAATCGGTCAACTTGAGCCAGAATCGCATCGGGCGTCGGCCGGTCAGAGATGCTTTCCCCTACGTATTTCCATTCGATGTAGCCTCTAGGCGAGACGACGACCGCGGATGGCGTCGCGACGCCGTCCTGCAGCAGGTTGTAAACTCCGTAGTCCTTGGCTACTTCGGCGTCCTTGTCTGACAGAATGGCGAATTCAGCGCCGGTCAGCTCCATCATTTTCAGTGCGTCGGCGATGTCATCCGTGCTGATCGCCGCAAGCGATACGTTGCGCTTTAGAAACTCGGGATACACATCTGCCAACTCACCTAGTTGGCTCTTACAGACACCTCAGAAGAATCCTCTGTAAAATAGCAGTACCGCCGCCGCACGGCTGTCGAGTAAATCGGACAGGGAAACAGAAGTCCCATCCGCCGCAGGCAAGGTGAACGCAGGCGCTCGACCATCAGCGGAGACTGCATTGGAGTTGCAGCCGACAAGGGCTATGAGAGTCGCGGCTACCAAGGCCAGAAACACTACCCTATGGTGCATTTTCTTTTTCCTTAACAAACCTACTCAGCAAGCCGTCCAATCGGCTCGTGTGGACCGACCAAGATCATCTGGCCCCACGTGTTGTCGTCGCCATTGCCGTAGATCATAAAGTGTCCGCCGTACGCGCCGCCGTACGGGTCGGTGTGGACGATTTCCATGCTGTATTCGTCGCCCCGGCGGCCATAACTCCATGCGCTGAAACGCTTTTTTTTTGACTGAATAGTCGGAGCCAAACGAAGCTCCAGAGCACGAGTTGCCAAGGTTGATTTTACATGAGGAAGGTCCGTACCGAACAACCGCGCATACCGGCGCACACGCAGCGACTCCCAAGGCATCCTGCGCCGCAAAAATCGAACCGTACAGACCGCTATCAGCTCGGCACCAAATGGAGTGCTGAGTATCAGCGCAGCGATTATCCGGCCCTTGACGGGGCTTGGGAGATCGTAGCTTAACGGGTGAAAATGAACGGGGGGGGGGGTAAGTCTTTGTTTTTCAATGACTTACGTAATAATACAGAATGGAACTGGAAGCAGGATGTGAGCAGAGCGGCAGGCTTTGTCTGCGGCAACGGCATCGCAAATGTGAGGTGATGTATCATCTTCCAGTTCGTCCTCCGACGGGCGGAACAGCAAGCTCCGCTTCAGGGCTACAAGCATAAGGAAACGCGAAAAGGGTTGTCAAGAGAAAATTTAGCGTACCCTGCCGCAAGCCACATCCCTTCCTTAACATACCGATGTTATACATAGGCATCTCAGGATGCTTCGACTCCGCTGGGCTACGCTCAGCATGACCAGCAAGAACAATCGTGGCGATTGCGGTCTACGACCCGTTTGCCTAATCTGAGATACTGTGCAAAGAAACCAATGCGCCTTTTGACTTATCGGCCCGCCGCCATACCTTAATGTATTTCACTTTCCGCACAGCCACTTAGATATGAACCAACTCGCACTCGACAATCCTCTCGCACAGGGATTAGACCTAGCCTTCGTGGGCATGAGCATCGTCTTCACTGCCCTAGTATTAGTCAGCGTTTTTATCGCTGTCTTGCCGAGGATCCTCGCCGCGATCCACCCCTATATCCCCCCAGCCCAACTGCACACGCAGAGTCATAGCAAAGAAAACGACGCACCCGCCATCGCCGCGGCCATCGGCTTCGCTCTGCACGCGCGCCGCCAAAACGACTAATCGGCCATGGAAATTCTCCTCGAATTCCTCAGCACCACGGCCGTGGCCAACATGTCGGGCGGCAACCTGTTGATGATCTTCATCGGCGCGATCTTCATTTCTCTGGCCATCCGCAAGGACTACGAGCCGCTGCTGCTGCTACCCATCGGCTTTGGCTGCATCGTGGGTAATCTCCCGTCTATCTCCAGCATGGCCATCGGGGTGTACGACAAAGGCAGTGTGCTCTACTACATCTACTTCGGCGTCAGTCAAGGGATCTTCCCACCGCTGATTTTTCTCGGCATCGGCGCGATGACCGATTTCTCGATCATGCTCTCCAGTCCCCGGCTGGTGCTGCTAGGGGCCGCGGCGCAGACGGGCATTTTCCTGACCTTGATCGGCGCACTCTACCTAGGCTTCACGCCGTCCGAGTCCGGGGCTATCGGCATTATCGGCGGAGCCGACGGGCCAACGGCGATCTTTCTCGCAGCCAAGCTAGCTCCTCACCTGCTCGGGGCCATTGCCATTGCCGCGTACTCCTATATGGCCTTGGTACCAGTAATTCAGCCGCCGGTAATGAAACTTTTGACCACCCGCAAAGAGCGGCTGATTCGCATGAAGCCCCCGCGCGAGGTGTCGCAGCGCGAAAAGATCATCTTTCCCATCGTCGCTTTCCTCATCTGCGCGCTCCTCGCCCCAGGCGCAATCGGCTTGCTCGGCATGCTGTTCTTCGGCAATCTGCTCAAGGAAAGCGGCGTCACCGAGCGCTTGGCCCAGACCGCCCGCACCTCGATGGTCGATATCGTCACCATCCTCCTCGGATTCTCGGTCGGCTGCTCAACCCAAGCCCAGACCTTTCTCACGCCGCAATCGGTACTCATCTTCAGCCTCGGTGCCCTGTCCTTTGCAGTCGCCACGGCCAGCGGCGTGCTCTTTGCCAAGTTTTTGAACCTCTTCACCAAAGACAAAATCAACCCCCTCGTCGGCGCTGCCGGGGTCTCGGCCGTGCCCGACTCGGCCCGCGTGGTGCAGATGATGGGCCAGCGCGAAGACCCCAATAACTACCTGCTGATGCACGCAATGGCCCCCAATGTCGCCGGGGTCATCGGCTCGGCCGTAGGTGCCGGCGTCTTGTGGTCCGTGCTGGTGGGATAGACAACGAGGATGCGACCGTGAACAAGAAAAAAGTTCGCTTCATGTGTACCGCCTTCCGCGACGGTTTCCAGTCGGTCTATGGCGCGCGCGTTTTCACGTCCGATTTTCTGCCGGCCGTCGCCGCGGCCAAGGAAGCTGGCATCGACTATTTCGAGGCCGGCGGCGGGGCCTGTTTCCAATCGTTCTATTTCTACTGCGGCGAGGATGCCTTTGCCGCGATGGACGCCTTTCGCGCAACAGTCGGCCCGGACGCCGACCTCCAGACCTTGGCGCGGGGAGTCAACGTGGTCGGCCTCGAATCGCAGCCGAGTGACATCATCAAGCTCCACGCCGAACTCTTCAAAAAGCACGGCATCACCACCATCCGCAATTTCGACGCGCTCAACGACGTCGATAACCTCATCTACTCGGGGCAGTGCATCGTCGATGCCGGGCTCAAACACCAAGTCTGCGTCACGCTGATGGAACTGCCTCCGGGCTGCACCGGTGCCCACGACGCGGCCTTCTACACCAAGACCTTGCGCCAGATACTAGACGCCGGCATCCCGTACGACGCAGTCTGCTTCAAGGATGCCTCGGGCACGGCCGTACCCTCCAAAGTCTATGAAACCATCTCCGAGGCACGCCTCATGCTGCCCGAGGACACCTTCATCCACTTCCACACGCACGAAACAGCCGGTATTGGCGTCAGTGCCAACATGGCCGCCCTCGACGCTGGGGCCGACGCCATCGACTTGTCTATGGCTCCCTGCTCCGGCGGCACCTGCCAGCCCGACATCATCGTCATGTGGCACGCGCTGCGCGGCTCCGACTACGACCTCGACATCGACGTCGACAAGGTCCGCGACGCCGAGGAAGTCTTCAAGGAGTGCATGGCCGACTACTTCCTGCCGCCCGAAGCAGTAGCCGTGGAACCGATGATTCCCTGGAGCCCCATGCCCGGCGGCGCGCTGACGGCCAACACCCAGATGCTGCGCGACAACGGCATCATGGACAAGTACCCGGATATGATCAAGGCCATGCGCGAGGTCGTCGAAAAGGGCGGGTTCGGCACCTCGGTGACGCCGGTCTCGCAATTTTACTTTCAGCAGGCTTTCAACAACGTCATGTTCGGCCCGTGGGAGCGAATCGCCGCGCCCTACGGCCAAATGGTCTTGGGCTACTTCGGCAAGACGCCGGTCGCACCCGACCCTTCGGTCGTCGAAATCGCCGCCCAACAGCTCGAGCTAGAGCCAACGACCCAAAAGCCGCTCGAACGCAACGACGCCGACCCGAACAAAGGCGTCGAACCGGCCCGCAAACAACTGCAGGAAGCCGGCCTTGAAGAGACAGACGAAAACATTTTTATCGTCGCTGCCTGCCAAGACAAGGGCCTCGCCTTCCTCAAGGGAGAAGGCGAAATCGGCGTGCGCAAGGTAGAAAAAGAGCAAAAAGAAGAAGCCCCGACTGACGGTCCGGCGCACTATGCAATCACCGTCGATGGCCGCCGCTATGCCGTGGCCATTGACGGCGATACGGCCACCGTGGATGGCCGCCGCTTCCAAGTCAGCTTGGAGCAGGAGCAATCGACAGATGCGGCTCCTTCTTCACCAGCACCCAAAGCCGGCGATGGCACGCCAGTGCCAGCCCAGATGCCCGGGAAAGTAATCCGCCACCTCGTCCAAGTCGGCGACCATGTGGAAGCGGGCGACGGAATCATCGTACTCGAAGCCATGAAAATGGAAATGCCAGTAACAGCTCCCGTCGGAGGCACGGTCGCCGATATTTTGGTCCATGCCGGGGATCAGGTGGCCGACGGACAGGTGTTGGCGCGCATAGGCTGACAACTGCTCCGCAGCGGACGGGAGGTGAATAGTCATGGATGCCTATCAAGAATTGATTGACAGCATACGAGAGAGCCGAAGGCGAATGTCAGAGGAATGCAACCACGATCCCGGCCAGCTATTAGAGTACTTGCAGTCTTTTAATGCCAGATATTCAAAGCAAGTTGAGTTATTTCAAAATCGTGCCGCCGACGGATTGGTCGTGGCACTAAGCAGGTAGGCGACGATGTATCGAGCGCGTCGCCTAATCGGTCGCTGGCGGCGGCTGGGAGATGCGAATCCGCCCGCCGCGAATCGTGATGATCGCCTGCTTTTCAAGCGCCTGCCGATGCCGCTCAAGCAACTCGGCCATTAAGGCGATGCGTTGCCCGGTCGGCACGTCCGGGAGGCGCACTAGCCCCGCGTGTGGAACTTCCCAAACAAACACCAGCTTGCCGAAGTCAGTATCAATCGTCACTAGAATTCTCTGTTCGCTAGCGGCGATTTCAAGCAACGCCCGATCACCTGGGTCCGGTCCAAGCTCACGCGACTCGACGACGTCATGCCCTTGGCCACGTAACCACTCGGCTAGCAGGTGACCAGCACACCGGTCGATGAGGAATCTCAAGATGCTTCTATGGCCACGGCTGACAGCGTATCGTGCGAGATCACCGCGTGTGCGTAGGCGACACACGCCTGTAGGTCGGCCTCTTCGAGTTCAGGATAATCGGCTAAAATGGCCTCTGGCTTCACACCTTGGGCTAACAAGCCTAGGATGAGTTCCACCGAGATACGCATGTCGCGAATAATGGGCTTGCCATCGAAAATATCTGGGTGCACCGTGATGCGCTTGAGGAGTTCGGGATGGGTCATATTTGCACTCCGTGGTGGGGTCGGTCGCAAGGCTGCGTAACGTCAGCTAATCTAAATTAGAACTTCCAAGACGACGCCTAGCACGTCAACAGCCCCTTCTTTACATGGAGGTGCTAGCACACATAACCTAAGCCACATCCCCAGTCCACACCTCGCGCCGCGTCCCATCGTCTTCGCGCAGCAGCAGTTGTCCGGCTGCGCCAAAGCCCAGCACCACGCCCGTGTACTCACCGACTGCGACGTACTGGCCTAAGTTGGCGCAGTGCGATTCCCACGCCGCACTCAGCGCAGCAAAGCCTCCTCTTTCCCAGCGCCCGATCCACACCTGCAAATGCACCAGCAACTCGTCCAGTGCTCTTTCGACATCGCGCTCGGTTCCCGTCTCAATCCGCAGCGAGGTAGCGGGCTGGCCTATGGCCGCGGCCTCGTCGGCATCCATGTTGACGTTGAGGCCGATTCCAAGGACGATCCCATTGCAGCGCTCGGCCAAAATGCCGCAGATCTTGCGGTCGCCCACTAGCACGTCATTGGGCCACTTGGTCTGCGCCGCCAAGCCATTTTCCTCCAAATAGGCGACCACGCCCAAGGCCGCGGCCTGCGGCAGCGACAGGAACTGCAATGGCGACGCATCGCTGTGCAACAGCGTGGAAAAGGTCAAATTGCGGCCGGGCCGGGCGAGCCATTGTCGCTCGTAGCGGCCTCGACCAGCGGTCTGAGAACGAGCGGCGAGCACGAAGCCGTCGGGCAGGTCCCGGCCCTCCCGCAGCCACTCGACCAAGGTCGTATTGGTTGAGGGCAACTCGTCGTGCCACTGGGGTTTTTGGAATCGCATCATTTTAGTATAGCAATTCGAGCGGTGGATCGTCTTGTGCGTCCTATTCTGCGTCTATCTGCGTCCATCTGCGGATCACCTTGTACATGATGTAAGATTGCTATCTATGGACAAAGGTCGTGCGCCGGGAAAGTTCGCATTTGACCATGAGATGTTCCTCTCGGTATTTTTATACAAGTCCCCTTCAAGTTGCTCTCATGCCTCATTAGCTATCGGAGACAATCCCATGCCTGTTTCTAGACGCCAATTCCTCAAAAGCGCGGCGGCCGTTTCCATCGGCTTTGCCGGCCTCCATCGCCACCTCGCTTGGGGCGCTCCAGCGCCCGCGCCCGAAAATAGCTTTGGGCCGCTCGTGCCCGATCCCGGAGGCATCCTCGACCTGCCCGAGGGATTTAGCTATCGGTTTCTCGCACGCGCTGGCGAACTCATGGACGACGGCCTGCGATTGCCGGGCGCAGCCGACGGGATGGCTGCCTTCCCCGGACCAGAGGGTCGCGTCGTTTTGGTGTGCAACCAAGAGCTGAGTCCCGGGTCGAAAGAAGCCGGTGCCTTCGGCGATGACAACGAAAATTTGGGCAAACTGCCCAAAGAAGATCTGTACGACTGGGGCCAAGGCGAGATGCCGTCCTTGGGCGGCACCACGAACATCGTGTACAACGCGCAAACCGGCGCAGTGGAGCGGAAATTTCTCAGCTTGGCCGGCACGGTGCGCAACTGCGCCGGCGGGCCGACCCCTTGGCATAGCTGGATTAGCTGCGAAGAGACCACCCAGCGGATCGAAGGGCCGATCGAAAAAGACCACGGCTACAACTTCGAGGTCCCCGCTACCGCAGAAATCGGCCGCGCCGCACCCGTGCCGCTCAAGGCCATGGGGCGCTTCGTACACGAGGCCGTCGCCGTAGATCCCCGCTCGGGAATCGTCTATCAAACCGAAGATACCGGCGACAGCTTGATCTATCGCTACATCCCCGATGCACCGGGCAAACTAATAGCCGGGCGGCTACAAGCCTTGGCCGTAATCGACCATCCCGGCTTGGACACCCGCAACTGGGACAAAGCACTGATAAGCCCAGGCGAGTCGCTCGCCGTGCGCTGGGTCGATATAGAAAACGTCGAGTCGCCGGACAACGACTTGCGCATTCAGGGGTTTGAAGGCAAGGGCTGCGCCCGCTTTGCCCGCGGCGAGGGCATGTGGTACGGCCACGATGCGATTTACTTTGCTTGCACCAGCGGCGGCAGCAAAAAGAAGGGGCAGATCTTCCGCTACCATCCCAGTCCGCACGAGGGCACTGCCGATGAAGGCAAGGCACCGGGGACGCTCGAACTGTTCGTCGAGCCGAACGACGGCGACCTAGTCGACAACGCCGACAACCTCACGGTCTCGCCCTTTGGCGATTTGATCGTCTGCGAGGACGGCAGCGGGGAAAACAACTTGGTCGGCGTAACGCCCGCCGGCCAGATATACCGCTTCGGCCACAATCGCATGAACAATTCCGAGTTCGCTGGCGCGACCTTCTCGCCCGACGGTCAAGTGCTCTTCGTCAACATCCAGCATCCCGGCACCACGCTGGCCATCTACGGCCCTTGGGGTCAGCGGCGGTCTGACGGCTAGCGCGACGACAAACTCCCTGAACAGCTTATTGAAATTCCCCATTAATTTAACGTGTTACCGTGAGTTCGGGCTGCGCGTCGTCTAATTGAAGCCTTCCCTCGGTTTTTAGGGCTAGGTCTTTCGGTTGGTGGCAAATTAACCCTCCTTCCTAGTTGTGTTATGAATTCGGTTTCATTATGGTATAGGGTTGATTGATTAAACTGGAACCTGTTGGCTTCTAGAAAAATCCTTATAAGTCGTTAAAAAAAAAAATGTTGTACCCCCCCCCCCCCCGCTCAATTTTGCCCCTCGGCTGACGTTTCTTCGGCTCTTTACTCAGGGCCGAATCTTCTTTCCACTATCATTACTTTGGTCGTTCCTGCAAGGGGCGGAGTCTGTCTTTGCTAATAAATGGGCACGTCATGGCGTGCCCATTTTCTCGTTGGTCCTTCGTATCAAAGGGCCGATTCCTCTCCCATCATAGTGCCTCTTTCCAAGGGGAAAATTTCCTATGCAATTTTTAATGAGCCTTTTCGTCGGCCTACTGCTGAGCGTCAGCAGTAGCGCGGAGCCACTGCTTGAAGGCCGGGTGCGATTGGCGTCTGGTTCGCCGGCCGCCGGCGTGCAGGTGCGGCTGTTCGACCTGACCAATCTGCACCAGTCGGTCGGCACCACCACCGACGAAACCGGCCATTTCACCCTGTCGCTGCCAGCCGCTGCGCCCGGATCGGCGCTGCCGCAAGGCTTCGCCCTCGGACAGAATTACCCCAATCCGTTTAATCCTTCCACCATCATTCCCTACCAAATACCCACCGCCGCCCACGTGCGCTTGGCGGTATTCAACCTGTTGGGGCAACGCATTGCGACGTTGGTGGATGCGGAACGAGCGGCGGGGATGCACACGGCTCAATGGGACGCGACCGATGCGGCCGGGCGAGCGGTGGGTGCCGGGGTGTACATCTACCAACTCAGCAGCGATGGCATGAAGGTGAGTCGGCGCATGGTGCTGATCGACGGGCAGGCCGGGATCCCGGCGGCGGGGTCAGCAGGGCCGATGCCGATGCAAGCGTCAGCTTTGGAGCGAGTGGAAGCGGATGCAGGTGTCTATGGGTTGACTGTGGCGGGCGAGGGCTTGGTCGCGTATGTGAACCCGGCTTTTCGGGTGGGGGTTGATGAGGTGGAGATCGTGGTTGAGGAACACAGTAGCACTGCACGGATGAAGCTGGCGGCAGGCGGGATTTTAGGCGATGTGGACAACAATGAGCGGGTTGATTTCTTCGATGCGCTGCTGGTGGCCCTGTACAGTGGCGATGCTTCCATCGTCCTGCCCAACAACGGCGATATTTCCCTCGGCGACGTCAACGAAAATGGCACAGTTGATTTCGCCGACGCCGTGCTCTTTGTCCGCTATCTCGCTGATCCGTCCGATCCGGCGTTGCCGACCGGCATTGGTAAGGTATCTGCGAATACAGACGACGATACTCCGACGGTGCAGAGTCTAATCAATCTCACCCAAAGCAAGGATTCTGCGTCCTCGCCGGCTTGGTCGCCCGACGGACGACGCATCGCATTCTCAGGAAGCCGAGGCATTTATGTGATGGACCCCGACGGAAAAAACCAAAACCAAATAACACAAATATCTTGGGACGAGGATCCGACTTGGTCGCCCGACGGACGACGCATCGCATTCCAGAGAAACCAGGATATTTATGTGATGGACCCCGACGGAAAAAACCTCATCAACCTCACAAACAATCGTACAAAGAGCCGTGCCACTTATGACAAGTCGCCGGCTTGGTCGCCCGATGGACAGAAAATCGCATTCCAGAGAAGGAATGGCCCCCGGGATATTTATGTGATGGATGCCGACGGACGAAACCAAACCCGAATCACGTACGACGACAATCATAACCAGTATAACGAGTCGCCGGCTTGGTCGCCCGACGGACAGAAAATCGCATTCCGGGCGCGGAGGGACGGAAGCCTTGGTCGTGGTCTTTTTGTGATGGACCCCGACGGCAGCAACCTTACCCTACTCATACAAGAATCTTTTGCCGATGATCCGGCCTGGTCACCCAATGGACAGAAAATCGCATTCTCAGGAAGCCGAGGCATTTATGTGATGGACGCCGACGGAAAAAACCAAAACCAAATCACAGAATCTCGGGACGAGGATCCGGCTTGGTCGCCCGATGGACAGAAAATCGCATTCGTGAGAAACAATGACATTTATGTAATGGCCATCGGCGGCGGCGGCAGTTCGGATGACCACAGCACTCCGACGGTGACGAATGTGGCGATCACCTCCCGGCCAGCCAGCGGCGATACCTACCTGGTGGGTGAGACGATTGAGGTCACGGTGACGTTCAGCGAACCGGTGTACGTCACCGGCGTTCCAGCCGTCAGCTTGGCCCATTTCGCTAACGGCGGTTCCACCAACGACATGAGGGCGCGCTACGCAACCGGAAGCGGCAGTGTCCGTCTGGTCTTCCGATACGTGGTCACCGCATCCGACATCGACCTAAACGGGGTTTCGCTGGCGCACAACCCCATCGTCCTCACTGCCGGACCCGGCAGTGGCACGGTCCGCGACAACGCGGGCAACCACGCCGATCGGTCTTATCTGCCCAGCCGATGGATAAGAGACATTGCCGCCCATAAAGTGGACGGCAGGTCTCCAGATTTGGTCGTCGAGTCGCTTTCAGCCAGCCCAACCTCCCTGTCGCCTGAGGATCTGTTTACGCTACGGGCAACAGTGCGCAATCAAGGGACCAGAGATGCGGCCTCGACTTGGCTGTTTTGGTACCGCTCGGACGACGCCACCATAGACACCACCGACATAGCACTACCACACGACGACCATATCTCTAGCCTCGATGCTGCGCAAATGGGACAGGAGTCCGCGTCCCCCTTTGCTCCAGCGGATGTGGGTACCTACTACTACGGGGCCTGCGTCGAAAGCGTGGCCGGCGAGAGCAATACCGACAACAACTGCTCCGCTGCGGTGACCGTCACCGTCGAGCAAGAGGGTGATGATGGCGGCGGCGGCGGCGGCGGCGGGGATAGTAGCGGCAGCGGTACGACTTACGGGGTTGGTGAGACACTCCCCAATTTTCCATCAGGTTCTTTTGCTCCAGCAAGACTTACAGGTGGAAGCATTAGTAGAAGTGGTGGCCGCACGACATTCAGCTTAGACAATGGCGGATTTGTAGAGCTACAAGATGGAACTAGATATACCTGTATTGCCTCGGGGGGATGTAGTATCGAGAACGGGCGCGTCACTGCGGG
>JAJDUT010000125.1 GCA_022826515.1 Candidatus Latescibacterota bacterium
GGTAAAAAGAAATACGATGCGATGACCCTAGCTTGTGGACGAGATCAACGCTCAAGGGTCGCACGGTCTATCGCATCGACGAATAGAAACTAGCATACCAAGGGAAAACCAAACATTCAACATACAAGGGGTGCCCCTACATAATTGTGGTAGGGGCGTCCCTTGTGGGCGCCCTTCATTTGGATAGGCCGATAAGCAAGGGAAAGGCAACAAACATGGTTACTCTATCTAAGCTCTACACCAAGACGGGCGATGGCGGCATGACGCGGCTGGGCGATATGTCGCAAGTGCCCAAGACGAGCGCCCGCATCGCCGCTTATGGGTGTGTGGATGAGCTGAACTCGGTGATTGGGCTGGCTCGGGCCAGTAGCGCTGAGCACGACGATGTGCTCGCTCGGGTGCAAAACGATCTCTTTGACTTGGGGGCGGATTTGTGCGTCCCGCAGGCGGATGGCGCAGAAGAGCGCCTGCGCGTGCAGCCGCAGCAGGTCCTGTTCCTAGAGCAGCAAATTGACGACCTCACGCGAGATTTGGCTCCTTTGCGGAGCTTTATCTTGCCTGGAGGACGGCTTCCTGCTGCTTGGCTCCACTTGGCGCGTACGGTGTGTCGGCGTGCCGAGCGTGCAGCTTGGCACCTCGCAGAGCAAGAGCAAGTTGAAGAGCCGGTTTTGCTGTATCTCAACCGGCTCTCCGACTTGTTGTTCGCGATGGCGCGGGCTGTCAACGACGGCGGAGAGGCGGATGTGTTGTGGAAACCGGGGGAGGGCGCAGACGATGCGTAAGTGGTCGATTCTTGGTGGAGGCGTTTGATGCGTAAGGTATGTTTTTGGGCGTGGCTGGTTTTTGGCGTGTCGGCAGCGAATGGGGATGATTGCGGCGATACCTACGATCCGGCGAAGGATTATTTCCCACACAAGGCCGAGCTGCAATACGCCGAGAGCTTTGCGATTGAGTACTTCGACAACTACAAAGTGGTCACCGTACATACTCCGTGGCCCGGTGCCGAAGAAGCCGTCCAGTACTTATTGGTCCAACGCGGCACTCCCGCACCCGACGGGTACGAGGACATGCAGCGCATCACCGTACCCATCCGTCGTCTTGCAGCTTTATCGACCACCCAATTGCCGCACCTCGAATTGTTGGACGCTCTCGAAAATCTAGTCGCGGTCAGCGACATTAAAATGGTGAATTCGCCGGGCATCAATCAGCGCTTTGCGGCTGGCAAAATTGCCGAAATTGGCCACGGTGCTGGGGTTAATCTCGAATTAGTGCTGGAATTGGAGACCGACGTAGTAATGACCGTGGCTTCGGCCCAATCCCAGTACAATGCCCACCCGGTTTTGCAGCAAGCCGGCGTGGCCGTGGCCATCAACGCCGAGTACACTGAGCCGTCGCTGTTGGGCCGCACGGAATGGCTCAAGTTTACTGCGGCCTTTTTTAACGCGGAAGCTCTGGCGGAAAAACGCTTTGCGGACATTGTGGCCCAGTACCAGCAATACGCGGCTTTGGTGCAGGATGTGCCAACCGACCAACGCCCCACGGTGTTCGGCGGCTCTCTCTGGCGCGACACTTGGCACGTCGCTGGTGGCAAGAGCTACGCAGCGCAATTGGTCGCTGCGGCTGGGGGTGCGTACCTGTGGGCCGACGACGATTCTGGAGGGAGCTTACCCTTGGACTTTGAGGCCGTGTACGAAAAGGCCCACGCGGCCGATGTCTGGCTGACTATGCGCAATGAATGGCATTCGCTGGCCGAGGTGGAGGCTGCGGACGAGCGCTACGCGGCGTTTGCAGCGTTGCAAAGCGGTCGAGTGTACAATGCCAACGCCCGACTCAACGCACGCGGCGGCAACGACTACTGGGAAAGCGGCCTCGTCGAACCTCATATCGTGCTGGCCGATTTCATAAAAATCCTGCATCCCGACCGCCTACCGGAACACGCGCTCAAGTTCTATAAAAAACTAGACTGAGACGCCGTGGCGACTGCTTCCACCACCACTCCTTGGCCCCGGCTGGGGCCGCGCTGGGGACTCTTTCTGGCGATGGCCGGGGCCTTGTGCGGTTTTTTTGCGCTCAGTTTGGGCGTGGGGTCGGTGTCCATTCCCCTCGATGCGGTGGTCGCCATCCTGTGGGGTGAAGCCGACCAAAAGCAGAGTTGGAGTCATATCATCTACGCGATTCGCCTGCCGCGTGCGATCACTGCGGTGTTGGCTGGCGCAGCCCTGAGCGCTAGCGGTTTGCAGATGCAAACTCTGTTCCGCAATCCCCTCGCCGATCCTTTCATCCTCGGCATTAGCGCCGGAGCCAGTCTGGGCGTGGCGTTGGTCGTCTTGGGCACGGGCGTTACTGGGGCCGGGTTGCTGGTTGGTCTGGGGCTTTTGGGGCAGGTTGGCGTGGTGGCCGCGGCTGTGGTTGGAGCCGCCGCGGTGTTGGGCTTGGTGCTTTTCGTGGGGCGGCGCGTGCAGCACACCATGACCTTGCTCATCCTCGGCCTCATGTTCGGCTATCTGACCAGTGCCGTGGTCAGCGTGTTGCTCTACTTCAGCATTCCCGAACAGGTGCAGACGTACGTCCTGTGGACCTTTGGCAGCTTTGGCGCGGTCGCTTGGGGGCAACTCACCTTTTTAGCGCCGGTGGTGCTGGTGGGTTTAGGGATTGCCGGACTGCTAGTTAAGCCGCTAAATGCCTTGCTGCTCGGCGAAACGTATGCGCGCAGTATGGGCTTGGGTGCGCGGCGGGCGCGGCTGTGGATTATTGCTAGCGCCGCGCTGCTGGCTGGCGCGGTCACGGCTTACTGCGGTCCCATTGGCTTTTTGGGTGTGGCTGTGCCGCATTTGTGCCGCGCTCTTTTCAACACTTCGGACCACCGCGTGCTGCTGCCGGCTAGCGTACTTTTGGGCGGCATTTTGGCCCTAACTGCGGACTTGGTAGCCCGTTTGCCCGGCAGCGAGGCTACCTTGCCGCTCAACGCGGTCACAGCCTTGATCGGCGCGCCCGTGGTCACTTGGATCATCCTGCGTCGCCGCACGCTGCGGCAAGCCTTTGCCGCCTGAACGCCGTGGCTGCGACCATTTTACAGACGAGCGGCCTGTGCATTGGCTACGCGCCCAAGCGACGCCCGCGCGTTGAAGTGGCCGCGGACATTGGTGTGGAATTGCTCAAGGGGGAACTGGTCTGCCTTTTGGGACCCAATGGTGCGGGCAAATCCACGCTCATGCGCACGCTGGCTGGCCTGCAAAAGCCGTTGGCTGGCGAGGTGCTCCTTGAAGGCCGCGACCTACATGGGCTGGCTGAGAGCGAGCGGGCGCGGCTTTTGGGCTTAGTTCTGACTGAACGGGTGGATGTGGGCAATCTGTCGGCCTATGCACTCGTGGCGTTGGGCCGCTATCCGTACACGGGCTGGGACGGCCGTCTTTCTGCGGCGGACGAAGAGGTGGTGCGCTGGGCCATTGACGCGGTGGGGGCTAGGGATTTGGCAGGGCGCAGCGTTGGCGAATTGAGCGATGGCGAGCGGCAGAAGGTGATGATTGCCCGCGCCTTAGCGCAGGAACCAGCGGTGCTGCTCCTCGATGAGCCTACGGCCTTTTTGGACTTGCCACGGCGCGTCGAAATCGTGCAGTTGTTACGGCGCTTGGCCGGTGACAGTGATCGCGCGGTCCTGCTTTCCACGCACGATTTGGACTTGGCCCTGCGCTGCGCCGACCGCCTCTGGCTGCTGCCGCAGGATGGTCCTTTGCAAACCGGGGCACCGGAAGACTTGGTGTTGAGCGGGGCTTTTCAGCGGGCGTTCGCGGACGTGGAATTCGACCCGGCCATTGGTTCGTTCCAGTTGGCGCAAGAGCCGGAAGGGGAAGTTAGCTTAGTGGGAGAAGGGATCCATGCCCTGTGGACGGCGCGCGCGTTGGAACGGGCGGGGTTTCGCGTGGCGGAAAACGCGCCGACATGCGTTGAGATCATCCGCGACAACGACGACGCGACTTGGCGGCTTCACACGGCGACCGGCGATCGCGTCTGTGCCACCCTGTACGAGTTGGTCAAGTGCTTGAAACTAGACGCGATTGATTAACGCTTCTGGGGGACTCGTGCCTTTGCAGACGGCTCTGTTTGTTGTGCAGGATCAGCGCCACCGGAGAGTTAGGACGTTCCGGTTCGATTGGACAGTGTCACGTCTGCGTTGGGGCCAGCGTCCAGGCTTGCAGCGATTGCACCTTGGCCGAACCTCCGCGCGCAAACAGGCTGACGCCGAGGCTGTCGGTCCGCGTCGGATAGATGCGCTGGGTCACGCATTGGCGGCGATTGGCAAAAACCTCGAGGATCGAACGGTCCAGGAAGATGCGCAGGGTCAGAAGCTCGCCCGGAGCCAGTTCGAACGGCCCTTCTTGGGCGGTGACGTACTGTTCGCTCTCGGCCAGATGCGGCTGGAGACTGCGGTAGCGGGTGTAGCGTATCTCGCGGTCGAGCGACGACCGGCTGACGTCGACTCGCAGCACGGTGGTTGCGGCGTCGTAGGAGACCGCGGTTTCCTCCTCGCCTCCTGGGGAGCGCCGTACTTTCAGCCCCACTTCCCGAGCTTCCTGCAGATCGATTTCAACGGTCAACTCCAGACAGTCGCCGCCGACTCCCTCGACCGCCACCTCGGAATCGGCGGGCACGTCAATGAATTCGTGTCGGCGGGGAGCCAGCCGCAACACTTCGAGTTCTGGGACAGGGTCGATCTGAAGGTGACCGCTGGGGTCCAGCGACAAAAGGCGCGGAACGGTCATAATGCCCGACCATCCCGAGGCGCGCTCGCGCTCGTTGCCGCGCAATTCGCGGACCCAGTCGAAGAAGATGCGTCGGCCGGTTGCGTCCAGCATGGTGCGCGGGCCGCCGAGATGACCTCCTTCCCAGCTCATGCGCCCGTGAACGTCTGGATAAAACCGTTCGTTCCGGACTTGGCCGATGTAGTACTGGCTTCCCTGCAGATGGCTACAGAAGAGCAACATGTGCCGGTCGCCAAGCGGGAAAAAGTCGGGCACGGCGCAGTCTTCGCCGCCTTCGGTCCACTCTCGCCGCGACTGGTAGAACAAGTCGACGAACTCCCAGGTGCGCAGGTCCGGCGATTTGAACAGGTACGCTGCGTCCCCTTGGTCTTGCGGGTCGCGTTTGTTGATGGCGGCGTAATAGAGGTCGCCGTCCAACCAGCCGCAGGGGTCGTGGATGGTGTAGCGGCCGAAGTCGGCGCTTCCTTCTTCCGGCTGGGGGATTACTGGATTGTCCGGATCTTTCGTCCACTCGATCAGCAGATCGTCGCTGCTGCGGGCAAGGCAGAGGCCGTCGGGGTTGCCGTAGTAGATCAGCGTTGGAATTCCTTCCTTGCTGATCAAGGCTCCGCCGCTAAAGCAGCCGACGCGATCCGGTCCGTCCGCTTCCGGCGTCAGCGCCACCGGATGGTGGACCCAATGCACGAGGTCGGCGCTGGAGGCGTGGCCCCATTGAATGAGATTCCAGTAGGCACCGTCCGGGTTGTACTGGTAGAAGATGTGGTAGCGACCCTTCCAGAACAGGGCTCCGTTGATGTCGTTCATCCACGCGGCTGGCGGCGTGAAGTGATAGGCTGGCCGATGCGGGTCACGGGCAAAGGTGTCGGCGAGGTCGCGGGCCTCTCGGATCCGCGCTTCCATCTGGTCTATTCGGTTTTTGGTAGTCATGGGTGCGCTCGCGGGTTGGCTGCCCGGGATTTCGGGCAGCGGGTTGGTTGATGAGATATAACTAATTAGTTATGATTAGAGTATGCAAAAGACGCCTGAGACGAGCTAAAGAGTCGGCTAAGCAGGAGAGAAAATCATGGGCGAGAATATTAAAATCAAACAGGGCAGTGGCAATATTTTTTCTGACTTGGGCTCTAGTGATAAGGAAGCGAAAGAAGAGGTGTTCAAAGCCCAACTTGGCGCGGAGATTTTTCGGATTCTCGAACACCGCAAGCTGACTCAGACCAAGGCCGCGGGGATTCTAGGAGTTAAGCAATCAGAAATCTCCCGACTTAAAAGCGGTAAGTTTTCCTATTACAGTGTCGAACGGCTGATTCGGTTCCTTGAACGCCTTGGTTGCGAGGTGAGTATTCATATTACTCGGCCGGAGAGCGGAGGGACCGAAAAGGTTATTGTGCAGTCGTCCGAGATGCTGATCGGATCATTGCGCGACCAACTGCAAATCCACGGCGACATTTTCTCGACCGGGGTTACATGGGATGCCAATGCTCAATCTTGATACCCATGTACTAATACACGCATTGTGCGGTAATCTGCGTTATGAGGAGCGCACATTACTCATTGACCATCGCTGGGGCGTAGCCGCAATCGTGTTGTGGGAGATGGCAAAGCTCGCGCAGATTGGACGGATTTCGCTTGACCTAGCACACCCGCTCGTCGAGACCATCCTAGCCAGCATCCACATCTGGCCGCTTGACTTAGAAGTGGCCCGGGTCTCGACGCAGCTCGATTTTCGCGCCGATCCAGCGGATGAACTGATTGCTGCAACCAGTATTGTCCATGGCGTACCGTTGCTGACGCGGGACGAGCGTATTCGTCAGTCGAAGATGGTCCCGCTTGCCTAGGGAAGCGCGTCTGCGCCACGCTAGAGGATCGACTGTCTGACACGTCACGTCCGAGAAACCACCCCTTAAAGCGAGTGTGCATCCATGAATCGTATCGTCTCCCTATTGCCCAGCAGCACTGAAATAATCTGCGCCCTCGGCTTCGGTGAGTGCTTGGTCGGCCGTTCCCACGAGTGCGACTATCCTGCCGGTGTCGGCGACTTGCCCGCCTGCACAGCCCCTAAATTCGACCCGGATGGAACCTCGTATCAGATTGACCAGCGGGTTAAAGCCATTTTGCAGGAAGCTACTTCGGTGTACCGGGTGGATGCCGACCTGCTCGACGAGTTGGCACCGGATTGGTTGGTGACGCAATCGCAGTGCGAAGTTTGCGCTGTCAGTCTCAAAGATGTCGAGGAGGCCGCCTGTCAGTTGGTGCGCTCGCGGCCCGCTATTCTATCGTTGGAGCCTAACGCCTTGGTCGATGTATGGGGCGATATTGAGCGGGTGGCTGTGGCGCTAGAAGTGGAGGAGAGGGGGCGCGCCTTGGTGGCTCAATTGCGGGATCGGCTAGACCAGATCGCCGCTCGCACTCGCCATATCGACCATCGTCCGCGCATTGCCTGTATTGAGTGGTTCGAGCCGCTGATGGCTGCAGGCAATTGGATTCCCGAACTGGTGGAGATTGCCGGTGGCGAAAACCTCTTTGCGGAAGCAGGGACGCATTCGCCTTGGTTGGCGTGGGAGGAACTAGTGGAAGCCCAGCCGGAGATTATCGTCCTGATGCCTTGCGGCTTCGACATGCCTCGTTCCCGACGCGAATTGCCAGCGCTTACCCAGCATCCGCTGTGGCCTCGGCTGCAAGCCGTGCAGCAGGGGCAGGTGTTCCTCACTGACGGCAATCAGTTTTTCAATCGCCCAGGGCCGCGCTTGGTGGAGTCGGCTGAAATTCTCGCTGAGATTTTTCATCCCCGCCACTTCGGCGGCACGCACGAGCACCGGGGCTGGGAGCGGGTGGATTTGAGCTAGACGTGCAAGAGCCCTTGATATCCGGTTCCGGAGCAGGTCCATTGCACCACTCCTGTGTAACCCGCAGGGCAACCATCCGACTCTGTTCCCGCACTGCACTCAGGGTTACAACCAGTACTGGTATTGGATTTTCGTCGAGTACAAGCACAAGACGGCTTCGTCGGACACGTGTGCTTGAGCGCGCACGTCGACGAGTCGGTCTTTTTACTCGGATCGTTTGCCCTGCAGAAGAAGGAGACCTCTTTGCCAGCTTTACCCAAACAGCTGTCTGGTGTTTTTGTGCAACCAGCACTGCAACCATCACTGTCTCGGGTACAGGCGCATCGTGTTTTCGGACAGGTGTGACTACAGGTTTTATCTGTTCGATTCGTTCCAGAACAGGTGAATGAGACTGTCTTGCCACCATCACTACTACCACAAGTTGCAGATCCAGTACAACCAGATCCGCAACCATTTCCACTACAGGAGCATGGTGTTTTTGTCGAATAGACACAGGTGTCGACTTCTTCGTCACACTTTACCAACTTACCATCATTGGAACAGTTCCAGGTATAGGTTTTTACGTCACCTGACACGACGGTGCCCGCGCCGGTGCACGCGGTAGTGTCCGGTGTCGGATCATCGTCACTCGTTGTCCCTGCTGTGCAGGCACCAATACTCGAATCACATGCGGGTGGCACGTGGCAGGTGTCCAGGGTATCGTCACAGGTTTCGGTGCCGCACTGCCAAGTGTAGGTTATGTTATTTCCACTTTCACCCACCTGACAACCGTTATCCGTCGATGAAGCGGTAACTGATGAATTGTCAGAGCAGTGCCCTTTTTGTCCCCTCCGTTGCGCGCAGGTGACCGCTGGGCAGGTTGCTGTCACTTCTGAACAGGTCGTATTTGTTGAGCACGAATTATCTGAGGATTCGCAGGTCCATGACTTGGTTACCTTTTTCGCGCTTCCGATTCCGCACAATGCCTCAACTGATTTCACCTTTCCTTTCAGTGTTGATCCTTGCGGACTGCAAGGACGTGCCGCCGTTCCGCACCCGCATTTCGTTTTCACACATCCGTTCTCTTCGACCTTTGAGCAATGCTTATTCCCCTTGGAGTTATAGCACTGCCAGGTATAAATCTTTTCCGGACCGCCAGAAGCGCAACTTCTTTGCACCATCTCGGCAGAACCAGCGACGGCACCGGTATGACTAGCAGTAACGGAACCATCATCATCCAGAATGAGGCATCCATTTCTTGTCGAATCATGTTTGCAGACCGTGTCGTATGGTGTAAACGTATACTCTCTCTCTACTTTTTTGCAATTTCTATTCAAACCGTGTGGACATGTCCACGTATGCACTGTTTCTGTTGTCGTTTTTTTTCCTGCGGTAGTAGTTAACCCAGGACCGCCGTCATACGTTATTGGTTTTCCGCTTTTTTTGTTACTTGCTCCTCCGTTGTTTGTGCATGCAAATTTCTTACTGTTGTCGCATATTGAAGCACCTTCGGTCGAACAGGTTGAACGTATCACCGAACCTTTGCACAGCATGCCGTCACACGTGATTCCACTGCCTGCTACTGCTTCGCATCGCCAGGTATTAATTATATTTTCACCAGACGGTTCCGGAAAACCTGAAAAACGGAGACAATCTGCTTTATTTGTGCCCTTACTACCAGATTCTAACGCTGCCCCTTTCTTGCATATGAAGTTTTTTACAGTTCCATCATCTTCCAACACACGTTTACAGCAGGATTCAGCAGGAGGTTCTTCTTCTTCTACACAGCCATCAAAACAGGGATCCTCGCAGTTATCGTTGCATTTATATGCAATTCCTTCAAAGCCGGGTTTGCATTTTACTTCAATTTTTTGAACCTTTCCAGTACAGATTTTAAATTGCTTTTTTTCTTCATCGGTGGCGCAATTGCATGATTTCGGTTCACAGTTTGTTTCGTCAATGTCCGCGTATCCTTTTGTCTTGCAATCTTTCGGTTTTTTGTTGCTGACGGTAGTTTTTGTGGATCGTAGGATTACTAATCAAGCGGTTTAATAGGCACAAGGTCAAATTCATCCACAACACTTTTCCATGAAGAATGGACATTAAAATGAAAATCACCAATAGTTGCTGAGCCAGTTCCAATATGTACTCCGGTTAAATAGACGTTTCCATCTTCGTCGGGAGTGGTATAAACCGGGGCACCACTATCACCACCAATGGTTTCTTTGGAATCAAGGGGTATTAAGGAATAATGTGCGAAACCAAGATATATTCCGTCAGGGGATCTGCCACCAAGTAATAAATCTTCTCCTTGGGCAATTCTTCTCAAAGGTTGTCCAGAGACAGATCCAGATATCCAGATGGTTTCTCCTTTTATCGCTTCTCGGGCTCCGATAACGGTGTAGATCGCACCACCTTCTCCTCGTATCTTGAGTGGCTCGAGTCGTTCAACTTGGTTGCCAATGTCGATTTTTGCACAAAACGACTCACCGCCACTTTGTTGCATGATCATGTCTGAAGGACAGTTTGGCGTGTAACGACTTGGATACGCAATAAAAGCAGAGTCGGTGCCAAGGATCAGAAATCCAGAATCTTTGTCTTTTGAGTACGATGGCAATTTAAAAACAGTGCCGAGTATGTGATACCTGTCGTGTGACATTCTCAATTTGGGAACTGAATGAGAGTAATCTTTAACATCGCCTGGAGAGTCAACAGAACCGTGACCGGAAGCAATGAACCCTCGCACACCATTAACATCTTCCACACCACCCAAGGTGATGGTTGTACAAGATGTTACGGTTTCATAAAAATTTTGACGATGTGTGGTCACCTTGTCACCTCCCATCGGGTTGAGGCGCACTGGTACTGCATTACAACCTTCATACGGAGGACCGGGATCTTCTTGAAGCTCTCGCACCATAACTTGGGCGGGTTCGCTGGTGCATGACAGATCGTTGACGCAGACATGATAGAAGACAGATTGAATACCACGATCCACTGGAGGTGCTATGTGAGTGCTGGTAATAACAACAGACGTGTTCGGTACAAGCGGGTCTAGTGTTATTGTGTTTGACTCTTTCACACCGTCGGTAGGGCGTGTCCAATCATTGTCTGTTCGGTAGATGGAGATGGTCGCGCCATCAGTCTTCATTCCGGTGTTGGTAATAGTTGCGGTGATAGTAACGGGGTCGGATTCAAAGACACGTATCGGTGTGGCAACGATGTCAGTCACCATAACAGGGGAAATTTGTACCGGTACCTCCACTGCGCGAGAGCAGATGTCCTCAAAGCATGCATAGTAGTAATAAGTATTCGGATAGTTTGTCGGAAGCGAGCCCTCGTATTTGAAGTCGTAATCATCTATTGTCTCCGAGAATGATTCGCTCGATGCCAAGGATAGACTTCCACCTTCCACTGTCAAGACAGTCTCTCCCCCTTTTGCTGGCGTGTCAGTTTTTTCATCATCATGGCGGTGGAAAGTGATGGTGTAGGAGGGAAGAGTTATCGACCCGGGACCATTGTTTGTCACGGTGGCGGTGAGGGAAACATCTTGTTTCACGCCGGGCACGATCTCTGTTACTTCTGTCACAAGGGTGACAGAGATACCGGTTCCTGACGCGTCATCTTCAAGGGTTTCCGGTTCTGTCACCGTTACGATCACTGACGCACAGTTGTTGTCGGTATCTTCTCCGGGGATTGTGTTGATGCAGCTGTAGTAGTGATAGGTGCCGGGGACTGTTGGTGAAATAAGGTCTGCGGACACGGTGCCAGTACTGTTTTTCTGGAGTATGGTTCGCGCACTTGCAATAACAGGAGCACCTGTCTGCGGATCAACGGTCTTTTGATCGTGACGATAGAAGGAGACCGTGCGGGTAGCGGTTGGCGCGTCCGTGTTCATCACCGTTGCCTGGATCGAGAACGGTTGCCCTGGTGCTATTGTTGTCTCGGTTGCTCGCGCTGATATCACCGAAAGATCGGGATCTGTCTCTGTTTGATCTGGTTCCGGTTCCACCACAATAGATCCGGGTACCGCGGTGATCATAACGTTATCAACGGCAATGGCGGTGAATATATTTTTCTTGACACTGAAGAATCGCAGAGAAAATGAATCACTGATGTCGTCACCGGAAAGGGTAAAGGTCTCTCGGCGCCATTGACTGTCGGCGTGCCGACCGTCCCAGTTTTTCAAACGGTGGTACGCACCGTGATTACCAATATCAACGCCGAGGAACTCATCGTTGCCCATACCCGGGTCCAGATAGCGGTAGAACGACAAGGTAACAGAGTCGTAGGCCGAAAGATCAACCGGCGTCTCAAGGGTAAGGAAGCAAGTCCTGCAGCCGGTGCCTGCCTTGGCAACCACATTGCCCGGCCCTTCGCCCGGAACGGTCGCATCCGCCGACAACGAAGCCGCTTGCCACTTTGATCCACGCCACGCACCGAGCCCTTCTTGGAAGGTGTCAAGGAATAGGTGGGCTGGATCGTATGTTTCTGGCACATCTTGTGCGGGGGTGATGGTGAGACTCCATGTATTGAGCGTCCCGGTATCCCCCGGTGCATAGTCGCCGACGCGAAGCTGCCACGTACCGTGCGCCGCCTGTCCTTGCAGTTGGGTTAAGTTCGATTCCTCGACGACGAGGTTGGCCCTAGAGTTAATCCCGCTTCGCATCCCGTCGTGGAGCGTCATAACGACTCCGCTTGGTGCGACTAACTCAACCGTTAGGTCGCTGGGGGCGGGGTGAGTGATGTCCACGTCCACCGCAACAGAGCCGACCGTCACGCTATCGGGCACGGTAATGCTACCCACCACCTGCGGGGCCTTGCCGTTATCGGCCAAGGCGGTGTTGGGCGCTTGGCCAAAGGAGATCGGCGGCCCAAAACGCGTCACTGGTGCCACCTGCCGGAGCGCGGTCGTCGTCGGCCGCCGTACCACCTTGCCAGCATGTCGAATAATCCCGGTCGATGGGGCCACGCTGATGGGCGTAGCCGGAAAGCGCTGCTTCAAGGCTGCGTAGATATGTTTGCCGCCCTGTTGTGTCCAGTAGGCGCGGCCGATGCCGAGGTAGAGATGATCTGGGCCGTCGATGCTGCCGCTAGGGAAGACACCCGAGATTAACACCGGCACCCCGTCGAGAATCTGCGCCACGGTGGCGTCTTGTTTCTCCGTGCCGAGGATGGACGCCCACACTACCTCGGTAACCGGTTTGAGCGAATACCCGCCCCGTTGACCAATGCGCCGCGCCGAGACCGACGCATCCGACGGATTGGCCACATAGGTGGCAATAAGCGCCGCGTCGGCGGACTCAACCCGACCATCGCAGTCCACATCGCCCAGCGCCATCACGCCGCGGTTGGGCAGCGACAAGGCCGGATCAACACTCAACATGGCCGCCAGCAGCCCGTCGTCCAGCTCCACTCGGCCATTGTTGTCCACATCGCCCAACACCCCCTGATCCAGCGACGCCACCCTCTTCCCCGCCCGGTTCGGCCGCGCCGCCCGGTCAAGGACCACCGACCCGGTACCCGACGCGACGACAAAGTCTGAATCCACATGCACAACCAGCCCTTCCCGCACAACCACCAGCCCATACCGCCCCATCTCCGTCGATCCCGCCGCCCGCGACACCGCCTCCACCCGCGCACCCGCCAGCGGCACCCCGGCCTGTCCATCCACCAGCACCATCTTGCCCGTCCAATGCGCGCCCGCCACGGTCAAGCGGTAGAAGTACACCCCGGCCGCAGCGGCCCGACCCGCCGCATCCGTGCCGTCCCAGCGCGCCCGATACGCCCCGGCCTCTTGCGGGCCATCCACCAGCGTCGCCACCCGCTGGCCGAGGACGTTGAACACCTCCAACCGCACGGGCGACGGGGCCGGCAGTTGGTAGGGAATGAGCGTGGAAGGATTGAACGGATTGGGGTAGTTGGGCCCCAGTCCAACCTCGCGCGGCAGCACCAACGCCCCGCCGCCGGTCGGCAGCGGCAGCGCAAACTGGCCCGCCTCGTCCGTGGTGGCTTGCCCCACCCGTCCTCGGCGCAGGTCGGCTACGTCAAACAACACCACCTGAGCGCCCGCCACCGGCGACCCGTTCGCCAGCCGCACCTGACCCGCCACCATCGGCGGCGATACCGGACTCGCGTAAACGGAAACCAACAAGCCAACCAAGCAGATCAACAGAAACGGCATAAATCCTAGTCCTTTGCGATAGAATAACAGACTTTAGCTAAGAAGGAGTCCAAAAGGTCATTGCGATAATCAAGTAGCCACTAGCTACAATTAATCCCTACCGCGTCGAAAATTTGTGTATTGTAACTGTCCGGTAGGCCTCCCCCGGACGCAATACTACCGACGGAAAGCCCGGCTGGTTGATCGAGTCGGGATAGTGCTGGGTTTCTAGGCACAGGCCGTGGTACTGATTGTAGATTGTCCCGCCTTTGCCTTGAACTCCGTTGAGGTGGATGGCCGAGTAAAACTGCACGCCCGGTTCGGTAGTGTACAGCTCCATCACCCGCCCGCTCTCCGGCTCGTACACCTCGGCGGCCAGCGCCGGCTCAGCCCGACCTCCATTGTCGAGCACGTAGTTGTGGTCGTAGCCGCCGATATCCGCGAGCTGTCCGATCCGCCCGCCGATAGCGGACGGTTTGCCAAAGTCGAGAGGTGTGCCAGCCACCGGCAAAATGCGCCCAGTGGGGACTTGGTTGGCGTCCGGCTCGGTGTAGTAGCGGGCGTGGAGCGTGAGGATATGGCCGAGCACGGGGCCGCTGCTGGCCAAGTTGAAATAGGAGTGGTTGGTCAGATTGATCGGCGTCGGCTTATCGGTGGTCGCCTCGTATGAGATGACTAGTTCGTCGTCGTGGGTCAAGGTGTACGTCACGCTCACGGGCACGGTGCCTGGATAGCCCTCCTCGCCGTCTTGGCTCACGTAGTGCAAGCGCACCGCTGGTCCGCGTTTATCGTCCACGACCTCGGCGTCCCATACTACCTTGTCGAAGCCCACTATTCCGCCGTGCAGGTGATTAGGCCCGTTGTTGACGGCGAGTGTGTACTCTTGGCCATCTAGGGAGAACTTGCCGCCGGCAATGCGGTTGGCGACCCGCCCGGTGATGCAGCCGAAGTACGGATTCTCCTTCTCGTACTGCTCCAAGCGGTCAAAGCCTAGCACTACGTCGCCCAGTGTTCCGGCGCGATCGCGCACGAGGAGTTCGGTGATGATCCCGCCATAGGTGATGACGCGGGCCATAGTGCCGTGGTCATTTGCGAGGGTATAGCGATCGACGGGCTGTCCTGCTGCGGTCGTTCCAAAGCTGTCTTTGCTCACGTTGGCTTCTCCTGCGGTGGCGGCCAAGGCGACCGCCAGTACTATTGCGCTGGGCTTTTGCATGGCCCCTCCTTTGTCGTTGATCTTGCGCTTCTTTTTTGCCGGACGTAACATAGGCATTCCACATTTGCCGGGGCAACCACGAGCGTTGCTCCTGCGAGTATCCTGCCCTCGTCGAGGGCGCGGCGGCCATGAGCAGGCGTCGTCCCCTAAAATTCCTAGCGAGATACATTATGAAAATGCCCTTTTTGCTTCTTGCCTTGATTTTTGTCGCCTGTGGCGGTAGCGACGCGCCACAACCGGCGGCCAACCCCCAAATCGCTTTTGTCACCAATGGCGTTGGTCCCTTTTGGACTATTGCCGCCAAAGGAGTTGAGGCCGCGGCCGCCGAGTTTGCCGCCGACGCTGAGGTGCAAATGCCCGGCGAAGGGGTCGCCGACCAGAAGCGCATCGTCCAAGCCCTGCTGGCCCGCGGCATCGACGGCATGGCCATAAGCCCCATCGACCCGGACAATCAGACCAACCTGCTCAACGAGGCCGCCGCTCACACCAACCTGCTCACCCACGACTCGGACGCTCCGAAGAGCAATCGCCTTTGCTTTATTGGCATCGACAATTACTCGGCCGGTCGCGCCTGTGGGGCATTGGTCAAAGAAGCCCTGCCCGACGGCGGCAATATCATGATCTTCGTCGGTCGTCTCGAACAACTCAATGCCCGCCAGCGCCGCCAGGGCCTCATCGACGAACTGCTCGGTCGCTCCTTTGACCCGACGCGCCACGACCCCAACAGCGGCCCGATCACCGGCGACCAATACACCGTTCTCGACACGCGCACCGACCAGTTCGATTACGCCAAAGCCAAGGCCCAAGTCGAGGACGCCATGGCCAAGTACCCGGATCTCCACGGCGTCGTCGGCCTGTTTGCCTACAATCCGCCGATGTGCCTCGAAGCGATCAAGGAAGCTGGCAAGACCGGCCAGATCCAAATCATCGCCTTTGACGAGGAAGCTCCCACCCTCCAAGGCATCATCGACGGCCACATCTACGGCACGGTGGTGCAAAACCCGTACCGCTACGGGTACGAGTCAGTGCGCATCCTCGCCGCTCTCGCCCGCGGCGATCGCTCGGTTTTGCCCGAGGGTGGGGTGCTCGACGTGCCGGCGCGGTCCATCCGCCGCGACAATGTCGAAGCCTTTTGGGACGAACTGAAAACCCTGACTGGAACTAACTAATGGCGCTGCGTTGGTGCGCTCTGACAGGTAGGAATCAAGCGAGAGAACGATTAATTTTGTTTGATTAAACTGTTGATAGAATCATCCAACAGTAGTATATTCAGTCTTTCCCACACACCTGCTGATTAGCAAGACGTGCGACCATAGGTCGTCCGCTCTTCTTTGACAAACGCAGGAGATTTCCAATGAGTGTAGGACCGTTTGCTTTGTTTTTACAATCGTTGCGCCGTCAGCAACAATTGCCTCTCAGGCGTTTCTGCGAGCAGTTTGGTCTTGACCCGGGGACGTATTCCAAGATGGAACGAGGGATCCGGCCGCCGCCTAAATCGCGCCAAGCGCAGGACAAGTTAGCCTATCAACTCGGCTTGGAAGACGGTTCAGAAGCGCGAAGGGTGTTTCTGGACGCGGTGGCGATTTCGGCCGGCCAAGTGCCGCAAGACATCCTCGACGACGAGGCAATGGCCGCTAAACTGCCCGTGCTTTTCCGCACGATCCGGGGCGAGAAGCTGACCGGGGAACAGCTAGATGGAGTGGTGGAATTGATGGGGAATACTTGGCAAGAAAATGAATTGGAACACACATTGCAGAAAGAGGGATTGCTCCAAGATATCAAACCGCCCATCACGGATTTTACCTCATATCAAAATCGCACCCCTATAAAACTCAAAGGCGATGGGAAGACAGCCTCTGCAACCATTATCGCGGAACGTCGATAAGTGGCGCTCTATTTTTTTGATAGCAGCGGCATTGTGAAACGCTATGTTAATGAGATCGGTACACCGCGCGTTATTGAAATCACACATCCTGAGAACGGACATCGCATTTACCTTGCTCAAATCGCCGGTGTTGAAGTCGTGGCCGCGTTGACCAGATTGACGCGAGCGAATCAACTTGTTCAAGAAGAAGGCAAAAAGGCGATTGAGCAATTTCGCCACGATTATTTGTATCAGTATCGCACTATAAAAATTACCCCTAAGCTAATTGATAGTGCAATGGCTCTTGCTGAACAGTACGCATTGCGGGGATACGATGCTGTGCAGTTGGCGGTTGCTGTTAAAGTGCATACTGTATGCAAGAGTTTGAAAATATCCAGTCCAATCCTGGTTTCTTCCGACCTAGCACTCAATGACTCTGCCAAGCAAGAGGGGATCACAGTAGAAGATCCCAATGCTTAAATCTATCTAAGTAGGTTACAAAAAGTCTGTTGACACTTCAACCCACCGCCTCCATTGATGAGTCCGCCGATAGGGCCTGCGAGTATATCTGGAAACTGAGTCCAAAGGAGCGATTGCAAAAAGCGGGCGTCTACGCGGATAATTTCTGGCTGAAGGCATAAACCTTGTGTAAACGAACTTTTTGTAACCTACTTAATAAGTCAAAAACAATGGCACTGTTAGCTGCGCGCGGCATCAGCAAGCGTTTTCCCGGAGTCTTGGCCCTTGACGCGGTGGATATGGCGGTGGAGGCAGGAGAAGTCCTCGCCGTCATCGGCGAAAACGGGGCTGGCAAATCTACCCTGATGAAAATTCTCGCTGGCATTGAGACTCCGGACAGCGGCGAGATTGTGCGCGATGGGGAGCCGGTGATCATTGACTCGCCGCGCCGCGCTGCCGCGCTCGGCATCGCCCTGATCCACCAAGAACTCAACTTTTGCGCCAACCTCTCAGTCGCCGCTAACCTCTACCTCGGTCGTGAGCCGCAGCAGTGGGGGCTGATTGACCGCGCCGCCATCCGCGAGGGGGCTATCCAAGCTCTCGCGCAACTCGAGCTCGAGGTGTCGCCGGACGCCCTGATGGGCGACTTGCCCATTGGCCACCAGCAGCTCGTCGAAATTGCCAAGGCGCTCTCGACCGAGGCGCGGGTGCTGATTATGGACGAGCCGACCTCCAGTCTCACTAGCCAAGAAGCCGAGGCTCTATTCGCGGTCATCAACGAACTGCGCGAGCGCGGCGTGGCTATCGTCTATATCTCTCACCGCCTCGGGGAGGTCGAAGCCCTAGCCGAGCGCGTCTTGGTTCTCTGCGATGGGCAAAACGTCGGTGAGTTGGCCCGTGCGGAGATCAGCCACGACGCTATGGTGGCGAAGATGGTTGGACGCGACGTCGCTCAGTACTACGCGCACCAAGCCCATCCGGCCGGCGACATCGCCCTGCAAGCCGAGGATTTGGTCATCCCGGCGTGGCCCGAGCACCGGCTCAACTTTGCCGTTCGGCGCGGTCAGCTCGTCGGCATCGCCGGTCTCGTCGGCGCGGGGCGCACCGAGCTGTTGCAAGTGCTCTTCGGCATCGTTCCCGCGCTCGGTGGCCGCGTCCTCATCGACGGCGCTTCGCATGTGATCCGCTCGCCGGTCGATGCCATCCGCGCTGGCTTGGCCCTCGTGCCCGAAGACCGCAAGCAACAGGGCCTGATCCTCGAAATGGCCCTGCGCGACAATATCGGCCTGCCCGGCTTGGGGCACTACCAGCGCGTTGCCGGTTGGGCCAATTTTGCTCGCCAAGCTGCGGACGCCGACCAAATGATCGAGCGCCTCGCCATTCGCACTCCCGGACCAGCGCAAATCGTCCAATACCTATCCGGCGGCAACCAGCAAAAGGTGGTGCTGGGCAAGTGGCTGGCTCTCGAACCCCGCGTATTGCTGCTCGACGAACCAACCCGAGGCATCGACATAGGGGCCAAACAAGCGATTTATCACCTGATGGAAGAGTTGGCCGAAAGCGGCGTGGCCGTACTGTTTGCGTCGAGTGAGTTGGAGGAAATTCTGGGGATGGCCGATGAAGTGTTAGTCATGCACGAGGGCCGCATTACTGGCCAACTCCAGCGGGACGCGCTCAGCGAGGAGGCGATTATGAGTTTGGCGACGGGGAAGGCGGCTTAGAAGATGAAAAAAATACTGGGTATCCTCGGCTTGTTGGTGGCGATTTTTGTGGTCACTTGGATCGTCGAACCCAAGTTCGTCAGTGCCTATAACCTGCAAAATATCATCCGCTGGACCTCGCTATTTGGCATCATTTCCATTGGCGTGGCCTTTGTCATCATCACCGGCGGGATTGACTTGTCGATTGGCTCGTTGATCGGCTTGGTGGGTTGTCTGCTGCCCATGCTCTTGGCCGCTGGGTACTCACCGGCCATTGCACTGTTGGCCGTTGTGGTTTTGTCGCTGGCGATTGGGTTGATGCACGGCTTGTTGATCACGCGCTTGGGATTGCAGCCGTTTGTCGTCACGCTGTGCGGTCTGTTGTTCTACCGAGGCTTTGCCCGCTGGCTTACCCACGACCAAGTCCAGGGCTTTGGCTCGTCCTACGAGGGCCTGCGTCAACTGGCGATTGGCAAGGTCTCGTTGGGCGGCGGTTTTGCGCTGCCGATTCCGTTTTTCCTCTTGCTGCTTGCCGGGGTGCTCGCCGCCCTCTTCCTCAACCGCACGATATGGGGCCGCTACCTGCTGGCACTGGGCCGCAATGAGACCGCGGCGCGGTACAGCGGTATCCAAATTGAGCGGATGAAAGTGTTGGCGTACGTGTTGTGCTCAGGCACCGCTGGCTTGGGGGGTATCCTGTTCGCGCTTGACGTCAACTCGGTGCAACCGGCCGCGCACGGCAATTTCTACGAATTGTATGCGATTGCCGCGGCCGTGTTGGGAGGCTGTTCTCTGCGCGGTGGCGAGGGGTCGATTTTTGGGGTCGTCATTGGAGCGGCCGTCATGCGGTTGCTCTACAATGCCATCAATGTCTCGGGCATCCCCACCCAACTCGAATTTGCCATTATCGGCGCGGTGATTTTGGCAGGGGTCATCGCCGACGAGTTGATTCGCCGCGTGGCGGGAAGGCGACGAGCGGGACGAGGGGATTAGTTTTTTAGTCAGGCTATGAGATTGGTGCCTCTGCCGGGTCGCCGACCAACACCACCCCTTCGCGCAGTGCTTGGCGCACAAAGGCATTGCCCGCCTCTAGCAGCGCAGCTAGCTCCTCTCGCGTGTATGCTACCACATCGACACCCACGCCCACACCCGCTGGTCGGTAGCGCACCGCCCGTTGCAAAAATGCCTCAGTGCTGTGGCTGACGACGATGAGCAGATCCGCATCACTGCCCGGCCCGGCATCCCCTCGCGCCAGTGAGCCGAACAGCACGATTAATTTGATCTCGGGGTGGCGTTCACTCAGCGTCTGGGCAGCACTCCGCAGGCGCTTTAGGAGGTGCGGGCGGTCTAGCCAGAATACCTTCACAGAAGCCGATGACTTGGCCGGCGTGGACGAGCGCACGCTCTGCCTCAGTACGGGTGTAGTATTCATAAGGCGCTCCTTGCGGATGCGAATTGGGGTAGCGAGCGGGGATATAATGTTTGTCCAATGCTTTGGCAGCGTCCACTAGCTGCTGACCGGGCTCGAGCGACTCAGGCAAGGACTCAAGCAGGGCCGTAACCGAATGCCCCCAAGCAGCGCCGCCCGCCTTTTCGACAACGGCTTTGACGGCTTTTTCCGCCCCTTGTTGGGCAGCAAAGCAGGCCCACTCGTAGTCACCAGCATCGAGCGAGCGCCGCCCGTGGGCCAAATCTCGCTGGCCCTGTTTTAGCCAGTCTGCATGTCGGCTCGCCATCGATAGCCTTCCTTTCAGCCTTCAAGCGATATATATAACATAATTGGCCAATCGCGCTCACTCAACGGCGTCGTCTCACGCCTTATGTGTGAGTGCCAGATGCGACTGGCTTGTACCGTCTCGGCTAGACGCAGTCAGTTGTCCTTTGCGAAGGCTGATTTAATTTGCTAGGCGCGACAACAGTGGGCTTGCTCAGTGCGGGACGTTTCCTTATGTATGCACACCAAAGGAAACTGCACGGTGAAAAATAAAAAAGAGAAAAAATATCGCGCTGGCGTCATCGGTCTCGGGTGGATGGGGTTTCTCTACGACTTGGGGAAACGGGATTACGAGTGCATCCTTGGATCGTACAAAGACCCTATCTACGACGTTGACAGTGCCGATCGCCCTCTACCGGATGGCCTCGATGTCAACCGGACGTTTCACTTCTACGATCATCCTGGGCGGGAGGGGCTGGCTAGTTCGTATGCTGCGGCTCTTTCCGACCGGCCCGAAGTGGAATTGGTGGCCGGGGCCGACCGGGATCCACAGCGACGGGCCATGTTCGGGGAGCGCTTCGGCATTGGGGCCTTGTACGCGGACGCGCTAGAGATGTTGGACGAAGAGCGGCTGGACATCGTGGCGATTGCGACGAACACGAAGGGGCGGTCCGCGCTGACGGTGGCCGCGGTCGCCGCTGGGGTGCGGGGCGTGTTGGTAGATAAGCCGATGGTGTTCTCGCTGGCCGAAGCCGACGCCATGGTCGGCGCGTGCGCCGAGGCTGGAGTGCCGCTGGTGGGCGGGGCGACGAGCGTTTCGCATCCGTCGTTTGCGCGGGCTAAGGCGCTGGTAGAGGAGGAGGCGATTGGGGAGGTGCGGTCGCTCGAAGCGCGGGTCCCGGTTTTCGCTCAGCATCAGGACTGGAGCTACTTTTTGACCAGCGACCCGATCTGGGTGTGCGGCACGGGCGATCAGCCGCGTCGGGAGCGCGGCAGCACGGAGTTCATGGGGCAGGGGATGATTGCGTGCAGCGATGGCACGGTGGTCCATATCCGCGCTGGTGCGCCCGAGGTGCGGATTTCGGGGAGTCGGGGGGAGATGGCCTTTGAGTACAATCAATGGCGGCTCTATCAAGATGTGGAAACGCCGGCTGCCGGGCGGGTGGAAATGCCGTGGCCCGCGCCGCAGTTTTTGTCGGGGATGCGGACGGTGTACTGTCTCGACGACCTGATCGCCTGCATGGAGGGGCGGTTGGATGAGCCGAAAAATTCCGGGCGGCGGGTCGCTGTTGCGCTGGAAGTGGAGCTGGGGCTGAAGCAGTCGTCAGCGCGGGGCGGCGAGCGCGTGGAATTGCCATTGGCCGATCGTAGCTTGGCGCTGACGTACGATTGGTTCCGCTAGAAGTATTGCAGAAGAAGCGGTCTCAAAACCCCCGACGGCAAGGTATCCGCAGATGAACGCAGATGAACACAGATGTGAAATGACGTTGAGGGGAGCGCACTTAGAATTTTGAGACGGCTGCTAAGGATGCGAGTAGATGCGGGTATTGGTTACGGGCGCGGCTAGTGCATTGGGTCAAGAGGTAGCGGCTGCGCTGGCAGTGGATGAAAACGCGCAATTGCGTCTGTTGGATGACTGCGCGGGCTTCGAAGAGCTCAGCCGAACCGCGCAGCGGCAAGACGTCGAATGGATCGAGGGCCAGCTAACGGATTCAGATGCGGTACGGCAGGCAGTGCGGGGTGTAGATGCCGTCGTCCACACGGGGGAGCCACCGCCCGCGCCCGAAAGCGAAGAGGCCCTGTTGGACCGAGCGACGCGCGGTACGCACGTGCTGTTGCAGGCGGCGGTAGAAGCTGGCGTCAAGCGGTTTGTGTACGGCAGTACTCTCGAAGTGTTTCGCGCATACCCCGACACAGTGTACGTCACCGAATATTACAAGCCATTGCCGCCGACCGAAATGGTGGTGTTGGCGCGATATTTGGGTGAGATTACGTGCCGCGAATTTGCGCGCGAGTATCCCATCACGGTCACGGCGTTGCGCCTCGGCAAGCTGGTGTGGGAAGAGGAGGTCGCCGGGCGGGAACGCGATTTGATGTGGGTCGATATTCGGGATGCCGCGCAGGCGTTTTGCGCGGCGTTGGCGCGGGATGCGAGCGCGTCTCTAAATTGGGTGCCGCGCTGGGCTGTGTACCACATTGCCGCGCCCATCGCCCATCCCAAGTTTTTGCTCGACCGAGCCAAGTCCATGGGCTATCGGCCGCAGCGCGAGTTCCGAGGAGCCAAGGCGTGAAGAAAAAGGTGTTGCTGTTAGGGGCTTCGGGGATGATCGCCCCCGATCTGCTGCCCGGTCTCGAAGATACATACGATGTGACGCTGGCTGACGTTGTTCCGCACCCGGACGGCAAGCCCATCGTGTATTGCGATGTGTCGTCGCGGGAGCAGGTGCGGGACGCGGCTGAGTGGATGGACGCGATTATGAATTTCACGGTCGTGCGCGATCATCCTGAGCAGAGCTTTCACGTCAACATGCGCGGGGCGCTCAATGTGATGCAGGCCGCGGTTGAGCACGGGATTAAAAAGGTGATTCACTCCGGCCCGCAATTCGTCCGCCGCACGTATGACCACGACTTTGACATTGAGGATGTGCCGCCGGTTTTGACCACGGGTTATTACTGTCTGACCAAGGGTTTGGCGAGCGAGATTTGCCGCACGTACGCGCGGGCGTACGGCATTCAGACGATCAGCTTTTTGTTCAATGGCTTGGGCCCGCGGCCGACGCAAAGCACCGGGGATTTCCCGCCCTTTACGGTGGTGTGGGAGGACTTGCAGCAGGCCTGTCGGCTGGCGTTGGAAATTCCACAAGTGCCGGATTGCTTTCAGGAGTTCAACTTGCTTAGCTGGGAGGGGCACGGGAAGTACAATGTCGATAAGGCCCGGCGCATCTTGGGTTTTGAGCCGACGGAGCGCTGGGAGCGGTATTTTGCGCGGAGAGAAAAGTGATCATTAACTGATGTTGCGTACAGGCTTATTAGGTCTGGGATGCTTCGACTCCGCTACGCTGCGCTCAGCATGATATAGCGTACCCTGCCATGCGTAACGTCTAACAAACTAGGAGCTTTTCCATGAGTGAAATCATCGCCGATACAGCCCAAATCCCCGAGTTGGAAGATCAGCTCGACGCGCTTGATCGGCACGGCTTTCTATTGGTGCGCAATGCGCTCGACGAGGAAACCGTGCTAGCTTGGCGGGAGTGCTTGGTGCGGAAGTACGAGCGGCGGGAATGGGACATTAGCAACGAAGTGGGCAATGTGGCTTTTGACCACTTGTTGGAGCAGGAACCCGAGTTGGCTCAGCCCATGGTCGGCCATCCTTCGGTCGCGCCGTATTTGCAGGCCATGCTCGGGCGGCAATGCCAGTTGCGGAGCTTTCGGGCACACATCAATCCGGGCGCTTATACCCAAGAGTGGCACAAGGACTTTGGCTATTATTGGGACGCGCCCGACGAGGCGCGGCACGCACTGCGCCCACTCTGCATAAACACCACGTTTTACCTGACGGACAACGCACCAGAGACCGGGCGCTTGACCTTTATCAACAACTTTTGCCACAACGCCCTGCCGGAAGAAATTCGCCATATAGGCGGGTACAATTCTGACAACCCCTTTTATCAGTGGTGTGAGCGGCAAGAGCACATCCACCTGCATCCCATGACCGGCGACGCGGTGGTGTTCTTCAGCCACATCCCGCATCAGGGTGCCAAGCTAAAGGAAGATGCCGACGCGCCCATCCGTTGCAACGTGGTGCTGCACTACCAGCAGACGCCGATGTTCCCGGGGATTCCCTTTGTCAGTTCGCCGCTACCGGCCATTGCCGCGCTTGGGTACAACGGGACCTTTCCGTTTGTAGGAATTGAGAATTGAGAATTAGGAATTACGAATTACCCCACCCCCAATTCTTAATTCTTAATTCTTAATTCTTAACCCAAGGAGGGATACCATGATGCAACGTCTCGCCACAATCGCGCTGGCCTTGGTCGCCAGCACTGCTTTCGCCCAAGAGCCGACGGGCGATCCGTCGATTATACCCGCAGGGGCCAAGCTCGAAGTGCTCTTCGACGGCGCGTTCTTTTCCGAAGGGCCGGCCGTGGCCTTCGATGGCTCGGTTTACTTCAGCGACATTACCTTTTCCATGGAATCGGGGATGCAGGCCGGGCACATCTGGCGCTACGATCCCAAGACTGGCAAGACCGCGATCTTCCGCTCGCCCAGCGGCATGTCCAATGGCCTCAAGTTCGACGCGATGGGCCGGCTGATCGCCGCTGAAGGAGCGGATTTTGGGGGGCAGCGCGTGACGCGCACCGACCTTACAACCGGCAAGGCCGAGATCATCGCCGGGCTGTACGAGGGCCGCCCCTTTAACGCCCCCAACGACATTTCCATCGACGAAAAGGGCCGCATCTACTTCAGCGACCCGCGCTATTTGGGCCACGAGCCGATTGACCAGCCGGTGATGGCGGTGTACCGGATTGACCCGGACGGCACCATTGAGCGGATCATTGCCGATGCTGGCAAGCCCAACGGCGTTTGCGTGTCCCCGGACCAGCAGTCGCTCTACGTGGTAAGTAACGACAACGGCAATACGGGGATATTCCAATTGCTGGACATGCCCGCACACAAGGGCCGGATGGCGCTGTTGGCGTACGACCTGCATCCCGACGGCACGGCCACATTCCGCGAAGTGCTCGTCGATTACTATCCCGAAGACGGGCCGGACGGCCTAGTCGTCGATGTTGAGGGGAATCTGTACGTGGCGGTGCGGGATGTGACGCGCCCGGGCATTGTGGTGTATGCGCCCAGTGGTGAGGAACTGGGCTATATCCCCACGCCCGAAGTTCCGACCAATGTGGCGTTTGGCCGCGGCGAGGAGAGCAAGACGCTTTACGTCACCTACGGCGGGGGCGCGCCGCCGGAAAACCCAGGCATCTTGGCCAAGATAACAGTCGGCAAGGACGGCTACCACCTACCAGCCCCGTGATGCGATGACCGCTTTAGACTGGGCCGTCGTGGTAGTGCTCAACGGCGGCATCGTCGCCTATAGCCTGATTGCCTTCCGCAACAAGGGCGAGAGCTTCGACTGGTACCTCGCGGCCAAGTCCATGCCCTGGTGGGTGATCGGGCTGTCGGCGTTTGGCACGGCCGTTGATAGCGGCGATTACGTCGGCATTGTCGGCGGGTCCTACAACCTCGGGCTGTCGCAGTTGGCGCAGTGGTGGCTGGGCATTGCCGTGGGCTGGACCGTGCTCAGCTTCTTCGTCATCGTGCCGATGTACCGCTCGGGGGTTTTTACCAACGCCGAGTGGCTGGAATTTCGCTTCGGTCCGTCCGTGCGGCTGCTGGCGGTCTTGATCAATGTCCAGTCGCGGACCAATGTGCTGGGCAACATCTTCTTTTCCATGTACTTGGTGTTGCACATCGTCGCCGACATTGAGGCGACGACGTGTTGGTTTGTGGTGGTGGGCGTGGCCATCAGTTCGGTGCTCTACATCGTGCGCGGCGGGCTGCGGGCTGGCGTTCTGACCGATGCCCTGCAAAGCACGACGATGATCGTGGCTTCGTTTGTCCTGTGGGGATTCGCGTATTCGGGACTAGGCGGTTGGGAGGGGGTGGCGACGCGACTGGAGGCGGCCGAAGAAGGGCTGGCGGATGCGCTGCTGAAGGTAGGGGGCTATTCGCCCGATGGCGTACCCGCACTGGTGGTGATATTCGGTTTCTTGGTGGTGTTGACTACGTATGCGATTATCAACCAGTACGAGGCCATTCGCTTCTTGGGCGCGCGCTCGGAGTGGGACTTCAAGATGGCGGTGTTGGTGGCCAGCATTGCCACGGCGATCTGCCTGTTCTTCAATGTCAGCTTGGGGCCGATGGCGCGGGCGCAATTCCCCGGTTTGGAGATCGTTGACCGGGCCTATCCGCTGATGATCGAGGCGTACCTGCCGGCGGGATTGGTCGGCTTGGTGGTCGCCGGGTTGGTGGCGGCTGGGTACTCGACTTTCGACTCCATCGGCATTGGCATTTCCTCGCTGTTTGTGCGCGACGTGTACGCGCGCTTCATCGTCAAAAACGGCACGGACGCGCACTACACCAAGGTGGGCCGGATCTCGGTGCCGATCATTCTGGCGCTGGGCTTTGTGTACGTGCCTTTTTTGGGCGAGAAGGGCATGCTGCTGTTCTACCTGCGGCTGGCCGGGGCCATTGCCGTGCCCCTGATGACGGTGATGTTGATGGGCGTTTTCACGCGGGTGCATCGCCAAACCGGGATCGTCGGTTTGCTGGTGGGCTTAGGCTATGGGATGTCGGCGATTTTGGCCGATTTCAATGAGTGGCCGCTGCCGGTGTGGTATCAGAATACTTGGTGGACTTACCTGTGGAACTTGGTGCTGCCCGCGCTGAGTATGCTCGTCGCTTCAAAGGTGATCGACTGGCGGCGCGGTCCGGTGCGCAACGAAGAATTGCGCGGTTTGGTGTACGCCCGCCGCGAAGACCCGGCTTCCCTGCGGCAGCACATGGGGCACCGGCTCGCCGCCTTAGAGGGCACTTGGCTGCAAAAGACGCTAGTGGAAGCCCCGATTCGACCGGAGTACCCCTTTGCGGTCGGCGAGGATGGCCCGCGCTGGTACTTGCGGCCGGGGGTGTGGATCGGCGTTTATCTAGCAGTGGCGAGTATCTTGCTCTTTGTGGTGCTGTGGTAGTACTTTATACCCTATCTACTCCCCACTCCCCATTCCCCATCTCCCCAAAATGGCACACACAGAAGACCTCTCTACCGTCGAGCGCCGCGCCGTAGCCGCCTCTCCCTTCGACGCGCTCTATCCGCCGACTGAAAAGATCAAAACCATTGTGGTGGAGAACTTCCCGGGGCTGGGCAAGCTGGCGGCGGTGCGCTTCATCGAATGGGTGCAGGAGCATCCCGAGGGCGTGATCTCGCTGCCGACGGGCAAAACTCCGCAGTACTTCATCCGCTGGGTCGAGCGGCTGGTGCGGCATTGGGACGAAGCAGAGATCCAGCGCACGCTTGAAGAAGCTGGGGTCGATCCGGCGCGCAAACCGGACCTGCGAGGCTTGCATTTCGTGCAGATCGACGAGTTCTATCCAATAGACCCCCAGCAGGACAACAGCTTCTACAGCTATGTAAACCGTTTTTACATCGACGACTTTGGGCTCGACCCGGCGAAAGCACTGCTGATCAATTGCGCGGAGATCGGCTTGCGGCCCGGCCAGACCCTCGCCGAGGTGTGGCCCGACGGCGCGGTTGACTTGTCGCTGCGCCACCGATCCGCGCGCACTCTGTTGGAGCAAGTGCAGCAAGACGCGCTGCAAAGGATCGACCAGTGGTGCCTGGAATACGAGGAGCGAATTCGCGCCCTTGGCGGCATTGGCTTCTTTTTAGGCGGCATTGGCCCGGACGGGCACATTGGCTTCAACGTGCGCGGCTCAGACCACTTCTCGACCACGCGGCTGACTGAGGTCAACTACGAGACACAAGCGGCCGCAGCCGCCGATCTAGGCGGCATGGAGGTGGCGCGCAAGCGGTTGGTCATTACCATTGGCCTCGGCACCATCGCCGCCCGTCCCGATGCCTGCGCCGTGATTATCGCTGCGGGCGAGGCCAAGGCGGGGATTGTCGCCGCTGCCATTGAGGAAGCGGCCGACGTGCGCTATCCGGCCTCGGTCCTGCACCGCCTGCCACGCGCGCGGTTTTACATCACGCGCGGCGCGGCCAAGTTGCTGCGGGTGCGACAGCGGGTGCTGTTGCAGCAGCAAGAGGCCATCGACGACGAAGCAGTGGAAAAGATCGCGGTCGAACTCGCCGGCAAATTGGGCAAGCAGGTCGTCAATTTGACCGAGGAAGAGCTAGCGCAGGACGAGCTGGGTGCGGTGCTGTTGCAGCGGCGCACCGAATCGGTCGAGGCCCTGATGCACATGGTGCGCGATCGCTTGATCGGCAAGATCGAGCGGGGCTGCCAGACCCTTTCCAGCACGCGCTTCCTCCACACCGAGCCGCACCACGACGACTTGATGCTGGGCTATTTGCCCTATATCGTCCGCCACGTGCGCGACGCCACGAATGTGCATTACTTCGTCTGCTTTACTGGCGGCTTTACTGCGGTGACCAACCTCTTTATCGAGGATCACATCGAGCGGTTGCGGCGCTTCTTGCCCAGTGGCGAGTGCGCCGCGCTGCTGGCCGAAGGCTACTTTGCGCCGACCCATGAGCACGGCCGCAACCGCGACGTTTGGCTGTATCTCGACGGTGTGGCAGCCGACGATGAGCGGATGTGCGACGAAGGGATGGCGCGGCGCTTCCTGCGGAACCTCGTCGCACTGTATGGCGTCGAGGACCGCGAGGGCATTGAGGCGCTACTGGCCGAGCTAGACGCCTATTTTGCCAGCCGCTATCCCGGCCAAAAGGACGCGTCCCAAATCCAGACCCTCAAAGGCTTGTGTAGAGAATGGGAGGCTGAATGCACGTGGGGTTATCTCGGGTGGGACTGCACCAGCGTCAAGCACTTGCGCCTTGGATTTTACACGGGCGATCTCTTCACCAAGGAGCCGACGGTGGAAGACGATGTGCTGCCCGTACTCGCACTGCTCAAAGAAGTTGCGCCCGATGTGGTTAGCGTGGCGCTGGACCCGGAGGCCAGCGGCCCGGACACGCACTACAAGGTGTTGCAGGCTGTCACCGAGGCCCTGCGCCGCTACGAGCGGCAGCGCAAAGACGCGCCCATCAAAGTTTGGGGTTATCGCAATGTGTGGTACCGCTTCGATCCCAGCGAGGCCAACATTTTCGTGCCGGTCTCGCTCAACATGCTCTCGGTGATGCAGAGCGCATTTATGAGCAATTTTATTTCTCAGCGCGACGCTTCGTTCCCCAGCTACGAACACGATGGCCCGTTCTCCGAGCTGGCGCGCCGAGTGCAGGTGGAGCAGTACCAGAAAATCAAAACGTGCCTCGGCCGCGAGTGGTTTCAAGAGCATCCGAGCCCCCTGATTCGCGCTACGCGGGGTTTGGTGTTTCTTAGAGAGATGGATTTGGCCGAGTTGTACGAGCGCAGCCGAGTACTCAAACAGGCGACTGAGCAGTCCGGCCACAGTATTGTGGCCGCAAATCGCTAATCAAGGAGAAGAAAATGCTTAACGAAAAATTGCAACAGGCACTCAACGATCAACTCAATTCTGAGTTTTCCTCGGCCTATACGTACCTGTCGTTAGCGGCTTATTTCGAGGACCTCGAGCTCAATGGTTTTGCCCACTGGATGAAGATCCAGTACCAAGAGGAGCTGATGCACGCGGAAAAGGTTTACGCCTTCATCAACGACCGCGATGGCCGCGTGCGCTTGCAGGCCATAGATGCGCCACACAGCGAGTGGGACTCGCCGCTGGACGCCTTCAAGTTCGCCCTAGAAGGCGAGCGGGCTTTGAGCAAGCGAATCTACGCGGTAGTAAATGAGGCCCTCGCCGAGGGCGACCATGCCACCCATACCTTTATGCAGTGGTTCGTCAACGAGCAGGTGGAGGAGGAAGCCATCGTCCGCAATATCGTCAGCGACATGGAGCTGATTATCGAAAGCCGCGACGGCCTCTTTCTGATGGATCGGGACCTAGCGGGCAGGAGGCCGCAGGGCGAGGAATAATGTCGTGAACCCGAGAAGGGTCCGTCGAAGCCAAGGCCACGCAAGCGCCGAATAAAAAGAATGCGCTTACATGGCACCCAACGGCTCACGAGCTGGTTCCTTATTTAAATTGATCCCCGAAAGAACCGGTAGAGTATGCCCGAGCCTCAGACCGAGGAGCAACCAGTCCTCCAAAGTAGAGCGCAATAAACGTTCACACTCCCTCAGCGTGGCCCCAAAAGCGAGAACACCTTTGCATGGTGGGATCCTCCCTGCGAAAGTGCCGTCATCCAACTTGTCGTAAACCGCCACTTCCATGGCCTGTTCAAGATAGTCGCTGAGAATGCATTCTGTCTCCATTTTTGTTTTTCCTAGTTGTTGATATCGAGATTAAATATGAACCACTCGTTGAGCCGGCATAAGGCAGGGTGGATAAGCTCTGTACCTAGATTTCAGGCGCGTTGGAGGGATTTCCAGCGGTGAGGACAGGATCGATTACCCTGAGTGTCGAAGAGTTGCTGGTTACTTAGTACGTGATTTGTACGTGGTAACCCAGCCTTCTACGATTTCCGGCAGACGCTCAACTGTTTCATAGCCGAAAAGTACTTCATCTACATAGCCCATGTGAAGCATGTCGATGATCCTGCAAAGGTATGATCTCCCCAAGTCCCACCATGTACCGTAGGCGTCCACTATCAAAAGATGCTGAACGTCAACCCCTAGACTCTCACGCGCCTCCGCAATCTCGTATCCATCAAGTAGGGTTTCATAGACTCCGTCTGCGACTCGGCTGCCGAACGTAGTTGTGTAGTAGTATTCCTTGATCTCCCATGCGGCGATCGGATTGACTGTCCCGGGGAAGCAGCCATCGAGACGGCGAGATAGGGTGCGGGCTGGCTTTGCTCCTTGCGTCAGTGTCGTGAGTCGTCTAGGATCGTAGTCGCAAGGCAGGCCTTTGATCCCATCCTCGACGAGCATATTCACGATACACGTCAAGAAGTTGTGCGCTCTCATGGAACCCTTCTGCTTGTTCATTGGTAGCGGACAGTTTGGTGAGAATTGCGATCGGAGTTGCTCGAACGTGTTGCGAGCCCGGTTGGCATCCATCAGCCGTGGTTCGACGTATGTATTCAGGACCTCAGCTCGGTGTTTGAAATAGTCTTGGAGTTGCTCCGCGAGTGCAGTAATACTGCCGCTTTGGTCGGCCAAATGCCCCACTCCAATCCAAGAGTCTCCATAGCATGGATCATGTCGCCTGGCGAATAGACACGAATCTTCTTTGTGGGCCTTTCGGTATAGCGCAGTGTCTCACTGATGGACCGCACGTTTGCCCAGAATACGGGATCCAAGCCGCTAAATCGAGCGTCTGCCTTCAATTCGTCTCCTTTATCTCATCGAGGTTTCGTTCAAACAACGCAATCACATGCCCAAGCGAGCACTCTAGGGCAACACATATTCTGCGCAATTCGACGATGTCAATGCGACGTTCGCCGGATTCGACCTTGCTGACAAATGACTGAGGCACCCCTAAACGCGTCGCCAATTCAGTCTGGCTTACCCCGGCCTCCTTGCGAATCGCTCGGAGTAATGAACGCAAGGCTACATATTCGTGGTTTCGTTCTCCCTGCTCCCCCATCGCGTTGGCTCATCGAGTTAGTAGTAGTAATTTTCTTGATAGGGTGGTATTTACCTTGACAATATCCCAAAATAGGATATATTTATCATCCATCCTTTTACCTTTCGGAAGACGGCAGTAGATGCAGTTGGGGCTATTCCACAAAGCAGCCGGTCAAGTGAGCCGCTCGCACCCATTCAAGACGCAACTCCTGAAGTGGGTCGGAAACAAGCAACGGTTCGCACATGAGATAATCGGGTATTTTCCGAATCAGTTCGGCACCTATTTCGAGCCATTTCTCGGCACGGGTAGCGTCCTTGCGACACTGGCTCCAAGGGATGCAGTAGCCTCCGACGCGCTTGTCCCTTTGATCGGGATATTCGAAGCACTCAAGAATGATCCTGAACGCCTGAAGCAGTGGTACAAGACGCGATGGTATAGCTGTGCCGGAAATAAAAAAGTTGAAGGCTACGAGGCCATCAAAGCGTCTTACAATAGGAATCCGAATGCAGCAGACCTTGTTTTCCTCAGCCGCGCGTGCTACGGTGGTGTCGTCCGCTTCACAACAAACGGCCACATGAGCACTCCCTGCGGTGTCCACACTCCCATCACCCCCGACTCCTTTTCGGCGAGGGTGGACCTTTGGGGACCTAGAGTTCGAAATACCCAATTCCTTAATTTAGACTTTGAAGAAGCTATGGAGCAAGCCAGACCGGGCGACCTAGTCTACTGCGATCCTCCATACCAACATACCCAAGCCATCCTCTACGGTGCTCAGACATTCACCCTTGAGCGTCTTCTAAGGGCTATCGAAAGATGCAAACATAGATCAGTCTATGTTGCTCTCTCCATCGATGGATCTAAGAAGACCGGAGCACAAGAATGTGTATTACCTATACCTGAAGGTCTCTTTGAACAGGAGGCTTTTGTCAACTGCGGACGCTCTATGCTACGACGCTTTCAGATGTCTGGCCAGACCCTTGAGTCGGAAGTCGTAGAAGATCGACTTTTGCTAACATATTCGCCGGTCAATCAGTGATCAGACGATTCGGCCCGTCACGGTCGCGGCAGGATGACAAATCCCACCGAATCCACCGACGCCGAACCGAATAGCCCGATGCCGCCTTCTACCTGAAAGAACGGCCGCTCGAAATTGTCGCCGGCCTGTCCCCCAAAGCCGCCCTGTTCCTGCTGTTCGGGGCTGGAGCGGGCGTACTCGAACCAGTTGTGATCGACTGCGTACACCTTCATCAGGGAACGTCCGGTATAAACCACGGCAAACCACGGCCAGCGCACGATTCCGTCGCTGGCGGCGAAGGGCGGCGATTGGTTGTCGCGCAAGTCCTCTGGGGTTCGGTCGTATATCTCTGGGAAATCCTCGTCGAGCAATTGCGCGTCCTCTTCCAAGGCGAAGAGAGCCGCTTGGTACGCTTCCCCCGCCTTTTCCAAGTAGATCTCGATCAAGCCCTCCAGATGAGTAAGCTGATTTTCCGGTGCCGTGTACACCTCGTCCCCCACCTCGGCAAATGACTTGAGAGTCCGCATGATCTCTTGGGTGTCTTCGTCCAATAAAACCGCTTGGCGCACCCGCACTCGCTCCGGCGTGGTCGTGCGCGCGAGCACCTTCTTGCCTTCGACATCCACTTCCAGCCGGTACTCGGTCGTGGTTTGCACAACAGGGGCCTCTAACGGTGGCAAATAGCGACCGGGTGCTGCTGGATCAGGTGCATACTCAAAGACCTGATCTCCTTGGAAGACGCGCACTTGGGCGTCAAGCACCCCCGCCGCATCCTGACTGTAGAATTGGCCGGGAGGCAAGGTGCGGCGCACGAACAATTCGGGTAGGGGCTGATCGACTAGCAGAATCCCGTCCACCACCAGTTCGTTACCTTCTTCTACTGATCCGAAGAGATCGCCCGGCTGGCGCTCGGCAGCGCAGGCCGTCAGGCACAGGACGATGAGCAAATAGCGCACGATTTCCTCCTCAAAACGAAAAATTGAAACCCAGCGTCGGCACGATGGGCAATTGCTTGAACACTTCCGGCTTGGTTTCGGGATTGTTCGTGTCGAACAGCACGAACCACTCGTTGCGCCGGCTGTAGAGATTGAAAATTTGTAAGTAAAACTCGACGTCGAGGCCCCATAGCCCAAACTCGCGGCTGGCACTGGCATCGAGGCGGTGATAGGGCAGCAGACGGGCGCTATTGCGGTTGGCTGGTAGCACGTAGTCTTGCAGCGACCCAGTGGTCGGCTCGCGCAGCGAATAGCGGGCCGAGGCCGGGGTAAAGGTCTGCCCAGTGGCGTACACGAGATTTGAACCTAAGCGCCATTTTCCCAAGTTGTACGAGAGCACGAAAGACAGATCGTGGCGGCGGTCGTACTTGGGGGGGAAGGCGCGTCCACGGTTTAGTTCGGAGAAAGTGCGCCGCGTCCAGCCCAGCGTATAGCCCACCCAGCCGGTGAGTGCTCCCGTACGCCGCTGCAAAAAGACCTCGACCCCGCTGGCCCAGCCGCTACCCCCGCTTTTGAATATGTCCTCTGAGCGCGTGCTTTCGCTATCAACGGCCACGGCGTTGTCTAGCACCACCAGATTGGCCAAGTCGGTGTAGTAGGCCTCCACGGAGAGCTGGTAGCGCCGCGACGGGTCCCACTCGGTGCCTATAACCCCCTGATACGATCGCCCCGGCTCGACGCTATCATCGAGCGGCACCCAGAAATCGCCGCTGCTAAAGACTTCGGTAGTGATCAGTTGTAGGTACTGACGGTACATACCCGCGGCGGCTTTGATGCGGATTTTGTCGCTGAGGGCGTGGCTCAGCGACAGGCGAGGCGTGAAATGCAGGCGATCCCCGACGCTGAAATAGGTGCCGCGTCCCCCGAGTCGCAGCCGCGTGAGCGGCCCGGCTTGCCACTCGTCTTGGACGTAGGCCGAGGCCAACACCGACTGCTGGTACAAGTTGACCTGCTCCTCCCGATTGAAGGACTGGGAATAGTCGAACTCGAACAGGGTGGCCAGAAAGCCTAAGGTGAGGGTGTGATTGCGGTTGGCGAAGTAATCCACATCGCCTTTGAGTGACCAATCGCGGATGCTGTTGGTAATGCCGAACGGCGTGCCGAAGAAACTGAACAAGAGGGTGTTTTCGTACGACGAGCCGGCAGCCATGAAGTGCCCGAATAGGGTTGGCGAAAACACCCGCGTCCACCGTGCGGTCAGGGCGCGGTTGCCCCAGCGCAAATCGGCGGAGGACGTCTCGTCTTCTGTGTCCTCCCATTGTAGGTCGTCTTGGCCCCAGTACGTGCTCACGGTAAAAGTGTCGTCGCCCCACCGCTGGTTGACTTTGCCGTTGAAGTCGTAGAAGTAATAGTTCAAGGGGATGTCTATATCAAAAGAGCGGACGGCGCTGAGCACGGGTTCTAGGTAGGTGCGGCGGCCGGCCATCATCCACGAGCCTTGGCCGACTGGCCCTTCGGCCAGCAAGCGGCTCGCGATCAGGCTGATGCCGCCGCGGCCACTGAAGCGCTGTCGGTTGCCCTCGCGGTTGCTCACGTCGAGTACTGCCCCGAGCGTGCGGCCGTACGCAGCCGGATAGGCTCCTTTGTATAGCTGGACGTCCTTGATGGCGTCGGGGTTGAAGGTCGAGAAGAAGCCGAACAGGTGCGAGGGGTTGTACAGGGGAATGTGGTCGAGCAGGATGGCCGTTTGGTCTGGGCCGCCGCCGCGCACGTACAGGCCGCTGCTAATGTCCGACGCCGATTGGATGCCCGGCAGCAGTTGCAAGCTGCGGAGCAGATCGGCCTCGCCAATGGCTGGCATTTGCTGCAACGGCTCGACCTGCAGGGCGATAAAACTGCTCTGGGTGGCCTGCTCCAACTCTTCGCGGCGCTCGGCTTGGATCACAATTTCCTCTAGATCCACCGACTCGACCTGCAAGGCCACATCCAAGCGCACATCTTGGTCGCTGAACGCTAGGGTATCGCGCCAGGTTTTGTAGCCTATATACGAAATCACCACCTCGTACGTCCCTGCTGGTACCTCTTTGACGGCGTAGTAACCGCTGCTATTGCTCGCCGTGCCCAATTGTACCTGCGTCAGGACAATGGAGGCCAAGGGCAGGGATTCGCCGTTGTCGGCGTCGGTCACAAACCCGCTCAGAGTGATACCTGGGGTCTGGGCCGCCAAGGGCATGGCCACCAACAGAGCCACCAGCCAATATCTAAGAATTGCCATTCTCTCTCCGTTTAAAATGCTGATACGACACGTACCATTTTCTTTTAACCCCCTAAACCCGTCCTACTGCTACCCCCTCCGTTTAAAACGATAGTGCGACACCCACCACTCTTGCCCGCCGTTGTAGCCCCACAATTCAGCGCAGGCCATAAAGAAGATACGCCAGCGCTGTAACCATCGCCGCTTTGCGGCTGCGCCGTACTGGCGTTCCAAAATGGCGAGGGCCTCTGAGCGCCGGGCGTCGAGATTGGCCAGCCAATGCTCGGCCGTGCAGGCGTAGTGCTGACCATCGACCCGCCATTGCGCCTCTAGGACTAGATCGTCCTGGAAATAGTGCAGCAGATCGTCGGAGGGCATGATGCCGCCGGTGAAAAAGTAACGCCCCATCCAGTTTTCTTCACCTTCGGCGGCAAAGGTGTATGCGTAGAGGCGATGGACGAAGATGTGGATGAATAGCGAGCCAGCCGGTTTGAGCCAGCCGGCGATGCGCCGCATTAACGCGCGGTAATTGCGCATGTGCTCGAACATCTCCACCGATACCACCCGGTCATAGCGTCCCGGTGCCGCGAACTGGTTCATATCTGCGGTGATCACTGCGACGTTATCTAGTCCCAGAGCCTTACAGCGTTCTTCGATGAAGTCGCGCTGTAGTGCCGAATTGGACACCGCGGTGATGCGGCTGCCGGGATAATGTTGCGCCATCCACAAGGTCAGCGACCCCCAGCCGCAGCCTAGTTCCAGCACGTCTTGGCCGTCTTGTAGATCGGTGCGCTGACAGGTCAGTTTTAGCATGGCCGCTTCGGCTTGGTCTAGACTGGCTGTATCCGTGGGGAAATAACAGCCGCTGTACTTGAGGTGACGGCCTAGGACCAGTTGGAAAAACTCGGGCGGCAGCTCGTAGTGCTGCTCGTTGGCGCTCTGCGTATGCAGGGCGATGGGCGCTTGATCCATCGAGGCGATGAAGCGGCATTTGGCCGCTTGCTCGGCCTCGCAGTCGGCACCTCGCTCTTGCCGCAGACGCCCGCGATTGAGGCGGCGGATGCCCCAGCGGATAAGGGCGTCGGGCAGCAGGCCCCGCTCGGCCCAATCAATCGCGTTCAAGATTTTCCCGGCGGGGAACCCACGGAATAAAGGGACTGGTGGTGCGCTGGTAGCGGCGGTAGTCTTCGCCCCGGCTGACCAGTGCCCGCTTTTCAGTGTAGGGAATGCCGGTCACGCGGTAGAGCAGAAACAACATCAGCACCGGCCCGATCCAAGCCAACCACCCGATCGCCGACCCAACCGCCATGACCACGTAGGCCCACCAGTGGATCCATTCAAAAAAGTAGTTGGGATGGCGCGAATAGCGCCACAGGCCGCGGTCGCAGGTGCGTCCGTGGTTAGCGGCTTGGCTGCGGAAGGAGGCCAGTTGGCGGTCAGCCACCCATTCGCCGACCACGGCCACCGTCCACACCAGCACACCGACGATGTCCCAAGCGGTCCAGCCCACGTGAGCTTTGGCTGCCACGGCGACAAAAGGCAGACCGAATAAAACCACTAGCAGGGCCTGCGCTTGGAACAACCAGAAAAAGTGGCGCTGAGCCTTGGCACCCCATTGGGCACGCAGCATTTGGTAGCGGCCGTCCTCTTCCTCGGCTCTTACTAGCCGGTCGATCACTAGGTAAGCGGTCAGGCGGAAGGACCACGCCGCGCCCATCAGACCGAGTAACAGTCGTCGTAGCTCCCAGCCGTCGCCGCTGTAGGCTGCGGCCACGGCCACCAACCCAATGCCACCGGCCCAGCCCACGTCAACGACGCCGGCGTCGCCCCGACGCCGCTGCAGCCAATACAGCGCGGCCATACCCGTCATAGCCGCCGGCAGACTATAGGCTAACAAGTTCAACATGGTGTCGTAGGGGGCAACGATCGTTGCCCTCTACCCGCCGTGACCAATCTCGGGCAACTGCGCCGAGCGCCGGTTGGCTGGTCGAGCCAAGAGCATTTGCACATCGGATATGTAGCGCTCTGCAAAGCCGCCGATGCAATACGAAAAATAGAAGTCCCACATGCGAATGAATTCCTCGGTAAATCCTAGCTGACGCACTTGTTCTTCTGCGTCCCAAAAACGCGCTCGCCAAGCCTGCAAGGTGCGAGCGTAGTGCGGACCAATATCCTCCAGATGCACCAAGCGCATATCCGTGGCCTCCGCCAACGAGCGGTTGATGGCCGCCACCGACGGAATGCAACTGCCCGGAAAGATGTATGCCTTGATGAAATCGACTGAGCGGCGCGCCCGTTCGTAGGCCCAATCGCCGATGACGATGGCCTGCAATAGCATCAGGCCCTCGGGTTTGAGCAGGCGGGCGCAACAGCCGAAATAGGTGTCGAAGTAGTGGTGTCCCACGGCTTCGATCATCTCTATGGAGACCAGTTTGTCGTACTGTCCCTGCAAATCGCGGTAGTCGGCTAACACCACCTCTACCCGACCATCTAAGCCGGCCGCGCGCACTCGTTGACGCGCTAGTTCGCACTGTTGCTGCGAAATGGTCGCCGTGGTCACCCGACAGCCGTACTCGCGGGCCGCGTGCAGGGCAAAACCGCCCCATCCGGTGCCGATTTCCAACAGATGATCCTCGGGCACTAGGGCGAGCTTTTTGCAGATGCGGTCCACCTTGTAGCGGGATGCCTCTTCCAGCGAACTGTCTGGGCGCGGGAATACGGCGCTGGAATACATCATGTTGTCGTCGAGAAAGAGGCGGAAAAAGTCGTTGCTCAAATCGTAGTGGGCGGCGATGTTGTGCCGACTGCCCCGGAGCGTATTGCGCTTGAGGGCATGCCCCAACATGCGGGCCGGTGCGGCCAACCGGGCCCACCCCCGCTCGCGCTGCTGCATCCACTCCATATTGGCCACGGCCAAGCGACACATAGCTGGCAGGTCGTCGCTACTCCACCACCCCTGCATGTAGGCTTCGGCCGCGCCGATGGTGCCCCCGAGGGCCAAGGCGCGGAAAAATCGAGGATGGTGGACCTGCAAAACCACTTCGAGACCGTCTTCGCCTTGTCCGAAGGTGCGATGCTGTTCGCCTTCGACTAGGCAAATCGCACCGCGCTGCAAGCGCTGCAATTGCCCCAACACCAACCGCCGCGCCCAGCGATCCGGCCAGCTGCCGAGGCCGATGGGCCGTTTTTTAGCTGCGGGGGAGAGAACTACTTGCGACATAGTCTTTTTCCTTTGTCAACGACTTGGGATGCGGATAGAACGGACAGCGCTTGAGCCACAGTTTTAGCGCCTGCCAGTGAATGGCACCAATGACTTTTGTCGTTATCAGTGGATACTGCACCAGTACCCGCGCCAGCGCTGCCGCGCTTATTTCCCGCCGCCGCAGCACCAAGGTCGCGTCGAATAAGTGGTGGCCATCCTGCCAATTGTCCATATGCACGGCCAGCGTGCGGCGCGGCGTCGTAAAGCGCCAAGTGTAGTCCTGCTGCATGGCCATGAAGGGCGAAACGTGGAATGCCTTGGAGAATTGGTAGCACTTGTGCGCTCCGCGGCCGCGGTCAATCCCTTGGTGCAGGACGTAGCAGTGCTGTTCGCCCCAGGGAGTGTTATTTACCTCGCCTACCACCGTCTCGACGCGCCTATCGGCTTGGTCGAAGCAATAGTAAAAGCTGACCGGGTTGAAGCCGTACCCGCCGTAGCGCAGGTGAGTCAGCAGGCGAATCGGCCCGTCGGGATAGCGTCCGCTCTGGTCTTTGACCAATTGCCGCACGCAGTCCGCTAGGGGATGCTGCGGTGCACCCAAATGGTCGGCGCGGCGGAAATAAGCCACGTTGGGCCGCGCCGCCGACCACAGCCAACGCCCATCGAACAAGCTGGGCAATTCGGCTAAATCGAGGTACATCATAAAGAGTCGGTACTCAAAGGCGTGGGCCACCGGCGCGAAGCGGCGATGCCGCACTCGCCCTTCGTATATGCAGCTATGCTGGTCCATATAGCAATCTCGTCTTGTTTCTACTCTTCTGCGTCCATCTGCGTCCATCTGCGGATTGTCGCATAGAAGGATGTAGAATTGCTATAGCGTCTTGCCAAAGCGCCGCGTCACTTCCAAGGCGCTGACCACCCCGTCCTCGTGAAAACCAAAGCCCCAATAGGCCCCGCAGTAGTGGATGCGATCAACTCCGTCGATGCGCGACCGCTGCTTTTGCGCGGCCACTGAGGCTGGCGAATAGACCGGATGGTGATAGGTCATGCGGGCGATGAGCCGCTCTGGAGCAATGTCGGAGGTGCGATTGAGGCTGACGCAGAAAGGTCGGCGGCTCTCCAAGCTTTGGAGGATATTCATATTGTACGTGACGGTGGCGGGGCATCCCTTGTCGGGCGGGATGTAGTAATTCCAGCTAGCCCAAGCACGCCGGCGCTTGGGCAGCACGGACGCGTCGGTGTGCAGTGCGACATCGTTGGCCTGATATCGCATGGCTCCCAGAATTTGGTGCTCGGCTGGGGTAGGATCGGCCAATAGTCGCAGTGCTTGGTCGCTGTGTACGGCGAGGATGATTTCGTCAAAGTGCTCGGGCTCTCCAGTCTGGGGCCGCACTTCCACGCCTTTTTGCAAACGTCGCACCGAAGCCACGGGGCAATTGACGCGGATGCGCTCTCTGAAGGGGCGGGTCAGCGCCTCGACGTAGCGCTGCGAGCCTCCTTTGATGACGCGCCAAGGCGTCCGCCCGCGCACTTGTAAAAAGGCGTGGTTGGCGAAAAACTGGACGAAGTAGTGCGCTGGAAACTCGTACATGCGGTCGGGCAAGGCCGACCACAGCGCCGACCCCAAGGGGATGATGTGGTGTTGGACAAAAGCCTTGGAGTAGCCGTTGTCGGCCAGATAGTCTCCGAGGGTAGTAGCGTCATTGGGATCGCGCAAGAACTCCGGTGCTGTCCGGTTGAAGCGCAGGATGTCGGCCAACATGCGGTAGAACGACGGCCGCAGCGCATTGCGCCGCTGGGCCAACAGGCTGCTCAGCGGCGTGCTGGCGTATTCGAGACCAGTGCGGCTGCACTTGACGCTGAACCCCATTTGCGTCGGCTGAGAAGCTACTCCCAAACGCTGCAGCAGGCGATTGAACTGCGGGTAGTTGGGTTCGTTGAAGACGATAAAGCCCGTATCCACTGCATAGGATCGCCCGTCCTGCTCGACCTCCAAAGTATGGGTGTGGCCGCCGATATAATCGTTGGCTTCAAACAGCGTGAGGTGGTGATCTGGGTGCAGCAGATAGGCCGCCACCAAGCCGGAAATACCGCCCCCCACCACGGCGATGCGCCGCCCCTGCGCCGGCTTCATGGCTCGCTGACGGCGCGGTCGTACACCCGCTCGGGCACCGGCCTGAGATCGCGCACCAGACCGATCCAAGACAGCACTCTGAGCAGATAATAGGTCGGATCGAACTCCCACCAGTAAAAACCCTGCCGCGCCGCCCCCGGATAATAGTGATGGTTGTTGTGCCAGCCTTCGCCCATGGTGATAAGCGCCAGCCAGATATTATTGCGGCTGTGGTCTTGGGTGGCAAAGCGGCGGCGACCAAAAAGATGGGAGAGCGAATTGATGGTGCAGGTGCCGTGGAACAGGACGATGGTGGAAATGGAGAAACCCCAGACGAGCATCTGCCAGCCGCTGGTTCCCGACGTGGGGAAGCGGCTGCCGCAATAGTCCCCCAAGGCGTACATCGCCACTGCTAGCAAGGCGGGCACGATGATATCGAAGCGGTCGAGAAAGCGCAGTTCGGGGAAACGGGCTAGGTCGCGCACATTGTATAGACGGGTGGGGAAATTCGACCGCGAGGTGATCCACAGGACGTGGCTCCACCAAAACCCGTGCTCTGTGGGCGAATGCACGTCGCTGGCGACATCGGAGTGGCGATGGTGGTGGCGGTGGTGCCCGGCCCACCACAACGGCCCGCGCTGCACGGCCGTATTGCCCAGCACGGCAAAGAGGAACTGCCCGGCCCGCGAGGTCTTGAATGTGCGGTGCGAAAAGTAGCGGTGGTAAAATCCGGTTATGGCGAACATCCGCACCCAATAGGCCACCACGCCCACGGCTACGGCTACGGGACTCCAGCCGACCCACAAGACCCCGAGGCAACTCAAGTGCAGCGCCGCAAAGGGTAGCATGCGCACCCAATCAATCTGCCGCTCGTCTTCAACTACCGCGGCGGCCGCGGCTTCATCGCCCTTAAACCAACGCAGGAAAGCCAGCCGCCAGCCTTTGAGCGGCCGCACTTTGTCTTCGACCTCTATATGTTCCATTCGATCTCTACCTACCAAATGTTGTTTTATTGTTGACAGGCGCTTTCAATCTTGGTCCAGCACGGTTTCTTGGCGCAAGAGACTCAAGGAATCGCGCAAATCATTCAGGTTAGCCAAGGTAACGGCCCCGGCCCGCTTGAGAAAACGCTGGTAATGCGGGGCGGCCTGACCGCCGGCTAGCAAGGTCATGTCGTCGCCTATCAGCCGGCGCAACTTGAGCAACTCGCCGCCGAGATGGGGATCGTCTCCCGGATAGATGATGCTGATGAGGACGGCCTTGGCCTCCTTTTGCGCGGCGGCTCCGGCGATTTCCTCGGCCGGTAGATTGGGGCCCAGAAACGTCGCATTCCAACCTTCTGACGTAGCCACTACCGTGGCCAGCAACGCGCCCAGCTCGTGCAATTGCCCGGCGGGCGTGGTGGCGACGACGTGGGGCGCGGACTCCGATACTTGGAAACTGGCGCGGAGGTTGCCGATAAAGCTGCGTACCACGGCCGAGGCCATGTGTTCGTCGGCTACCCGCAAGGTGCCCTCGTGCCACATCTGACCGATGCGCTCCATCAGCGGCTGGACCACTTCTTCAAGCAGATGCCGCTGGCTCAACGCTATGGAGGCGCGAACCAATTGCTCTTCAAGCGAGACTGCGTCCAACTCTTGCACTGCAACTAGGGCTTGTGCGAGGAATTCGCCGGAATTTTTTTCCTCGCCCTCTCTAGCGGTCGGCCTCTGAGCCAACGGTGCCGCTGCTTGCTCAGCGCGGACCAATTTCATCAGCTCGGGCGTGGGAAGATGGGCGATACGGCCAATGCTCTGTCCGGCCTGCACGGCCTGCTGCAACCACTGTAGGCGCGCGATGTCTTCGTCCGAATAAAGCCGTCTATTGGTCTCCGTCCGCGCGGGCACCACGGCTTGATAGCGCTTTTCCCAAACGCGGATGACATGGGCCGAAAGCCCGGTGCGCCGCACTACTACTTTGATGGGGTGGCCCGGCGTCGATTCCATAGCACAGCAAACAAGCGATTTCTGCCCATTTCCACAATCTTCCGCGTCTTCGTCGCAAAGCGAAGAAGGCCGTAGCAGAAGAAGGCCGTAGCAAAAAAAGGATATTCGCTGCGGCCTTCTTCATCTGAGTTTGCTGGTTTAACGAGTCTGCTGCTTGACCGTTCCCCAAGTGCTGCTTTCGACAGCGGTAGGAGACGGAGGCAGAAGCACCGCATCAATGATATGGATTACGCCATTGCTGGCGGCCACGTCAGCTTGAACGACATTGGCATTGTTGATCATCACGCCGCTGTCGCTGACGCTGATATCGATCGCAGCCCCGTTGAGGGTGGTGGCCGAATCTAGCTCCACTACGTCGGCGGCCAAGACCGAACCAGCGACGACGTGATAAAGCAGGATCGAAGTCAGCAGTTCCTTATTCTCGGGCAACAGCAGCGATTCGACGGTGCCCTCTGGCAAAGCGGCGAATGCCTCGTCCGTGGGGGCGAAGACGGTGAAAGGGCCTTCACCCTTGAGCGCATCGACGAGGTCTGCGGCCTGAGCCGCAGCGACCAGCGTGTTAAAAGTGCCAGCCCCGATGGCAACATCAACGATATCCTCATCTTGCGCTTGGACTGGGCCTGCCCAAGCCGAAAATGCCAGCGCCATGAGCGTGGCAGTACGGATGATATTCATGCGATTTCCTCCTATTGTAAAGGTGTATGGAGCCACTTTCGGCGTCCATTGTCTAATTGAGTGTAATTATTTATCTATTATTTGTCAAGATATTTTCTGATATTTTTAGACAAAATTTAGACAATCAGTTAATTCACTATATTACGAACTGACGTTACGCAGTCCTTCTTATCCTCGGCCTTCGCTGGGACCTGCTCGGCGGCTTCTTGGGGTCATTCCCGCGAAAGCGGGCATCCAGCCTACACCCGGGCCTCCAATGGGCCTTGCTGGATGCCTGCTTTCGCAGGCATGACAAAAGCTGCGTAACGTCAGTTGCGGAGGAGCTTTTGATGCGGTGGGATTGTGGGCTGGTACGTATCCGGCAAGGACGCGAAAGGGCCTTTCGAGTGCATCCGCGTCGCGCTTGCCAGGTGTTAAAAAGAGAAGTTGAAGCCTAGCGTGGGAATTATCGGTAATTGCTTGATCTTGCGCGGATCGACTTCGGGATCGACCGAATCAAGCTGTACAAACCACTCGTTGCGGCGGCTGTACACATTGAATATCTGCACGTAAAATTCGCTGGCGGCTCCCCACAGATCGAACGACCGGCTGGCGCTGACGTCGAGGCGGTGATAGGGCTGTAGGCGGGCGCTATTGCGTTGGACAGGTGACTCGGAAACCGGCGTAAATGCCTGCCCGGTGGCGTACGCCAAGCTCGCGCCGAGTCGCCATGCGCCGATCTCGTAGGAGGCGACGAAAGACAGGTCGTGGCGGCGGTCGTGTTTGGGGGGAAAGGGCTGGCCATCGTTGAGTTCGGGGAAGGTGCGCCGCGTCCAAGCGAGCGCGTAGCCGATCCATCCGGTGAGCGCGCCGCTGCGCCGCTGCAAAAAGACTTCGACCCCGCTGGCCCAGCCTGTGCCGCCGCTTTTGAACACCGCTTCCGAGTGCGTGTCTTCGTTGTCGTCGGGCAGTTCGGTATCTACGGTTACGAGGTTGGCGAGGTCCGTGTAATAAGCATCCACGGAAAGCAAGTAGCGCGGCGAGGGGGTCCACTCGACGCCAGTGACGGCTTGGTAGGATCGCCCTGGCTCGACGGTGCTATCGAGCGGCACCCAGAAATCGCTGCCGCTGAAGGCTTCGGTGGTGATTAGTTGCAGGTGTTGGCGATATATTCCGGCAGCGGCTTTGATGCGGATTTTGTCGCTCAACGCTTGGCTTAGGGACAGCCTCGGCGTGAAGTGCCAGCGGCCTCCTGTGCTGAAGTACGTTCCCCGTCCGCCCAATCGCACCTGTGTGGTCGGCCCGAGCCGCCATTCGTCCTGCACGTAGCCTTCCAACAGGACCGGCTCTTGGCGCAAGTCGAGCTGGATCCGCTCGTTGAAGGACCGGACAAAGCGAAACTCGAACAGGGTGGCTAGAAAGCCGAAGGTGAGGGTGTGGTCGCGGTTGGCAAAGTAATTCAAGTCGCCTTTGAGCGATAGGTCGCGGATGCTGTTGGCGATGCGGAGGGGCGCGTCGAGGAAACGGAGCGCGATGACGCTTTCGGACGAAGAGCCAGCGGCCATGAGATGGCCGAACAGGACCGGTGAGAACGCGCGCGTCCAGCGTGCAGTCAGAGCGCGGTTGCCCCAGCGCATATCGACGAAAGACTCTTCTTCGTCTTCTAGTTCAATCCGCAGGTCGTCTTGGCCCCAGTATGTGATCGCGGCGTAGGTGTCGTCGCCCCGTCGCTGATTGATGCTGCCGTTGAGGTCGTAGAAGTAATAGTTCAAGGGGATGTCCTCCCCGCGGGCGCGGAGGGCGCTGAATACGCCGTCCAAGTACGTGCGGCGACCGGCCAGCATCCACGCCCCCTGTCCAACGGGTCCCTCGGTGAGTAAGCGGCCCGAAATAAGACTCACGCCGCCGCGCCCGCTAGTGCGCTTGCGGTTGCCCTCGCGGTTGCTCACGTCGAGCACCGCCCCGAGCGTGCGGCCGTACGGAGCGGGATAGGCTCCCTTGTACAGATCAACCTTCTTAATGGCGTCTGGGTTGAAGGTCGAGAAGAGGCCAAACAGGTGGGAAGGATTGTATAGAGGAGTTTGGTCGAGGAGGATGGCCGTCTGCTCGGGGCCGCCGCCGCGCACGTACAGGCCGCTGCTGATATCCGCAACCGCTTGGACGCCCGGCAGTAGCTGTAAGCCGCGCAAGAGATCGGCCTCGCCGAGGGCGGGCATCTGCTTTAAAGGCTGGGGTCGGAGGCTGATGCGCCCGGCCTCCACCGAGACCTGCTCGCCTAGGTCCACCGGCTTGGGCACCAGCGCCAAGTCGAGCCGCACGGCCTCGTCGGCATCAAAGCGCAGCGTGTCCCACCAAGTCTGGTAGCCTGCGTGCGACGCGCTTACTATGTGAGTACCAGTCGGTACTTGCACGACCGCGTAGTAGCCGCTGGTGTTGCTGACCGCCGCAAGTTGAAGTCCTTCGACCGCAATGGTGACGCGGGTTAGGGCTTCGCCGTTGTCGGCATCGGTGACAAAGCCGCTCAGGGTCGCCGCCTGTGCTGCGCCCGCCGCTAGCAGCCATGCCGCTAGTGCTCGCCTGTATTTTTTTGGCAATCTCACTTGTTTGTTATCTCGCGGACGTTGCGCAGCATGACAGGGTAGTGCAGAGCCAATCCCTGTAGTCCATACTCACACTAGGCAAACGGACCGTAGGCCGCAATCGCAAGGGAAGAACGTGGTTGAGCTGTGTCGCGCAAAATTTTCTCTTGACAACCCTTTTCGCGTTTCATTATGCTTGTGGCCCTAAAGCGGAACTTGCTATTCCGCTCTTCAGAGGACGAACTGGAAGATGATAAAGCACCCAACATTTGCGATGACGTTGCCGCCGGCCAAGCCTACCGCGATGACTGCATCTTGCTTCCAGTCTCAAGATTCCGCTGGCGAAAAATATCGTAAGTCGTTTAAAAACAACAACTTACCCCCTCCCCCTTCAATTCTCAGCCGTTAGGCTACGATCTCTTAGGCTCCATCAAGGGCCGGACGATCGCTTTACTGAAGCACGGCGAGCCATTCGGTGCCGGGTTAGCAGTGGTCTGTACGGCTCTATTTCCGCCGTGCAGTATGTCTTGTCCGGGTGTGCGTCGGTATGCCCGATTGCTCGGTACGGACCTTCCCCAAATAAAATCAACCTTGGGCAGCTTGTGCTCTGGGCTTCGCTTGGCTCCGACGATTCAGTCGGAGAGAGAAGCGTTGCAGTACGTGGAATTAGAAAATGACGTCTCTACCTGCTGAGTCCCAAGCACTGGTGCAAAGAGACCCTTTCTCGGGGCAGGATGGCCGTAGTAATGTCCTGAGTATAGGGGAAGAATTTCACGGGCCGGGCTTCCGTTTCGTGCGCTCCTTTCTCTTGGTGATTCTGGTGTTGGTGGGGTGCTTGCTAGCACTCGCTGGCGTCCTGAGTTGGTACTTCAGCATGGATATGACCGTGGAGAGCAAAGGGGTCATTGAGCCTCGACATCGGCATCGGGTCAAGGCTGAGATTGCGGGAATTATCCAGCAGATACACGTCCGACAGGGGCATCAGGTAGAAAAGGGCGAGCCGTTGGTCACGCTGGATGATACCGACTGGCGGATCCAACTCCAGCAAGCCGAAAAGGACCTCGAAGTAAACCAAAGCCAGCAGCAAGCGATTCAGCAGCAGATGGAACAAGATCGGAACATTCGGCAAGCCGAGGTCTCCCACGCTCAGCGGCAAGTAGAGCGGATGCGTATTCAACTGGAGCAGGTCGTGGCCGAACAAACCATTTACTCGGCTGGTTTGTTGCCCGTCAGTGTGGTTCGCCAGCCGTTAGATCAACTCCTGCCGGTGCGGCTGGGCAATGCTTGGCTGAGGGATGCTGAAGCCGAGTTAGAACGGACTCAGCAGCGGCTTCAGGCCGTAGAAGGACGAACAGCGGAACTTCAGACTTTGGAAAAACAGCGCGAGAAGATGGAGCAGGAGCGCCAGCGATTGGAAAACCGGCTAGCCAAGAACACGATCCGAGCACCGACGGCGGGCACGGTGATGACGGTTCAGTTGGAGCAACGGGTGGGTGATCGTCTCCAAAGCGGGGAAACCGTGCTCGAAGTGGCTCAGACTGATGAGTGGCAGGCGCGGATTATGATCAAGGAGATCGACCTGCCCAAAATCGAGATCGGGCAACCAGCTCGTCTGTATGTGGATGCTTTTCCGCATATGGAATACAAGGTGTTTGGGGGCGTGGTGGAAGAGATGTCGGCTACACCAGTAATAGAGAACGCCGTAGGGGGCGCAGTCTATCCGATAAAGGTGTCGATTCACGACCCGCAGGTGTCGGATGGGGAACAGGTATATTCGCTGGCGTATGGGATGAATGCGGAGGTCAAGATTGTGGTAGAGAGGGGACGGGTCATAGAACTGCTGTGGAAGAAGCTGTTGCAGACGGCGGAGCCGGTGGCAAGACACGACTTCCACTGGCGGGAGTCGGGGACACAGATGGAGGGGGCAGGCCAGCAGGCAACTGATGAATGAGATTGTACAGATCATACGGCTTTTGCGACCCTACTGGCGCTATATCGCTCAGTCTCTACTAGTCGGTGTATTCGTCTTGTTGTTGCAGATCCCAGGACCGTATTTCACCAAAATACTCATTGACGATGTGTATCCTCATAAAGACTGGAACTTGCTAGCATTTGCTCTGCTGCTCGGGGCCGCTGTTTCCACGGGGTTGGGAGGCGTGAGTTTTCTCAGTAGCTACTTTGGCCAATGCGTAGGGGTACGTATTGGTTTCGATTTTCAATCTATTTTTTACCGCCATGTACAATCGCTCGATTTTAGTTTTTTCGATCGAAGAGAGACAGGAGAAATACTCTCGCGTTTTAGAGATCTGAATAGTTCGATTGGTAGCGTAATTCGTATCATAAACACCTTCATTATGAACTCTCTTCAGCTACTTATTTTTCCGCCGATTCTATTCTACATCAACTGGAAGTTGGCACTTATCAGTTTAGCTGTTTTGCCCTTCGATACATTGCTTGTAGTTATAACCCGCAAGTATATGCGCCGTTTCTCTGAGAAAATCGCGGAGCGTTCCGCGGAGCTATCGGCGAAAAATTATGAGTCGCTCAACGGTATTCGCACTGTGCAGGCCCTAGGATTGGAAGCTAGATTTTACGAGAAGCTGGAGGGCCTGTTCACCGTGCTCGCCGACCTTCGCGTCCGTTCGGCTTTGTTTTCGGGAGGATCGGGATTTGTTGGAGGGCTTATTAATACGAGCGGTACGTTGGCCTATAGCTGGTACGGTTGGACACAGATTCTTTCGGGAAACTTGTCCTTGGGTAGTTTTATGGCCTTCACGGCGTACGTAGGGTTCCTCTATGGGCCAATCAAGAATTTAATCGGGCTAATTCGCAGTATTGAACTGACCTTGGTGCATATCAACCGCTTTTTTGAAATCTACCATATATATCCAGCTATCCAAGATGATCCTAAAGCACCGCCGCTCACTATTACTGCTGGTCAAGTCGAATTCAATGATCTGAGCTTTTCCTACGATGGCCAACACCCGGTTTTGAGGCGGATCAATCTAGTTGTCGAAGCGGGTACGACTACAGCGCTGGTGGGCAGAAGTGGTTCGGGAAAATCGACGTTGGCAAAGTTGGTCCCCAGATTTTATGACCCGATAGAAGGTAGTGTAGCTATTGACGGGCAAGACATCCGGGCGTTTCGCTTGCAGTCGCTGCGGCGGCAGATCGGTTTTGCCTTACAGGGAAGTACTCTATTTCAGGGCAGCATTAAAGAAAATTTGGCGTTTAATCAGGATATTCCTCTTAAGACGATAGAGGAAGCCTCTCGTGCTGCTTATATCCACGACTTTATAGGCACTCTGCCCGAGGGATATGATACCCTAGTCGGAGAACAAGGCGTCAAATTCTCTGAAGGGCAACGGCAGCGCATTGCGCTGGCACGCGTTCTGTTGATGGACACGCCTATTCTGATTTTGGACGAACCTACTTCGGCCTTGGATGCGGAGTCAGAGCACCATATTCATGAGGCACTCAAGGTGGTGCAGGAAGGACGCACCACGATCATCGTTGCCCATCGTCTGTCAACTATTCGAGCGGCCGATCAGATCGTGGTATTGGAAAACGGAAGCATAGCCGAACAAGGGACTCATGATTGGCTGTTGCATACTGGCGGATCTTATGCGGTGTTGTTTGACAAAATGGCGCGGATATGAAGGGTTTTCGCAAGACTTCATCAGGAGGATGCTTGCGAGTCCCGTAATTCGATTCGCACTTACACAGACATAGCTATGCGGCCCCACAGGAGAAAGGAGGAAGCTGTACAATGCATAGCACGGTATCTTCACAAGTTCAATAACCACCCGTTAAAACGGAGGAAACACATGCAGACTCTCTGCAAACCCTCTCGGAGGGTTTACGATACTAAAGCCATAGAGGCTTGTCACGACGACGGAACCGATGAGCACTCGTATTACCACGCGGGCGCAACCGTGGGAATTGGTGTTGGGATGGCCCTCGTCCCTACCCCTGCAAAAGTCGCCGGTAGGGTATTGCTCGGTGGTAGTGCTGCCTTCACCGCATATGTCACCGAAGCCGAGGAGGCTATCGCCCATACAGCCGAGAACTTAGTAAATGCTATAAGTGATATGGATCTTGGAGGGGGCGGGAGCGGTGGAACGACCGGGAGCGGTACTGCAGATGGTACACCAGCAGCACAAGAAGTCATCAACATTGATCCCATAACCGGGCAGAATACTGATGACGATTAAAGCATGTTGAAGTTGGGGCTGTGGCCTTTGAGGTCTCAGCCCTAACTACTTGAATTCGACAGGTTTCTACTTTCGTGTTTCTAACTCTCTGTCCGGCAGTATGTTCTAGTCGGAAATCATTGATTTCACTCCTATCTTTCGCGGTTTCCCTCTGGGAAACGAGCCCGGATTAGTTAGTCTTGAGGCAAAGCTGTCGTTTTCAAATAAATATCCGAGAAGAACTTATGAAGTTTGACAATTCCAAAGCGATCTAATACTAGGGGTATTTCTATGACTACAACTCGTATAGTCGCAATCGGTTGCCTTACCGGACTGCTAATTAGGCATACAACTGCCATGGGCGGAACAATATTTGAATCTATTGCGAGCTTGATGGGTATAGATACGAACTACTCAACAGATGTATTTGATCTATATCTAGGATATCAGATTACTGTAGGCCTTTTATTGGGAACCCTGTTCTGTTTATTAATTTTACCCTACATATTCGCTCACAACCGCAAGGCTGCGTCTTTGTATATAGTTCTGTTTGGTGCTCTAATTATTATAATAAATTTAATCCATGCCGATTTTGATTCTAAGATGAGGGCTGCAAGGTCTGTAGGAATGATACTGGGTGCGATTGTTATGATTAGGACTACTATAAGGCTACACAGCAAGGTTGAACCTATCGCTGTTTACCATCAGTGGTATATAAGTCATTACAGAGACTGGCTCCATGTACTCTGGCCTTTAATCCTTAGTCCGGTATGGATTAGCTACTTATATTTGTTGCATCCTAGCAGGATAGAGCGAACGTTCATACTCGATTATCCTGCGACGCTTATAGTTTTAGACGTTCTGTCTTCAGTTATCCTAGCTCCTTTTGTCGAAGAGCTCGTTTTTCGCCGGCTTTTCTTTTTTGCTCTGCGTCAGAAGATTGGCTTGCTCAAGGCTACATTGATCTCTTCGTTGATCTTCTCCTTTATTCACCTAGACATAGCAATAATAGTGCCCGCTTTTATAGTAGGTGTAGCCTTGGCTCTTATTTACGAACGAACGCAATCCCTAGTAGTATGCACGGCTGTTCATGGAGGCATAAACGTCCTCAACTTCCTCGCAATTGACATCCTCACTGGAGGCCTAGAGTCTGAACTCAGTCCTCTTCCATAAAACTGGCCTTCGCTATCTTGGCTATGCCATACCCTCTACTTTAAATACCACCTCCGATGCTCGGAGCTTCTATTTTGCCCATAACTCTCAAAGAGATCTATCAGATCAGCTAAGAGACCGTCTATGCAGAGATCGGCCGCGACCAATCCACGATCAGCCGCACTGAATCAGGTGATCGCCCTGTTTCCACTCTATAGTTGCTCCGTCTTGCCAATCTGTACGGCTAGCCGGTCGAATGGTTCATTGATCCGAGCATTTCGCTCGAACAGGAAGTCCTGAATGTCGTGCCCTTTCGCGCCGACCCGGGGCAACAAGTGCAATCAGGGTGCGGCAGCCTCAAGGAAGCGTAAGGGCAAGTATTGAGCATATGTCAGGTAAAGGATATAGGATCATGCTTAACACTTGGGATACCATGCTAAGACAAGAATGGGAGTGTCCATGGAACCTTATCTTGGTTGTCCTACAGTTCGCCATCTTATTCTCTTTTATTGCACTTAGGAACGCTTATGTCGGTAACTGGGCCGAGGAATCCTTGCTGTTGCGGGATATGAAAATCGTCACTATCTATCTTTTTGGCTCCCATGCCGCCGCTATGGTTTTGATGCTTACATGTTTTTATCTCATGGTAGGAACTATGCCTAAGCAGATGAATCTGTCTCTATATGGTATGGGTAAGGAGGTCTGGCTGGCTATTTTCTTGGTAGTGTTGATTACGATTCCAGCGAATCTATCCAGATCGGTCGGTTATATCCCCCCGGTGATGCACCTACCCGATTTATCAATTATAAGATTATTACAAGGTGTCATCGTCATTCCCTTGGTAGAGGAGTGGCTCTTTAGAGGCCTTCTTTATACCTACCTCAAGAGGCATTTGCCTTTTGTATGGGCTGTTGTATCAAATGTCGTAATGTTTTCGTTATGCCACTACAATATAGGAGGGCATTTTTTAGCACTATTACCTCATTTGGGACTAGGTCTCGTGCTTGTTATTTACTATGAACGATCTCGTTCAATTGGTTCCTGTATTGTACTACATGGCGTTGCTAATATAGTGGCAGAATTGGTCTTCTCATCTAGAATTTATATGTTGGATCCTGTGCTGTGAAGAACTGGATCGTCTCTACTATTGTGATCAATGCCATAACCGTTCTTTCATTGTTATATATAATAGTGAGATATGGTCTTTCGGATGGGGATACCTACTCGCGGCATGGAGATCGACTTATGGCGAACAATGAACACCGTATGGCCCTTCGCGCTTATGAACAAGCCCTTACTTTAGAAGGTAATTCGTTCCGCGCTTGGAAAGGACTTGCAAAGTGCTACTTATCGCTGGATGAGCCCAGCCGTGCTCTCGATGCTTTGAATGCTGCTCTACAATATGACGAAGACGATCCTTGGCTATGGAAGAGCAAGGGCGATGCCTGTTTGGCCATGAAGGATTCAATACAAGCCCTTGAGTTTTATTCTGCTGCGTTCCGCTTAGA
>JAJDUT010000139.1 GCA_022826515.1 Candidatus Latescibacterota bacterium
AACGGCGCAATATGCGCCCATTGGGCGTCGGTCAATTCGGATGCATGGCGAGACATAAGGGGACTCCTAGGGCCGAAGGAAGACGAGCAGAAGCAAAAAAGAAAAAACAAAACCCCCTATCAAGTTATGAAACCGCTTCTATCGCTTTTCATAATCCAATCGCTCCCTTCTCGTTGGTATCCTGCTGCTGATTAAACGAATGGTTTCGTTCCGCTCCGTATAAACCACAACCAAAATTCTTCCTCTTGAGGAGCATCCCAAATTTATAAAACGATCTTCGTTTATAGAGTGATCTGGATCAGGAATCGTGATCGCAAGAGGATCATTAAAAACTGTTTTTGCCTCTTCAAAATCGACACCGTGTTTTCTGTGATTTTCCAAGGCTTTGTTCTCATCCCATTCAAAGATCGGTGTCAATTGTTAATCCTTCATATAGTATCTGTCTTCAATGAAGGCGGTACCAACAGGCATTGTAGGGATAGCCGCGACTTAGCGCAATCGTCCCACGCCGTCAAACGCCATCTCGGCCAGCGCACCAGTTTGCTCTAGGTCGGGATGGTCGCCGAACTCTCGCAGCAGGCTTGCGGATAGGTGGATGTGGCCGATGTCGAGGGTGTTTTTGATGCGGACGACGCGCGCTTGTTCAGGATGGGCGAGGTTTTGCACCGAGAGCGCGGCTTCAATGGCCTCGCGGTCGGTTGCCATGACGACGGGGATGTACGCGCGATTGAGGAAGGTGGTGGTGAAGACGTTGGCGTACGTGGCCTCAAAGTCGATGCGCTCGTACAGACGGCGGGTGATGATGTCGGCGAGGCCGACGCCGTTGGCATTGCCGTGGGTTTCGTCGGTCAGGTCGAGCACTACGATACGGGCCGCGTCTGGGGACTCTGGCTCTTTGACGCCGGGTAGGAGCATGCGGCCGACGACGTTGGTGTCCATACCCGTGCCCGAGATATTCTTGCCGATTTGCTCGATGATCAGCAGGTCGATGCCTTGGACTAAGATGCGGGGCATGGCGCGCCGCGCTTCGTCCAAAAGCTGCGGCTCGCGGCTTTGGAACTGCCTAGGTTGCAGGGCCTCGACGCGGAGGGTCTCTTCATAGGCGTTTTCGACGGTGGCCACACCCATGAGGATCGGCGCTTTGTCGAGGATGCAGCGGCCCCAAGCTGGGATCAGGCGGGCGAGGCTCTCGGCACCCCCGGCGTGGGCGATGGTCGCGCCTTTGTGGCTGCCTAGGCCAATGGTCATCATCTTCATCAGGCCGCTTTCAAAGGTCCCGCGAAAGGAGGTGTGCGGCTTGACGCGGTTGATGAGCACCACGCCGTCGGCTTCGGTAGCGAGCCGGTTGAGTAGCACGGGGGTGCCGTCGTCGAGTTCGGCCACTTCGACGACATCCATGGTCGCCTCGACCGGACAGCCCATGCTCTCGGCGTCGAGACCGTAGCCGGCGAGCACTTGCTTTTGGCCTTCGGCGGTAGCGCCGCCGTGGCTGCCCATCGCTGGCAGCAGGAAGGGCTTGCCGCCGGCCTCTTTGACGCAGTCGATGACGGTGCGGGTGATGAGCGGGATATTGGCGATGCCGCGGCTGCCGCCCGTAACGGCGATTCGCGCACCGGGGGCGATGGCGTCGGCCAGACCGGCGTACGCTAGCTGGCGGCGGACTTCGCCGGCCACGTCGGCGAGCGAGTCGCTGGCAAAGTGCTGCTTGACCGGAGCCATTTGCGGTAGTTGCACGGTGGGTACCTCTAGGCTTGGCCGACCAAGGCGGCGCGCAGGCGCTGGGCGCGTTCGCCGATCGGCAGGGCCGGTTTGGGCACCGGCTCGGTGGCCGGGGCGATTTTCCAGATAAAGACGACCGGGCCTTCTTCTGCAAAGTGCTGGTCGAGCTTGGCGTCGAAATCGTCGTCGCTGTCGATGGTATAGACGCGCTGGAGGCCGGCCCCACGACAGATTTGCTCGTAGTCGATGAAGGCGGCACCGGGCACGGGCTGGCTGCCGGTGACTTCGTACGTGCCGTTTTCAGTGATGACGAGGGTTAGATTGGGGGCTGGGCGCTGGGCCAAGGTGACGAGGACGCCCAGCGACATCAGGGTGCTGCCGTCGCCGTTGATGCACAAGACCCGGCGCTCGGGTTGGGCAATGGCCAAGCCGAGCGCAAAGTCGGCGGCGTGGCCCATGGCGCTTTCGACGTGGGCAAAGTCCAGCGGGCCGTCAGAGTGCGCGGCCCAGGGCATGGCCACGCTCATGGTGGTGACCACGACTTCGTCCGTGCGCTTGGCGGCTAGTTTTGCGAGGCAGGTGTATTTGTCGAGCATCTTATGTAGTCTCCGCGACCAGCAGCACAGCGGTTGGCAGCGAGGTCTCTTGAGCCTTGGCGAACGCGGCGTCGATCTGGCCGCAGTCGTCGTCTGTGTGCATGGCGGTGTAGGGGATGTTCCAAGCCTTGAGCGTCGGCTCGAAGAAGGTGGCGGCCGTATCGACGCGGGGGGCACCTGGGGCCATGGTCGCGTAGCCTCGGTAGCCGACGAGCATGACGAGGGGGATGCCCATGTTGTAGGCCGTGCCGCGCAAGGCGTCGCCGGCTTCCAAAAAGCCCGTGTTCTGGATCAACACCAGCGGATGGCCTCCGCCCAAATACAGGCCGGAGGCCAAGCCGAACGCTTCGCCCTCGCGGCTGGTGAGGATTACTTCGATGGTGTCGTGCTCCCACAGGCGCTCGTACAGGACGCACGAGCCGTTGTCTGGGACCCCTAATACATGCGTAATGCCGTGCCGTTCGAGAGCGGCGATAATCTTGGCGGCGCTGATCACGGGACTACTCGGCGAAGATCGCACGGGTGGCGAGGCCGCTCTGATGGCCTTCTTGCTGGATGCCGCCGATGAACTGGGCGGTGCGGCCAGCCGGTGCGGTACCTGCGTAGTACGCGCTGAAGGACTCGTTGAAGGCGACCAAGCCAGCGCGATTCTGCTCGGAGTCGGCACCGGCGACGATGTACGCGTTGTTGAAGATGCCGTCCTCTTTGAGGCCCGCGCCGCCGGCTTCCTTGATCCGGGTGTCGAGCGTGCCGAGTTGCTGACCGGCGTCGCTGCCGCCGACGGCTGAGACGTGGACTTCGCGCACGCCGTGGTGGCGCAGACCCGCCCAGGTCGAGAAGCCGTCCTCGATCTGCCCCGAGCGCACGATCTCGACTTCGCCGGAGACCACGCGCGGCTGCGGCTCGACGATGCCGTCGAGGTTGGGAATCCGCGACACCGGGTAAATCAGGCCGGCGGGCCGGTCGTCGCCGTAATAGTCTGCAAAGACTTGGCGGGTGGTCTCGATGCGCTCCCAAGTTTTGTCTGGGTCGTCGTCCACGGCTACGAGGATTTCCATAAACACGGTCTGCTTTTTGAAGTCAACGCCTTGTTCGGCAAAGGGCTTGGCGTATTGCTCTTCGAGGACGAAGCGCATTTCTTCGGCCAAGTCGGAGCCGAGCGTGGTGATCATTTCGCCGTCCCGCTGGTGCATGACCGAGGCACCCGAGGGCTGGTGATCGACCCAAGTGCCGTAGTCGATTGTGCCACCGCTGATGGAGACGGTCTCGCCAGCGCAGGCCTTGATCTGGACTTCGAAAAGGGCCGCTGGATCCGGGAAGCCTTCCGGGTGGGTGAAGCGGGCCATGCGGTTGGAGCGCATGGGGCCGCCAGTGATGGCTGCGATCATGGCTCCGTAGCAGGCGTTGAAGTCGTTTTTGCGCTGGTCGCACTCGTCGCGGTCGGCAGAAGGGGTGGTCCATAGGACGTCGGTTTTGTACACGTCCGACCAGTGGACGCCGCAGATTTCGAGGCCCTTGTTGAGGTTTTCGATGGTGCCGAACCACTCCGAGCCAACGTCGTTGGCGTATTGGGTGCCGACGTTGCCCGAAGGCTCGACTAGGCGCACGACGTGGCCATTGTCGTCGGTGATGATTACTTCGGTGGGGTTGGAAAAGATCGCGATGGGGTTGTGGCGGACGATATTGACTTGGGCCATGAGCTCCTCAATTGATTTTGTGAAAGGTTGTCGCGAATTATATTGCAAAAAATAGGTTGTCTGCCGACGATAGACAATAGGGAGGGACGAATGTCCACCTGCGCCGTGCTCTTTGCCAAAAAACCAGCCCCCGGAGCGGTCAAAACCCGGCTCCAGAGCCATCTGAGTGCCCATGACGCCGCGCGTCTATACGAGGCCCTGCTGCTGGATTGCGCCACTGCGCTGCACGGGACAACGGCCGCCGCCAAGGTCGTGGCCTTTGCCCCGGCCAATGCCGAAGACGCCCTGCGCACCCTGCTGGCCCCGATTGGTACCTTCGAGTACGTGCCACAGATAGGAGCCGATTTAGGACAGCGGATGGAGGGCCTGATGCAGTGGGCCTTTGCGCGGGGGGCCGAGCGGGTGGTCCTCATCGGCTCGGATAGCCCTTCTCTGCCGGCCGCGTACATCGACGAGGGGCTGGCCCTCTTGCGCGAGAAGGAGGTGGTCTTGGGCCCGAGCATGGACGGCGGCTACTACTTGGTCGGTCGGCGAAAAGGGGAAAGCCGGATATTCCAAGACGTGGCTTGGAGCACTGGGGAGGTGCTGCAGCAAACCCTAGAGCGCTTGGGGATGCAGACGCTCGGCCTGCTGCCGCCTTGGTACGATGTGGATACGCCGGATGAGGCTGGGTTTCTAAAGGTGCATCTCGAAGCTCTGGCGCGGGCGGGTAGTCCACAAGGACAGCACAGTTTGGCCGTGCTGCGCGACCTCGCGTTGCCGCTGCCCTAGCGGTCGGCTTTCTTGCGGAACAGTTCTTCCCAGCGGTCTAATTCGTCCGACGGGCGGGCTTCCGTGCTGTCGCGGTCAGCCGCAGTCGGTGCCTCGTCGGCTTCCTTGCGGAACAAAGTTTCCCATTGATCAAGTTCGTTCGGGTCGAGCGACGGGTCGGCTTCGGTGCCGTCGCGGGCGGGTGCCGTCGCGGGTGCGTCCGGGACATGCACAGGTTCTGTGAGTTCGTCGAGAAAATCCTCAGAACAAGTCGAGCGGATCTTGTGGCGTGCGGCGCTGCGCTGGACTGCGCGGTCGGAACTAATGACCCGTAGCCATTTGGCACCGTGTTTTTTTTCGACCGCTTGCGCGATTAGGTCGTCGGCCTGTTGAGGGTAGCGCGAGAATTCTATGGTGACGTGTGGGCCGCTTGCGCTGGCTGCGCTCGACGATTCGCCAGTGCCGTCGTAGTACAGGGTTATATGCTTGTCGGCGCGGCGGCTGTAGGCGGTGAGTGCCTGCTGCAAGCGGTTGCGCGCTCGTTTTAGCGAGTCGCCGCGGCCTTGGAAAAGCTGGCTCGCTTTGATGAGGTTGTAGCCGTCTATGAGCAGGTGCTCTTTCTTGGTAGCCACGGCTGCCGTCCTCACGCAAGGTGGATGCCTTGGGCATTGAGTTGATAGGAGACCACGCTGCTGTTGGCAAAGGCCGCGTGTTGGCGCAGCTTGTCGAGCCTGGCGCGCAATGCGGCTGCTTGCCCCTCGGCAGCGATGAGGAGGGCAAAGCCGCCGCCGCCGGCCCCGGTGAGAAGCCCGCCCTCGGTCAGGTCGGCAATCTGCGGATTTTCGAAAAGGTGCTGCAAGGCATCGTTAGTAGCCTGGGGGTCGAGGATGCAGCGCAACTGCCAGTAGCGATTGGCCAGCCGCCCGAGGTCGGCGTATGCGCCCGCGCGCAGTGCGGCCACCATGTCGTCGTGAATGGCCAGTGACTCGCGGATGGCTCCATAGCGCAGGTGATCGCGCGACAGATAGGCGTCGAGGACGACGTTGAGGCCGCGGGTGGCCGAGCGCGATATCCCCGTGTCGAAGAGCACGACTCGCTCGGTAAACAAGCGCTCATCTACCTCGGTGAGGAATGTGCGCTCGGGCGCGGGCAGGCCGTCGGTCGGCGGCGCATAGAAGTTCTTGATGGCTGAAGGGCCGCCGCTGGCGCCGCGCGCATCCTGCCAACCGCTGTTGAGGCCGAGGCTCTGTTCGAGCATGAGGCTTTGGTCGTAGAGGCCGGGGTACTCGCACGCGGGCGCGGCGTAGGGGTGGCCGGAGAGGTGGTAGAGTATTTTGAGAATGGCGGCAGACAAGATGCCGCTGGTCCCCAAGCCGGACCCTTGTAACACTTTGCTACTGGTGGTGATTTCCAAGCCGCCACCGCCGGTAAAGGCGGCGATGTCTTGGATGACGTCTGTGGAGTTTGATCGGACGATGCCCGCGTGTACTAACCCTTGCTTGACCAACCGCAGGGCTTCGTCGCCGCTGCGGCGGTAGGCAAAAAACAGCTCGCTGACGGTTGCGGCCGAGCTGTGTTTATTCACCTCAAAGTCGGCCTTGAAGCCTCGGGAGCGGGAGCGGAGGATGAGTTGGGGTTCGGGGAGCCTCCTCGCGGTGACTTGTAGCGGCGGTTCGGCGTGCTTTTCTCGGTCCTGTTGCAGATTGACGGCGATGTTGAGGGTTTTACCGCCCTGTTCTTTGCTGCGCAGGTGATTGTCCGAGGCATTGGCGCTGGAGATCCCTAGGCGCAGGGGCGATTGAATGCAAAAGGCGTGGTCGCAAGCCGCTTTGCTCATGCGCGGCGCAGCGGTGCGCCGACTGTCGAGGGCGGCCAAGCTGTGCCGCAAGTCAAGGCTCTGTAGCTGGTTGATCCGCGCCTCGTAGGCTGCGGCTAGCTTGTCAATTTGCTTGGCTTCTTTGAGTTGGACGATGGCTTGGCTGTCGATGCAGCAGGGCGGTAGTGCCCGCCGCCAGGCCCGCGACTCGGCGGTAAGTGTCCGGTAGATGTCGGCCATGATGCGGGCGACGCGCATCCCGCGCAGATAGCGGTCCGAGATGTCGCATTCCTCTAGATAAGCATTGAGGCGTCTGAGCACCTGTAAGAGCGCTTTGGGAGATTTGGGGGGCAAAAGGCGCAGCAATTGGCGGTGGTCGAGATCGACCAAGCCATCGACTAGATCGACGGTTAGTTGCGGCAGCTCTTGGGCAACTGCATCGCCGAAGAGAGCCTCCCACTCGTCGGGCGTGGTTGACGCGAGGAGCGCGTCGATGGCCGTAGGAGTCTCTAAGCGGGACAAAAGCGCCCGATTGAAGAGCAGATCGCGGAGGAAGCGGCGCTTTTCCTCGGGTTTGCCGGTCCGCGCTGCGTCGAGGATGTGATCGACGAGCGATTGGACTTCGCGCAAATCAGCGGCTTGTTCAAGGCGTTCGAGGAATGCTTTCATGCGCGTCAGCAGGGGGCGAGGGTGCGCTGCAATGGGCGAAAATTATAGAAAAAAAATGCGCACCGCGCATCAGGGAGGGACGGCATCGCTCATTAGTTCGCCGGCTTCCACGGCGAAATCGAGATAGTTTTGTTGCGGGGGTAGCGGGCAAATATAGGCAGGATTGTACGCGCAGTATGGATTATAAGCATTATTGAAATCAATGACATACATGCCATCGTCCTCCCGCGTCAGGCGCGCGTAGCGCCCGCCCCCATACGTGGTGTGGCCGTTGGTCTGATCCTTGAAGAAAATTTCCGTTTCGCCGGTTTGTGGGCTGCGATATACCTCCAGCCAAAAATCGTTTTCGCCGAAGGCCGCAACAAAGCGCCCAAATCGCTCAAGTTCGGTAATAGTGCCGTCGGTATTGGGGATTTCGACGATGCGCTGGCGGCCGTAGATGTGCAGCTCGCCCCGCAGGCGATAGCTCAGGTCGATGGGATAGTACGCAAGCTGCTCGAAATGGGTGCGCTGTGCTGGCAGCAGCGGCGAATCCTCGCTTTTGAGCAGGCTGTCCTTGGCGGCGCGGAGTGCTTCGATTTGGGCGCGGATGGAGTCGTCGGCTGAGGCCGACCCCAAGGATAGGCATAGATAGCAGGCGATGGCGCAGATCAGACTTTTGCGCAGGCTTACCTGCATGGCAAATCCTTCATCCTCCACCGACATCCTCCTCACTAGCGTCGCAACTGGCCGAACAAGTCGCCGAAGCTCAGCGGTGAGTTGACCGTGATGGAGAAAACCAACGTGGCGGTGGCTCCTGTGCTGTCCTCCGCTGTGTAGGTGACCTCAACAGCCCCATCGGTGGGGGCTTCGGGTGTGCCCGAAATCGTCCGCGTGCCCGCGTCAAACGTCAGGCCCATGGGAAGCCCTGACACGCGGTAGGTTATCGCGCCTTCGCCGACTATAGCTTCCGGCAGTACCAGCGCACTAATCGCCGTACCAGCGGTGTACGCTTGGTCTTTGACCTCCGCGGCGAAACCGAAGGCTAGCTCGCCATCGAGCAAGTGCGTCCACTCAGATACATCCCATAGCTTGACCGTACCATCAAAAAATAACGCGGCAGTGAGGGCTTTTCCATCGGGTGAAAGCTTGACCGTACCATCAAATAACGCGGCAGCGAGGGTTTTTCCATCGGGTGAAAACGATACCGAACGAACCTCAGACGCATGGCCGAAGGCGGCGATGTTTTCTTTTGTCAAAACATCCCACAGTTTGACCGTTTTATCGTAAGAGCCGGAAGCCAGCGTGGTCCCGTTGGGCGAAAACGATACCGAAGAAACCCCATCCTGATGGCCAAGTAAGGTGGCGATAGCTTGTCCTGTTGCCACGTTCCACAGCTTGACCGTACCATCATTTGACCCGGAAGCGAGCATTGCTCCATCGGGCGAAAACGACACCGATCTGCACGAACTCCTATGCCCTTCAAGGGTGGTGATAGCTTGTCCTGTTGCCACGTTCCACAGCTTGATCGTACCATCACCCGCCCCGGAAGCCAGCATTGTTCCGTCGGGCGAAAACGACACCGCAAGAACCCGATACGTATGGTCGAGGGCGGCGATGTTTTCTTTTGTCAAAACATCCCACAGTTTGATCGTTTTATCGTCAGAGCTGGAAGCCAGCATCGCTCCGTCGGGCGAAAACGACACCGAAGAAACCGCATTCTGATGGCCGAGTAAGGTGGCGATAGCTTGTCCTGTTGCCACGTTCCACAGCTTGACCGTACTATCAACCGCCCCGGAAGCCAGCGTTGCCCCGTCGGGCGAAAACGACACATGTCTGATCAGATCCGTATGCCCTTCAAAGGTGGCGATATTCGTTGCCGTCTCCGCATTCCACAGTTTGACCTTACCATCACCTGCCCCAGAAGCCAGTGTTGCTCCGTCGGGCGAAAACGATACCGAATGAACCCCATACCCATGGCCAGGGAGGGTGGCGATTTGGTACGGCGAAATTTCCACAAGGTCATAGGACGCATAGCGAACATTGCCATCTGTATCAACGACTTTTACATGAACCGGACGCACGGGAGGGGGGATTTGGTGAGATGGAGTATCGTCGTCAAAGTCGAGCTCGACGACGGCCTCTTTTTTGCCCTCCAACCCACGACACGCCTTTACTTCATCAAATCTAGTAGTAAGCAGGACAACTTGCTGAAGCCCATCCGGATCGCCGAGCTGAAGTTTAACGGAAAAGCTGGTTGCACCTGCCGGATATTCAGGGGCCGAAATAAGTTCGACAGTCGGCGGCTGTCCCCGTTCAACTGAGATTTCGGGATTGAAGTGGGGATGCACGGCTAAGAATTCGGTAGCACACGCCGATAACTCCGATCCGTCGGTATGCCCCATGAGGTACGCATTATCGCGGAAATCGTGCTCCAAGCCGAAGGCGTGTCCAAGTTCATGGGCCGCTGTTTCCCAGTCAGAATGGTCATTTATTGACGCCCCACCCCCATTTTTCCCCCAACTAACTCCTCTTGGTGTAGAACTACGACTATTGTCAATGAAGGTAAGGCAAATGTTAGTCTCGAGATCAAACGCCGGCATAATCTCGATATACACAGCCCCAAATGCCTCGTCGGAATAGTAGCTATCGGGGTGTTCCCCATCTACGCGATGTACTAGCGGTTCGCCCTCGGCATCGGTTTCAAGGCGGAAGGTCATGTCGCCGTATCCATGCGCCTGCATCTGCTCGGCATAAAATGTCTGAACTTGGCGAATTTCGTCTTTCATCTTCTGAGCCACTTCAGCGCGATACGGACGGTCGTTGGGCAAAAAGTAAATCAGCCGCACGGTCCGGGGTTCGCCGACGTTCAGGTATGCCAGCCGTTTGCCGGCTGCATAGGTATCGCGCTCCCACCGCTCGAAGTCGAGCGGCAGGCGGAAATGGACACTATCGGAGGGCGCGGGCGACGCATGGCCTACGGCCATCGGTGGGATCAAGAAACCGATAAACGCCCAAAAGACGGAACGAAAAACGGGGGTTTTCATGGGGTGCGCTCCTTAATCAATGCTACGTGATGTGTGATTTTTCAAGCAATGGTGCTCCTTCGCCTATCTTAATGTACGACCAAACAGATAGGGCTTATCTCGGAGTATGGATCAATAGACAACCGCTCGATTTTGACCCATTCGTACAGCTATAAAAAGTTACACATCGCGTTGTTAGAGTCAATTTGCTGCCGCATCAAATGACCGGCCATGCCGCCTTGTCCCCCCTCTCTGCCCGCCATAGATTTTGCGCCAAACAGGAGGAGAAATTCATGCGTTTACAGAATCGCATCGCCGTTGTTACCGGAGGAAGTTCGGGGATTGGGCGAGGTATTTGTCTCGAGCTGGCCCGCGAAGGGGCTAAGGTCGTAGTGGCCGATATGCAGGAAGCGCCCAAGATCGGCAAGTTTCACGAAACCGAGCCGCAGCCGCCCACGGCTGAAGTCATTGTCGGAGAGGGCGGCGAGGCGCTCTTTGTCGAAACCGATGTGGCCGACGAAAAGGCGGTGGAAAACCTAATAGCCCGCAGCGTCGAGCGCTTTGACGGGGTGGATATTCTGGTCAACAACGCCGGGATCATCATACCGGGGGACAGCCAAGAACTGTGCGTTGCAGATTGGGATCGGGTCGTGGGCGTCAACCTGCGCTCGATTTTTCTCACGACCAAATTTGCCGCGCCCTATCTGAAAAAATCCGCGGCCGGGCGCATCATCAACATTGCCTCGGTTCACTCCTTTGGCGGCGGCGGCGGTCCAGCCTATGCGCCGACAAAGGCTGGCGCGGTGAATCTGACGCGGGATTTGGCGTTGGAACTAGCCGGGGACAATGTCACGGTCAACGCAGTGTGTCCGGGCTATATTGAGACGCCGATCCAAGACTATTTGACCCCGGAAATTATCGAGCAATGTCGGCAGGATACGCCTTTGCCGAGATTGGGTCTGCCGAGGGATATTGGCCGGGCGGTGGCGTTTTTTGCCTCGGACGACGCCGAGTGGATTACCGGGACGGCGTTGCCTGTCGATGGGGGTTGGTTAGCGCCGATTTGATGATCCGCAGATGGACGCAGATAGACGCAGATGGACGCAGATGGACGCAGAATAGAACAAGATGCTATAGACATGGACGAGGGTTGGTCCATTGTTAAAGTGAACCGCGTCGGGGGAAGGTCGCGGTTGACATCCTGCTTGGCCGTTGCGCCGTTGAAGATCCTCAGCCCCAAGGTCGAGGCCGATTACAGCACGGCCGTGCTTTCTAGCTATGGCGGCGGTTTGGTCGCTGGCGATTGCGTCCGGCTGCGCGTGCGCTGTGGTCGGGAGGCCAAGCTCTTTTTGGGCACGCAGGCCTTTACCAAAGTGTACAAGACCGCCGACGGTCAGGTCGCGCGACAGGAGCTAGCCGGGCACATCGAAGCAGGCGCTTGCGTAGTATCGCTGCCCGACCCGGTGGTGCCCTATGCCGACAGCGCCTTTGTGCAGGAGCAGGTCTGGCATCTAAGTGCGGGAGCCGCGCTGGTCTTGCTCGATGGAGGCACGGCCGGCCGCGGCGAACGAGGCGAGCAGTTCCACTACAGCTCTTATACATCTAATATATCCATCTACTTGGAAAATGAACTGGTATTGGTCGAACGCTTGCGTTTGCAGCCCAAGCGGCAGACCCCGGACCGCGTTGGAGCTTTTGGCCCATACACGGCATTCGCCAATGCCTTTATCGTCGGTGATCCAGCGCGTGCTGCCGTCGAGGAAGTACTGCGTCGTGACTTAGCGCCGCTGCTCACTGGTCAGCGGACGCGCGGGACTAGCAAGGCAGCGTTGGTTTCGCTTGCCGAACCGCGTCCTGGCGTGCTCGCGCTCCGCGCCTTGGGGCGGACCAATGGCGATCTAGAGGAAGTCTTGCACGCGCTCGCCACGGCTGTATCGCTGCCCCAAGTCCTAGGCGAAAATCCACTGCGCCGAAAGTATTAGTCTATTCGGCAGCAAATTCACAAAACATCACATATTTGTCTTTTTTGAGTGCTCGCCCTAGTCACAGAATGCTGCGAAGGGCGAACTCGTCTCACCACAAGACCCTCTAAAACGACATATTTGTCTTTTTTCAAATTCGTAAAACTACATTTTTGGCGTCGATTGACTGGAAAACTAAGCGAGTAAACCGCCAAAAATGCCATTTACGTACGAAAAATAAATAAAATTACAAATCGCGTATCTATTTGCGACATAAAGAGATAGTAACAAGAATATTCCCTCCTGCTCCGTCTATAGACTGCTACGGGTGCCGTTGTGGTATCCTTTTTGCAGTAGGAGAGCGGAATCGGTCGGAGCGGACTACCGGAACGGTGCGTTCAGGCCATTTAACACTACAATTCAATTCTTGGAGGGATTCAATGGGAAGATCAAGTAAGTTCTGGATTGCATTTGTCGCCTTAGGGCTAATCTTCGTTGGAACGCATTCGAGCGCGCAGGCGGAGGAGACGGTCAAAATAGGCGTCCTGCATTCGCTCAGCGGCACGATGGCCATCTCGGAGGTATCGCTGCGCGACGCCGTGTTGATGGCGGTCGAGGAAATCAATTCCAACGGCGGCGTGTTGGGCAGCAAAATTGAGCCGGTGGTCGTCGATCCGGCGTCCGACTGGGACCTGTTCGCCGAAAAGTCCAAAGAACTGCTGCTAGAGCACGAAGTGGCGTCCGTCTTCGGATGCTGGACGTCGGTGTCGCGCAAGTCGGTGTTGCCGGTTTTTGAAGAAAACAGCGGGCTGCTGTTCTATCCGGTTCAGTACGAGGGCGAGGAGTGCTCGCGCAATATTATTTATACAGGGGCTACTCCCAACCAGCAGTTGATTCCGGCCGCCCAGTATCTGATGAGCGAGGAAGGCGGCGGGTACGAGAAATTCTATCTGCTCGGCACGGACTACGTATTCCCGCGCACGGCCAACAAAATCCTGCGCGCCTATCTCCTCGACCAAGGGGTGCCCGAGGAGAATATCATGGAGGAGTACACGCCCTTCCACCACCAGGATTACCAGACCATCGTGCAGAAGATCAAGAGTTTTGCCGCCGATGGTAAGGCTGCGGTCTTGAGCACGATCAACGGCGATTCCAACGTGCCCTTCTACAAGGAATTCGCCAATCAGGGGCTGACTTCGGCGATGTGCCCGATCATGGCCTTTTCAGTGGCCGAAGACGAACTGCGGGCGATGGATACCGAGTTTTTGGTTGGCCATCTGGCGGCTTGGAATTACTTCCAGTCGGTTGCCACCAAGGAAAACCGGGATTTCGTCAAGAGCTTCAAGCAGTACTGCGCGGCCAACGATCTGCCCGGCGGCCTAATGCGCGTCACCGACGATCCGATTCTCTGGGCCTATACCGGGGTTTATCTGTGGAAAGGTGCGGTTGAAAAGGCCGGTTCCTTCGACGTGGAAAAGGTGCGACCGGCGCTTTACGGGCTGGCGTTTGACTCGCCGGGCGGCCAAGTGATGATGGACGAGCGCAATCACCATCTGCACAAGCCCGTCTATATCGGCGAGATCAAGAAGAACGGCCAGTTCAAGATCGTCTATGAGTCGGATGGCCTCGTGGCCCCTGATCCGTGGGACGACATCACCAGTGCCGACAAGGACTGCGACCACGTCAATTACATGGGCACCTATACCCTAGAATAGTAAGGGCGACCGGTCGGTCGCCCCTACCTAGCGCAGAAGGACGCAAACATGAATAAGAAAGTTATAGCATTTGCACTGGCGATTTTTGCCGCCCAGACGGTATCCGCCGAGGTCGAATTCTCCGGGTTTGTCGATATGAGCGTGTTCAGCGACGATGGGGACGCGAGCATGTCGCTGGACCAGTTCGAGTTGGATGTCTCGACAGACCTCGGGGAGGGAATCTCCATGCGGGCGGATGTCAATGCCTTGGGGCCTACCGCTCCGGTCGAGCTGGAGCAGGCCTTTATCACGTACGACACCGGCGAGGGCTTGGCGCTCACCGTCGGTAAGTTTCTGAGTTGCACCGGCTTTGAAGCAGCCGAACCCACCGGTATGTATCAGTATTCGTACTCGGCTACGCTGGTCTATGGCGGCTATCAGAATGGGGTCGCGGCCTCCTATGGTTCGGATATGTTCGGTCTGTACGGGGCGGTTGTCTCTAGCGTGTGGGACGGCGCGGAGACCGATTTCTCAGGGGATGGGAGCGATGTGGGGTTTGAGGCTCAGGTTGCTCTGATGCCCGTGGAAGGGGTAACGGCCAAAGCCGCGTTGGCTAGAGAAGACGAGCAGACCTTGATCAACGTTTGGGGCATGTTGGAGACGGGGCCGCTAACGGTCGCTGCCGAGGTGAATTCGATGAGCGATTGGGGCGATTATGAGTCGGGGTTGGGGTATCTCGGGATGGTCAACTACGGCCTGAGCGATCAGGTTGGCGTAACGGCTCGGTACTCGGCTATCGGGTGGACTCCTATTGGTGGCGGCGAGGACGACGAAACTAGTGAGATCACCATCGCTCCGAGTTTCGCCGTTTCGGACAACTGGGGTCTGGTGGCCGAGGTGAAGATGCTTACAGTGGGTGACGCCGACGCGGTGACGCAAATTGCGCTGGAGTCGCTGCTAACGTTTTAGGTGGGTGGAGCGGAGACGGCCGCTTAGTTGTTTAGCGATTGGTACGGTGATAGCTCCCAATCCTGCAAGGACTTGGGCTTCTACGGTTTTGCACCGACAGTGTGCTATCCCACACTGATTGCTTTACGGCACGTTGGTCGCAAGGCCGGCGGTGCGTTGTTATGGCACTCGTTTAGGAGACCGGCGCTCTTTTGGCGACCTACGCAATACGTTTTACACCGTGCGCGATTCGGCACGGAAACGCCCAACGTATTCTCTTGTCAAAGAGCCTAACCAACGAAAGAAATCGTCGGCTAATCGTTGCACCACGTCAACTAAAAAGACTGAGTTTGTGTTTGGCTAAACAGGTTCTGAAAATACTGGCGGTGTGGGTCTTAGCGGCTGGAGCGGCTGGAGCCGACACGTGGGACGAGGAGCAGTTTGCGCGGCTGGCCAGCGGCGATGACGCGGAGATCCAACAGGCCATAACCGACTTGGCCGTGCGCTACGACCAAGGCCATTATGCATTGATGCGGGGGCTGTTTAGCGGGGAGGTCTATCGCTGGAGCGAGCGCGAAGTGCAGAGCGGCTTAGTGCTCATTGGCGACGAGGAAATGGATGAGTACGGCGATTCGATTGTGCCGCTTTTTACAGCTTATCCCGAGCGCGTGCCTATTCTCGGCGGGGATGGTGAGCAGGTCAAAGTTTCGCTTTACGATATAGAAGAGGTCGAGAGCAATCGAAAAATTAGGGCACTGATCCAGCCCTATTTGTTGCAGATGGAACTGTTTCATTCGGATGCGGACAAACGGCGGATTGCCGCTGAAAATATCGGTAATAAAGGAAACGCGACCGCCATCCCGGCGTTGCGCCGTTCTATCGAGGAAGAGACGGATGGGTCAATCCAGCGATTGAAGCGGGTGTCGTTGGCCAAGCTGCAATTGGCCGACGCGGAGGCCGAGGTGCGTTTGCAGGCGGTGGCTGCATTGGGGGAACTGCGCAGTCCGTTGGCCATACCTGTGTTAGAGAGACTCTTGAGTACAGACGAGTCTGGGGTCTTTGCCGAACCTGACACGCGGGTCCGGGAGCGGGCGGCAGCGGCCCTGACTAGCTTGCGGCGTTTTAGTTCCTCCATGCAGGCGGTGCAGACGATTTTTATCGGTCTGAGCTTGGGGTCCATTCTGGTGTTGATGTCGCTGGGGTTGGCGATCATCTACGGGCAAATGGGGGTGATTAACATGGCGCACGGCGAGTTTATGATGATCGGTGCGTACACCACGTTTGTGGTGCAAAACCTGTGCTTGGGCGTGCTGCCGCCGGAGTACGGCGATCTGTTTTTCGCCATCTCCTTTCCGCTTGCCTTCCTAGTTGCTGGCGGCGTCGGGTTCCTGTTGGAGGCGTCGATTATATGCCGATTATACAGCCGACCGCTCGAAAGTCTGCTGGCCACTTGGGGCATCAGTCTGGTGCTGATTCAGGCGGCGCGCAGCATCTTTGGCGATCTGACGGCAGTGAAGTTGCCGCAACTGCTAAGCGGCGGCTGGGAGATGGCTCCCCAGGTGGTGTTGCCCTATAACCGCATGTTTATCATGGCGCTGGCCGCGGCAATCGTCGGGATGCTGTTGGCGCTTTTCTTTCGCACGCGCTTTGGGCTCAAGCTGCGGGCCACGACCCAGAATCGGGCGATGAGCGCCTGCGTTGGGGTGCCGGTGCGGCGCATTGACTCCATGGCTTTTGCCCTGGGCACGGGGATTGCCGGAGTCGCCGGTTGGGCGATGACGCTGATTGGGAACGTCGTGCCCAACATGGGCCAGACCTACATCGTCGATTCATTTCTCGTGGTCGTCACCGGCGGAGTCGGCAAGCTGCTGGGCACGATCAGCGCCGGGTTAGGGATCGGCATTTTCAACAAGATGCTCGAACCGCTCTTTGAAGCTGTGTACGGCAAGGTAATTCTGTTGGGCTTGATCATCGTCTTCTTGCAATCGCGTCCGACCGGCCTCTTCCCTGCCAAAGGACGGAGCGCCGAACTGTGAGCGCGTCTAGACACCACATCGTCGCTGGTTTGCTGTTCGCCTTTTTTGGGGTGCTAGTCCCGCTGCTCAACTATCTGGGGCTAGTTGCCGATACGACTCTGAACTTGTGGGGGCGCTATTTTTGTTTTGCCATCGTCGCTCTTGGGATGGACCTGATTTGGGGATTTACTGGCATTCTGTCGCTGTGCCAGGCGTTTTTCTTTTGTTTGGGCGGCTATGCCATCGGTATGCACATGCTACTCAAGACCGGGACGAAAGGTGTGTACGGCAGCGCGTTGCCCGACTTTATGGTTTGGAATCGGGTCGAGGAGTTGCCGCTTTTTTGGGAGCCGTTTCACAGCCTGCCGCTGACCTTGCTCCTCGGGCTGTTGGTGCCGGGATTGGCGGCGCTGGTCTTTGGCTTTCTCGTCTTCCGCAGCCGCATCAAGGGCGTGTATTTGGCCATTATCACTCAGGCGCTGGCGCTGGCGATGTGGCTGCTTTTTTTGCGCAACGAGACTATGTTGGGGGGGACCAACGGGCTGACGGATTTCAAGACGCTGCTGGGCTTTGAATTGGCCGAACCGGCGACCAAGCGCGGGCTCTACGTGGTGGCGTGTGCGGCGCTGGTGGGGGCGTATTATCTGTGCCGCTATATCGTCGGCTCCAAATTGGGCAAATTGCTGGTGGCCATCCGCGACAGCGAGCACCGTTTGCGCTTTATCGGCTACCACATCACTCGCTATAAGCTCTTCGTCTTTGTCGTCGCCAGTGCCTTGGCGGGCTTGGGGGGGATGCTCTACGTGCCGCAGACCGGCATTATCACGCCGGGGCGCATGGACGTGCAGGCTTCGATTGAGATCGTGGTGTGGACTGCGGTCGGTGGCCGGGGGACATTGGTGGGCGCGATCGTCGGAGCCGTGCTAGTCAATTTGCTCTACAGCTTTCTCACTGGCGCGTTCCCCGGCACTTGGCTCTACTTCCTCGGCGCGCTCTTTGTCGGGGTGGTGCTGTTCTTTCCCGAGGGCGTCGCTGGTATAGTCGGGCGCTTGCGCCGGGCTTAATGTATCCGCAGATGACGCAGATGGACACAGATATAGGACTTGAACGATTCGAGAAGCCTACTATTCTGCGTCCATCTGCGTCCATCTGCGGATTATCTTATGAATGATTTAGATGGACAATCTATACGTGCAGAAGTTGAGCGTGTCGTTCGACGGCTTCAAGGCGTTGGATATCGACATTTTTGAGGTCGCCCAAAACGAGCTGCGGGTGGTCATCGGTCCCAACGGCGCGGGCAAGACGACCCTGCTCGATGTGCTCTGCGGCCGGGCGCGGCCCGACGTCGGCCACGCCTATTTCAAGGATCAGGACCTGACCAAGCTGAGCGAGGACGAGATCGTCGATTTAGGGGTGGGGCGCAAGTTTCAGGCACCGACGGTTTTTACTTCGCTGACCGTCGCTGACAACCTGATGCTGGCCGTGAAGGCCAATCGCGGCGTCTTCGCCTCGCTGTTTTATCGGCTCCAAGCGGCTGAGCGCCGCCGGATTGAGGAGGTGGCCGAGCGCACGGGGCTGGAGGATGTGCTCGACGAGGTCGCCGGTACCCTGTCGCACGGTCAGAAGCAGTGGTTGGAGATCGCCATGGTCATCTTGCAGGATCCCACGCTCTTCTTAGTGGATGAGCCAGCGGCAGGTATGACCGACGAGGAGACTTTCCGCACCGGGGAGATTCTCCAGGGGCTGGCCGAAGATCACGCCCTGATTGTCATTGAGCACGACATGGAATTCGTGCGGCAAATCGCCCGCAAGGTCACGGTGCTACACGAGGGTAGAATTTTAGTCGAAGGGCCGATGGAAGCGGTGCAGAACGATCCGCGCGTCATTGAGTGCTATTTGGGAACGGCCATGGAACGGGAGGAGCGCAGTGCAGGCGGCTGAGACCACGCTGGCGGTGGAGGAGTTGGATGTCCACTACGGGGGCAGCCGCATCTTGCGGGATATTAGCTTGCGGGTTCCCGGCGGCTCGATTGTGGCGGTGATGGGGCGCAACGGCGTCGGCAAAACGACGCTGCTCAAGGCGATCATGGGGTTGTTGACGCCGAGCAAGGGCCGGGTGTTTTTTGCCGGCGAGGACGTCACTGCGCTGACGGCTGACAAGCGCACTCGACGGGGGTTGGGGTACGTGCCGCAGGGCCGCGAGATTTTTCCGCAGCTAACAGTGCGGGAAAACTTGGAGATCGGCTTGCAGGCGCGCCAGGGCGGTGGCGAGGTGCCCGAGGAAGTGTTTGCGCTCTTTCCGGTGTTGGCGGACATGAAGGAGCGGATGGGCGGCAATTTGAGCGGCGGGCAGCAACAGCAGTTGGCCATTGCCCGGGCGCTGGTCGGCGAACCCAAGGTGCTGATGCTGGACGAACCGACTGAAGGTATTCAGCCGTCGATCATTTTGGAAATAGAAAGGGTGTTGCTCCAGCTCAAGGAGCGAGGCGAGTTCGCCATCGTCTTGGTCGAGCAGTACTTCGACTTCGCGCGGCAGATCGCCGATCACTTCTTTCTGATGGACCGCGGCAGTATTCTGTTGCAGGGGACAGCCGACGAGTTGTCGGATGAAAGTATCAAGACCCATCTGACGTTTTGAGGGAGGATTCATGCGGCTTGCACCGAGGGAAATCGACAAGCTAATATTGCACAACGCCGGATTTGTGGCGCAGAAGCGCTATGCCCGAGGCCTGCGGCTGAACTACCCGGAGGCGACCGCGCTGATCTCGGCGCAGTTGCTCGAATTTATCCGCGATGGCGAGCGGGTAGCTACCTTGATGGACAAGGGCAAGCAGTTGCTCGGGATTGAAGATGTGTTGCCGGGGGTGCCGGAGATGGTGCACGAGGTGCAGGTGGAGGGCACGTTTCCCGACGGCACCAAACTGGTGACGGTGCATCAGCCGATCTGCCGGGCGCGCGGCAACGCCGAGTTGGCGCTCTATGGGTCGGGGCTGGTGCGGGTGGGTGAGACGTGGTCGCCAGACAACGCGTCTAGTGCTGCGCCTGGGGAAGCGCTGGTGGCGGATGGGGAACTCGCGCTCAATGATGGCCGCGAGAAGGTGGAGCTCGAAGTGGCGAACATGGGCGACCGCCCGGTGCAGGTGGGGTCGCACTTTCCCTTTTTTGAAGCCAACGCCGAATTGCGCTTTGACCGCGCGCGTGCCTATGGCTTTCGCCTCGATATTCCCTCGGGGACGGCGGTGCGCTTTGAGCCTGGGGAGACCAAGACGGTGACTCTGGTCGCCGTAGCTGGCGGGCGCGTGGTCCAAGGCGGCAGTGGTTTGATCGGCGGAGCCTTGAGTGACGACAACAAGGACGCAGCCCTTGAACGCGCTAAAGAGCGCGGCTTTTTAGGAGCGGAGTAATCATGCGGATTGATCGACGCGCTTATGCGGATATGTACGGTCCGACTACGGGCGACCGGGTGCGGCTGGGCGACACGGATTTGATTGTCGAGGTCGAGCAAGATCACACTGTGTACGGCGAGGAGTGCAAGTTCGGCGGCGGCAAAGTGCTGCGCGACGGCATGGGGCAGCAGAGTGGCGCGAGTCAAAAAGAGGCACTGGACTTGGTAATTACCAATGCGCTGGTGCTCGATTACACGGGCATTTACAAGGCCGACATTGGCGTCAAGGACGGGCGCATCGCCGGGATTGGCAAGGCTGGCAACCCGGACATTATGCCGGGTGTTGCCGAGCAGATGGTCGTCGGCGCGACCACCGAAGTGGTGGCTGGAGAGAAGCTGATTTTGACGGCGGGGGCACTGGACGTACACGTGCATTTTATCTGTCCGCAGCAAATTGAAGAGGCCATCGCGTCGGGGATTACTACGATGCTCGGCGGTGGCACCGGACCGGCGACTGGGACGAATGCCACTACTTGTACTCCAGGGGCTTTTTACATCCGCACGATGCTGCAGGCGGCCGATGCTTGGCCGCTCAATTTTGGCTTTTTGGGCAAGGGCAACTCGTCGTTGCGCCCGGGATTGGCGGCGCAAGTTGAGGCTGGGGCTTGCGGCCTCAAGCTGCACGAAGATTGGGGTACGACGCCAGCGGCCATTGATGCGTGTTTGGCAGTCGCTGAAGAATTCGACGTGCAGGTCTGCATCCACACCGACACGCTCAATGAGTCGGGCTTTGTCGAGGCGTCGCGGGCGGCTTTCAAAGGGCGGACGATTCACACCTACCACACCGAGGGAGCTGGAGGTGGCCACGCGCCCGATATTATGCGGCTTTGCGGCGAGGCCAATGTGCTGCCCTCTTCGACCAACCCGACGCGGCCCTTCACGGTCAACACCATAGACGAACATTTGGATATGCTGATGGTCTGCCACCACCTCGACAAGAATATTCCCGAGGACGTGGCGTTTGCCGAGAGCCGGATTCGCCAGGAGACTATCGCTGCCGAAGACATTTTGCACGACTTGGGCGCACTGTCGATCATCGCCTCGGACAGCCAAGCGATGGGGCGAGTGGGGGAGGTGGTGTGCCGGACTTGGCAGACGGCGCACAAGATGCGCCAGCAGCGGGGCCTGTTGCCCGAGGACGCGGGCGGTGCTGACAACTATCGCGCGCGGCGCTACGTCGCCAAATACACCATCAATCCAGCCATTGCGCACGGACTCTCGGCCCAGGTCGGTTCGGTGGAAACGGGTAAGCTGGCCGATTTGGTGCTGTGGCAGCCTGCTTTTTTCGGCGTCAAGCCCGAGCTAGTGATTAAAGGTGGAGTGATTGCTTACGCGCAGATGGGGGACGCCAATGCTTCGATACCCACGCCGCAGCCCGTGTATCCGCGTCCCATGTTTGGGTCTTATGGCAACGCGGTTGGGCCGACGTCGCTGGCTTTTGTTTCGCAGGCGTCGCGCGAGCGGGTGGGGGAGTACGGGTTGGCGAAGGCTGTCGTGCCGGTCGAACACTGCCGCGACATTGGCAAGGCCGATATGCGGCTCAACGATGTGGTGCCCAATATCGAGGTTGATCCGGAGACCTATAAGGTGAAGGTTGACGGCGAGGAAATTACTTGTGAACCGGCAGAGAAACTGCCGCTGGCGCAACTGTATCACCTGTTCTAGGAATTAGGAATTGAGAATTGAGAATTAGGAATTATAGCAGGTGATAAGCGGCCAGAATAATTGCGATAAGAGTCAATGGATCGCCTTTATCCGTTGATGCACCTAGCCGACAGTGCGTTGCCGGCCGGTGGCTACGCCTTTTCTAATGGCTTGGAGGGGGCTTATCAGTTGGGCTTGTTGGATGCTCCTGGGGCGCTGGAAGAGTTTGTGCATTCGGCGCTGATGGCTGCGGCCTACGGCGAGATTCCATTTATCCATTCCTGTTATGCTGAATCTGACGAAAATGCCGTGGCGGAAATGTTGCATTTTTACGACGCGATGATCGCGGCTCCGGCGATGCGTCGGGCGAGTTTGATTTTGGGCAAGAACTGGTTGCGGTTGATGGCTGGTTTGTATCCAGAGGTCAAGTTCGCAAACTTGCGTCGGACGCATGCGCACTACACGGTGGTTTTTGGGCTGGCGTTGAAGGCTACGGGCTTTGCACAAGCCGATGCCCAACAGCTCTACATGTTTCAAGTGCTCAGGGATCAGATGAGCGCTGCGGTGCGTCTCGGGATCGTCGGGCCGATGGAGGCCACGCGACGGCAATTGGGTCTGTATGTGTATTGCGAGGAATTCCTGGCGGAAGTGGCCGGGCGACCGTACTCACAAGCGACGCGTTGCGCACCGCAACTCGACATCGCCCAGAGCGTACACGACGATCTCTATTCGCGTCTTTTCCAAAGTTGAGGGGTATATATGGGTCACGACCATGACCACACACACGAGCCGTTTGACTCGCCTGGATTTTTTGCTGACCGCGAAAGTCCGAACCCGCACCGCGATTTTGCCGACCGAGCCTTTACGGTGGGGATTGGCGGGCCGGTCGGCAGCGGCAAGACGGCGCTGTTGCAGGCTTTGTGCGAAAGGCTGCGCGACGAGTATAGCTTGGGGGTGGTCACCAACGACATCTTCACCCGCGAGGACGCCGAATTTCTGCTGCGGCACGAGGCGTTGGAACAGGAGCGCATCGTCGGCGTCGAGACTGGCGGTTGTCCGCACGCGGCGATCCGCGAGGACATTTCGCTGAATCTGAATGCGCTCGAAGACTTGATGGATCGTTTCGCCGGGGGCATCGACTTACTGTTGGTCGAAAGTGGCGGTGACAACTTGGCGGCTCATTTCAGCCGCGAGCTCGTCGATTATTCGGTGTACGTTATCGACGTGTCCGGCGGCGACAAAATTCCGCGCAAGGGCGGTCCGGGGACGACGCAGTCGGATTTGTTGGTGATTAACAAAACTGATCTGGCTGAGATGGTGGGGGCGGATCTGGGGGTGATGGATCGCGATGCCAAGAAGATGCGCGGCGAGGGGCCGACGGTTTTTGCTTGCATCAAGGATCGAGAGGGACTGGAGGCGATTGTCGGGCACATTCTTAAGGCGCGGGAGAGGGCGTTGCTGTCGGAAGCGCAGAAGTCGCTTTAATCTTGTTCATCTCAGGTGTATCGTTATCTTGCTTCATATAGCTATGACATAGTTGCTAACGACAGGTGGGCACCTATCGCCATCGAAGCGAGGTCATCCTATGGCAGAAGCGAAACACAACGCGATTGAACTCAGAAAAGTAGTTTCTCGGGACCCAGAGGTACACAGCGGCGATTTGGTATTCGCTGGCACTCGGGTTCCAGTCGACACACTTGTGGATTACCTCAAGGCCGATCATTCAGTTGAAGAGTTCTTGATTGATTTCCCTAGCGTCGAACGCTGGCAGATCGAATCGTATCTCGACCTTTCGCCCGATGGATTGGATCGCTTGAGGTCACAGGGTGAGAGTACTTCTTGACGAGGATATTCCAACCCGGCTCAGGTTTCACTTCGGGGAGGCGGTTGATGTTGAGACGGTCGAGTACCGGGGTTGGAAGGGATTGAAAAACGGCGCGCTACTACGCGCTGCCCAAGAGCATTTCGATGTGCTCGTCACAATGGATAACCACCTTCCTGAGCAGCAACCTCTTCAACAGTTCGACTTGGCAGTCGTGATCTTGCGCGCGCGGAACAAGAGTCTCACAGAGCTCCAGAAGCTGATGCCTGAGCTTGAGCGGATGCTTGGTTCGCTTCAGTCAGGGCAAGCCAGGAGGATCTATTCCCCCGAATAATTGTTCCCAGTCCGACCGATTGCCCGCGTAGATTGTGTGATAAAGCGAAGTCAAGAATCTTTGGCTTTCTCCTGTGACTGCTGAGGCACCGCTTGACGAATTTCTTGAGACGCATCCTCAATGCCGTCACGAAGCGCGCGAATCCGCTCTGCGGTCGGATCATCCACGATTCGGCAGGGAAGATCGATCTCACCGCGCACGTGGGCGAGCACCTCTCCTAGGGCCGTCTCGATTTCTCGACCCAATGGGGTTCGTTCCGTTGTCATTTGGTTTTCTCCTGTAACTGCTGCCGCACGTCCTTCCCATCGACCATTTGCTCTGCGATGATGAACAGGCCGTTGCCATCGCTCGACCGCTCCCAAAGAGCGCCAATGGTCCTCTTCTCGTTGGTATCGGACGTTTCGGCGATATGCGCGCCTTTGTATTCGACGACGAGGAGACGACCATCGTTTAGCAAGGCGACAAAGTCTGGGTAAAACTTGTCCGTTGCGGTGGGTAGCCAAAACGAGTTGGGATAGCGCGCGACATTACGAATCCAGTACTTCACTGCTGCCAGACTGTCGATGACTTGAGCGCATTGCATTTCCTCGCCGTCGTCTGCACCATCAAAAGCGGGAACGCGATCCGGGCCTAAAAAGTGCTTGCGTGGTTTCCAGCGCCCGCGATAGCGCCGTTGATCCCAGTACATGTTGTCTGTGAATGTAAAGGCATCGTCAAACGAGATCGTTGTATTGGCCGCGGGCACCAAGAGGTACTGCTGATAGACGCTGCTTCGTTCCTTTTGGCGAATGGCTGCGATCTTATTCTCAATTTTTTTGGCGAGCAGAAATTTGCAACGCATTAGCGCGGCGATGGTCATGCCGCGTGTGTTGAGCAGGTGATCGACCAGTTGGCGTAGCCATTTGAGCAATTCACTCTGGTGAATGTCCATCTGGCGCACCTGTCGGTCGAGCCACAGGACGAGCGTCTCGGCAGTCCAGCCTTCGACGGCAATGTCCAGCGCCAATTGCTCCTCTTCGCTGGCGAACTGGTAGGTAATGTGATTGCCGTCGAGGTCAATTTCAAAGCTGCGCGCCGTCTCGCGGATAGTGAACTCCTGTTCGTCCATCTTCGGCGAATAATCGAGTAGCGACCAGTCGTGGTATTCCATGAACACGTCCGTATCGGCAAATTCCAGCGTGCCTTGGATTTCCGACATGAGACGTGGGACTTTAAATGGCTGTCCTTGTTCGGCGGGGGATATGTGTTCCTCGACTGCGGCGCGGTGTTGAGCAACGGCTGTGGCAAATCCTTTTCGCTCCTGCTCGGGTAACGTCTCGGAGATTGTCTGCTCGCGGTCCTGATTGATCCAGCCAGTAATTGCGATTTCGACCTGTCCTTCAGCGGTTTCGCGCACCTGCAATCCGTCGTGCTCGGCCTCTTTGAGGTCGGACAGAATTTCCGGGGTTGCCGGAGTCGCATATTTGAATACTGGCTCCGGCTTTTCCTGCGGGCTAAACAAGTCTCTCTGGAAGTCGAGCGTATGTTGCACCGACTCGATGTTGTCGAGGGCCTCGTCTTCCTCAAAGCCCATATCTACCAATTTGTCGGCCAAGGCGTGCGCCGCCTCGCCAAAAGACGGTTCGGACAGGAAGGCGTAGGCTTTGTTGAGGTCGGCTGTTTGGCGTTGCTTGGCGTAGGGCATCCGCAGTACGCGGCCGAGCAGTTGTTCGACGTCCGTCGCGCTTTGGATGCGTGATACGGAGCAGAAAATGTAGGCGAAGGAGCAGTCCCAACCTTCTTTGAGCGCCTCGATTGTAATGATGTATTCGATGGGACAGGTGCGGTCGAATAAATCAATGCCGTCGAGTTCGCGTTGGTCGCCGGTGGCGATGGCGATTTTGCTTTCCGGGATTTGCTCATCTATCAGGTGCTCTTTCAGAGCCGCGACCGTCACTTCTTGATTTTTTTGCTGTGCTTGGAACAAGACGATGGGACGAATGTAGTCGGTATCGTCTTTGGCCTTCTCTGCAAGCGAAGCACGGGCGTTAATGGCCCCGGTCACTGCGTTCTGCCAAGTGTCGTGCTCGGCAAGCATGATGGGCAGTTTGATCATTGCTTCGCGCTTGAGTTCTTGGGCGGTGACGCTGTACAGAATGTTTGACTTGCGCTGCGGGGTCGCCGTGAACTCGACGATGGCGCAGGGGTTGACCCGTGCCTGCATTTCCCGCGTCAGACCAGTGACGGCGTTGTGCGCTTCATCGACGATCATCAACGGACGATGCCGATGCAGCAGATTGGCGAAGGAGAATTTGACGGTGCCGTTGTCCAACTTTTCCAAGCCCGGCGCAGTATCCCGGACGCCGGAGAAGTGCGGTTCCATTTCTTCGTTGTGGGCGTACACTTTGCGCCCTTCGGTGCTTTTTACCCGCAGCGTTTGGATAGTGCCGACCACAATGCAGCAGTGGTCGCGCAGGTCGTGCGGCCGGATATGGGTGAAGTCGGTGATATCGAATACGCGCACCCGGCCGTCGAAAGCGTCGTCCAGCGTTTGCCGATACGCATGGCGGGTGTTTTTCAGGGCTTCAACTGTCTGTCGGCGGATGGTTTTGGTCGGCACTAGCCACAGTACCAGTGGATAGTCTTTTTCGATCCAAGCATTGCGGGCGATGGAGACGGCGTGGGCGGCGAGGATTGTTTTGCCGCCGCCGGTGGGTAGGCGCAGGCAGACGTAGGGAACGTCTGGCAATTCTTTTAGCGGTGCATAAGATTCGGCATAGCCTCTGAGCCGCGCGGCCTGCTCTGGCTCTTGGGTTATGGCTTCGTAGGCGTTCTTGGGGCCGGCGATACGCGCTTCCTCGAAGAAGCGGCGCAGGACGGAGAGGGTGTCGGCTTGGTATTGTTTTAGCTGCATGGATCAGGTGCGCGCTTTGATATCGTAGGGCGTCTGTTTGAAGACGATGTCCTCTCGGTCGAGCGTCGCTGGCGTCAAGCGCGACTGTTCACCGTAGATCGTGAGCGGCCCAGAGAAACTGGCATCCTTGTGCGCAATTTCTTCCCGAATCACAGCGAGGGTCGTACGGGTCAAGACGTTGCCTCTGTCGCCGAGGATGCCGTTGTACAGCAGGGCATAAGCGCGGCCGTCGTGCAGGCCGAGGAAGGGGGAATCGTTATTGCCGCGCCACGGATGTCCGGTTTCGCTGAAATAGACGTGGGCGGCGAGCACGGAAAAGCGAATGTCTGAGCGGATGTGTCCTTCTTCGTCGAATACGGGCGGGCCGAGGCGATAGAAACGGAAGCCACCGCCGCCCTGCCAGCCGACGCTTTTGGAGATGCCGCCTTGTTCGCCGTCAATCACTTTGTTCAGGCGCGGAACGCAATGGGTAACGGCGTGATCGCCCATTTCAATGCCGATGTAACGGCGGCCCATCTTGTGTGCGACGGCTGCGGTGGTGCCGGAGCCGAGGAAGGAGTCGAGGACGAGGTCGCCGGGATTGGTGGCGATGTGGAGGATGCGTTGGATAAGACGTTCGGGTTTTGGGGTTGAGAAAGGTGTCTCTCCAGGGAATAGCCCTGTGGTTTCGTTTTTTGCTTCTCCAGTCGTACCAACATCTTGGTAAAACCAGAGCGTAGATGGAACGAGTCCTTGTTGAACTTCCGATAAAAATTTCTTTACCCGGGGAACATTAGTGCCTTCATTTCCAAACCAGATACGATTGTCTGCAACCATTTCCGCAAAACGCTCTTCCGTATATAACCAGCATCGCCCCGGAGGAGGATCAACCGTGCGTCCTGAAGGGGTAGTCACTGTAAAAAACTGTTCCTTTCTGCGGCCCTTCTCAGCTTTTGCATGGGCTGGAAGCGAAGACCAAGACCCCCGTGGGTCGTTATCTGGATTTGTAAATCTCTCAAGCTGACTCTCTGATGCGGGGAGAACATTCCGGATTTCCTTCCAGACTTCTCGGTTTCGTGCAAAGAGAATTATATGGTCGTGTACGGCCGATACATCCGTCCTATTCTCTCGCGTGTGAGTCTTTTGCCAAAACACGTTAGCCACGAAGTTTCTTCTTCCGAACAGTTCATCCATTATGATCTTGAGGTAGTGCGCTTCGTTGTCGTCAATCGACACCCAGATTGACCCATCCTCCGCCAACAGGTCGCGTAAAAGCTCAAGTCGCGGCCATATCGTCGCCAGCCACTTGCTATGTTCGAGATTGTCGTCGTAGTGCTCGAAGGCCGAACGCGTGTTATACGGCGGGTCGATGTAGATGCACTTCACTTGGCCGGCGTAGAACGGTAGCAGTGCCTTGAGTGCTTCCAGGTTGTCGCCTTGGATGAGCATGTTGCCGGCGTTTGGGTCGCCGGTGGAGAGATCGGGGGCTTCTTCGAGGAGACGATAGGGGACGTGGGCAGCGGCGTGGATGTCGGCGTCGCGTGTCAGCCAGTGCAGGGTCGGCATTTAGCTATTATCCCCCCGGACTTCTGACATGGATTGGTCGTATTCGGCGATCCATTGTTCGGCTTCTTCTGCGGTGTAGGAGCCGGTAATGGCACCGCTGTCTTGTGGCAGTTGATTGCTTGGGAACCCGCGAATGTGGAAACCCAATCGGTCGTGTAACTCCTCTGCTTCGTAATCAGGCAATCCTTCGATGGAAATTTTCACTATTCCTTCATACAATCCTTTTGCAAAGATTATGTTGGATAGATCGCTTTCTTTACCAATTGATTTATTTATAAGTTGTAAAAATGGTAAGGAATTGTATTCATCACTTTGGACTCCTTGCAGATTTGCCTTGGAAAGCATCGCCCCCTGTAGCTGTGCCAAATTAAGATTGGCCCCTTGCAGTTGTGCCTCTCTAAGATCAGCCTCTGGCAGGTATGCCCCATTAAGATTAGCCCCTTGCAGTTGTGTCCTGCTAAGATCGGCCTTTGTCAGGTATGCCCCATTAAGATAGCCCCCTCGCAGTTGTGTCCTGCTAAGATCGGCCTTTGTCAGGTATGCCCCATTAAGATTAGCCCCTTGCAGTTGTGCCTCTCTAAGATCGGCCTTTTGCAGATGCGCCCTGCTAAGATCGGCCTTTTCTAAACGCGCCTCCTTGAGATCGGCTCCGTTCAGCCAACTTCCCTGCAAGTTGATATGGCAATCTTTGAAAACCTCGTGCTTCTGCACGAAAAGCAATGTCAGCAGGCTTTGGATTTCTTCCGAGGGTTTCGACTTGTGCGTTTCCCGATATTTGCTTTCGCCCGTCGTCCGGCGGATATGGGCGTAGAGAATGTCGAGCACTGTCTGGCGCAAGTCTCCGGTGTCTTTTGCCAGATGGAAGAGTTCGTAGGCCCCGCCTAGACGCACAGACTCTTTGTCATGCCCTAGGTGTTCAATGGCGTTTCTTAGACGCTCCTGACGTTGCCCCTCTTCGGTGTGCTGGTTGGCTTTTGCCTGCTCCTCTGTGGCCTTGGCCTGTGATTCTGCAGTACCCTCCATCGCCTTGGCACGCCTATAGGACATCAGGGCTTGCAGAGCGACCAAGATGCCGCCCATGCCGATACCCAGAAATTTTAGCGCATCGTTTTTGTCTGATAAGCCAAGAAGTTCAGAAATATACTTTTCGGCGCATTCAGAGAACAGGATGCCGACGAAAGCCCCGAACGCTAGGACGAGCAGGGCGATAAGAAAGCTCAAGAGAGGCTCTTCTTTGATTTTGTTCCAGATAGTCTTCACGGTAAAAGCGCGCTTGATTCTCGACTTCTCCGTTTAGCCGGAAGTCGCCAACTCTGGGGCCGGGCGACCGCCGATCTCGTTCTTCTCCCACAACTGGCCGAGGCTGTAGTCCTGCAACCACGTTTCTAGGCTAGCCGTATCCAGCCGCGTGAGTTGTGTTTGTCCACTCACGCGGTCGGCCACGAGCACATCTTCTGGCTCGAAGTGATCAAGCAGCAACGGCGACTGGGTCGCCAGAATGATCTGCGTTTGGGTCGCCGCCTGCTTGAGCAGGGAGGCCAACGTGGTGATCGCGTAGGGATGCAGGCCAAGCTCTGGTTCATCTAAGAGAATGACCGAGGGCCGAAGCGATTCTGGCTGGAGGAGCAGGGTCGCCAGTGCAATAAACCGCAGTGAGCCATCGGAGAGCGAAGCGGCATCAAAGTAGGCGTCGGTTCCCTTGTGCCGCCATTCGAGGCGAATTTTATCCTCGTTGAGCTGTTGAGGCGCAAGGGCAAAATCGTCAAAGAACGGCGCAACTCTCTGCACTGTACGACGGATCAGGCTATACGAAGACTCATGCTTCTCGCGCAAGTAGTACAGAAACGGGGCCAAGTTGGCACCATCGGGACGAAAAAAGCGGTTGTCGTTCAAGTCGGCAGTCTTCTTCATTGACGAGCCAGAACTCGTGTCGTGGAAATGGTAGAGACGCCAACTGTCGAGATGGTTTTTTATGTCATTCTCGACTTGCGGTGGTTCCGTACGTTCACTGACTCCTTCTCCGGAGAGACTATCAAAAAGTTGTACAGAATAATGTCCACCGTGCCCCGACTGATCCCGGGAGTAGGTAATTTCTGAATCTACATAGAGCGCGTCCGCGGCTGTTGCCTTCAGTGTGATCGAATACTCGTAGCTCTTCTCGTCAAAAGAGACTTGAATGGTCAACTCCTCTGTTGTCTTAGATCCGTAGTGTAGAACCTTATCGGCCCCACCGGCCCGAATGACGTATTGTTGAAGATGCTGTGAGTTAATGGCATTGAGGAAGGGGAACACGCCGATGAAGTTCGACTTGCCCGAGCCATTCGATCCGATCAGTACATTGATTGGGCCAAGCGGCAAATTCTCAATATGGCTTATACTCTTAAAGCCTTTGATCGAGATACTGTGGAGTGTGGACATGGTGGATTCTTACTGTGGCCTGTTTGCTTGGAAGGCTACTCAGACGGCTTCTTGAGGATGCATTTGGGTGGGAGAGACACGACAGGGTGCCCACAGGTTTTCTCTTGCTTGCGCAGATCTTCGCAGATCGCGTGTAAATCAAACTGGAACTTGGCCGCGTGGGCATCCCTTATCTCTCGAATCTCTTCGACAATAGGATCTTTCATTTATTTTACGGTGCTTCGATGCGGACGACTAGCCCGCGTTTTGGGAAGTCCAAGTGGTTTAGCAATTCAGGGACCAGCCCTCTTAAATCGTCGATACCATTCGTTCTTGCAGCAAGAACTATGATCGCAACATCCTCTTCGCTTATGTTCTGTTGGTATTGGATGCTCTGGTCAACGGTAATGAGAACATCGAACTCATTCCTCGCCATATCTAAGAGTTCGCCGTTGGTCTTGCCGTCCCATCCCATATATTTGACCGTCCGCACTTCGCGTCCAGGCAAATAGTGTCTCAATGCCCATGGAACCGACTCATCGAGAAGCACTCTCATAAGCGTAACTCTCCAGAGCTTCTTTTGCCATTTCAAGTGCCCTCACCGCCTGCTCGCGGCTTACCGAAGGAAAGTCCTCTAGGAAAACGTCTAGGCTGTACCCAGATGCTAGGTAATCAAAGAGGTTCTTTACAACTACGCGGGTTCCCTTGAAAACAGGCATACCGCTCATAGTGTCCTTGCGGCTGTGAATAACACTGTCTTTGGTTGCGATGGACAGGCTTTCGCTTGCTTGTGTCATGGTACGAGCTCCTGGGCATAGAGTTCGGATATTTTTAGCATCGTGTCGTTTTTGACATCCAGAATGCGCGTATGACTCTCTGGCTCCCGCCCCAACCAGATCGCCTTGTCACTGAGAAAATCAATCGCTTCTGGATGATGCGAAATCAATATAGTCTGTGGCAGGGTGTCGCCACAGCCATCCTCCAACTCGGCGAGCCAAGGTTGTAATTCCGGGAGAGTTATATAGTTGTCCGGCTCATCCAAAAACAAAGTGCGCTCAGCGTCATCGGCAAAGAGGAGCAAATGAAGTGCGATCAATGCACGCTGACCATCTGAGAGTTGGTCAAACCGATAGATACTGCCTGCTTTCCCATCGCTTGGAGAAAAATCGGCGTACAGTTCCCTGTAATCACTGCCTTTTTGTACAAGTCTCAAGCCCAAGAAACCGGGCAGGACGTCGCGCAGATGATTCATCGCCTCAAAGATCTGACTCGGATTCTCTTGTAATCGTCCCTGATACCACGAGGCGAAATTCTCTCCGCTGTCGCTGAGCCTATCGGTGTCGGAATCCGAACCGCTCCTCATGCGTTTTGTCTCCAAAAAAAGCGTCACAAAACGGCGGACTTGATCTCGGAATGCACACAACCGGGTATTGTCGTGCCGTTCGGCCACTGGTGCAAGACCCGATTGCGTCCAATCGAAAGAGTATTTTGGTCCCTCGCTGTGATCATCGCGGTAGAGCTGTACGTCGCCGTTTATAAAAGTAAAGAGTGGCTTGTCATCGGACAGGAGCTCTTCGCGTATTACTCGTGCGGATCGCCTTTCCAAGCTGTGTTCAATTACAAGCCGGTAAAGACATACTTCACCGGGTATGGCGATTTCCAATTCAAAGCGTTGCTCAAGCTTTGTACTCCAGTGAGTGATGTCAGCAGCGGAAAACAATTCATCGACCCGTGCATCGCCGCGAACAAAGTCGCGCAATTTCCCCACAACCTCAAATACGGCTGACTTGCCGCATCCATTTACTCTAAGCAGCAGCGTCAGCTCTCCAAAACGCAGGTCGAAGTTGGTGAGGCACTTGTAGTTGTCAATGTGAATTCGCTTTAGCATGGTAATCCCCTAGAGAAGTCTCAAATAGATGGTCAATCTCCTTCTTAAAGATAGACATATTCCCTCAATGGTGAAAAAGCCGTACCCCCGAATTAATCATCAACATTCCGTATTCGTCTGCCGCCTCAATTACCAGATCATCCCGCGTTGACCCGCCAGCTTGGACTAAGTACTCCACGCCTGAACGCTGCGCCCGGTCGATGTTGTCGCGGAAGGGGAAAAAGGCATCTGAACTCAGCGCCACGCCCTTGAGATGATCCAGCCATGCCCGCTTTTCCTCGGCGCTGAGCCGTTCTGGGACCTCGCGGAAATTGGCTTCCCATGCCCGGAGTTCGGCCGGGGTGACGTCGTCTTGTAGATAGATGTCGATGGCGTTGATTTTTTCCGGGCGCTTGAGGCCCTTGGCGAATTTCATGCCTAGGACTTTGGGGTGCAGGCGCAGATACCAGTTGTCGGCCTTGGCGCAGGCCAAGCGCACGCAGTGGACGCGCGACTGCTGGCCGGCACCGGTGCCGATGACTTGGCCGTCGCGGGCTAAGCACACGGAGTTGGATTGGGTGTACTTGAGGGCAATGGTCGCCACTGTTAGGTCGCGACGGGCACTAGCCGGCAAGTCCTTGCGGGCCGTGACGATGTTGTGGAAAAAAGCGTCGTCGGGGATAAAATCATTGCGTTGCTGCGCGAGCTGGACGCCGAATATCTCGCGTTGCTCGGTCGCGGCAGGCGCGTAATCGGGGTCGATTTGCAGGATGCGGTACTGGCCGCCCTTTTTCTTTTTTAAAATCTCTAAAGCCTCTGGCTCGTAGCCGGGGGCGATGATCCCGTCAGAGACCTCGACGCGGATGAGATCGGCCGTAGGGAAATCGACCACGTCGCTTAGGGCGATCCAGTCGCCGAAGGAGGCGAGGCGGTCGGCACCGCGTGCGCGAGCGTAAGCCGTGGCCAGCGGGCTGAGGTCGCGGTCGGCGACGAAGTAAGACGCGCTCAGGGTCTCGTCGAGCGGTGCGGCGATGGCGGCACCGGCCGGAGAGACGTGTTTGAACGAGGCCGCTGCCGGCAGGCCGAGGGCGCTTTTGAGATCGCGGACGAGCTGCCAAGCGTTGAGCGCGTCCATGAGGTTGATATAGCTGGGAGCGTCGTTGAGCGGCTCGATGGGCAGGGCGCGGCCATCGGCCATAGAGCAGCGGGCTCCTGCTTGGTGGGGATTGCATCCGTAGCGCATGTCAATTGTAGCGGGCATAGCTTCTCCTCAATGAGACTATTTGCAAAAGTTGGGGCGGCGTATTATGTTCGGCAATCGCGGTAAAAAGACAATCGCCAATCAACCCATTTTTGACAAGCCAAGGCGAGGTAAATCGACCATGTTCAAAGGTTGTAGTACAGCCCTAGCGACGCCCATGAACGCAGACGGCAGCATTGACTACGGCGGATTGGAACAACTGGTAGAATTCCAAATTGCCAACAATATCCAAGCGGTGCTCGCCGTCGGCACGACTGGAGAAAGCCCGACCCTAGTATGGGAAGAGCACAACGAAGTCATCGATCGCACGGTTGCGCTGGCCAAGGGACGCACCCTATCGATTGCTGGCACGGGTAGTAACTCCACCAAGGAGACCATGGCGGGGAGCGAGCACGCCGCCCACATCGGCGCGGATGCCGTGCTGCTGGTCGATCCCTATTACAATGGGCCCAGCTCCTTGGAGATTCGCCGCGAATACGTCGAGCCGGTGGCGCGGGCCTTTCCCGAGGTACAGATCATTCCCTACATCATCCCCGGACGCACCGGCTGCATGATGCAGGTGGAAGATTTGGCCATCCTCGCCCACCAATATCCCAACGTGGCCCAAGTCAAAGAGGCGACCGGCGACTTGGACAACATGGCCAAGACGCGCCGGCTCTGCGGCGACGATTTTACCATCCTCTCGGGCGATGACGACAAGACCGTGCCGATGATGAAGAGTGCGGATATCCGGGCCGCTGGCGTGATCTCGGTGATGTCCAACGTCATTCCGGGTCCCATCCAGCGGCTCACCGAGTTGCTCAACGCTGGCCAAGAGGACGAGGCCGATAGTTTGGCTGAGAAGCTGGCCCCGCTTTTTGGCATCGTCGGCGTTGCGACGACTGAGCAGAGTGCTTATGGCCCGGTCGAGTGCAAGGCGCGCAACCCGGTGCCGGTCAAGACGCTGATGAATATTCTCGGCATGCCGGCTGGACCCGTGCGGCAACCGCTGGGCAAGATGACGCACGCGGGCGCGCAAACGGTACTGGATGCCGCGCGCCAAGTAGCAGCCAACGACCCAACGGCTTTTGCGCCGGTCGCCGAGTTTTTCGGGGTGGATGTGGAAGCGCGTCTGCACGACGACTCGCTGGTCGAGCGCGTGGTGTATCCATCGTATTAAGCGAGGATAGAGCGATGACCAAAATCGTAATCTGCGGGGTGGCCGGGCGCATGGGCCAACGACTGGCCCACTTGATTTTGACGGCGGCTGATTTGGATCTGTGCGGCGGCAAGGAGCGCCCGGACCACGAGGCTGTGGGGCGCGACATCGGCGAAGTCGTTGGCGCGCGGCATCTTGGCCTAACGGTCAGCGATACGCTGGCGGGCATCATCGAACCCGACCAAGTAGTAGTATGTTTTACGACCCCGGAGGCGACCCTCGAAGACGCGGCCCTCTGCGCGGTGCGCGGGGTGCCGATGGTGGTGGGGACTACGGGTTTTACCCCAGAGCAACTCGCGGAATTCAAGCGGACGGTAGCAGACATTACCTGCGTGTTTGCGTCGAATTTCAGCACGGCTATGAACGTGCTGTTCAAGCTGGTCGAAGAAGCGGCGCGGGTTTTGGGCGACGACTACGATGTGGAAGTCATTGAAGCGCATCATCGGCACAAGGTCGATGCACCCTCTGGCTCGGCGCTGACGCTGGCCGAGCGGGCCGCGGCCGGTTTGGGCCGCAACTTGCGCGAGGTAGCCGTACACGGGCGGTCGGGCGTGGTCGGCGAGCGCTCGCGCCAAGAGATTGGCATGCACGCGATCCGCGGCGGCGACTTGGCGGGCGAGCACTCGGTGCTCTTCGCGGCTTTAGGCGAATGCCTCGAACTGCAGCACCGCGCTACGAGCCGCGATTCCTTTGCCTTGGGCGCGCTGCGTGCCGCTCGCTTTGCAGCACAGGCCGAGCCGGGGATGTACTCGATGGGAGATGTGTTGGGGCTGGGCTGACAGTTCAGCGCTTGGGGCGGAGGAGGTGCTGTGGCGTCGGCCACAGGGTCTGGATCTGGTCGCGCAGCCGCGCGGCTTCCTCAAAGTTTTCCGCTTCCACGGCCGCCTGTAGGTCGCGCTCTAATTTTTCGCGCTCGGACAGCGGGCGCTCCTGCTCTAATTCCTCGTACCATTCGCGCAAAAAGGAAATCTCGGGCAAATCCTCTTCTAGCTCGGATTCCCATTCCTCGACAAAGCTCTCGATGTGGGCAATACCTTCTTGCACGGCGCGCATAGCTGTTGGATAGTCGTCGCTTTGCAGCGCGAGCATGGCGTACGCCCGGGTCTGCATCATAATCGCGTGTGGATAGTACTGCTCAAAGTACCAGCGGATCTCGTCGTTGGGTGCGCACTGATCGACCAATTCAAAAATCTGTAGGGTGTGCTCGGTATCGGCGACGACCCCTTCGTAGTCCTCTAGGTTGAACAGACTCAAGTAGCGGTGGTAGTACTGCCATGCCTCTTGGAAGAGTTCTTCGCACTCGTCCTCGTTTAGCATGAAGCCTTCCGGGGGGTCGCGCGATTCGATGAGGTCTTGGTAGTAATCGAGCAGCGAAGAGCAGCCGTGCGGTTGTTGGCCATCGGGACGGCCATCCAATTCGAGCTGCAGGAGCCCCATGTCGATGCGGATTTGAAGTTTTTCCTCGCCCTTGCTGGTGCGGATGCGCCGGGCGAGGAACTCGTCGGGCTTGAATTCCCAACTGTTGAGCAAGTCGCCGATATCGTAATTCATGGGCGCGCTCTCTGACAGAAAATAGAATGAAGAATCCCGGCCCCAAGGAGGCTGGGGGAGCACAAGGGACAATATAGGGCAGAACCTAGCACTGCGCTACTAATCAACCCATTTCTCGTCAAATGACTTGTCCATACAAAAAAGCGCCGGGCTACAAGCCCCGCGCTTATCGTGACATATAATGTACAAAAAAAGAAAGAATATGTCAAAAAATTTTATTTAAGTAGAATATAAATAATGGGTTATAACAAATTTTATCTTGACGCGATCCACTGCTTAACCTACCTTAAGACCGCCCTCAATTCCAATCCATTCCACACAGGAGGACCGATGTCCCAGCACGAGAACGATGCCCTGCAAGTGCAGGGCGACCGGGTGGTGCTAGGGGAGTGGTCGGGCGATCTGGAAGAATTGATCGCCAAGAATGTCGAATTGCGCCAGATGCTGCGCGAAGGGCGCGCCGACGAGGCCCGCGCGCTGCTCAAGAAGCAGGCCGTGGAGGAACAAGCCGCGCTGGTGGCCATAGACGAAAACCCCGAGGAGGTGCTGTCGTTGACCGGCATGGATGCTAGGGGCCGCCCGGGGTACTTGCCCGCTGTCGTCGATAAGCTGCCGTCGGAGGTTATCGCCGAGTTGGTCGCCCCCGGCGAGTACAAGCTGGCGAGGTTTAACACTGCGCTGTTGCAAACCATGTCGGCGGAGTCGTTTGCGCGCGCGGTAGAGGACACGCTCGATCCGGTTTACTACCACGGCAACCGCACCAAGGTGTCGTGGGAATGGCTCGAAGCGGTCGCGGCGCTGGACGATCACAGCAAGCGCGCCGCGCTCTTGTACAAGGTGGATCAGAGTCTGCTAGAGGACGCCTTCCTCGACAAGGTCGATAGCATTGACATGCACGCCCAAGTCAGTGCCCTAGATGATGTGGGTACAGTGTCGGCCTTCAGCCTGCTGTCGGAATCGGGTCAGGCGGTGATGCTGCCGCCGATCAACGACCCGGAGATTCGCGAAGTCATCTACGCCTTGCACCAAGCCGCGCCCGAGTTGCTGGCAAAGGTGTTGCGCGCCGCGTGGGAACGGGCTGGTGGAGGGGCCTCGTGAGCCGGCTAGCGCGCGTCGATCTCAACCAAGTCCCGCTCGACCACAATAGTTTCATTGGCCAAGTGGTCGCCGCGGGTCTCGAATACGAGCAATTGTCGCCGCGTTTTATGGACTCGCTACGGGCTTATCTGCGGATCCGCGGGTTGGGTTTTGCCCAGCGCAACCGCACTGGCATTGCCCTCGGCCGCGATCAGTTGCGCCAAGGCATGGAGCAGGGCTTGGCGTGCATGGACTTGGCGTTGGAGGAGGTAAGCGGCGGCGACCTCAACGCCGCTGTCACTAAGCTGGCTAGCGACTCATTTGACGCGCTCTACAAGCAGGGCTGGGAGCGCGCCTGCCAGCGTTTGGAAGAGATGCGTGAGCAGGCCCGCGCCTTGGTCGGCTGTCCCGAGTTGGGCTTTTGGCCCGATCGGCAGCCCAAAGTAGCAGCTTTGGCAAAGCTCGTGCCCGAGACGTGGACCGGCCCCAGCGCCATCGACCTGCGCGCCGACGGTCGAATGTTGCAAGAATTAACCGGCAAAGTGGCCTTTGTGCGCTCGCTGCCGCAGCCGTCGGTGGCCGCTTTGCTCGAGCAGGTCGATGTGGATTTTGCCGGCGTGCTGCACCGCGTCGTTTTGGCGTTGGCGTTGGGGCGCACCGAACTAGTGGCCAAAAAGGAGCATGTGTCGCGCTTTCACGCTGAGTGTTTTGACGCGGGTGGGCTGCGCCCTCACGTGCGGCGGCAGGTGTTGGACCAGTTCGGCGGGCACTTGGAAGATACTGTGGCGGATGCAGACGTGCGGGTGTGGATTGCGGACGAGTTGGGCGCGGAAATTGAGGTGCTAGAACAGGCCGCGAACCGTGGTGACCTAGCCGCGTTCTTTCTGTCGCCTTTTTCCGCTTTGGAAATTTGAGTAGCTTTGCAAGCTCTTAGCCAACAGTTTCCCATGCACTCCACATCTTCTGCGAGGTCTTATGGCTCATCACGAATTTACTCCCACTCACTACCACAATACCATTGGCTGGCACGAGCCCGTGCTGGAGATCGAGTCTGGGGATACCGTTTCGACGACCACGGTGGATGCCCGCGGCTGGGACCAGCGCGGCGAGCGGGTCGCCGAGCGCGGGAATCCCATGACGGGTCCGTTCTATATCAAGGACGCTGAACCAGGCGACACCTTGGTGGTTCACTTCGACAAGCTCTATCCCAACCGCGATTGGGGCTGGACGAGCTGGGCAATCGCGCCCAATGTGCTGGACCCGGGTTTTACCACCGGGATTAAGCACGAAGAACAGCCGCTGCGGTGGCCGATTGACCTCGCGGCCGGTACGACAACGCAGCCGGATGTCCTGCCGGGCGTGGTGCTGCCCCTCGATCCGATGGTGGGTTGTTTCGGGGTGGCTCCGCCGCGCGGTCAGGCCATTTCCACGGCGACCTCTGCGACCCACGGCGGCAATATGGACTACCGGGGTTTTGTCACCGGCGTGACCGTGTATCTGCCGGTCGAGGCTCCGGGAGCGCTCTTCCATCTAGGCGACGGACATGCCGTCCAAGGCGACGGCGAGATCGTCGGTACAGGCGTGGAAATCTCCTTTGACACGACGTTTAGCGTAGATGTGATCAAGGGCAAGCAGATCGGCTGGCCCCGCGCTGAAAACGACACGCACATTCTCGCGGTCGGCAACGCGCGTCCTTTGGACCAATGCGTGCAGCACGCCACTACCGAGTTGGTGAATTGGCTTACCGAGGACTATGGACTCTCTGAGCTGAGTGCCCACGCGCTCTTGGGACAGTGTGTAGAATACGATATGGGGAATGTGTACGACCCGGCCTATACGATGGTCTGCAAGGTCGCCAAGTCGCTGCTTGCGGCAGTGGTCAGTGACCAGTGAGCACCACCGGAGTGGGGAAAGCAACTGTCTCGATTGTTAAAGCCGCCCTTTGCAAAGAGACGCGAGCAGATGAAAATCCCATTCCGCAAAAATAGAATACTCCAAAGCTGCTTGGCGTTGTCGCTGGCCTTGCATCTGCTGGTGATCTTCGGAGTAACGCACCGCGAGCGGGTTACGCAATTTCCCGTCCAAGCGCCGGTAATGGTGAAGTTTGCCAAACAGCCGCCCCCTCAGCGCACCCTCACCCGCCGCCAACGGCTCCGCCAGCGTCCCTTAGTGCGTCGCCCGGCCTTCCAAGCCGCCCCAGTCGTGGCTGTGCGGCCAGCGCCGTCGGCCATGCGACCGTTGCCCGTGTTCCAGACATTGGTGCCCCGGCTGCCGACGGCGTCGCTGCCGGACTGGCCGGTGTTGCCTAGCCCGGATTTTCCGGCTCGGCAGATTGGCCCGCAGTTGCGTACCGGAGCGTTAGAAGGGGTGCGGCAGGGCACGGACGAGATCGACTTAGCCTTGGAACTGATGGATGTGCAGGCGCTCGACACCGGGCGGCACCGGGCGATGGTAGTCGTCAATCCAAACGATCGGCGCAAGCTCAAAGGCTTTCTCTATTTGTCCAATGTCCACAGCCCGTCCATCGAACAGGCTGAACAGGAAAATATCGACACCGGCGGAAGCCGACTGTATCAGACGCGCCAGCGGTATCAGACGCGCCAAATGGTAGAAAAAAGGATGCTGCACGGGTTGGCCGATAAGATGGTCGCCCGGACGCAAGTCCACGTCGAAGTGCTCGACGCGGTGGCGCTGGACGAGCCGCAGCTTTTGCAGGTGCCCTTTGTGCTGTTTACGGCGAACGCACCTTTTGAGTTTACCGAGGTGGAAGCGGCCAATTTAGGGGCGTATTTGACTTCGGGCGGCTTCTTGTTTGCCGAGGTTGTGCGTTTTTTGCGGCCCGATTACAGCGACGCGGATTTGGATATTCCCGCGGTGCGTTCCCTGATTCGGGCTAGCTTTGCGTCGGTTGGCTATCAAGAAGGGAACGACTGGCGGTTTACTCGATTAGCGATGAGCCATCCTCTCTATCATTGCTTCTACGATGTGGACAGCCTCCCTCGGGGAATGCGCGATATGCACTTTATAACAGGCGAATCCGCACCGCTAACTCCGGACTATTTGGAGGGCATTGTGGTTGGAGAGCAGTTGGTGGGCGTGTATTCGCTGCGGGGCTATGCTGATTTCTGGGCGGGAATTGCCGGGCAGGAGCGGGATTGGGCTACGGCGCTTAATGTGGTCAATAGTCCGTTTCGCTCCGGTGCTGAGGAGGAGTTAGTCTATAATTTGGGGGTGAATATGGTGGTGTATGCGCTGACGCGGGAAGGATCATTGGCCCGGCAATTAGTCGATGCGGACTGATGTTTGCATGGGCGGGCATAGGAGTATAGCTATCTGTTTGTAATGGTTCGGCGCGAGTCCTGCACCGAACCATTGGCTTGTACAAGCGATTCTTTTACCGAGTGGAGAATCTATATCATGTTACCATTGGCTATTGTATGCGTCGTGCTGTGGAGCGTCCCTGCCGAGGCAATCCGGTGGGATTTCGACGACGGGACAACGCAAGGATGGGCGGCCAAATCTGGTATGAGCTGGGGTCCGAGCGCAGACTTTAAGCTATACCCCGGAGGGGTCGTAGACGGCGTGTGGAAGATCGATGTCTCGTCCAACTCGACGGTCGAAGTGATTTCCTCTTCCATCGGCTACGATTCGCACTTGTTCGACCAAGTGCGGGTCCGTTTCCGCACCGTTCACCACAACCCGACGGAAGGTAGCTTTTGGCTTTCTTGGACCAACGAGCACAACCTCACCACGCCGGGAAATGATCCAGCAGGCGGCGGTTCCACCCGGTTTTACCTGTTCGGACCACGCGGTTTCGTTTACACCACCGAATGGCAAGAAGTGGAGATCACCCTACCTGCATCAGATGGGATAGCGGATCTAGCAGCAGACGAGGTTATATGGGAGGGTATGCTACAGGATATCCGGTTGCAGTTTAGTGTCGATTACGCCGATGGGGTCGAGTTTTTTGAGATTGACTGGATCGAGTTGACTGGCGTGGAAGAGCGCTTACAGGGGGAATTACCGCCGCCTTATGTGGACTATTTTCGTTTTGATAGGGCCGGTCTTTTTGCGCCTCCGGTCTTCTATCCGATTACCCCGGGGTTAGGGAGTTGGGGTACCGCCGATGGCCGTCACAGCTCCGGCGTCTTGACGGACTTAGATGGGGATGGCGACCTTGACCTGTTCTCTATCTGGCAGAGAGGTTTTGACCGTAGTGCTAGCTGGGTCATGGCTCTCAACGACGGTAGAGGAGCCTTTGAAACGGTGCGCTCCGAGGCGATCGAACAAGACATTTGGGGGGTGCTCGTCGGCGATGTGACGGGAGATGGCCAAGACGAGATCGCCCTGTATATGGTAGATGGCGGCGTAGCGGTGGCGGTTTGGTCCATCGGGTCGGACTTCCAGATCGAGGAACTCATGCAGGTGAGTGATCGCTCGCTGGTAGATATAGCGGATGTTGATGGCGACCGCGATGGCGAACTCTTTGCAATAGACTATACTGAAACCGGCTTCTTTTTAGAGGTTTGGGATATAGAGCACGGGGTGTGGACCGCCTCCCAGTCGGCTCTGCCCGAAAACTATTGGCCCTCTCAGGTGGGCGACTTTACCAGTGATGGGATGCTGGATGTGCTGTGGACTCCCCTATCCATTGGCGGGTTGAACCCATGTATTGTGGCTCCCGTAGGCACCGTGCCGGATTTGCAAGGAAGCACCTTGTTTGAATTCGATTACTTTGTTCCGCTAGCTCGGTATCAACTCTTCGACAACGTTGTAGCGGGCGATTTCGACGGCGATGGGCAGGCGGACTTAATCACATCGCTGCGTCTGACTTCGGAGGGGCGTCGGGGGCTTGTGTTGCGGCGCAGCCAGCAAGACGGGGGCACCCAAGCGCAAGTGCTGTATGACGACCGGCTGTTTGTGCGCTCGTTGGTGTTGGTGCACGACTTGGACGCCGATGGGGTGGATGATTGGGTGTTTGTCGGCGGGGATCGCGCTTCGGGTGTGGGCGTGTTCGTCGCTTGGGGGGGCGCTGCGGGTATCCCGCATCAAGTGGAGACTCACCGCTTGGCCGGCGATGGGGTTGAAGTGCTGCCCGGGGATGTCGATGGCGACGGCGATATAGACTTGGTGGTGTTGGATCATCTTTTTGACGGCGTCCACGTGCTCAAGAGTTTGGTCGGCGAACAGCCGACTGCGGTGCAGACAACGGCGGCAGCACTTCCGGCGCAGCATCGGCTGGGCAACAGCTATCCCAATCCGTTCAACCCGCGCATGGTGATTCCCCTCGACTTGGCGACGGACGCGGCGCAGGTGTCACTGCGGGTGTATGATGTGTTGGGTCGTCGGGTGCGCCGCTTGTGGGAGGGGCCGCTGGGGGCGGGTGGGCATCGGTTTGTGTGGGATGGCCGCGATGAGGCGGGCAAGGCGGTGGCGGCTGGGGTGTATGTCTATCAGGTCACGGTGGATGGACAGGTAGCAGCCAAGAAGACGACCAAGCTGCCTTGAGGAGCCGAATTTGGAATTCTCAGCCAGCCTCTGACTCCTCACAAATCGGCAATAGAATCCAACCCCTCGGGCTGCGGCAGGACGTAGCGGACGGGCTGGATGGTGCCGTCGCGGCGGCGTACCTGTTCGACTCGCTTGCCCTTGATGACGGAGTGCTCGATGAATAGGTCGTCGTCGATTTGGCAGCCGTAGAGGTAACTGGTGCCCTTGATGGTTACGCGCTCGCCCACGCGCATGGGGTGTTTGTCGCTGCCGGTCATGAGTACGCCAGATTCGATGCGGCTGTGCGCGCCAATCCGCAGGTTGCCCTTGAGGATATTGCGACTGAGTACTTCGACCTCGTCGTCAAGAGCAAGGGTTTGATCTGGGTACGTGCTCAGTTCGACGCCAACGCCGATTTGCACCCCCTCGCCTAGCACTACGTGGCCGCTCAGATGGCTGCGGTCCCCGATGGTGACTCGACGATTGAGCTGGACCTCGGGGCCGATGTAGGTGCCCTTGCCGATGACAATGTCCAAGGGGCCGCACTCGGCGTCCATGTTGAGGATCTGCTCGATGACCTCGTCGGCGATGAAGAAGTCCTCCTCGTCGGCGATGGTGATGGTGTCCTTGAGTTTGTCGTAGGCCCAGCGGCGAGCTATGGCCTCCATCTGGCGCCAGACGCTTTTGACGTTGAAGGCGAGGAGTTCCTCTTCGCTGTCGGCCGTGGCGGCCCGCACCACGAGTTGGTGCTGATTGAAAATTTGCACTAGGTCGGTCAGCAGCAATTCGCCTTGGGCATTGTCGGTGTTGAGATGCTCGATGTACGTGCGCAGTGCGCTTTCTCTGAAGGCGACGACGCCGGTGTTGATCTCGCGCGTTTCCAACAGCTCTTGGCGCGTGAAGGCGTAGGTGCGGCCGTTGAAATCGGCTTCGTAGGGCGTTGCCGCGTCGAGGCTGAGGATGTCTTTGTGTTCCCTGATTTCAATGACCTTGTCGTGGTCGGCACCCGCTGGCTGCCCGGAGGCGTCGGTGGCTGGCACGCGCACGATGCGGCCATAGGAGTTGGTCTCGGCCGGGCCGCTGTACAGGCCGGTGAGCACCATCATGTCGCAGTCGGCGTTTTCAAAGCTGGCGCGGAATTGGGCTACTACCTGCCCGGTCAATAGCCCCATATCCCCTAAAAAGATGTACACGTCGCGGTCGGTCGCCGCTGTGGGAAAGGCTTGGAGGCCGACGCGCACGGCGTCGCCGGTTCCGGCCGGTCGGCCGAGAACCGGGTTTTCTTGGTACGCGAAAAGACGCCCCGCTTGGGGGCCGGCCGCGCGGGCGACTTCCGCGCCCTTGATGCCCACGACGATGACTTGATTAGGGCTGTCGAGGCCCTCTTGCACGGCGCGGGCCACGCGCACGGCCGTTGGCTGCCCCCAAATTTCGTGCAGCATCTTGGAGGTCTCCGAGCGGATGCGCATGCCGTGGCCAGCCGCCAAAACAATGCCGATGCGGTGGATGTCGTCTAGGATTGGCGAATTGATTTCTGCGAGTAGGTCGTGCATTGAGTCTCTTTCTTCTTTCTAATGTTGTAGGGGCGACCGATCGGTCGCCCCTACATAACGCAGTGGTCACGCGTTGGGTTCCTGTTCATGTCGGGGGCGGTACGCGACCCGCCCCTACCAGTTCGACATAGATGCGTCTAAGATGTCGAGATCCTCGCCGAGGGCCGTGCGCATGAGCAATTCCTGCATACTGTGGCCGGGAGAATCGCACTCGGGTTGGCGGCGGATGTACGTGCCGTCTGGGCGCATCTGCCGAGATTTGGCGTGATCAGCGAGCGCGAAGGCGAGCAATTCGCGATAGACGCGCTGCTTCAGGCCCGGGTCCAAGATGGGGAAGACGACCTCGACCCGGGCGCGCAGGTTGCGATCCATCCAGTCGGCGCTGCCGAGCCAGATTTCCTCGTCGCCGCCGTTGGCAAAGTAAAAGACGCGGCTGTGCTCTAAGAAGCGGCCAATGATGCTGTACACGCGGATGTTCTCGCTGGTGCCGTCGAGGCCGGCGCGCAAGCAGCAAATGCCGCGCACGATCAGATCGATTTCGACGCCGGCCTGCGAGGCTGCGTACAGGGCCTTGATGATCGCCGGGTCCATGAGGCCGTTCATCTTGGCGATAATGGCGGCTGGCCGACCGGCGCGGGCGTGTTCGCTTTCGCGCTCGATGCGGTCGAGCATACCCTGCATCAGCCCGGAGGGCGCGACTAGCAGTTTTTCGAATTGACTGATGCGGCTGTGGGCGGTGAGCATGTTGAAAACCTCGGCTACCTCCGCGGTGATCGTTGGCTCGGCGGTAATCAGCCCCAGATCCGTGTAGAGCCGCGCAGTGGTGTGATTGTAATTGCCGGTGCCCAAGTGGGCGTAGCGGCGCAGGCGATCTTGATCGCGGCGCACCAACATGGAGAGCTTGCAATGGGTCTTCAGGCCCATGATGCCATAGATCACGTGGATGCCGCTGTCTTCGAGGCGCTTGGCCCACTCGATGTTGGCCGCTTCGTCGCCGCGGGCCTTCAGTTCGACGAGCACGGTCACTTCCTTGCGGCGCTCGGCTGCATCGATGAGCGCCTGCCCCACCTCTGAATCGTCGCCCGTGCGGTAGATGGTCTGTTTGATGGCCAGCACTTTGGGGTCGTTGGCCGCCATGCGAATAAAGTCGGTAACCGTGGCAAATGACTCGTAGGGGTGGTGCAGGAGAATATCGCCGGCGCGGATGGAGTCGAAGAAGGCGTCGGGGTCTGCGGGGAAATCGCGCTCGACGGGTGTGAAGGGGGAGTCCTTGAGGGCGGGGCGCGAGACGAGGCCGTAAAGGGTCATAACCCGATGGAGGTTGACCGGCCCATTGACCCGAAAGACTAGGCTGTCGTCGAGATCGAATTGCTGTTGCAAAAGCGATACTAGCTGGTCGGGTGCGCCCGGAGCGATCTCTAGCCGCACGGCGTCGGCTTGGCGCTGCTTGGTGACCTGCTCTTCGATTTCTTCCAGCAAATTGTCGGCGTCTTCTTCGTTGACATACAGCTCGCTGTTGCGGGTGATGCGGAACGGGGCCGAGCCGATGACTTCGTAGCCGAAGAACAGCTCGTTGACTTGTAGATCCATGATCCCGGCCAAGGTTACAAAATGGAGGCCGTCGTCTTGGCTAGGCATGCGCAGGATGCGCGGCAATACCCGAGGCACGGTCGCCACGCCCATCATCGTCTGCCCTTGTTCTTCGAGCAAGGCACCGATGCACAGGGCCTTGTTGATTACGTGGGGGAAGGGGTGCGCTGGATCGACGACGATGGGTGTGAGGATTGGTTCGAGTTCTTCCCGCCAGTACTGACGCACGAAGTCGAGGTGCTCGTCTTTGAGTTGGCGCGCCTCCCAGAAGTGGATGCCCTCGGCCGCTAGGGCCGGGATGAGGTCCTCGTTCCAACAGCGATACTGTTCGGCGACTTGCTCGTGGGCTTGGTGGGCGATGCGTTCGAGTTGTTCGGCGGGGGTCAGGCCATCGGGGCGGCTGGGATTGGCCCCGGACTCGTGCAATTGCAGCAAGCCAGCGACCCGGATTTCGTAGAACTCGTCGAGATTGCTGGCGACAATGGCCATGAACTTGACGCGCTCTAGCAGGGGATTGCGCGGGTCTTGGGCTTCTTCGAGCACGCGGGCGTTGAAGTCGAGCCACGAGAGTTCGCGGTTGATGTAGAGCTCGGGACGCTCGTACGTGGGCGGGGGGGCGGTTTCGCTCATATAGCAATCCACAAGGTGATCCGCAGATGGACGCAGATAGACACAGAATAGGATGCACAAGAAGATAAGCCGCAATTATGCCGCATTGCTATATCAGTCGAGTTGGGCGATGGTTTCTCGCACGAATTGCACCGACTTTTTGAGTGCGTCTTTGGGTTCGCCTTCGATGCCGCACTCGTAGGCCAGATAGCCGCTAAAGCCGATGTCTTTGAGGGCCTGCAAGCCAGCGCGCCAATCGATGTCGCCGGTGCCCGGCTGCATGCGCGTGTTGTCGGCCATGTGGACGTGGGCTACGTGTTTGCCAGCTTGGCGGAAGGCGGCGGGGGTGTCGGTTTCTTCGATGTGCATGTGGAAGAAGTCGCTGAGTAGGGCCACGCCTTGGGGGCTGCCAGCGCGCTCGATGATTTCGACGCCGTCGGCTTGGCGGCGCAAGAGGTGTTGCTCGTAGCGGTTGAGGGGTTCGAGTAGGAGTAGGGTGCCGTGGCTAGCGGCATGGGCGGCGAGGTCTTTGACTAGTTCGACGAGCAGGGCCTTCTCTAGGGAAATGGCGTCTTGGAGCGGCGACAGGTCGGGAATGCGCGGGCCCCCAAAGATGGGGGGGACGATCTGGCCGACGGCTTGAAAGTGCCCGCAGGCTTCCAGTTGGCGGCGGGTCTCGGCGAGGCTGTTGGCGCGCTTGCCTGGGTCTGGGTCGAGCCAGTCAAAGGTCTCTTGGCCGCAGATGGAAGCGATCTTGATGGAGCGGCCGGCGAGGGCCTGTTCGTACTGTTCGACGTGGTCGTACAGGCGCGAGCGGCCGCCGACCTCTAGGCCTTCGATGTTCAGCGATTCGGCGAAGTCGAGCTTTTCCGCGAGGCTTTCTCCGGGCAGCAGCCCTTCCTGTAAGGCAATTTTCATAGTGTCCTTTCTTCTGGCGGTCCAGCGTTAAAACTGGACGCCGAGCTTGATGTTTGTTTCGGGTTGGGTGGCGATTTGGGGGTACGCGTCGAGCAGGTCGTCAAAGGATACGATGGGCTGCACGATGGGCAGGCAATCGACTTGGCCTTCAGCGAGCATGCGCCAGCAGACGTCGTAGATGCGGTCGTTGTCCCAATTGGGGTGGTCGGGGTTTGGCTCGCTATTGGCGCGCGAGAATACGATGTGCGGCCGGTTCATATGGGCTTCGGCGCCCAAGTCTATCCCCGTCGTCCACGCTCCGGGATACGCACCGGCTACGATCGTGCCTCGGTAGGCGACTCCGCGCAGGGCTTGCTGCATGGCCGCGGGATGGCCGCTGTAATCAATGATCACGTCCGCGCCTCGGTTGGCCGTGGCTTTCTTGATCTCCAAGCCAGCGTCGCATTGGGTGGGGTCGAGGACGAGGTCGGCTCCGCAGGCAAGGGCTGCTTCGCGTCGGTTGGCCAATGGGTCGAGGGCGATGATGGGATGGGCACCGGCCAAGCGGCAGAATTGCACGGCCATCAGGCTGATGGCTCCGAGGCCCGAGATGGCTACGGCGTCGCCGATGCGGACGTGTCCGTCGCGCACTGCGCCGAGGGCAAAATCCGCTGGGTCGAGGCAGACCGCGGCTTGCCAAGGGACATCTGTGGGCAAGCGGCGCGCGGTTTCGGGCCAGACGTGTTCTTCGCGGAATGGTCCGTAGGCAAAGATGCGATCGCCTTCTTTGAGCTGTGTAACGCCTGGACCTAGTTCGACGACTTCGCCGACGCCCATGTTGCCCAGCGGCACGGGGTATTGGACGCCCTCGCCTTGATGGTCGAAGATGCGCAGCTCGGAGTCGAAGCGGCCGCGCGGGCTGGCGTATCCCTTAAACTGCGACATTTCAGTGCCGTGCTTGGCGGCCGCGTACAGGCTTTTGACGCGGACTTGGCCTGCTGATAGTGGTGGCGATTCACATTCCTGAAAGGCCACTTGCTCGGCGGCCGGGGCGATGAGTGCTCGGGGCATGGGGCTACTCGCTTGACGTTGGGCGCGTTTTTTGGGTTTATAGCGGGCCAAAATATACACTTCTCAGCGAGGATATGCCATGTCAGAACGCGTACAGATCGTAGTGCCCGGCGACAATCCAATCCAGATCGCCGGTTCGCCGCATTTGCAGCGGCTCGCTCCCTATGGGGATGTCACGCTCTTTGAGGATACGCCGCAAAGTGCGGACGAGAAAATCGCGCGGGCCGAGGGCGCACAAATCATTATCAATACGCGCGGAGTAGTAACGTGGCGCGAGGAAATGCGCCGCTTGCCTGCCCTCAAGATGATTGCCACCTGCTCCATCGGCACGGACATGATCGACTTGGCGATTGCCAAGGAACTCGGGATCGTGGTGTCGAACCAGCCTGGCCGCACTGCGCCCGTGGTGGCTGAGCACATGTTCGGGCTGATGTTCGCCCTGTCTAAGCGCGCCTATTTCCAGACCGCCGAGCTGAAGGCTGGCCGCTGGACGCGCGCGATGAATACCATGCTGCAAGGGAAGGTGTTGGGCGTGGTCGGCACGGGGCCGATTGGCGCGGAGATGGCGCGGTTGGGACGGGCCATCGGCATGGAGGTCATTGCGTGGACTTTCAATCCGTCGCCGGAGCGCGCGGCCGAATACGGGGTGCGCTTTGTGGAACTCGACGAGCTGTTACAGGCCGCGGATGTGGTCAGTCTGCACGTGAAATTGACTGAGGATACCCGACATTTTCTTGGGGTGCGCGAGTTTGGGCTGATGAAGGAGGGAGCGATAGTGTTGAACGGCGCGCGCGGCGATGTGCTGGACATGAACGCTTTGCGCGATGCCCTGTTGTCTGGGCATGTGGGTGGGGCGGGGCTGGACGTGTTTCCGCAGGAGCCGCTGCCGAGCGACGATCCCATCCTCGATTGCGATCAGGTGGTGCTGACGCCACATGCGGCGGATCAGACGCCCGAGGGGGTGGATTTGCTGAACGAGGGCGCGGTGGATAATGTGATTTCGTTTTTGCAGGGACGGCCGCGAAATAATGTGGCGGTGTGATGCGAGTGCGAGGAGAAACTATGGACGACAAAAAACAGCTAGCAAAAGAAGAAAAGAAATTTGCCGCGGCAATTGGGCACGAGCCGTCCTTAGAAACAGTGGACGATAAAGGGCATACGGACCTCCACCACGCTGCGACCCTGCACTTGCCCTGCTTGGCTGACTCCCTGCTGCATCGCGGGGCCGAAGTCAACGCCGAGGACCGGGAAAAAATGACGCCGCTGCATAGTGCTGCGATGGGCAACGAGATTGCGGTAGCGCAGCTTTTGCTAGCGCACGGCGGGGATATCAACGCCAAAGATAAAGACGGCCTGACGCCGCTGCATATTGCGGTGGCGCGGGATAATGTGGTGGCGGCGGAGTTTTTGCTCCATAACGGGGCGGATATCAACGCCAAGAACTACTACCACGGCCTAACGCCGCTGCATCTTGCAACGATGCGGAATAAGGTGGCGGCGGCGGAGTTTTTGCTCCATAACGGGGCAGACATCGACGCCAAGAACTACCACGACAGCCTGACGCCGCTGCATGTTGCGACGATGCGGAATATGTTTCGGATCGCCGAGCTTTTGCTCCATAACGGCGCAGATGTCAACGCCAAGACCAGCGATGGCTGGACGTCGTTGTCGCTCGCCATACGCAAAAAAGATATGGTTAGCTCGGTCTGCCGTTTCTTTGGGCTGGAGACGAGGATGGTGCGGTTGTTGCGCCATTATGGGGGTGGGGAATGAAACCGAAGGAGGTGCGTCCATGAGTAAACGCAGACTGCCCATTGGCATTCAGACCTTCCGCAAAATTCGGGAGGAGGACTGCTACTACGTCGATAAAACGGCTTACATTCAGCGGCTGCTCGACGAGGGGACGCACTACTTTCTGTCGCGTCCGCGGCGTTTTGGCAAGAGCCTGTTCTTGGACACGCTCAAGGAACTGTTCGAGGGCAACGAGCCGTTGTTTGCGGGGCTGGCCATCCACGACCATTGGGATTGGTCGGTGCGCCACCCAGTGCTGCGGCTCGACTTCAGCAGTGGCACCTACCAAGGGCCGGACGACTTGCAAAAGGAAGTGGCGGCGCAATTGAACGCGATGGAAGAGGAAGCGGAGATCGTCCCGCGCGATGACGACACCGCTTCGGCTCGCTTCCGCCGTTTGATGAAGGTGCTGCACGAGCGCAGCGGTCAGCGCGTTGTGGTACTGGTTGATGAGTACGACAAGCCGATTTTAGATGCCTTGGAAGTGCCGGAGGTCGCTCGCGCCAACCGCGACTTGCTGCGCGGTTTGTATTCGACCGTGAAGTTTGCCGATGCCCACATCCGCTTCACGTTTATCACTGGGGTGAGCAAGTTTTCCAAGGTCAGCCTGTTTTCTGGCCTCAACAATCTGAAGGACATCACCTTAGATGGGCGCTATTCGGCTCTCTGCGGCTACACCGAGGCGGACTTGGATACGGTGTTCGCGCCGGAACTGCCGGGCTTGGATCGGGAGCAGATCCGCGATTGGTACAACGGCTATAGCTGGCGAGGTGACGAGAAGGTGTACAACCCGTTCGACATCCTGCTGCTGTTCGACAGCCGCGAGTTCAAAGCGCATTGGTTTGAGACCGGGACGCCGACGTTCCTGATCGAAACGCTTTGCAAGCGCCACATCAGTTCGTTGGAGTTAGGTGGGATGGTCGGCAGCGACGAGTTGCTCTCGACCTTTGACGTGGATGCTATAGCGACCGAGGCGCTGCTGTTCCAGACCGGCTACCTGACGATAACGGATGCCGAGGATCTGGGCGGCGAACGGCTCTATCGCTTGGGCTATCCCAATCGGGAGGTGCGCCAGAGCCTGAACCGCAGCTTGCTGCGCTACTTGGTGCAGGACTCGACGCGGCAGATGGCCAACAGCGTCCGGCTCTATCGGCTGCTGGAGGCCAACGACTTCGCCGGGCTGGAGACGCTGTTCCACGCTTTCTTCGCCAGCATTCCCTACGAGTGGTATAACAACAACGACATCGCCGGGTACGAGGGCTACTACGCGAGTGTGTTCTATTCGTACTTTGCGGCGTTGGGGCTGGACATCAGGGTGGAGGATAGCAGCAGCCACGGCCGGCTGGACATGGCGGTTTTGTTCAACGGTACCGTCTATCTGTTCGAGTTCAAGGTAGTTGAGCTTTCGTCAGCGGGAGCGGCGCTGGCGCAGTTGCAGGAGCGGCGCTACGCGGACAAGTATCGCGGTTTGGGACAGCCGATATACCTGATTGGCGTGGAGTTCAGCAAGAATGAGCGCAATGTCGCGGCGTTTGACGTGGAACGCGCCTGAGCAGGCGAGGCTGGTGGCACAAAGCTTCTGAGCTCCTAAAAAGAGGATGGCAGGACGCCGCTACACGTGGCAGCGGAGTAAAATGGAAGAATGAACGCATTCGATCGGCGCTTTGCCGCGCGGCAAATTCCCGGCAAACGGGAGTATCAAGAGGATGATTATGGCCTGCTGGATGGGCGCGACCTCGGCCTAGACGGCAGCGAGCACACCATGTTGTTGGTCGCCGATGGCATGGGCGGTCACGTTGGCGGCGCGACGGCTAGCGGCCTTTTGAGCAAGACCTTTGTCGAGGTGTATCCGCAGGCGTCGGGGCCAATTGTCGACCGGCTCCGGGACTGTCTCGAAGCGGCCAATAAAGCTATGGCCGATGCCATTGCCGAAAATCCCGAACTCGACAGCATGGGTTCGACCTTGGTGGCGGCTGTTGTTTCAAGCGAGGGGCTGAACTGGATCAGCGTGGGCGACTCCCCGTTGTGGCTGTTCCGCGAGGGGCAATTAGAGCGTTTGAATGCGGATCATTCTATGGCTCCGGTTCTTGCGGATCTCGTGGCAGCGGGGCGCATGACCGCAGAGGAAGCGGCTCAGGACCCAAGACGGCATTCACTGCGATCGGCAATCATGGGCGATGACATACATCTGATTGACGTATCGTCGCAGCCAGTTGCTGTGAAGAAGGGGGACCGGCTGCTATTGGCGAGCGATGGGTTGATGACCCTCAGCGATCAAGAGATCAAGACTATCCTCAAGAAAACGCAAGACACGCCGTTGGCGGATAGCGCCGAGGCTCTTATCCAAGCAGTGGAAAATGCCGAAAGTCCCCATCAAGACAACGCGACTGTCTTGTTGTATGCACCGGCTGAGGACGCGGAATTGGCTGCGGCTGATGTTGGCGAGAGAGAACCTGTTCAGGACAAGCCGCGATTAAAACGAAAACCTTGGGGCAGACTATTGGGGATGTTGCTATGCGTTGCTGTCTTATGGGGGGTGCTTTATTGGCTTAGGCCGGGCGAAAATGTAGCTATTGAGACGCCAGCGGCTACAGATGTTGAATTCGCTGAAGGCTCTGATGTTCAAGTGCCAACGGCACCCGACGCCGAAGAGAGCGTACCGGCTTCACAGGAGGAGACAGGGGACAGCACCCGTGCGGGGGTAGGGGAAGCCGAGCTTGACGAGCCTCAAGAAGAGAGTGTTGGGGGCGAGGCAGGAGAGGGATGAGAGCGTAGGGCGTCGGCGCTGCGATACAATGTTCCCTTCTTGATGAGGGGCGAATGACAAAATGGAAATTCTCAATGTAATACGTAGGAAAATCAGGAATGGGCAGGTCGAATTCTCGCAACATGCCACCGATCAGAGCATTATTCGCGGAATCAGCATGCAGGATTTTCGAGATGCTATGGAACGGAGTGAAGTCATTGAAGACTATCCGCACGACAAATATGGTCCCAGTTGCTTGATTCTCGGCTTTACGTTATCGCACAGGCCGTTGCATATTCATTGCAGCTACCCGATGAGACCCATAATCAAAATCATCACTCTGTATGAACCAGAGCCCTCAAGATGGATCGACTTCAAGGTAAGGAGACAGGACGATGCCTAACGACAGAGCATGGAACGAGACGCTAATCGAAAAAAACGTGACGTACCACATTGAGTTCGATGGGCGGCTCTTCCTCATCGAGAATGTTCCGGCGCGCGTCAACGTCGAGACGGGCGAGAGGCACTTCTCACCGGAGACCGTTGAGCGCCTGCAGCAAACAGTGTGGGAGCAATGCCGCCCCGTTCGCACTATTGAGACCCCGGTTTATGAATATGCCACTCTGGCCTGAAGGATCGGGAGGCATGGATAGCAAGAGAGTCGCGCTCTTCCCAAGCAGCCCCTAAAGTGGACCAAGCGAAGGGGTTGAACAGGTGGTTTAAGCTCCATTGCATTTGCCTTGCAGCTATTATACCGGTATCGACAGCACTATTTGTTGGTGCCGCGGTGGTATTGGTCGCCACAAAAGACGGGCGTATGATCGAAGAACTGGTCCGTGAATTTGAGAAGCTGGGGTTAGAGTTGTCGAGTGTTGTATTCGCAGTGCTTGGTACCATAGTCGCGATTGTTGCGGCTATCTTCGGGTTGATTGCTCTTGTGTCTGGGTTGTGCATTCTGCATAAACTGTGGTCTCTCATCCCCGCTCACAAAGCAAAGACGACGCCGGGAAAAGCCATTGGATTTCTCTTGATACCGCTGTTCAATTTCTTCTGGAGTTTCATTGCAATTTACGGTCTCGCCAAAGCTCTCAATACTGAAACCTGTCGCCGATCTGTCAGTGAGGTGGCCAGTTTTATCTATTGCTGCTCATTTGTGGTGCCCCCCCTATGGGCGATAATGGGAGCACGAGAGGATCAGGCTTGGATAGTCTCTATTGGATTTATTGTCGGGTTTGTGCTCTGGTTCATCATGCTAAAGCAGATGAAGAACGCTGGCAGGCTCATTTTGCAGACGGCCGAGGCGTAGGAACTACAACAATCAACGGCGTTGTTGCATGAATATCTATAAGTCGTTGTTTTACAATAAGTTATCGTTTTGATGTCAAATTTGTAAACTATTGTTTTCTAACGAGTTACCGTCTTTCGTGCAACAACGCCACAATCAATCAAAAAAGGAGAAGCTATGTTTCGCTCGCTATCACCGGGGGCTATCGGCGCAAGTGTAGAAAACCTCGCAGACGGGCTTGATTTGGCCGCGCGGTACGGGTTCGCCGGATATCACTTTAACATTAGCGAAGTCGCGGCCATGGGCGCGGAAGAGGCCCTCGCGTTGGCCGAGCGCAAGGGCGTGCGTCTGTCGGCGTGGGGATTTCCCGTTGATTTTCGCGGGGAGGAGGCCGTATATCAAGCGAGCTTGGCGCAGTTGCCGGCGTTGGCAAAGGTGGCGGCGGCCTTGGGGGTGCGGCGGACGGCGACTTGGCTTATGCCGACTTCGGACGTGCTGACGTACCAAGAGAACTTCGCCTTTCACGTCGAGCGGCTGCGGCCGGCCGCAGCGGTGCTGGCGGACGAAGGAGTGCGGTTGGGTTTGGAATACGTCGCGCCGAAAACGCTGTGGTCGAGCAAAAAGTACGAGTTTGTTCACACGATGGAGCAAATGGAGGAATTGTGCCAAGCCGTGGGCGAGAATGTGGGCTTTTTACTAGATAGCTGGCATTGGTACACGGCCCATGAAACGGCTGAAGATGTGCGCCGCTTGCGTCCCGAGCAAGTGGTGGATGTACACGTCAACGACGCACCGGCTGGCGTAGAAATTGACGACCAGCTCGACAATGTGCGCGACTTGCCCGGGGCAACTGGCGTGATCGACATCGCGACGTTCCTCAGCGCCTTGCAGCATATTGGCTACGACGGGCCGGTCATGGTCGAGCCGTTCAGCGAGCGGGTGCGCGCCATGGAGCGGGAAGAGGCTGTGGCGGCTACGGCTGCTGCGCTGGGCCGCGTGTGGGTATTGTAGGGGCAACCGATCGGTTGCCCCTACGCACGTGTCATGGAAACCCGCACTATTGAATGCGACATCTTGGTCTTGGGCGGCGGCTTGGGCGGCGTGGCTGCGGCCGTGCGTGCCGCTCGCTTGGGCTATCGAGTTTGCCTGACCGAAGAAAATCCGTGGATCGGCGGCCAAGCCACTAGCCAAGGCGTTGCCGCCTTAGACGAACATCCGCACATAGAGCACTTTGGCGGCACGGCTCTGTACGGTGAATTCCGAGCTGGCATCCGCGCGTTCTATCGCCGCAAATACAAACTGAAAAATCCAGACGACCCGCACTTTAACCCCGGGGCCGGTTGGGTCTCGGCGCTGTGCTTTGAGCCGCGCGCCGGCTTAACGTCCCTGCTGTCTTTGGTCGTACCCCAAGTCGAAGCCGGTCGCCTGATGCTGTTTTACCGCGCCCGCGCGTCTGCCGCCCACGTCCAAGGCCAGTCCATCCGCACCGTAGATGTCGTCCAAGACGGCGGCACGCACGTCTTGCGCTTTGCCCCGGCGTATGTGCTCGACGCCACCGAGTTGGGCGACCTGCTGCCCCTGTTGCCCGTTCCCTACGTCTCCGGCGCTGAAAGCCGCGACCAGACCGGCGAGCCGCACGCCCGCACCGAAGGCCCAGTCTCGCATCTCACTCAGTCTTTTACCTGTCCGTTTGCGGTTGATTTTTGCCCCGGTCAAGATCACACCATTCCCCGTCCGCCGAACTACGAGCGCCATCGCGACGAGCAGCCCTACACCTTGACTTTGGAGTACGCCCGTGGCTTGCGCACGTACCGATTCTTTGAGACCGCCGGTGACTTGCCCGGTTCTTTTTGGGCGTATCGTCGCTTGTTGTGCGCCGATCAATTCGCTGAGGGACAGGTGCCTAGGGACGTGGCGTTGATTAACTGGCAGGGTAATGACTACACCGGCGGCACCCTCATCGACGTGCCGGCAGCCGAACAGGCGCAGCAGATAGCTGCGGCTAAGGAGCTGAGTTTGGGGTTGTTGTACTGGCTACAAACTGAGGTGCTGCGCGACGACGGCGGTCGCGGCTATCCCGAGCTGCGGCTGCGCCCCGACATCATGGGGACTGCCGACGGCTTCTCTCAGTATCCTTACATCCGCGAGTCCCGGCGCATTGAAGCGCGCAAGACCATTGTCGAGCAAGAGGTAGCCGCTCCGCACCAGCCCAATGCGCGCGCTGCTTCTTTTGGCGACAGCGTCGGCGTGGGTTGGTACGCCATTGACATCCACGGCCAAGCTACCGACGTGGTGTACACTGCGCCCACCAAGCCTTTCCAGATCCCGTTGGGTGCGCTTGTGTCGCAACACTTGGACAACTTGCTGGCGGCCTGCAAGAACATTGGCACTACGCACGTCACCAATGGCTGCTACCGCCTGCATCCCGTGGAGTGGAATATCGGCGAGGCCGCTGGTGCGTTGGCTGCTTTTTGCTTGGGCCAGCAGCGGACCCCAGGGTATGTGTGCAGCAGTGTGGCTTTGCGCCGCCAGTACCAGCAGACCTTGCTGGCGGCCGGTGTGCCGCTGTATTGGTACGAGGACGTGCCGCTTGGGCATCCGGCCTTTGCGGCCGTGCAGACGCTGGCGGTGGAGGGGATATGGCCGGGGTGTGCCGATCATTTGCGCTTTGAACCGGATGCCTTGGCCGACGCGCCAGCCGAGCGTTTACGGGCTGCGGGGCTGTCATCGGACCTTGCGGGCCGCGATCCTATAACGCGCGGGGACTTGGCGCGCCGGATGGCTCAGCGACTCGACTGAGCTCGCCGAAGACATTTGTAAAGGGTAATCCGATGGCGTAGATTTGAGAGAGAGCCGCCTTAGCTCAGTTGGTAGAGCATCTGATTTGTAATCAGACGGTCCTCGGTTCGAGTCCGGGAGGCGGCTCCAATAAATTATTTTCAGACTGACACCCCACCGTCTTATTGACTACAATCCAAAGTCAGCTCGATCAGGGCAGCTTGTTCGGCTGTTTCCGAGACGATCGCCAATCCCCAATACAGATTGCTCGTGTAGTAGCTTGTATTCAAGGCGGTCCGCAACACATTATAGCGAGCCGCCTGATCTAAGCGTCCAGCTAGCCCGTACGCGAAGCCGAAAAATTGCGCGGGCGGCATTGGGGCACACATTTCGAGATACGCATCAGAGAAGGCCAAGATAGCGGCCCGGTATCCAACGGAAGCGTCTGGTGCATCCAAAGACAAAATGGCGTCGTTGTAGAACGCGCAGTTAGCCTTATGCGCGGCCGCGGCGGCTTGCTTGGTTATCTCTTTTCCCACCGCGTTAAATCTATCCCAAGCTGGGTAATACTCGTTGCCCCAGATGGCTATTTCCGCTGCGGTTAGACGGTGCATAACGCCGCCGGCGTTAAAAAGGTATTTACCGACTGCAAAAGCGCCGCTCAACGCGGTTTCGTCAATGGGAGTGCCTACAGTGTAGAAAGCCTGTTTGGCATCCATATATTGATCGAAAGCCGCTGCCGCCTCGGGGCCGAAGAGGGGGCGCAAAGAGGCAAAGAGCGAGTCATAGGCCGCATAGGCGACCGAATCGACGATGGCCATAGCAATGGAATCGGCAAGGGTATCGGCAATGATTCCGGCTTCCTTGATGTCTTGATAGGCGCTTGATGCTTCACGGGCGGCCAAGACGGCGATTGTCTCGGTGGTACAGTCGGCCACATTGCCCTGCGTGGTGTTCGCGCGATTGGCATACGCAACAAAAGCGATGAGAAGAACAAAGCGACTCATGGTCATGTTATCTATTTTTCCGTCCGTCCATACGGGGGAGATGAGGCCGCTTTAGACGGGCGCCCCACCTTCTCGGCGTCCATTAAGCGGGCCATCGCGCGGTGCCGATGGCGTAATACTTGTGGACGAAAGGGGGGGCCGGGCGCGAGGCGTACCAGATGCGGAGGGAGCCGTCGTCGAGGCGCAGTATCGATTGGCTGGTAGTGTAGTGGGATTCCCAGGCACGCGACGGATCAGGAGCGAAAACGGGGTTGTCGGGGTCCTTTTGCCAACGCAAGCCGTCTTCGCTGTACGCGCAGCCAATAGCGGTTTTCATTTCCTCGCTGCCGTGCTGGCTGTAGCTGCCGTACCACATCCAGTACTGGCCGCCGATGGCGACAACCGTGGGATAGACGAGGCGGTCGTGTTCCCAGGATTGGTCGAGCGTCAGGACCGGGTCGGCCGCGACCTGCCAGTCGCACCCGTCGGCGCTTTGGGCATAACGTATGCTCCAGGGTAGAGCGCAGACGTCAGTGTACCAGAGTTTGTAGTGGTCGGCTTCTTTGATAAGGGTCGGTGCATACGCGTGTTCGAGTTGCGGAGCCGATGGCGCATCCCACTTGATGCCGTCGTCACTGGCGGTTGCGTGCAGGGTGTGTATCCGGTCGCCGGAAGGGAAGTCACAGGAGGAAAACCACAGGCGCAGACGGCCCTGCTCCCTGCACATTGAGCCGTCGGGGTGGCGGAGGAGCGTCGGGGTTAAAATCGACCGCGTGCCCGTGAAGCAGCACACCGGCGAGCGCGGATCTTTGCTAAAGCGGACGCCGTCGGTGGAAGTAGCCAAGCCGAGGGTGAAAGCGCGATTGTCCACGCGGTCGCGGTCGCTGACATTGTGGCGCGAGCCGCTGTACCACATCGAGTACATCCCATCCTCGTAGGCGACGCAGGGGGCGAAGAGGTGCATGTCGTCGAAGGCTCCCTCAGAACCGAGGGTGATGCAGGGGCCTTCGTCGCGCTGCCAGTGCTGAATCATGCGTTTTCTCCTGTGGATGACGCCTTTATGGTAATATAATCGCCCATAAACTACCAAGAGAACAGGAAGTTGCCGGTGTGCCCCGTGAAGTAGTCGATGATGAGCCAGAGGCCGAGGGTCAGCATCTGACCGGCGATCATCCCGAGGAAAAACCCCTGAGTACGGGAGTAGAAGTTGACGCCTCCGTGCCGGAGGATGATGACTTTGATGAGCCAGGCGACGAACACGCTGGTAATGATGTGGGGCATCAGGTCCACGGCTGCTACCGGGAAGCCGATAGGGTGGAGGGGCCACCAGGACAGGCGGTGGCGAGCCCAGTACAGCAGGGCCATGATGCCGCCACCGCCGAACAGGAAACCGATGCCCGGCCAGTAGATGCCGGCAGGTTCTAGGTTGCGCACGGCGTTGTCGTAGGCAATCGCCGGGCCCGCTTTGAAGAACCAATAATCGAGGTTGATGCCGCCGTAGCGGTAGGCGGCGTGGAAGATCATCCAGAACGAGCCCAGCGTCCCGATCAGCAGGGCTAGGATGAGCGCGAGGAAGACCAGCCGCCGGCTGCGCGCATCCATATCCTCGATCAGCTTGAGGGCGTTGGTGCAGGTCGCCATGGCGAACGACCGGACCTCGTCGGCCCAGATATAGGCCATGGACAGGTTGAACACGCCGGTGGGACCGACGAGCGATGAACCGAGACCCATGACGACGAAGTCGGGGGCGTTGACGGGCGTCCGCAGCGTTGCCAGCCCGGCTTCGGCGATGATCCGGGTGATGCCGATAAAGATCATCATGGCCAGGACGATGAAGAAGAAGGAGACCCACAGCGGTGTGCCCATGATCCACAGCCACAGGGTCATGACCGCAATGCCACCGAAGGTGCCGATCACGGCGCTGCGGTAGGAGAGGATTTCGTCCCGGTCGTCGACGTGGGGCGCTCGGCCGAGGGCTTTGAGCCAGACCGCCTTCAGATGCTCGCGGGCCGTCCACAGCACCCCCGCGACCAGCACCAGCAGGGCACCCAGCCCCTCGTAGCCGACTAGGGGGGCGTCGGGGACGCCGTGGAAGTGGACCTGCTCCGATTTGATCCCGGCGATCGCCAGCGCGCTCTTCTGGAGCCGGCCGAGCAGGTAGAACACCCACACGCTGCCCGATATCCTCGTGTCGATGAGGTAGGTGAAGCCGGTCAGGGCGAAGTTGACCTTGCCTTCGAGGTACGGTATCGGCAGGCGCATGGACACCATGGGAATGGAGGGGTAATAGCTCGACATGCCCCTCAGACTGCCGACGATGAACGGGATGGCCATGCCGAGCCACACGGACGGACGTTTGAAGAAGCCGTTCACCAGCCTGTTCTCGTCCTCGCCGCGGATCATGGCCAGACCGACCTGGGCGATTGGATAGCTCAGCCGCTCCCGCTCCATCCACTGACGCCGCAGGATTACGGCAATCGAGATCATGCAGACGTACAGCGCCAGCAGGAAGACAGCCCACCACATCAACGGCTCGACCCAAGCGCCGTAGGGAATGCTCTGGCCTTGCTCGGAAATGCCCTCGTAAAACAGGGTGTTCTCGGCCCCGTCGTCGACTAGGATGTCGTGCTCGGGAAAGTGGGGGAAGAGCTTCTCCCGCCATTGATTCTCCGGCGAAGCGTAGTAGAAGATGGCGGTGAGGGTGGGCAGGATCAGCTCGGTCAGGCCCATCGTGCACACGGCCGAGACCATTGCCAGCATGGCGTACACCATGATCAGTTCGGCGCGGTTGAGGGCCAAGCTGCGGCCGGACCACGCCAGTGGCACGTTGACGAAGGCGCAGATCAGCGCGAAGGTGGAGAAGATCAGCCCGGGCGAATGCACATCGATATTGGTCAAGGGCCAGTAGGCGTAGAGCCAAGCCGCTCCCAAGGCGATGGCGAAAGCGAGGGCTGTGCCCCTGCTGCGCGCGGCCAGCTTGAAGGCTAGGTTGAGTAAGCCGATCAGCACGACGAAGACGAAGATGGCCCCCGGGGTGCTGATGTCCGCGGCCACGTAGGCACCCTTGATGACCATGTTGCTGTAGGGGGCGCTGATGGCGAGGAAGAAGCTCAGACAGCCCCCCACGAAGAACCCCCGCCACGTCAGGCGGTGGCGCGATTCGAGGAGGGGCTCGGAGCGCGACCGCAGGTACTGGCGGTAGAGCGGGGGGATTTTCTGTTTCACGGGAGGCGCGTCAGTGGAGGAGGGCGGAGACCGGCCTCCTGCCCGAACGGACCCGAGGCTGGAGCGATGATGGCGGCGCGCTTGCGATCCACCTCGGGCGATCGCATCACTGTTTCTCTTGTACCAAGGTTTTCAGGTTCTCTTCGTGGATCTTGACCTGGGGCTCGTACTGACGCCGCAGTTCGCCTAAGAATTGTAAGAAGGCCGCATCGCGCTTCTGGCGCAGGACTAGGGCCCAGGCTCGAGTTGCGACCTCGGCGAAGGGCTGGGGGCCGCTTCCGAGGGTTGATTCGACGAGCCTGAACACGGAATAGTAGTGGTCTGCTGATGCCGCAACCGGCACCTCCACTGCGATGGGACCCAGCAGGTCGCCCGACGCGGCTCCCTGTGCGGCTGCGAACAGGGCCTCGTGCGCTTTTCTCTGGTACCAATGGAGGTGGAATCGCCCGCTGTCTGGTATGGCCATGCGCCGCAGGGTGTGCTGCTGGGCCAGGAGCCGCAGATCCTCACCGCGCTCAATCCGGTCCCGGAGCGCGACCGCTTCTTCGCGTGTGGCGACCAGGATTTCGTCCAGCGTCAGAGCCTCTTTTGGGATGAAAGACCGCAGATTCTGGGCATAGAAGCGCCGCGCCTCGTCCTCATCTACTTGGACGTCGCTCGTCACCTGCTTTCGGATGACCGCCAGCAGGCGTTCCTCTTGCCTGGCCTGACGCCAGGCGACCATCTCCTGCTCTCGGTCGATTCCGGCATTGCGAGCGGCCTGCGCGGCCAGTGCGCGGGGGACTAGGACGGAATCGGCAAACCAGCGCACCTGCGCCAGCACATCTCCCGCGAACTCCCGGTAGTTCTCCTCGGCCGCGTCGACGAACCCTCCCACCGTAATGGTGCCGCCGTCGAATTCGTAGAGTACCGTGCCGCGTTCCACTTCGGAGAAAGGGTATCCCTCGCTCTCCAGCCGCGCGGCGAGAAGCTCGAAACCGTCTTCTCGGAGACGCAGGTTCAGGGCCTCCCGCAGTTCACGGCCAAGCTCCACGGATCGAAGACCGGCCTTCTCCCGGCGGAGCTCGGCTTCCACTATACTCCGCACCCGTTCGAGGGAAACAGGTGCCTCGTCCATGACCTGGAACACGCCGTAGGTTCCGCCCGGCAGGGGTATGGGTTCGGAGATCTGACCCTTCGCGAGCGGAAAGACCTTTTCCTGCATGATGGGCAGGGGCATCTGGTCCTTGGTGGCGTACCCCATGAACCGGCCGTCCTGCTCGGCCGTAGCGCGGTGGGTCGAGCGCTGCCGCGCCAACTCCCCGAAGTCGGCGCCGCTCTGCAACAGGCGCACGATCTCCTCGGCCTCCTCCTTGCTCTCGACCTCGATCTTGCCACCCATGACCGCGCGGTTCCGTCCGGTTTTCAGGTAGTGGTCGTGGATTTCCTGCTCTGCAAGCGCGATCTTCGCGTCCACTTCCCGGGCGAAGAACTCGTTCACCAGCCGCTCGGTCCATTCGCGGTTCAGCTTGCGGCGCATGTCGGGGTCGCGGTCCCAGCCCCGCGCTGCCGCTTCCCGAATGAGGATCTCCTTGTCGATCAGGGCCTGCAGATGCTGCCGTCGTCCTTGGATGCCCGCCTCCTTGGACCGCAGGCTTTCGACTAGGCGCTCCTCAAAGTGGCGTAGCTGCGCGGCGTGAATGCGGGTGTCTCCTACCTCGGCTAGCACCGGGCCTTGGGCGTCTTCCGCGCAGCCCAACAGGACGATGCCTAGGGCCAAGGCCAGTGGCGCAGGTTTTAGTTTTATCATTCTCTCAATCCGGCATATACAGTGAGATAGGACAGGCCGCTCGTCTCCGTCTGATCTTGCCGATCGAATGAGTCGATCTTCCGGCGGTCCACCCGGATTCCAATCGTCGACATGAGCCGGTATCCCACATAGCTGGTGGAATTGGTTAGCTGTAGGGCGAGGGACAGCTCATTGAAATCGCCGGTGGGATCGCCCCGATTCAGGCCGGCCACCGGGTCGTCTGCGAACGCCACCTCCTGCTGCGCGAAATCGCGGAAGATGACCTGCTCTAGGCCGACGATCACCGTGCTGTGGCTCAGCACCGGGATGTCCAGCCGCAAGGAGGCCATCCCGGCCCACTCCTTGCGCTCGAATACCCGGTCGTTTAGGAGCCACTCGGTGTTGAACGGCGTGTCGTCCATGAACAGTTCGTGTTTGACGCGCGGACGGAGTTGGATGCCGCTGCTTAGGGGATAAAGCCAACTCAGCTTGTTGATCAAACCGAGCCGCCGGGTGTGCTGCGAGATCTTCCGGCCCTTCCGGTCCACGGTGAGCTGCTCCCGTTGCCGCAGCACCTCGTAGATCAGCTTATTCCCGGAGTTGACTCCGGTATTGCCCCGACGCTCGAAGGCCAGCGACAGTTTGTTGACCCAAGTATTGGGCAGGCCCAGCGGATCCGGGATCGGCGTCATGCCCTCGTCCCTGAACCTTCCGTGCAACCATTGGAAGAGGTTGTCGGCGATGTCGTCCTCGACCCGCTTCAACATGTTATAGACCGTCAACTCGCCCACGTTGGGATAGCTGCGCTCAAACGCGAAAAGGGCATAGCTGCTCACATTGGTCTCGCCGGTTGAGGGACGGCGCACCCGCTGGTGGCCTGCGGTGAGCTTGGCATCTGGCACGATCCACGCACCGCCGTACACGTTGAATCCGCGGCGGTCGCGCTTGTACGGGTAATCGGGTTCGTTGTCGTTTTCAAAACGGTCTCCCCAGCCGTTGTTGTTCATGTCGAGGCCGAAGAGATACTCGGGCCGATCCACGCTGTAGCGCAGGAAGGGCTCGGCGTAGTCGGGCACATTGTTGGGTCGCACGCGGGTGTTGTTCTGGTTGAAATCGGAGATGAAATCGTGGTTCTCGTCGAGGCCGGGAAAAACCGCCTCATCTGCGTACCCCTCAAATACGCGAATGCTGTTCCGTTCGTCGGGTGTCCGGCCGTCGTCGAATCTGCGCTTCTGGTCATTCTTGCGATCGTTGTCGTCGTTGTCGTCGACGAAGTCGTAGAGGTAGCTGGAATGGGCCTGCGGCGTGTCCGCGTAGTTGACCCGGCCCGCTGAGTCTAGGAATCGCATGGTGGTCGAGTATTGGGCGTCCATGCCGAAGGCCTCGCCGAAGAGGTAATAGGGATAGAAATCCCTGGCCACGTTGACCATCCACGCTTCGGCGGCGGGATTGCCCCGAATGCCCGATGAGGTGGTGTGAGTGGTCCGGCTTACGTCGGGGTACTTGCGGTACTGGTGGTTCACATTGAACTCGCCGTAGAGCCTGAACCCGGCCAGATCGTCGGCCTCCACCGTAAAGCCGAGGATCTGGGTGGCGGTGGGCAGTCCGTAGTCAAAGACCACGGCACCTAGATTGGAATGGTCCTGCACATTCCCCGGTGCCCGCACCATGGTCCTGAACACCGGGCGCGGTTCGAAGATGGCGTTGTCGGTGTGCTGGTCGGAAGTGACTTCCACCTTGTAGTCGTTGCTCAGGACCAGCCGGAACCGGACTTTGCTGATGTTGTTGACTGCATCGGCTAGGGACACCACCGTTTCCAAGTCATCGAGGACTGCCGGGTCCGGATCCGCCAGCACGTAGTCCAGCCGGATCCTCCCCAGTTCGCCGCCGCCTTCGGCTATTAGGGAGCCATCCCGGGGGATGCCTCCCGAAACCCTAGGATGGAAGCCGATTTGGCTGCCCACCAGCACCGTGTCCAACTCCCCTATCCGGGTCGTAATCTCGATATCGTGGGCGAAGAGGGCGGGACCGCCTTCGCCGTCTGCTGGGGAATCGTCGGTAATCCGCACGGTGATCCGATTGATGCGCGCGCCCGACTGGTGAGAGCTCAGTCTGCCGGTCAATGGACTCCCGTCAAAGGGCACGGTCGAGCTCCGCCCGTTGTGCGCGTTCACGAAGGTGCCGCCGATGCGCACAAAGTCGGCCAAATTCCCGACGGCTCGGAGACCGATGAAATTGGTAAACTCGTCGATGAAACTGCGCGCTGGCAGGAACAGTGGGACATTGATTCTGGATAGGAGGGCTGTGGCCGCGACGCGATCTGACATATAGTCGAATTGGACCCCGTTGAAGGCCGTCTTGCGAAAGGTCATGGGCGTCAGGGTCGTGCCGATCTCGTCGCCGATGCTCACGCGGAAATGGTGCTGTCCCTTGGCGTCCGCAGAGACCACGAGGGAGCTGAAAAGGTCTTTGTAGCGGTCGGTCTTGTGGAGCAGGTTCCCCTCAGAGGTCCGGGGCTGGCTCTGCTGCCAGTCGTAGATCAGCCAACCTCGGGTCAGGAGCCGGCCGTAGAGATCGTAGTGATTGTCGCCCTCCTGATCGGTGGATAGGTAGCGCAAGTAGCGCTCGTGGGCGTAGTTGGTCCCCGCCTCCCATCGCCAGCGGTAGTGGTTGGCGACCTCCTGGGGCATGTACCATTTCTTGAGAGACGGAACGAAGGCGTCCGTGCGCGGGCTGGGAGCCGCCGAGTAGTAGATCGCCCGGCCGCTCTCGCGGATTCCGAGGCGATTCCCGTAGTCCGACTGGGATGCGCCGGGCGCGACGTCCAACGCGACTGCGAGCCCGACGAGGATGAGGATTCGGGACTTGGGCCGCACGGTGCGCACTTGGGAGGACTTGTTCATCACAATCCAGCATATACGGTTATGAAGGTGGTGCTCAATTCGCGGCCCCGGTCTTCCTTTACCGACTTTCCTTGGTCACCGGCGGCGATGAACTCGTCCCAGACCCGGGTGTAAATGATGCCGAACTGGGTGGTCAGGGTATAGCCTTGGTATTCCCGGACGTTGGACCACTGGACGGCCAGCACTAAGCTGCGGGAGTCTCCCGTGGCCCCCACCCGGTTGGCGACGAGGGCCTCTTTCTCGTCCAGCATCAGGTCCGCAACCCGGTGGTACTCCAGCCCGGCCTCGAGAGACGACGCGCTCAACATGGGATGTCGCAGCAGCAGGGTGCCTGTTCCCGTCCACTCCTGGCGCTCGTCGCCCTCTAAGATGAAAGGCGCTTGGTTTAGGTACTCGCTCTTGATCTTGGGCTGGACCTCTAGGCCGCGGACGCGGTAGGTGTAATCCGCTTTGTTGATGAGCCCGAAAAAGTGGGTGCGTTCTTCGAGGATGGGGCCGATGCTCCGCTCGTAGGCGTCTCCCTGCTGAGCATACAGGTCGTACTTGATCTTGGTACGTGTCTTCAACTCGCTCACCGGGCGATAGTTCAGTTCTAGGTAGGTCGAGTTCACATAGGTGTCGCGGGCCGGGAGCACGTCCTCGATGTTGGCTAGGTTGCCGGTGGCCAGACCGAGATAAGGAGTCATTTCCCGGCGGTCGTCGGGTATGGTGTCCTTGGTCCGCTTGAGCATATTGTAGATCCGAACCGCGCCGAACCGGGGATAGTCGTGCGCAAAGGTGACCAGCCCGTAGGTCGTGTGGTTCTTGCGATTGGAAGACAATGAACTGACCCGCAGAAGCCCCAGCGTGGCCCTGATGTCGGGCGTCACAAAAGCGCCACCGTACACGTTGTACCCTTGCTGGTCCGTCTTGTAGGGGTAGTCGGCTAGATCGTCGTTCTCGAAGCGGTCCACCCAGTTGTTGTTGTTCAGGTCGATGCCGAAGAGGAACTCGGGCCGGTCTGAATAGTAGCGGAAGAAGGGCTCCTCATAGTCGGGGATGCGATTCGCTAGAATGACGCTGTCGTTCTGATTGAAGTCCGATACGAAGTCGTTGTTCTCGTCCCAGCCCGGGAACACGTTGGCATCACCCGAGCCCTGCTCGAATCGGGCCCAGTCGGAAATCCGGTCTTGGTCGTCATTGTCCTCGACGAACTCGTAGAGGTGCCGCGTCGAATGGTCGTAGAGGATGTCTCCTTCGCTGTTTACGAGGTACGCTGTGGTGGAGTAGTCGGGGTCTAGGCGGAAGACCTCGCCGAAGGCGAAGAACGGGTAGGCCACCTTCGACACATTGACCATCCACGCCTCTGCCTCCTTGGAATAGCTGGACAGATCGCGGCCTGTTTGGGCTAGGCTAGGGCTGGGGAACTGGTGGTAGGACCGGCTGATGGCCAGTTCGGCGTAGGCATCGAATCCCATCACCTCTTTGACGTCTACGGTGAATCCATAGACCATGTTAGCCGTGGGCAAGCCATATTCGAAGACGAGCCGGGTCTGGTTGGAGTTGTCCGGCACATTGCCTTCGGCCCGGGCCACTTCGAAGAGCGCCGGTGCCAGCTCGTCGATATCCTCGCCGCTGAGCGGCAGGTTGGGCGTGGGACGCAATCCAGTCTGACGGTCGGACCATATCTGGATGCGGTAGTCGTTGGCCACCACTAGATCGAAGGTGATCTTCGCGATGGTGTTCGGACGCGGCCCAGTGTAGGCGATGTCGGTGAAGTCGTAACTGATTACGATCTTCTCGTCCCCGTCCGCGCTCTGGAAGCCCTCGTGATGGAATCCGCCGCTGACCACGGGCCACGCGGCCGGATCGGTCACCATCACCCGCTGGCGGATATCCTCCCGCCGCCCGGTGGCCGGGTCCTCCGTGGTTATGATGATCTCGTGCGAGAACAGGGCCGCGCCGGCCACGCCGTCGTCCGGTGAATCATCGCTCAAAACAAGGGCCAGGCCGCGCACCGGGACCGCCCCTTGGTTGGCAGCGAGTGTGCCTTTGAGCGGATTCCGCTCGAAGGCGTCCTCAAAGGTCGTGGAGTTGTGGGCGTTGACCATAGTCGCCCCCACTTCCACGAAGTCCCCAACCTGGGCGACGACCCGCCCTCCCATCAGGTTGGTGCCATTGGTCACTGTCACGGGCGCGTTCTTGGGCGTGGTAGTGGCGATCGGAAAGCTGATCCGGGAAAACAGCATCGTGCCGCGGTACTTATCCGCGGCGAAGTCCATCTGTATGCCGTTGAAGTTGGGTTTGGAAAAGGTGAGCGGCGTCAACGCCGTTCTGATCTGATTCCCGGCCGTTATGGCGTAGTGAAACTGGCCCTTGGAATCCGAGCTGACTAGGACGCTGCTGAACCAGCTAGCGAACCTCGGATCCTTGTAGAGCGAGGAACCAAACTGTCCGGGCTGACTCTGATTCCAGTCGTAAACCAGCCACCCCCGGGTCAGGTAGTTGCCGTAGAGATCGTAGAAGGGGTCGCCCTCGCGGTCGGTGTTTACGTAGCGCTGGTACTGTTTGCGGGCATAGTTGGAATACTCCCACTGCTGCCAGCCGTACAGCTCGTACAGCTCTTGGGGCACGTACCATTTCTTGAGGGCCGGATCTAGGGCGTCGTAGAGGACCCCGGGCCCCCTCGGTTCATAGGTTATCTCCCCCCCTCGCCGCTGTCCGAGCAGTCGGCTGGAGGACTGACCGCACACCTCAGATGCCTGCATCGTGGCGATGAGCACGAACGCGCTCAGTGCTCCCGCGGCCTTGCCGGTCGTCAACATGGAGAGACCCTCTCTCGGTGAATCGCCATATCAGTTTCAGTATACCACTTGGACCACGGTGGTGGTCGTCGCAGCGCTGGCGACGCTGAGCATGTTTACTTGAGCCAGATAGATCCCAGGCGGCACGAGCTCGCCACTGCCATTGGTCCCATCCCATGGGATCGACCAGTGACCGTCTCCTTGCTCGCCGGAGAAGAGGCGGCGAACCAAGTGGCCGGCGAGATCGAACACGCTCACCTCAACGGACACCGGACCGATTACTCGCGACAGGTCGTAGGAAATGTGGGTCCGGTCGTTGATCCCGTCGCCATTGGGACTGAAGGGCCGCGGTATGGCTCGGGTATTGATCAGGATGTCGTCGCCCGCAAGGGGCACATCTACCGACAACACCCGCGCATCCGCCGTTCCCACCGGAGGAAAGGGGGCGTCCCCGGGGCCGAGGTGGGCTGCGTTGCCAGCGAGGATCTTCTGACCGGTGGTCCCGGTCCCGGTGTTGCCGGCCCAACCGGGGAAGGCCGTCCCGTATCTGAGGACTCGGCAGCGAAACCGGATTCTCAGGATGGTGGCTTGGTCGGCCGCTAGGTCGCTAGCCGTTATGGCCGGGAAGCGCACCCGGAATCGCCGTTCCTCCACTGCCTCAATGCCGAAGTCGGCGGCCGGGTCGGTGGGCAGTGCCGACGGGCTCAGATCCCAACCGGAGAAATCCGCCGCCTCAATGCGGCCGTCGTGGAAAAGGACCTGGATCGAGTCAATCGCCTCGACCCGGACCGGCGTGGCGATCTCAAAGGTGTCGAAGCCGCTGTCCTGGCCCGGTCGTATCCGGGTCGGCATGACCGCGTAGGTGAAGGTTGCCGGAACGCCCAGGTCGACCTGACGGGGGTAGATCTCTCCGACGATTCGCTCGGCCGCTGGCGGGAACACCGTGAAGGCCAGCGGCCCAACCCCGGTCGCTGCCTCCAAGTCCCGGCTCGCCAGTTCGACTCGAACCTGAAAATAGCGCCGTGGGGCCGGAGTGCTGATGACCGCCCCAAGCTGCTCGTCATGGATGTTCTCGACCGTGATGCCACGGGTGCCCTCTTGCCCATAGGGAGCCGACCACGGCGTCCAGGCGTCTGGATCGTCCCGGATCTCGCCCCGTGGTCTCAGGCCGAGATAGTCCTCTAGGCTCAGTGCTACTTGGTTTTTCTCTGCCAATGGCAGCGCCCGGTAGGCTCGCAGTGCATCGAGCGGCTCCAAATCGTCTAGGGCAATCTGCTCGCCCGCGGCCGTGGTGGCGACCGCGCCCTCCTTCCAAGGGAGATTTACCGAACCGCCGGGCCCGGGGCGGGTGAATTCCAGCGGCGTATCGTCATGCCCGGCGCGCGTCGAAATGCGGGCCTGTGCCATCCCTGCGAGCCCCAGGCTCTCCTCGATCCAGCGGATCTTGCCCCACACGCCCCAGTTGTCCCCCAGATCGTAAACATTGGAGATGTATTGGGCTTCGGGCACAAACCCGGTCCCGAATACCCTAAATTCGGCGATTTCAAAGCCGATGGACGTCTGCGACCGCAGGCGCAGGAAGCGCAGGTACTGGGGGGGAATCCGCAGGTCGACTACGGGCTGGTCGTTTTGCAACTCCAGCTTGAAGCTGGTCATCACCGGTCGGCCGGACTCGTCTCTGTCATTCTCGCTGCCGTTGTTGACTAGAAGCTCGTACGCGCGCAGATAGTCGTTTTGGAAAGGAAAATCGGGTGCCGCGAAACCTGGCGCGTTGCGCGGAAAGAACTGGATCCGGTTCACCCCGAAGCGCGCGCCCAAGTCAAAGTCGAGCATGGCCCCGAAGGCGAGGACCTGTGGCCCCTCCGCCTCGCTCTTGCGAGTGAAAGCCGTCTCGAGATCGCCGTCCACCATCAGCAGCAGCTCTTCGGCGAGGCCGAGCGTCAAGAGGTTCGGCGAGGTCAGGGTGGCTCCGGCCGCGATATTGCTGGTGGAGTCGGCTCGCTGGGGGAAGATCCAGCCCGGTTTGCCGGGAAAGTCGAAGTCCACCACATCGCCCGGGGTGTTGGTGATCGCGGCCTCATCGACGCTGATCTGAGCCGCGGCCGGGATTGCTCCACCGCCGCCGTTATAGGGTTGGCCACTGGCACCGCCTAGCACCCGGCTTTCAGCAGCCAGATCTTGGGCCATTAGGCAGAATGTCCCAAGCATGACCAAGCTGGTTCTGATCCGCTGCATTCTCACTCGATAGACCTTGGTATCAATACGCTACGTGGACCACGCGGTGCGCTTTGCGGCTCGATACGTCCGCATCCACCTCGATCTCCAACAGGTAGATCCCGGGGGGCACCAGTCGGCCGCTCTGGTCGTGGCCCGACCAGCGGACCGCGTACGATCCGCTCGCGAGGGGACGCCGTTCCTCCCACGTCCGCACCAGACCGCCGCCCAGATCGTAGAGGCGGGTCTGCACCGTGCGCTGCCCGGTGAGTCGGAGCACTGAGAACTCGAACCGCGCTTCGTCGTTGATTCCATCGCCGTTCGGGGTCAGGATCGGAGCAGTGATCGTCAACGGGCCGATCACTCGTTTGTCTGCCAACGGTCCGCGCAACAGCATCCCCTGACTCGAGGCTAGGTCGGTCGCATCGCCGGGATCGACCCGCTGCCACCGATTGGCCTCGGACGAAGTGCCCAGTTCCGCCTGCAGGACAGCGCCGGGGCGGAACAGGGTCGTGGTGAACCGCACTTCGATCAGATCGACCTCGGGGCCCACCGCCGAATCTAGGCGCACCCACAGCGAATCCGATCCGGTCGGGACCTGCTCCAGATCGGCTGGTCCCAACTCGGCTACTGGGCCGGCGTCCCACTGCGACTCCCGGCCCATGCGGAGGAGTTGCAGATCGAGGTCCACCCCGGGAGCGTACAGGCGAATCTGGTCCATTCCCGGGCCGTTCCGCAGAAACCGGGCTTTGACGAACAGGGACAGGGTGTCGGTGGCACCCAACTCGGATACCAAGCCCGGCTCGAGTTCGCCGAGGGCCTGCTGGGCTAGGGGATCGAGGAAGTTCAGCCGAATCGACCGCAGGGAAGCCGCCTGTTGTGGATTATTGGTCTTCAGCCAAGCTTGGAGCATGAGGTACGCTCGCGGGCTTGGCGACGTGATGGGGGACCCCGAGAAATCGTATTCCTCGCTCCAGTCGCTCCAGTCGCCCCCGGCCACCTGCTCGGTCACGATCTCGATATCCTTCTTGGCGAATTTGTTCAGCTTGTTGTACTGCTCTTCCGTTATCTCGCTACCGTCCTTCTTGAAATAGCGGAGGACGTCGGCGAGTTGGTTGCCGGTCCGGCTGCGCAGCGCGATGGAGGTTCCCGGGGGCGTGTCCCCCTCCCACTCGATCGAACTCAGCGTCCGGGCGCCGTCCAGCGTGATCAGGGGCGACGTGAGTGAGGCGCGAGGCTGGTATCCTTCGCCGTAGAACTGGACCTCCCGCGTGTCTGCGTTGCCTCCCGCTAGGCCGCCGGAATAGGGAATGCTGATGTAGCGGGCGACTGTGGGTTCGAACACGTTGGCGTGGTAATCCATGCCGCCGTCGCCGCCGAGCGCTTGGCTGGTCCAAGCTAGTGTGCCCTCGGGTGTCAGACTGCCGTCCGAGGTCTGGATTTCGTACTGGGTGATGGGCCCCCAGTACCCCGCGTTCAGGAAGAACATCTGCACTCGATCCACCCAGAAGAAGGCACCTAGGTCGAAGAAGAAGAGGCGCAGGGCGGGCGTGCGGACAGTGGTTCCGACCGTCGTTTCGTACAGGCCATCCACCAAGCTGGTGACTACGGTGGTATCAATCCCTATCTTTTGCGCCACCCCCCGGCGGGCGGCCAACCCCAGGGCGATGTTTTCGCCTATCGTCCGCACTTCCATCGCGGCCAGACGAGGACGTTCGCGGCGGAAGTAGCGGACCTCGCCACGCAATCGGGCGTCGATCGCCTCGTAGATCTCTGGCTCGACCCGGATGCTCCCATCAGCCACTTTCTTGTAGTAGTCCACCGTCCCGCGGCGGGCGGGCTCCAAGGCGTCGTAGGCTTCGCGGGATACTTCGGCGCCTCGCACCGAGTCACTTTCCGTCACCACGAGTTGGACGTAGCGGATCTGGTCTCCCCGCCAGTGCAGATCGCGGGCGTCTCCCGACGGCTCCAGCTCAATGTCGAAGACCCGTTGGTTTTTGTTCGCGCCCGGACTCGCGTAAACGAGGACGTAGCCCTTGACGTCCCTCAGACCCTGCTCGGGACGCTCGCCATCCGAGGTCAGCAGGGTATATTGGAGAAAGGGATCGCCGAGATCTTCATCCACAAAGGTCAGGAGGATGCGAGTCGCGGTCACGATCCGCCCTAGATCCAGTTCGAACCACCAGGCGCGCAGTGGCTGGTCTGGGTCGGGCTGCCAGTACGAGGTCAAATCGCCGTCGAGGAGGTTGGCTACCCCGGCCGCATTAGTGCCGGCCCGCACCGCATCCAGCAAGTCGACGTCTTCAGCCTTGACTCCTTTGGGCGGGTTCCGTTGCAGGTGCTCGACAATGTCTTGGGTCGCGTCGATATCTTTGGCCACAAAGTGCGGGCGGGCTGCGTTCGCTGGGGCAAAAAACTCCACCGTGCCGACGGGGAACCCCCAGGTTTTCAGGTGGCGGCTCTCTACCACGATCTGGTTGCCGCGGATGACGTACCCCTGGCCCCAGACCGCACTGCCACACAGGAGCCAGAGAGCCAGCGCCGTGCTGATCCTGCCGTTCATGTTGCTACGCTTCTTTAGCATCTGGGAGCCTCAATACGCCACCGCGATCAGGCGGGTTCCGCTGTCGCGACCTCCTTCGCGATCGACCGCGACCCGGCATACGTAGAGCCCCGGCGGCACTAGCTGGCCGCGGCTGTCCCGTCCGTCCCAAGGCTGGATGTACTGACCCGAATGGTCCCGGCCCACATACACCTCCCGCACTAGCCGGCCCGACATATCCCACACCCCCACCTCCACTAGCCGGTCCTCGGTCAACTTCAGCAGGTCGTACTGGATAGCCACCGCGTCGTTGATGCCATCCCCGTTGGGCGTAAACGCGGCCGGCTCGACCTGTAGCCTGCCCACAATCGACGCGCCCAGCGACAGCGTCTCGACCGACAGACGGTTGCCGTCTAGTCTGTTGGTCGCATCGCCGCCCCGCACCGGTTGCCAGACCTCCTCTGGTGCTTGGCTGTCGAAGATGCGGCCTTGGAAGGTCGCCGCATACCGATACACCTCGCCCCGCAGCCGAACTTGGAGCAATTCACCGCTCTGGTCCACTGCCAGCCGTGGAAAGCTCACTACCACCCGGTCCTCGGTGCGTAGGCTGTCTATCTCCGTAAAGGCCACCGCCGCTCCCGCCACCTCGACCTCGACCACCTCCACCACTCGGCCCCCCTGAAAGCGCAACTCGAGGCTGTCGAAACCCCGATCCTGCAGCGACAAAGTGGGCCGCACCGCGTACGTGAAGTCGGTTAGCTGCGAAGCCTCGGCCTGCCACGGGTCCACCTCTCCCACCAGATCCGTCGCCGCTGGCGGCGACGAGACCGCGAATTCGAGAAAATTCACTTGGCCCCCATCCAGAAAATCACTGGCGAAGTCAAGCGAAAACTGCACGTAGTTGCGCGGCCGCGGTGCCACCATCGGCACCCCCAGACTGTCGCCAAACGAATACGGTGCCGACCACAGGTCCCAGTTTGCCGCGTCGTGGGTGATGCGGCCTTTCTCTTTTTCCTTCAGCTTGTCGTACTGCGCTCGGGTCAGCGGCGAGCCGTCCGACCCATACGGCACCTCCTCGTCGGCGCGGAAGGTCCGCCGCCAGTACCGGGATGGCTCGGGATCGTCGCCGCCATGGCTGCGTATCGATACCCGGGCCGACTCGTCTTGGCGGCCCGACCAGCGCACCCAACCTAGGCTGGAGGGGGCACCCAGCGGAATGGTGTTCGAGGTATAGCTGGCGAACGGCACATACCCCTCGGCGAAGACCTCCAGCTCCGCAATCTCCCACGCCTGCCGCTGAAACGGGTTGACCCACAGGGTGAGCTGTCGCACCGGCGTCCGGTCTAGAGGAATCTCCACCACCGGGCTCTTGTTCTCGGTGATCTCCACCACCAGATTGAAGTCGAGTTTCGTGTCGTTGACGAGTTTGTGCTGGAATCTCAGGTGAGACCGGTTCGGCGTTCCCCCGTGGGGTTCGCCACTGCCGGTAGCGATAGCTAGGTGCTCGATGTAGTTGGGGGAGCCGGGACGCGGCGACACCCGCACCCGGTTCACCGGGAACAGGCCGCCCAAGTCGAAGTACAGGGTGAAGCCGGTGATACCGCCGCCCGGACTGTAATCCGACAGCGACGCATTGTGCTCCAGGAAAAAGGTGGTGAAGTCGCCATCGGCGACCACGTCCAGAGTCGAATTGCGGCCATAGCCCGAGTAGCGCTCGGTCATCAGAAAGCCGCCCCGTTCTTCCACGGTGGATAGGATGCTCTCGTCGCTGCCGTAGTAGTAGGGGGCTAGCACTCCATCTAGGTTGACGCTGTCGAAATCGCCGGCTTGGGCGGGATCCACATCGGCCCAACTCAACTGCTCGAACTCGACGCTGCCGTCTGCTACCTCGGGCAGCAGGGGAAAGCTAGCGTAGTTCTCGCCGCCCAAGCGATAGATCTTTATTGCTTCTGCAGGACGCCACATCCCCGCGCTCGCCACCAGGCACAAGAGCCAGCCTGCCAATCGCGCTCTTGCCAAGATGTCACCCTCTTGTGGTGTGTGGGCCCAACCCGCGTGTATCGTTGGGCTGATTATTAGGGAAGGGGGGATGTGAGACCACATCCCCCCTTCCTTCGTGTTATGGAGCTTGAACTGCTAGTAGCGAACCTACTCGCTGTCCGCTACTCCCCGAACGCAGCTTTGATGCGGCCCCAGCTTTCGGCTTCGACGGCCGTGCCAAAATCGACATCCTCCAATGGAGCCAGCAGAAAGTCGGTGGCTACCGCGGCAGTTTCCCAGTAGGTTCCCTCGCCATTCAGGACATACTGTATAGCCTCGTTGTTGTCCATATTGTCATAGTCGCCGATCATCCAGTTCAGACCGATGATCTGACCTTCTTCCATGTCGTGTACCACACTGCCGTCCGGGTCATCCCACTGCAGGTTGTCCCACAACGTCATCATCCACTCTGCCTTACCGGTGACGTCGGCGGCGTTGAGCACGACGGAATCCGACGAGTACCCTTGGGCGGCGTACGGCGGGTTGCCGGCCCAAGTAGCTTGGCTATGCCAGAACCAGTACCACGCTGTCTCCTCGTTGTTCACCGACGCCGGATCAATGTCCGGGAGGCGGAAGTGGATGTTTTGGGCGAAGCGCCCGCGGTCCTCGGCTTCGTCCGCCCAACTGCGTTCGCCGCCGTGGTCCCCGTCAACGCTCATCTCGAAGGTGTCGGGCAAGGGAGGAGGGCTACTTTCGATACCGGAGACGTCTCGCTTGCGGAAGTTGTCGAACAACTCGTGGTGCATATAGAGGCGGTCCTGGCTGGCGCTATAACCGACGATGACCTTGCTGTTCAGACTGGACAGGTCGGTCCACTTCTCACCGGTCGTGGACGTGTAGAGCTCTGGTCCGATCCAGTAGTCCTCGGGAACCACGGCCCACTCGGACAGATCCCCGTCCAGAGTTGGCTCGGCACCCGCGGGGAACTGGAACGCGAGCAGGACTTGGTCCTCTGGCACATGACTATAGGCGGAAAAGGCAAAGCCCACAGTCAGGCACAGAGCGATAAGCGTAACTTTCTTCATTGTGTGGAACCTCCACGATAATGATCCTTCGACCCCAGGCGTTCTGGGGCCGCAGGAATCGGGTTGTATGCAGGTTTGTGGTAATGTATAGACTGGTCTTAGGTCTGGGCAATAAAAAAACGAGACCGACCACACTCGCTATGGGGCAAGCTGTGCCATGCGTGCCTCTAGCGCTGCAAGCTGACGGGCATCGCCCCGCCAGTGGACAACCGCCAGCCGGTATGCCCGCAGTGCCGCATCCACTTGGCCCGTCTGTTCGTATGCCTTGCCGAGCGCGTAGTGGGCCTTCGCGTTGGTGGCGTCCAACTTCTCCACGGCCTCGAACACCGCGATCGCTTGGTCGTAGGCTTGCTGGCGGAGGTAGAACTGTCCGAGGCTCAGGCGGGGCTCGACCCAATTCGGTCGGTGGCGGATCGCTGCCTTGTAGGACTGCTCGGCCTGATCCAAGCGACCTTGAAGCAGCCCCACGTTGCCTAGGGCGTGGTGCGCCTTGGCAAACGTAGTATCTACTTGCAGGGCCTGCTCGAAGGATCGACGGGCTTGGTCCAGACGTCCACTCCTGGCCTCTACATAACCGATGGTGAAGTGGGCCTCGCAGGCCTCGCGCTGATTCGGGGCTTGGGCGATCACCTGACGGGCCAGCGCCACCGCCTCGTCTAGGTTGCCCTGATTTAGGTAGGCGTGGCTCAATCCTGAGAGGGCTCTGACATGCTCGGGCTGGCGCTCTATAACCGCCCGGTACATGCCGATGGCCTGGTCCCACCGGCCGAGTTCGCCGTAGGAGTGCCCCGCCGCCAGATAGGAGTCTAGGTCGCCGACGGCCTGATTCATCTGTTTTTCTATGGCTCGCACTTGGTCGGCCCGCTGGTTCAGCTCGGCAAAGCGGTCGAGCAGTATCTGGGCTTGCTCCTCGCGCCCTTGGGCAGAGTAGAGATTGGCCAGACTGTAGTATGCCTCGGGATAGGCCGGGTCGATCTCAAGAGCCCGGCGCAGCATTCCTGCGGCCTCCTCGTAGCGCTCCGGGTAGGTGTGGAGCACCCCGAGTTCCCGGTGGGCCTCCTTGTTGTCGGGATCGAACCTGACAGCGCGGGTCAACAGTTCCGCGGATTCTGCCCGGCGTCCCTGCAGCCGGAGGAGCCGGCCCAAGGCACACAGCGCCTCAGCATCGGTCGAATCGACCGCTACGGCCCGTACCAGGGCCTCCTCGGCTTGGTCGTACGCCCCCTGCTCTTGGTGCAGACCGGCCAGAAGACGGTACGAGGGAGCCGCGCCCGGATCGATCCGCACGGCCTCTTCCAGCAGCGCGATTGCCTCCCGGTGGCGTTTCATTTCTCCGTAGGCCACGGCCAGATTGTGGTAGGCCAGAACAAGGCTCGAATCTAGGCGAATGGCGGCCAGATACGCGGTCTCAGCCAAATCCCTGCGGCCCAGTTTCATGTAGGCCGTGGCTAGATGGCAGTGGGCTTCTGCGGAGAGGGAGTCTAGGGCCACTGCCTGCTGATACGCGGCGAGTGCGTCGCGGTAGCGGGCTTGGCGGAAGTAGGTGTGCCCGAGCGTGCGGAGCCGATCTCTCTCCGGGTTCGGTGTCGGCGATTCGGGTGCCTGGCACGCGCCCAGCCAGACCGCGATCAGGGCAACGGTGGTGCGGCGAAACAGCACTGCGTACGTCGAAGGCATCGCGCAGTTTTCCGTTGGGTCACGGGGTTGACCGGGGGCGACGTGGCGTGAGAGGGCTGGAGTCGGGGGAGGTGGACGCCTGCGCGTTGACATGGGCCGCGTCGCCGACCGAATATAGCCATCGGGCACCGGCCCCAACAACTCGCCCCGCGAGATCGCTGCAGAGCCGACAGACGGATTGACGCGTCCGGTGCCGATCTCTAGTATAAGCGATCCCACCCCGAGACCGGAGCGGACCGATGAAGTTTGAGATGGGGGAGACAGCGGCATGGCCGCGACGATTGGACTGAGGGGCGGCTCCTTCAGAGGTCTCCTCCTCGACAACGAGGCGAATGCCGACCGCCAGGGGAGCGGCTTCACCCCTCTGTGCTATCTGCGCTACCCGGACCACAACCTCTACCGGGACGACGCCGTCGGTCTCAACTTTGAGCACATCATGAACGGCGCGGCGGCCGACGCTGCCCGCTCGATGTTCACCCCTCGGAAGGACCGCTGCCTCCTCCTCTCCCACGCTCCCGGTGAAGCGTCGGTTCGCCACCCGGCCGCGGACTCTTCCTGGGGGATCGAGAGCGCGATGCGCTATTGCCTCGGGCCGGACTGCGTCGATATGGAATTCACCGCCCGCCTGACCGACGAACGATGCGCTCCGCTTGGGTACTTCGCCTTCATGTGGGCTTCCTATATGAACCGCACCTGCGGCCGGGCGATCCATTTCTACGGGACCTGCGAAGGGGAGGAAGGCTGGATCCGCTTCGGCGAAGACCTGCCGGACGGCCGCTTCGAGACTGGCACCGTCGCCCACACCTCGGTCGATCCCCTCCCGTACGAAGAGGGGGCCGAAACCCTCAACATCGTCGAAGATTCCCGCAAGCGCTTCCTGCTGCCGTTCTACTACGGTCTGGCGGACGGCGACGGCGATCTGTCGAGCGCGGGCGACCGGATGGCCTACGCGATGATGTTCGATCAGGAGGCGCCCATCCGCTTCGCCCTGTGGAACTTCATTCGGGACGAGCGCGGTCGGCCGGACCCGCACAGCCCGGCCTGGGACTGGCAGTACGTCATCCGCGCCCCGGAGATCGGTCGGACCTATCGCTACCGGGCGCGGCTCCTGTACCGACCGTTCGTCGATCGGGAAGCAGTGCGGCGGGCCTATGAGGAATGGATGGCCGAACTGTAGTGCTTCGACCTTCACCACGGCGGGGCCAGACTCGGCTCGTGGACGAAGCGCTTCATGCCCAGCACGAGCCGGATCTGTGTGCGCGGTGACAGAGCCAGCGCGAACGTCTTGTCGCCTACCGGAACGCGCTGGGATGTCCCGTCAATCTCGACCTCGGTGAACTCGTGTTCCCCCATGCCCCCCGCTTGGATCAGCACCTCCCGGCGCTCCGTCGGGCTTACGTTTACCACGGTCAGGTCGGCCCGGTTGTCGCTCAGTCCCGACACCAGCGCGGCCACGTCGGGCGGAAGTCCCGGACGATGGCGCTGGGCGTCGAAGTAGCGCAGTCTCGTGACCAGCAGGCCCCCGTTGTAGTGGGGAAGGGGGGCACCTAGGGTGAGCTGCACTAGGCCTTCACAAGTAACGGGATTTCGCTGCTGGAAATAGGCGTCGTTATAGGTGGCGGGGTCTTGCTCGTCCTGCGCCATAAAGTCGAGGCGCGCCTGCACTTGGGCCAGATTGTGTTCGAGGATCCGCTCTGGATACTCGGGGAACTCGCCGTGCAGATAGGCCATCCAGCCCCAGTCGTGCCCGCCCTGATCCTTGGTGTGGTGCCACGAGTTGACGGCGAATGGATCACCCGACCGCTTGCGGGTCCGCTCGAATCGCCGCGAATCGGACCGGTCCATCGACATGCACCACAGATGGGCGATGTCGGACGGGTACATGGGCATGAACTCGAACCAGCCGTCCTGCTGCAGAGTGGTGCCGTCTTCCTTGCGGATCGGGTACCACATCCACTCGCCCAGCTCGTAGTTGACCCGCCCGGGATCATCGTACTTGTGGGGCACGTAGAGCTGATCGTCGCGCTCGATCCCGCGGGAAATGAGGACATCGATCTGCGACCGCGGAAAGTCCATGTATTCCAGGCGGCGCGTCAGCAGGGCGCAGTTCTGGGCTGCGACCCCCACGGCCTGTCCCACACTGTGCCAACCGTGGGGCCAGGCCCAGCCGTAGCTAGACCCATACCACTTGCCGTTGGTGTGTTCGCCCACGACACCGGAGAGGCCGACGTTGTCGGGCACGATGCCGCCGTTGGCGTCGGCGCGTTCCATCCAGGCCTCGGTGTATTCTAGGACCCAGTCGCGGTACTTTCCGTCCGCCGTCAGCAGGTAGGCGTTGGCCCCCAAGGTGGTCGCTAGGAGGTTGACCACGGCGTCGCCGCGGCCCATGCGGTCGCGCATGGCTTGGCCCAGCCGCGCGGCCAACTCGGGATTACCTCGCACCGCGTCGTGATTGGTACATCCCGGCACGTCGTAGAAGGGCAGATTGTACCCCTCATAAGGCCAATGCGGACCCTCCTCGAAGGTCCAGTAGGCCGGCCCCTTGCTGCCGTTTCTCGCGCAGCGGATGATCCGGTGTTCCGGGTCGTAGTTGGGTGCCTCCGGATCCTCGCCGAGGAACAGCCCGGCGAAGCGACAGGCCCGCTCGATGTTGGCTCCGTTGGTCGGATCGGCCATGCAGAGCATGTAGAACAGGTAGTTGCCCTCGCCCTGATGGAACCAGTCGTAGCCCGGCTGGTACTCCCGCACCACCATGGGGTAGCCGTGTCCCGTCCCGTGTTGGCTCATCTGTTCATTGATGACGTCGAATTCCCGCTGGGCGTCGGCTAGGAACCGGTCGCTGCCGCCGAGCAGGTAGAAGAGCGGCCAGTTGTGGAAGCTCTCGTAGCAGTCATCCAGCGCGTCGATGCTCTGGAAGTCGGGACTGGGGGGCCAGAGCAGACGCCCATCTGGATGGGTGTACCTTTCGAGCGCCTGTGGAGCGGCGTCCTCGATTGCGTCGAAGAGCTGGCGCTGAAGCAGGGCCCACTTCGGTGGTGTCTGGGCCGATTCGCGCGCCTCTAGGGAGACTGTCATGATCACTCTCCTTCCGTTTTGGGCTGGTACCACTCGATGATCAAGGTCGGCGCACGGGACGCAATCTCTTATTCCCCAACGAGTCCTTACTTGGCCAAGCTCCGCTTGACCTTCCGCTCAAACTCGCGCATCTCGTCCGCCCCGTCTAACACGCCGATTTCCATGTTGAACTCGCGCACCTCGCCCGGCTCGATGTACTGCAAGGTTCCGTGCTTGCGGTTCCAAGCGCGGCCGAGCACTGAGCAGTTGCCCGGCTCAATGCCGGTGACGTACGTGCCCTTGTGGAAGTGCTGCCAGTGGTTGACGATGGGGATCTCGCTGTGCTTGAACTGCCAATACAATCCCAAGCCTAACTTTTCGTTGAGCAGGCCGATGTGGACGCGCCCTTGGCGGTCGGTGCGGGGCCGATGCACGTACACGTCGTCGTGGGCGCGCGGTTGCGGCCCTTTGGCCACAGTGTAGTCTCCGGGGCTGACGGGGTGGTCTGCGGTCCACTCGGTGCTCTCGCGGCTGTGGAGGACGAGGCGGGTTCCTTCGTCGAGGAGGGGGAAGCCGGGGTTGCAGTGATACACGAACATGAGTGGCGAGCGGTCGGCCGCGAGGTTTTCGATGCGGTCGCGGATGTGGATGCTCCGCTGGCCGAGCACGGTCGAGATCTCGCGCGACAGTTCTAAGTTCTCGGCAAAGACCTCGGCTTGGCGCATTTGGCCGCGGATGCGCACGACGTAATCCGCGCCCTCCCAGCCCGCCTCAATGCCGACGTTCTTTGCCGGGATGTACGAGAGGCGGCCGTGCAGTGGCATTTCGGCGTTCTCTTCTTCGGGATCGACTTCTGGATGGCCGACAAAGTCGAGGCCGCAAGAGGTCACCAGCCCGCCGAACCAGCCGCGCCCCCATTTGAAGCCCTCTGGCTCGTAGAAGGCCGGCCCGACGTCTCCGGGCCCGGAGCGGAAGCACAGCGACTGGCCCTTGTAGTGAGCCGAGGCAATGTCGAGGGCGCGGCCGGGCAAGACGGAAAATCCTAGGCCCGAAGCGTTGAACACGTCGATGAGGTCAGCGCCGCGCTCGAATCCTTCGCGGCGCTCGGCGCGGCGGGCGTACATGAGCTGGCTGATGTCGCCGACGCGGTTGAGCAGTTGGCGGCGGGTGAAGTTGCGGCCGAAGAGCTTGGGCATGAGGAACCTCCTATAGCAAGTGCTGAGATGCGGTTTGGACTATCGCAGAAATAGGCTTTGCACGGTAAAACAATACATATAGGTTTTGCTTGCCAACCCGAACCCATGAAAAGGAGTATGGAAGGCATGGCTTTTTCAACGGCGGTACAGCTCGAAGATGTGTGGAAGCGCTTCGGCGCGGTCGAGGCCGTGCGCGGGGTGTCGCTGAGCGTACCTGCGGGGTGTATCTACGGGCTGTTGGGGCCCAACGGCGCGGGTAAGACGACGCTTATCCGCATGATTATGAGCATCTTCTTCGCCGACTCCGGGCGCATCGGCCTGCTGGATGGGCAACAGGCTCTCGCGGTCAAGGACCAGCTCGGCTATCTGCCCGAGGAAAAGGGTCTGTACAAGAAGATGAAGGTCGCCGAGGTGATGATTTATTTCGCGCGACTCAAGGGAGTTGCCGCAGATGCGGCACAGCAGCGGGCCGCCGAGTTGTTGCAGCGCTATGGCCTCGGCGACTATCAGGAGCGGCGCTGCGAGGTGCTCTCCAAGGGCATGGAGCAAAAGGTGCAATTGCTCTCAGCGCTGATCCACGAGCCTGAACTGGTCATTCTCGACGAGCCTTTTTCCGGGCTGGACCCGGTCAATCGCGATCTGATGCGGGACGTCATTTTGCAGATGCGCCGCGATGGCAAGACGGTGATTTTCTCTACCCACCTGATGGAGCAGGCCGAGCAGCTATGCGACTTCGTCGCGCTGATCAACAAGGGGCAGAAGGTCGTCGATGGCCCGTTGGGCCAAGTGCTCGCCAGCGGGGGACACGCCGCAGTGCTCGACTACGATGGCGACGGGCATCTGCTGCGCGACCTGCCGGGCGTGACCCGGGTGAACGACTCGGGCAAGCGGGCCGAGCTTTTTCTGGCCGAGGACGCGGACTCGCAAGCGCTGTTGGCCGCGCTCGTCCCCAAGGTGCAGATACGAGGTTTTGCCCTGCGCACGGCCTCATTGCACGAGATCTTCATCCGCGCCATAGGGGAGACCGACGATGCGTAAAATTGCTTTAGTTGCGCGGCGCGAATACGCGGAGCACGTCCGCACCAAGGGGTTTTGGATTGGCGTCTTGGCCTTTCCACTCATCCTCGCGTTGAGCGTTGTGGTGCCTGTGCTGTTGAGCGGAACCAAACAGGCGCGCACCTATGCTGTGATCGACCATTCGGGTTTTGTGCTACAGGAGGTGGAGAAGAGTATTTTGGCCGAAGATCTGGGCATCGTGCTGCGGGATGCGGCGGAGCGCTATCGCGATGGCGGTCGAGCTTGGGAGCGCTTGCCGGATGCGGTCCGGGCCGCCGCGAAGGGCTACGTGAGCTTGGACGAAGCGGAGCGGCCGGCGCTGATTCAGGACCTCGCTGCGGGCGAAGACGAGGTCGCGGCTGGCCTCGTCGAGTGGTGGCAGCAGGTGTCGGCTGAGGAGTTAGAGGGCCTCGACTTGGAACTCTCGCGCAGCCGCTATGCTCGGGTGGAGGTCGGCGACGATCCGCCAGCCGCACTCAATCGCATGGTGAACGACGGCTCGCTCTTTGCGTACTTCGTCATCTCCCCAGATCCAGTCGCCAGCGACGAGGGATGCAAATACATCTCTTTGAACCTAACCGATCAGGACTTGCGCCGTTGGTTTGCCGACCAAGCGTTCCAAGTGGTGCGGGCGCGGCGCATTGAACAGGCGGGCCTCGACGCGGAGACGAGCGACTGGTTGCAGACCCCAGTGCATTTTGCGGAGCGCAAGGTCGATAAGCGCGGCGACGAGGCCGAGGTTTCCACAGTCGATAGGGTCCAGCAGTGGGCCGTCGTACCGTTCGTCTATCTATTGTGGATGGCGATATTTATCAACGCGCAGACGCTTATGACCAATACTGTGGAGGAGAAGTCGTCGCGCCTCATCGAAGTGCTGCTGTCTGCGCTCTCGCCCTTTGAGCTGATGGCTGGCAAGATCGCCGGCACGGCCGCGGTTGGGCTGACCTTGGTCTTTACGTGGGTCGCGTGCGTTGTGGTGGGGGTGGTAGTCGCGCCAGTCGCGATGGGGGACGATGTGGCCTCCATCGTCGGCATTGCCAGCACGCCGCTGTATTTGTGGTCCTTTGTTTTTTACTTCTTAGCTGGCTTTCTGCTGTACGCCTGCCTGCTGGTGGGAGCCGGCTCGCTGTGCAATAGCTTGAAAGACGCGCAGAGCCTGATGTTGCCGCTCCTCGTACCGCTGATCGTGCCGTTGCTCACCATGATACCCATCACTCAAGACCCCAACGGCACCTTGGCGCGGGTTATGTCCTACATCCCGCTCTTCACCCCTTTTGTCATGATGAATCGGGCCGCTGGCTCACTGCCGCTGTGGGAGTATTTGGCGACCACAGTGCTGCTTCTTTTGTCCATCTATTTCGCAGTGCGAGGGGCGGGCAAGGTATTTCGCATCGGCATCTTGATGACGGGCAAGCCGCCGCGCTTGGGAGAGGTCATGCGCTGGTTGACGGCCAAAGAAGACATCAGCCCGGCGGAGCGCGAAGCGGACCAGGTCAGTTGAGCGGGATCAGGCGATTAGCAAGAACGCGGATGTTGTGCTCGATAGTGGAAGCGTCCGGGGCGTCGCCGGCTTGGCGGAGGTACTCGTTAAAAGCCTCAATGGCCTTGAGGTACTCGCGGGTGTGGTGGTAGAGGAAGCCGAGGTCGCGGTGGTTTTCGGCTTCGGCCGGTAGTAGATAGGCGATTTTCTCGGCCCAGCGGATGGCGGTGGAAAACTCGCGGGCTTGGAAGTGGAGGCGTTTGAGGTTGCGGAGCATGCGCGCTAAGATGTGCAACGACGAGGTCGGCTCGATGAACTCGGGGGCCAGTTTGAGACGACGGCCCTCAATGACCGGCAGCCGCTCGTCCAAGGACTTGCCATCGACAAAAGCGCCGTCGGCAAAGGGATCGACGAAGAACGGCTCGTCGCCTTGAGTACTGCGCACGAGGAAGTGATGCGGAAAGTTGACTCCTGCGAGGGGGAAGGACAGCCGCTTGCCCAGCTCTAGATAGACGACCGCGAGGGTGATGGGAATGCCGAGGCGGCGGTCGAGGACCTCGTTGAGGTAGCTGTTGCGGGGGTCGTCGTAGTGGGCGCGGTTGCCGCGGAAGCCGAGGTCGCCGAACACGTATTGGCTCAGGTTAGCTAGAGAGGTGGATAGGGAGTCGGCCGCGGCATAGCGGGTGCGAAAGTCCTCGCTCAGGGCGTCGAGTTGCCGCAGGTAGTGTTCGATATCGAGGTCGGGATAGGCTTGCAGGGCGATGAGTAAGGCCCCGCGGGCGAGGTCGATATCGCCGGAGGAGTTACGTGCCTTTTGGACGAGCGCGAAGAAAGGGTCGGAAGGCCGTGGACGCATAAAAGCTGCGGCCCCGGTTAGACGCTGCGGTTGTGGATCCAACTAAACCGCAGCGGTGCGGTGTGCTGCTGTAGTCGTCGCTCGTTGCGCTCGGCCAGCTTGGCGTAGCGCGGCCCGAGCGAGCACAAGTAGTCTTGGGCGGCGGCCGCTTCGCCGGTGAGGCCGCAGAGCGAATCCAATTCCCACTGGCGTATTAGGTGCTGGATGATTTCGGCGTAGTGCTTGGCCGTGTACACCCCGAGCCGCTGGGCTACTATTGAGAAGTGTTCAAAGAGGTCGGGATCTTGCCCATCGGTCATCAGGTGAGCGGGCATTACTACTTGGCGTTTCATCAGGTCGCGGAAGGCCAGTATTGCGCCGGTGGGATCTAGCTCGAAAATTTTCTTAATAAAGTTCGTGTACGCTTTTTCGTGGCGGGCCTCGTCGCCGGCCACCACGCCACAGATGGTCTTGAGGTGCGCATCGCCGGCCTTTTGCGCCAAGCGGGCCACGTTGCTGTGGGAGATGCGGGTCGCCCGCTCTTGGAAGGACGTATAGACAAAACCTTTGTAGGGGTCTTGGGCAGCCTGCGGGTTGAAGCCATTGCGCAGCAGGTATTGGATCGTCGTCTCGATGGCGCGCATATCGACGCGGCCGGTGAGGAAGAGGTATTTGTTGAGTAGGTCGCCGTGGCGGTTTTCCTCGGCCGTCCAACCGCGCGACCACTGGGCCCACGGGCTGGGGTCCGTGCCGGTGGTGTCCGACACGCCTTCAAAGCTGTTGAGCAAGGTCTGATAGGTGGGCAGGGCTTCCTCGGTGATCATGTCGCCGACGAGGACGACGAGGACATCGTCGGGAAGCGCTTGGGCGCGGGTGCGGAATTCGCGGATGGAGTCTTCCCAGTTTTCCGCGCCCACATTGGGGAGAAAATCGTCGGGCTGCCAACTATCCTCTACGGATTTGAGCAACTTGAGTTGGCCCCTGACAAAATCCTCCATGCTCGCAATGACTTCTCTCTTGTGCGGATTCAACTGAGTTTCTCCATCACTAAGTGATAAAAAAATACCCTAACCGGGTATTCGGGCGGCATGGTTTTTGTAAACGTACATATTCAATATAAGACAAAATGTACAAGTTGAGCTATGGATTCAAGCGGTTTTTCCTCGGTGAGCCTTTGTCGAAGCAAGAAAAGAGTATTTTGTAAAACATTTGTTTTGTATATAGAACATTTGGAATATAACGTAAACATACTCTTTTAGCCCGTCAACGCGTACTGCTGGCGGTTCGCGCCAAAAGTGGCGCAGGCCGCCATAAACGCGGGCGGTTTTTACATAGCTATTAAGATCCTATCTACTTGTTTTGCAAATAAGTTGTGAATCATGCAAAACAACGGCACGCCCTTTGCTAATAAACGGGGTAAATCCCTTACCCCAACAAGGAGGATACCTTGGTGAACAAAGGATTTAGCAGGGAGCAGATCGAGCGCGTCGCGCGGATGTACAAATGCAATCAGGACGCCAGCCGGGCGCTGGGGATCACGATTCGCAGCTTTAGCCGGCTCTGCCGCAAATACGAGATTGAATCGCCTTTTGCGCGGCGACAGCGGCAGCGCGGTCAGGCAACCCAAAGCACTAACTTTGAATAGGAGGCATATCATGGGAGCAGTAGAGCGGCTCGCCGCCATCTGGAAAGCGAACCTCAACGAGGTGCTAGACCGGATCGAGGATCCAGCGAAGATGGTGGATCAGATCGTCCGCGACGCCGAGCGCGCTGTTGACCAAGCCGTAGATTCTTTGGTCAAGGCGCGGGCCACTAAGCGGCGTCTAGAGCGCGACCACCAGCGCAACGCAGAGCAGATGCAGATGTGGCAAGACAAAGCCGCAGCCGCAGTGGAGGCCGGAAACGACGAAGGTGCGCGGCTGGCCTTGATACAGAAGACCGAACTGGATCAGGTGCACGTGCGGCTGGAACCGGCTCTCGCAGAGATCTGCGACACCGTGGCTGAGCTAGAGGAGCAGGTCGAGATCCTGCGCCAAAAGCTGCGCGATATCCGCGTGCGGCGGGGCAAACTGATCGCCCGCTGTTGCGCCGAGCGCGAGCGCGGTGTAGCATTCGGCGAAGACTCGTCTGCGCACCGCTTTGACGCGATCGCGCAGCGGGTGCAGCAGAGCGAGCGCGAGTTGGCGCGCTTTGAGGAACAGGTCGATCAGGCCGTCGCCGAGGCCGAAGTGCTGCGCGAATTAGCCGCTAAGCGCCGCGCCGAGCGCGACCACAAAGTCGCGGAGGAACTGGCCGCGCTGAAAGCGGAAAAGACATCGTAAAGGAGGCCGTCCATGTTGGCCAGAATACTAGGTGTGCTATTGTTGATTGGGGGCGTTGCGCTGGGGGTCGAACTGATTTGGCCCTTGTTTGGCGGCCTCTTTGGTTTGCTCGGTGCAGTTGCGGTCGTCCTCTTGGCTGCCGGGGCGCTCTATATAGGTCTGCGCTTGTTGCGCGGAGAGAGCATCGTGGGCCGGGTCGTTGGGGCCTTGGTCCTACTCGCTGGAATCTGGCTGGCATTTTGGGCCGCGTTGAGCTTGGTGTCCGGCATCTTTGGCATCGCATTTTTGCTGTTGCAGGTCGCCTTGGTGCTGGCGATGCTCTACGTGGGCTGGCGGTGGCTGGACAACGGCGAGTTTAGCCTGCGAAGAGGGAGAATTTGAGGGCGAAAAAAAACGCGTTGTAAAGGATTAAATTGCTTGACAACTGCACTTGTGTTCAGTATGTTTTAATTACTGAACACAAGTGCAGTAAGGCGATTTCCCAAGTCCTTTCTGGCGCACTCCCGAGCGCCAGTACTCCCTTAGGAGGTTTTCAATGCACAGGCAGCGCGCATTCCCCATGTCCCCATCGATATCTCGCCTGGGCGGCGAGCTCAGCGCGGTCATCAATCGGGTGCGGAGCGCTTTCGGCCCCATTCCCATGCACGGCTCGGCCGCCCGTCCCCAAGTCCAGCGGGCCGAGCAAGTCGTCGACCAAACTGCCCGTCAGCTCCTGCGCGGCGAAGCGGATTTGAGCGCGTGGTATCGGGTGCTGCGTCAGTACGAAGATGCTTGGATGCTAGAGCTGGAAAGGGTGCGCGGTGCTCGAGCCGAGCGCTGTGCGGCTTAGCCGAGGCGTATCTCGTCCACCTTGCCGACGATAGCTGCGTCCACAGGCAATGGAGGGGCAAAGGCATTGCAGGCTTCGCGCGCGACCTCGACGATCACCGCGTCTCCCTCGCGCAGGGCCGCCCACGTCGCGCAGACCTCGGCCTCGCCTATAGGCTCTAACCGCTCGTCGATGTCTTGGGTCAGGTGCAATATCTGGCCGCGGAACGGCTCAATGCACTGCGAGAGCACTACGGTGCCCACTACCTTGGCTAACTTCACTCGGCGACCTCTTCGTCGATAATGCCCACGATTACGCTCCTGCACGGCGGCCGCTCGGCTCCGGTCACCTCGGCCCCAGCGGCCCCTGACTGCACGACCAGCACCTTACTGCCGACCCCCGCCTGAACCCCATCCACCGCCACCTGCAAAGCGCCGTCCTCCTCGTCTTCAGGGCGCACTACCATGATCTTCTGCCCGGCAAGCAAGGGATGTTTGCTGCTGGCGACTACGTGGCCAATGACGCGGCAGACCTTCATGCGACTTGCTTTTCTAGGGGGCGTCCAAATGCCTGTAGCGAATCCACGATGCCGATGATCAGCGCATCTACTGGGATCTGATCCATGCTCGGTGCCTGCCGCGCCGAACTGCCCTGCACGACGACGACGAGTTCGCCCTCGCCCGCTTGCACGCCGTCGATGCAGACGAGGTGTTTTTGCGTGCGCTGCAAACCTTCGGGTGTGGCGGCGAGGATCTCGACTATTAAGAGTTTCTCACCCTCGAGGGCATCTACTTTGGCGCTGGAGACCACATGCCCTTTGACGAGACCGAGTATCACGGGCTTTCCTCAAAGAGCTGCAAGCTGGCGTCGTCGATTTCTTGCGCGTCGTACCCATACAAGCCAGCGACTTTCTCCAGCACTTGGTTCATGAGGATATCCGGGCAAGATGCGCCTGAGGTAATGATTAGCCGCACGGGCAGAGGACGCGGCAGCCAGTCTTCACTCTCGGTTATTTCCTTAGTGTGGACATCGAAATGGCGGATGCGCTGGTCTGACAGGATCTCGTCGCTGTTGGCGATGAGGAAGCTCGGCATGGATTGGAGGCACAGCTCGACTAAATGTGAGGTGTTCGAGCTGTTGTAGCCACCGACGACCAGCGCCAAATTAGCGCCAGAGCTTAGCAGCGTGCGCGTGGCGTTCTGGTTTTGGTGGGTGGCGTAGCACAAGGTGTCGTTGGTGTCGGCGCAGTGGTAGTCGAGGTTTTCCGCGCCATAGCGCTGGCGCATGGCGCGGCGCAAAATGGTGGCCACTTCCTGCGTTTCCTCGGCGAGCATGGTCGTCTGGTTGACCACAGCCACTCGCTCTAGGTCCTTTTGTGGATCGAAACCCTCTGAGCTTTTGCCGGCAAAGGCGCGCTCGAAGTCGGCGAGCGGCATCTCACCTGTGATGTACGCGGCAACCTTCTCGGCTTCGGCGGCGTCGAGCACCACTAGGGTTTTGGTGTGTTCCTCGGTGTGCGAATGAGTCGCTTGGGTCTCCTCGTGATTGTACTTGCCGTGGATGATGATGGTATAGCCTTGGCGGCCTAGCTCCTCGCCGCGCTTCCACACCTTGGACACAAAGGGGCAGGTGGTATCGTAGTTTTCTCGGTATTCCTCGGAGTCGATGTCGATGCCGCTTTGGCGGAACGAGTCCTCGATCTGCATGGTGGTGCCAAAGGCCGGGATGAGCGCGATGTCGTCGCTGCTCAGCTCTTCCTCGGAGACTTGGCGGTCCCCCTTGGAGTCGTAGATGAAATGGACGCCTTGCTCTTTGAGGTCGTTGTTGACCAAGGGGTTGTGGATGATTTCGTTGACGAGGTACGCGTTGCGATCCGGGTTTTCCTTGACGGCTGAAAAGGCCATGTGAATGGCCCGCTCGACCCCAAAGCAAAAGCCAAAGTGCCGGGGGATTAAGACCTGTAGCTGGCCGATTTGCAAGAGCGTCGGGCACAGCGAGCGCTTGCCGTTTTTCAGGCGGTAGTCCTTGACGCGCTGGATGGTGGAGCCGGCGTAGTGATTGGGGACTTGGTCGAATTGAGGGTACGCCATGCGAAGCTCCTTCGTAAAATTGCGATAGAAGTACATAGTACAGTATCAGGTTAAGCTGTCAATAGTGCGCCCTGCTCGGGGCCGGGCGATTGGTTATATTGCCGGGCGTTGAATTCACCTGTACGGGAGTGTAAAGCGATGAAATTCGTCATTCGCGCTGGAGGGGTCGGCACGCGGCTGTGGCCCTATAGCCGAGCGCACAAGCCCAAGCAGTTCCACTGCATGGCCGGCGAGCAGACCATGCTGCAAGACGCGGTCGCCCGCATTGGCGCGATTGCCACGCCAGCCGATGTGTACGTATCGACTGGAGGTTCATTGCAGTCGCTGGTGAGTGAGCAGGTGCCGGCGCTGCCGTCCGAGCAGCTAATCGTCGAGCCGGCGCTGCGCAATACCGGACCGGCCATCGGCTTGGAGTGCGCGTTGTTAGAGGCCCGCCATCCGGGCTGCACGGTCGCCAGCTTGGGATCGGATCACTACATAGGCCGGCCCGAGGAGTTCTGCCGCTTGTTGCAAGTTGCCGACCAAGCCCTAAATGAACGGCCCGACTACTTGTTTACGCTTGGGGTCAAGCCGACGCGTGCTGAGACTGGCTATGGTTACATCCATCGTGGCTCCGTGCTAGCAGAGGTGAGTGGGACGCCGGTGTACGCAGTCGCCGAGTTCACGGAAAAGCCCGGAGCACAACAGGCGGCTGAGTACGTGGCGAGCGGTCGCTATTTGTGGAACAGCAACACGTTTGTCTGGAAGGCGGCGACCGTGCTGGAGCTTTTCGCCCGCTTTGAGCCGGAAATACACGCCGGGTTGCAGCGCATCCAAGCTGCCGTTGGCACGCCGCAAGAGGAAACGGTCATCGCCTGCGAGTATCCAAAACTCAAGCCGATCTCCATCGATCACGCCTTGGTCGAGCGCGCTCCCAAGGTGGCCACGCTAGCGGCGGATATCGACTGGGGCGACATCGGCTCTTGGGCGGCGCTGACAGACGTATTGCCGACGGATGCGGCGGGCAATTTGCTGGCGGGCGAGGTGGTGGCGTTGGACGCGGTCCGTTCGACGGTGTACGGGCAGGCCGATAAAGTCGTGCTGCTACTAGGGGTGGAAGACTTGGTGGTGGTGGATACTGAAGACGCGCTGCTGGTGTGCGCGAAGAGGGCGGCCCAGCAGGTGAAAGATGCGGTGGATCTGCTAAAAGAAAAGCAGGGGTACGAGAAATATCTCTAAGAAGCTGCCTGAAGCCCCTATCGGCTGTCACCCGACGGCAATGTATCCGCAGATGAACGCAGATGTGAAATGACGTTGGTCGGAGCGCACTTAGAATTTGAGACGGTTGCTAAGGTTCATTCCACGTCGAGGATGTAGTGCGCTAGCGGCGAGAGCCGCTGGGCAGTTGCCGGCCGCAAGTACTCGCGCTGGTTGGTCTGTTGCGGGTGCTCGCGGGCGATAAAGGCGCAGTGCAGGGTGCGGCGAGGGGCGTTGCTGTCGTTGCGATACGAGCTGTGCCAGAGGCTGCCATTGAACACGGCGACCGAGCCGGCGCGGCCCGTTAGCTGCACTTGCTCGGGGTGATCGGCCAAGCGGTCGTCCATGTAGTCGGTGATCCTGCCGGGTTTGCGGTGGCTGCCGGGGACGCAGCGGGTCGCGCCGTTGGCCTCGGTGAAATTGTCGAGCATCCACATGGAGTTGACGACGTGGTACGGCTCGCCGGCCGCGGTGGGCTGCCCCCAATCCGCGTGCAGGATCTGCAAGCCGCTGCCGGGCAGTGGGTCGTGTCCGTTGAGCGAGTGCAGCTTAAACGGTCGCTGCAAGACGTGGAAGACCGCGGTCAGCAGCGTCGGCTGTAGGTACACAGCGTTGAAGACCGTCCCCTTGTTGACCAAATCGGCGAGCCGGCGCACGCCCTCCACTTGGGAGACCTCAGCACCGGCTTCGTCGCCCTCGCGGGCAAAAATCGCGTCAAAGGCGTGGCGCAACTCGGCTAGCCAATCGGGCGCGATGACCTCTTCCAAGATGATGAAGCCGTTGGTGTCCAATGCGCTGCATTGCGCGGGCGTCAGCGGCTGGGGGACGAAGCCTCGTTGCAACAGTTCGCTGTCCAAAGCGGATGTTCCTCTGATTTTTTTAATGTAAGGGGCGGTTTGTAAACCGCCCCCTACACCTGTTGCGCGAATTCGCAGAGGGTGGTCACGCCGCGGCGGATGTGCTCTTCGGAGGCGGCGATGGAGATGCGCACGTGGTCGCGGCACATCTGGCCGAAGGTGCTGCCCGGAGCCACGGCCACGCGCTTTTCTTTGAGCAGCCGGACGGCGAATTCGCCGGAGTCCATGCCAGCCGCGGAGATATCGATCATTAGGTAGATCGCACCGCCCGGGGTGTAGCGGTACAAGCCGTATTCTCGCAGGACATCGAGGGCGATGTCGCGGCGGCGTGCATAGGCGCGGCACATGGCGTCCACCTCGTCTTGCGGTCCGTCGAGCGCGTCGGCTGACGCGAGTTGGGAGAACCCTGTGCCACACGAGATAAACGGCTCTTGGAGCTTGGTGGCTATTTCAATGTACTCGGGATTGGCACGGGTGAAGCCGACTCGGTAGCCGGTCATGGCGTAGCTTTTGGACATGCCGGAGACGACGATGGTGCGTCCGTCCGCGTCGTGCGGCAGGGCGCTCTGATGCGGTTGGTCGAAGACGATTTGGCCGTAGATCTCGTCGGACAGCACCCACAAGTTGTGGCGCTGGGCCAAGTCCATGAGCTGGCGCATTAGGGTCTCGTCGTACACTTGGCCGGTGGGGTTGGAAGGCGTGCAGAGGAGGAGGAGCTTGGTGCGCGGGCTGACTAGGCGGTCGATCTCGTCGAGGTCGGGCAGAAAGTGGTTTTCTGCCCGCAGATTGTAAAACACGGGTTGGCCGTGGACGATGGAGACGGCCATTTCGTAGTTGGGCCAGCCTGGGTCGGGCAACAGGACCTCGTCGCCCGGTTCGAGCAGGGCGAGGAAAGTGGTCGCTACGCTCATGACCGCGCCGGGGGTGACGAGGATGTTTTCGCTGGTGGTCGGCACGCCGGTGCGGCGCTCGAAGTGGCGAGCTGCGGCCGCGCGCAACGCATCGACTCCGGCGTTGGGCACGTACTTGGTGTGGCCGGCGCGCGCATAGCGGCAGGTTGCTTCGACTATAGACTCTGGGGTGGCAAAATCGGGTTGCCCGACTTCGAGGTGGATGACCTCGCCCGTCTTTTCGACGTCCCAAGCCAAGTCCATGATTTCGCGGATGCCCGAGCGGGGAATGGCCGCGGGGATACGGGCGAAAGGCTTCATCGGATGTGGATGCCCGGGCCGGTCGCGCCGATCATCTGCACAGTGTTGTAGATGGAGACCGGCGTCGAGGCCCCGGTAACGCCGGTGATTCCCTCGCTACGCGCGACCTTGAGGTCGAGTCCCGGGCCTTGGGCGTGGATTTCGACGATGGCTTCGCTCCACTCCGGGCTTACCAGCAGCAGCGAGTGCGTGCGGTCGAAGCCGATGCCGGCGTACGCGATGGCTGCGTGGGTGTTGACGTTGCGCGGGAAGAGCGGGCAGATGCCGCGCGTCGGGCCGTCGTAGAGGACTGTTTCTTCTTTGATGTCGTCGGGGTCGAGGCCGGCAGCCGCGCAATCGACGTTGTGCGGGGGCTTCTTCATCACCACATCGACCGACTCCCACACGTCGCGGTTTTCCAACAGCGCATCCATGCCGACTACGCCTCCGTGTGGGACAAAGGCGCGGGTGCCAGCGCGGCGGGTGGTCTCCTCAATGGTGGTTTCGACGGCTCGGTCGGCGAGGGCGGTCACCGAGATGAACATGTAGTTGGTTTTTTCGAGGATCGTCTGTCCCCACTGGCGGGTGACGTCTGGGTGGGCCATCTCGACGACAAGGTCGGGTTGCCGCGATTCAAAGTCGCTCAAATCTGCTAGGCAGAGGTCGGCGGGGAGGTTTTGGACGGCAGCGGCCATTTGATCGTGGACGAAGACGACCTCCATGCCGTTGTCTGCGTCCGCGTCTATCATCTTGTGGACGACTTGGCCGATCTGGCCGTAGCCGATTAGGCCGATGCGGGTCGATTTTTGGCTCATGGTCTGGCTCCTCAAAACGGGGTGAAAGCAGAAGTAGCGAATATATGCACTTGCCGAGGATATGGCGAACAAATGGCGCGTCGGATCAAAGCTATTTTGTCCACCCGGATCGGCTGTAGCGGTTGATTGTCGTTGACAGGTTTTCTTAATTATACGCAGATGCGTATATTAGACTTAGAGCAAAGAGGCCATGAAAACACACTGGTACTTCGAGGCGGTTACTCCGAAAAAGCATCCCGAAGCACATCGGAATCGGTCGTGGTGCCAGCGAGCGATTGAGAATCCGATCCGTAGGACTGTGCAGAGCGACGGCAAGATTCAGCACTGGATCTGGCTGCCACACGAAAATCGGTACCTGCGAGTCGTCACTCTAGAGGATGGCGAGACTATTTTCAACGCCCATTACGATCGCAGATTCAAGCCTTAAATGACTTTAGCTCGAAAGGATGCTACATCATGCAGGTCAAATACTACCCAGAGGTCGATATGCTCAACATCGACTTTTCCACTGCGCCAGGAGCCGATGCGGAAGAGGTGACGGAGGGGTTCGTCTTCACCTACAATGCCCAAGGATGCGTCGTAGGCATTGAAGTTGATCAGGCGTCCAAGCGCGTGTGCTTAAAAGAGATCGAAAAGAACGATGCTTACATCGTCACCATGGGCGAGGTCTCTACCGTCTCCACGTTGGCCGCAGAACTAGGTGTTGGAGAGCGCTCAATTCAGAAGACGATTCAGGCGATGCGCACAGCCCGCATAGAGGTCGGTCAACAAGAGAGCCCTGCCCATCCAATTCTACTGACGGAAGCGGATGTATTGGCAGTCAAACGATGGCGCGAGCAACATCCTCGAGGTCGGCCGCGATTGGCTGCTGAAGGATGAGCGAACTATTCCGCCGCACCGTTCAGAAGCGCAGCGTGGCGATGGCGGACAAGCGGCTCCTCAATCCCGCCAATCGACGACTACCCCGACGATATCCCCATCCCGCTCCTGCTTAATGCGCTCGAACATCGCCGGCATCTCGGCGCATCCTATCCGATGGGTAATGCAGTGTTCCCACTTGAGGACGCCCATCGCCATGTTCTTGATCACAGCGCGGCGGCAGGGCTGCCAGCCGTCGTCGCAAGGAAAGAACATCTGTAGCCGCTTGCCGTGCGGCGTGGGAAAGTCCAAGGCGATCGGATCGTCCCCGTAGTGGCCCTGCCAGACGAAAGACCCAAACCGCCGACAGAGGGCAATCGCCGGATCGATGCACTGCGGATGCCCGGTACACTCGAATACCACATCGGCACCTTCGGGGGCGAGTTCCCCTACTGCAGCGGCTACGTCCTGCTCTTTGCTATTGATTGCATGATCCGCGCCCAGCGCCTTGGCGACTGCCAGCGGTTTTTCATCAATATCCACTGCCACCACCACGCACCCCCGCTGGGCACAAGCCGCCACCACGCCTAAGCCAATCATTCCTACCCCGTGCACCACCACCGTGTCTCCCATGCGCGGATTGGCCATATCGACGCCATACAGCCCCACGGCCGGCATCACAAACAAACTCGCCACATCCATTCCCGCTCCGGGCACCATCTTGGCCACGCCATGCGTGGTATTGGGCCGAGTTACGACGCGGCTGCAATGCCCGCCAGAAACGCACCCGACTTCCGTCCCGTCGGCCAGCCTCATCGCGTCATTGCCGCGAAAGTACACTTCGTCGCCGACCGCAAAATTGTCGATGTCGGCCCCGACAGCTTCTATGATACCCGTGCCCTGATAGCCGGTGCATAACGGAAAGGGGTTGCGGTTCATCTTGCTGATCTTGCCGCTGATCAGTCCGAACTCAGTGCCGATACTGACCCCGGTAAAATGGGTGCGGATTGCGACTTGGTCGGGGGCGGGATCCTTCAGTACGACCTCAGTCAGCGCGAAATTTTGCTGTTCGTCGCAGATGAGCGCTTTGGCATTCATGAAAAATCCTTTCGGGTGTTTTGTAGGTTGGACTTTGGCGATTTTGAGGGCATAAGTTGGTAGCCGTCCGCTGAGGCGGATGAATACTTATTTGCGCTCGGAGATTTTGCAGACCCAGATGCTGATTTCGTAGAGCAGGAGTAGGGGCAGGGCCATCAGGAATTGGGAGACCGGGTCGGGCGGCGTGAAAATTGCGCCGAGGACGAAAATGCCGATGATGGCGTAGCGGCGGATATGGCGCATCCGCGCGGCGGTCAGCACTCCGACTTTGGCCAAAAAGAGCGACAGCACGGGCATCTCAAAGACAATGCCAAAGCCGGCGATCAGCCGCAGCACAAAGCCGATGTACTCGTCGGCTGCCCATTGCGAGGTCATGTCGGGCGGCTCTAGCGCGAGGAAAAAGCGCAGCCCGAGCGGGAGGACGATATAATAGGCGATCATTGCGCCGACCGAGAAGCAGAGGACGCTCAGCGAGATAATGGGTAGCATGAGCCGTTTCTCGCGCTGCAAAAGCCCCGGGGCGACAAAGCGCCAGGCTTGGTAGAAGATGACCGGCAGCGTCAGCAGCAGCCCGCCGACAAAGGCGATTTGCAGGCTGATGAAGAAGTAAGTCATAGGCCGGAGGGCTTGCAGTCGGCGCGCTGGGGGCAGGTCGGCGCTGGGCGCGTCCGGTACGGGCGCAGCATCGGGCTGGCCCAACCACTGGCTCACCAGCTTTTTGACCGCCAGCACCACGCCCGAGGATTGCTGGCTCTCCAAGCTGAGGACGGCCTCTTCGTATGGCCGGGTCAAAATCTGCATAATCGAGTCGGAGAAGGCGAAGCAGATAACCGCGCCCACGACGAGCGCGGCTAGGGCCTTGAGAATGCGCCAGCGGAGTTCTTCGAGGTGGTCGAGAAAGGGCATGTTGGTTTCTCGGGGTGAGTCTGGGGCGTGGAGGGCGTCTGAATCGTGTTCAGCTTCTGGATCGCGGTCAGTCTCTGAGGCGTGATCAGCTTCTATGTCGTGATGAGCTTCCGATTCGTGGTCGGCTTCCGCTGGCTCGCTGACGGCTCGCGGCTTGCGGAAGCGGGCGATAAAAGCAACCAAGACGACTAGCAGGCAGCTCCAGGCGAACAGGTCGCCGTGCCGGGTGTAGAAGGTCATGGGTTGGCTGACCGGCACGGTGGCGACAGCGACTGCGGGTGTGAAAAGGTCGGTCGCCTCGTAGGTGCGGCCAAATGGGTCGATGAACAGGGAAATGCCGGTGGTGGCGGCGCGGGCGATGGCCGTGCGGTTTTCAACGGCGCGCATGGCGTTGATGAGCGCGTGTTGATAGGGACCCGCGCTGCGGCCAAACCACGAGTCATTGGTGATGTTGACCAGCACGCGCGCCCCAGCCGCCACGTGCTGGCGCACGAGATCGGGAAAGATGGACTCAAAGCAGATGAGCACGGCAAAGGGATGCCGGGGATGGGCAAAAACTGCGTGCTCGGTGCCGCGCGCAAATTCCGCCGGGCCGAGGTCGCCGGTCAGGCGGGTCCAGTCGATGTCGCGCAGCAGGGGAATGGCGTCGCGGTAGGGCGTCCGCTCGCCAAAAGGCACTAAGTGCATTTTGGCGTACGAGGGTAGAGATACGGCTCCGGGTTGGACGAAGAAGGCCGCGTTGTAGTTCGCGTGCGGCGCACCGGTCAGCAAGGGGATGTCCAGTTCATCGACGAGCGATTGGATGCGGCCTCGGCAACCAGCCCGGCGCACAGGATCGCACGGTACGGCCGTCTCGGGCCAGACCAGCAACTCGGGATCGCGCTTGGTTGCTTGGCGCGAGAGGGTGGCGAGGGCTGAGAAAGTGCGCTCCAGCCCATTGGGACCCCACTTGTCGGCGTATGTGGTGTTCGGTTGGATCAGGCCGATGCGCAGGCCCTCGGTTGGGACGGCGGTCGCCATTGCGCTCTGCGCGTGGACCCAAGGGAAGAGATAGCCCAAGGCAACGCCCGCGAGTAAGACGCGCCGACCGACGAGTGCCGAGTAAAACAGCGCGTTGAGACCGACGACCCAGCAGGAGACGCCAAAGACGCCGGTCCAGGTGGCGTACTGGATGAAGTGCGGCAGGGCTGCTTGGCTGTGCCCCAATAGGAGCCAGGGAAATCCCAACTCTCCGAGCGAGAGCAGATATTCCTGCCCGGTCCACAACAAAGGCAGCAGCGCGAGTGCCTTTGCGCCCCATCGCGCGGCGAGCACGTTGAACAGCCCAGTGCAGAGGCCGGTAAAAAGGCCCAAATAAGCGGCCATCAGCCCGGTGCCTCCGACGACGGCAAGCCCCCCGCCTTGAGTATAGGCTACCCAGTATAAGGACAGCAGGTTCCACACTAACCCGCTGATCCAACCCGCGACAAAGCCGGATTTGAAGCCGCGATCTTTCAGCACCAGCAGCAAAGGCACCAGCGCACAATGGGCCCAGAGCGGATGATAGAGAAAGGCGAGCGGGTGATCCGGGGGACTGGGAAAGGCCAGCGAGAGCAAGGCCCCACTCACGGCGGCGAGCAGCAGGCGGTAAAGCGGGGTTAGAGCCAAGACAAAGCGCAGATTAGACATCGGCAGTGGAGGGTAATGGACAAAAATATAGGAGGGGGGCCGGGGTGGAGCAAGGTGCTGGCATGGATTCTGCTTTTATATATCGGTTGCGCCTAGTGCCTAGGGGATAGTGGGGGCTAGACGCTACATTCGCGTGGTTTTTTTGTTACAACTTTGCCCAAGGAGGAATGCGCCGTGCCAACACAAACCCAGCCTGTTGACTACAACTTTGCCGCCCGCACTGTGGGTGAGGGGCCGCCCATCCACCACGAAGAACTGCCAAGGGAGCGGCTCGCGCGCTTGGGGCCGCAGGCGCTCAGGGACCAAGAGTTGTTGGCCGTGGCCTTGGGGACGGGCTATCGCGGTCGGCACGTGATGGAATTGGCCGAGGAAATTATCGCCGATTACCCCAAGGAATCGCTGGTAGATATGGATCTGGGGGAATTGAGCCGGATCAAGGGGCTGGGCAAGGCCAAGGCCGGGGTTTTGGTCGCGGCGTTTGAATTGGCGCGCCGCGGGTTGCACAAGGGGCTGGGGGTACGGCCGGTGATTAGTGCGCCCGGCGACGCGCTGTCGATGCTGTCCGATATCAAGGATCAGCAGCGCGAGCACTTTCTCTGCTTGTATCTCAACGCCCGCAATCAGGTGATCCACAAGGAGGTCGTGTCGATCGGCAGTCTATCTTCGGCCATCGTGCATCCGCGTGAGGTCTTTCGCACGGCTGTGGCGCAGGCTGCGGCTAGCGTGATCTTGGCGCACAATCACCCCTCCGGCGACGTGTCGCCCAGCCAAGACGACATCAACCTGACGCGGCGCTTGGTGCAGGCCGGCGAAATCATGGGCATTGACGTACTCGACCACCTCATCATCGGCAGCGACGATTTTATCAGCTTGAAGGAGCGCGGCTTGATCTAAAGAAAATTGTATTTGCCCGGCAAAAGCCTATATTACTGACGAGAACAGCAATCTATACAAGGGTACGCGAGCGATGAAAGACGAAGAGAGCCATCTAATTCCAGTGTATATTTCCGACATGTACCCCTATCCAGACTCGGAACAGGGTTTGGGTATGCCGCAGAAATTCTTGGTTTTGCTCAAGGGCACGGAAAACAGCGTCGTGCCCATCACGATCGGCCACTTTGAGGGCCAAGCCCTCGCCATGGCGCTTCGCAAAATTGCCTTGCCAAGGCCCCTGCCGCACGATCTATTGTGCAACCTACTCAAGCGAATCGACGCTGTGGTCCGCAAGCTGGTGGTCCACACGCTCAAAGAGGATGTTTTCCACGCGTACCTGCTGGTCCAAGCCCAAGGCCAGTCCTTTTACCTCGACTGTCGCCCCAGCGACGGAATGATCGTGGCCACGCTCTTGGGCGTGCCGCTCTTTTTGACCCCAGAGGTCATGGAAGCGGCCGGCCAGCCGCTGGAACACTCCGACGAGCGCGCAGAGGCCGAGGACGAACAAGCCGCTGCGCCCGAGGTGGTCCCAGATGCACCCGCAGAGGACAAAGCGGCTGAGAGCGAAAGTGTCGCGGATAAGCCGGAGGCGTTCGTGGATCCGCAGACGGGCGAGCCGATAAGTCAGTTGGAACAACTCAAGGCGCACTTGGACTGGCTCATCGCTCAAGAAGCCTACGAGCAGGCGGCCAAGGTCCGCGACCGCATAAGTGAGCTAGAGGCCGAAAGCTGAGGGGTGCTCTTGTCGCGCCGAGAAAAATTAGGGTTTCGATCTCTCACTCGGCTCAAAATATCTAGGACTGAGGGCGTCTCTCCTTATGAAAAACGCTTGACGCTAAGGCCCTTGCTAATCCCGCAAAGCAGCCCGAGGGGGCTTTTTAAGAACGCTTGAATTCAACTGGTAAGTGCAATCGCTTGGATAGCTGGCATAGAAACGGCCAACTGGTATATTTCCCGTGGCCATTTCAAACGCAGCTCCCGACGGAGGCGCTTATGGGAACGTATCACCAGTTGACCGAGTATCAAAG
>JAJDUT010000072.1 GCA_022826515.1 Candidatus Latescibacterota bacterium
AACCATCGCCGGCATGCCGATAGCAGCCACCGACGGCGCCGTCTCCGTTCTGTATTATGTGACCGACAGCGGCGACGAGATGGACACCTTGATCTTTACCATTACGGTCAACCCACCGCTGAGTTTTGGCGACCTGTTCGGCTCCGGCAAGGGGTAGGCTTTGGCGCGTGGTTTGGCTGAGACTTCGGCGAGCTCAGCCGAACCACCTGCCATCGAAGCCTCAGCCTCTAAAGGGATCTTCGGGGTAAAGACGGTCAACGGCTATCTGGTGAATATCGCACTTCCCATACAATATCCGAATCGCGCCCAAGAGAGTATTGCTATACATCACCTTTCAGTCCTTGAGGCTCCTGCCCTAACAAACTCGCTCGGCCAGCAGGCGGGGCAGTTCGCCTAGGTGGGCTATTTGGTGGTATCGCTGGCGCTCGGCCTCCGAAGGCTCGACGCGTTCGTGGAGCCAAGTGGTGTAATACGGCACATAAACCGCGTGCCCGCCCAAGGCGACTACGGGCAGGATATCCGACTTGAGCGAATTGCCCACCATGCAAAAGTCGGCCGGCTGGATGCCGTAGCGCTGCAGCAGGGCCGCGTAGGTTTTCTCGTTTTTTTTGCTAACAATCTCGATATGGGTAAAATAATCGGCCAAGCCGGAGCGGGCGATTTTGGCTTCTTGGTCGAACAAGTCGCCCTTGGTCAGCAGCATCAGGGGACAAGTTCTGGACAGATAGGCGAGCACTTCCTCGACGTGCGGCAGCGGTTCAATGGGCATTTGCAACAGCTCTTTGCCATAGTCCAAAATCTGGCGGATTTGCTGCCCCGTTACCGCGCCCTTCGTCAGGTCGAGAGCCGTCTCTATCATCGACAACGTGAAGCCTTTGATGCCGTAGCCAAAGTGGGACAAGTTGCGCATTTCGGTCTCGTATAGCTCCCGCTCAGTCCACTCTGGATCGCAGTCGGAGGCTAGCAGATCCTTGAAGCGGTCTTTGGCCGTCTCAAAGTAAATCTCATTTTCCCACAAAGTGTCGTCGGCGTCAAAGGCAATCAGAGCGGGCATGGCGGAGTGGGCCGAATGCTCGCCCATCACAGATGCAGCAGCGGCTGGTCGGGGGAAAGGGGATTGGGGACCAGTTTTTGCCCTGTAAGGTCAATGTGCCAGTCCATTTCTTCGAGCGGAACGGCCCCTAACAGCGGTTGGGTGCCACGAGGCAATTCAATGGCTCTGACCTGACATACTCGTCCCTGCACTTCGAGCTCGACCATGCCCAAGACGCGGCATTCGCGCTGGCCACCATCCGCGGTAACCACGCGCATGGCCCCCAGCTCTTCGAGCTTGAGAGAGTCAATGAGTTCAGCGGGAAGTGCCAATTCAGCGGCCCCGGAATCCACCAGCATGTCACAGGAGACCTCGCGTCCCTGTTTTTCCAGCGGCAGGAACCGATTCTGCCAGTTTCTCATTTTGGCGGGAACGCGAAAGATACCCATTAGCTTATCCTCCGTAGTGTCGTTTTCAAATAATACGTTATAGATTATGAATACCTTTGACCCGCGCAAGGTCGGCTCTCTCCGCCCCCATCCACTTCACAACGAAATAGCTCATGCCGACGCATCGACTTCGCTTCTTGCCTCTTCTCCTACTCTGGATCGTCCTGCCCAACGGAGCTTGGGCACAATCCCAAGCGACCACTGGCGTCATTCGCGGCTCTGTCTGGGACCAATTTGGCAATCCCATCGCCGACGCCACCGTCGCGCTCAAGGAAACCCGCACCAACTACGAGCGCACCCTTACCTCGTCCGATCTGGGGCTGTTCACCGCGACCTTGTTGCCCCTCGGCTTGTACGACGTGACAGTACAGGCGGCCGGGCAGGCCGAAGTGCGGCAGACCGGGGTGCAAGTGCGCGTCGGCGAAACCGTGGAATTGCACGTCAACATGCTGCCGCAAATGGAGGAAATGATCGTCGAGGCGAGCTCGCCCACGGTGGATATAACCCAGAGCGAGCCAGCTACGCGCTTGCCCGCAGAAGCCGTGCAAGACCTGCCCAACGACGGGCGCAACTTCCTCAACCTAACGCTGTTGACGCCGGGCGTGGCCATTGTCCAAGGTGCCGACGGCGACGAGCTGAGCATTGGCGGCCAGCGCGGCATTCACAACAACATCTCGGTGGATGGTGCTGATTTTAACAATCCCTTCTTCGGCGAGCAGCGCGGCGGCCAGCGCCCGGCCTTCACCTTTAATTTGGACGCGGTCGAGGAAATGGTGGTGGTGCCACAGGGGGCCAACGCGGAATTTGGTCGCTCCAGCGGCGGCTTTGTCAACGTCATCACCAAATCGGGCACCAACCAGTTGCACGGATCGCTGCATTTTTTTGGCAAAAACGATGCCTTGTCGGGCACGGCGCGGCACGAGGGCGTGGAGCGCGCGCCGGATTTTAGCCAAGGGCAGTTCGGCTTCACGATGGGCGGGCCGCTAATAAAGGACCGGGCCTTTTTCTTTACCGCCTACGACCAGCAGGTTTTTCGCGACACCAAGCAAAGCGATAGCGAGCGCATCGATCCCCGGCTGCGCTCGTTTATGGACGAGCAATTCAGCGGGGCGCTAGCCGGCGACTACGGGCCGATTGACCGCACCAACGACGCCCGCGCCTTTCTCGCCAAGATCGACGCCCGCCTGTCGGATGAACACTACGCCACCTTCAAATACAATTACACTTGGTCCGAACAGGAAAACGGCACCTTTGACGTGGACTCGTGGGCGCGCAGTGCCAACGCCGTAGAACAGGACTGGTCGCACGCCTTCAACGGCAGCCTGCTATCGCTGCTGTCCGCGACCACCACCAACGAGTTCCGCTTCCAAGTCTCCCGCGAGGATCGTCCGCGTCCCTACTTTGGCCCAGACAACCCCAACACCGGCCGCCCCTTCCCAGACACGGGCATGGATTTTGTCCACGGCTATCGCTTTGGTATGCCGTTTTTCATTCCGGTCGAATACCACGACTCCCGCATCCAAGTGCTCGACAACATCTCCGTGGCCAAGGGCGATCACTTAATCAAAGCTGGGGTCGAGTGGAACCGCGTCGAATCCGTGCAGACCTTCATCGGCTTTGCCAATGGTCGCTACATCTTTAGCTCGCTAGATGGCTTTTTCAACTTCGTCGCGCAGGGCAACGGCTACGTCGAGTGCGCCGACGGCAGCACCAGCACCAGCGGAGCTTGCCCCGATGGGACGGAAATCACCGGGCCGGTCCTGCTCTATTTGCAGCAGTCCGGCGTCGGCGACCTGACTGTGGAAGAGGCGGGCACCCAAGGTATCCCGCAGCACGAATTAGCCCTGTTCGTGCAGGACAGCTGGCAGCCCTCAAACAAGCTGACGCTCAATTACGGCCTGCGCTGGGAAGCGCAAATTCAGCCCGATGTACTCACCGATCCAGACGACGTGTTCTTCGCCGACTTCATCGGCAAAACAGTGACCAACGAAACCGGCACCTACGAATTCCCCTCCAACGGCACCATTCCCTCAGACTGGGACATGTTCCAGCCGCGCCTGGGGGTGGCCTACGATGTACACGGCGACAACAAGACCTTGCTGCGCGGCAGCGCCGGAATCTACTACGCCCGCATCCCGGGCTTAAACTTGGCCAGCACGCGCTCGACCAATGGCTCGCGTGGGCAATCCATTTTTCGCTCCAGCGCCCTGACGCCCGTTTTGGGCCCGCCGCCGACTTACGGCGAATTGCTACCCACGCCCCAAGGCGATCCCTTCCGGCCCAGCATCTTTGTCTTCGATCAGAATTTCGCCAACCCGCGCACCATCAGCACCCATGTCGGCATTGAACGCGAATTACAGGCGTCCGGTCTGGTCGGCTCCTTCGGGTACACATACGCCCGCACCGATAATCTAACGCGCTTCGTCAACCGCAACGACGCCATCTTCGGCTCTCCGTGGGCAACGGGACTGGGGGCCGATGGCAGCAATGGCATCGGCGATCTGACCGTGGTCGAGAGCACGGCCAAGTCCCGCTATCACGGCCTCAGCTTCGGCTTGCGCCAGATGGTACACGACGCCTTGCAATTCCAACTCAACTATACATTATCGTGGGACAAATCCGACGACGACAACGAGCGCGACCCCTTCACCTTCCGCTACGTCGATCCGACCCAACTGGAGCGCGAATGGGGCTATTCGGACCGCGACCAGCGCCACCGCTTCAATGCGTGGGCCTTGGCCGCATTGCCCGGCGGAGTTTTGCTCAACCAGCGCCTGAGCTACTATTCAGCGCAGCCGGTCTCCGCATCCTGCGCGGGCGGCCGCTCGACCAACCCGTGGGGCGCGGCCTCCGACCGGATCTGCGACGACGGTAGCATCACGGCGCGCAACACGCTGCGCAAGGACAACGAATTTTTCTCCTATGACGTGCGCCTATCGCGGCCCATTCCGGTGGGCAGCGGCCAGCTAGAAGCCATCGTCGAGGTCTTCAACCTGCTCAACGCGGACAACTTCCGCGATCCCTCTAGCGTCGGTCTCCTGTTCAATTTCGACGGCACCGTGCAGTCGGGCTTGGGCGATCCGCGCCAAGTGCAGGTCGGCTTGCGCTACGTCTATTGAATGGCTCAGCGATAGAATTGGAGGCTCGTCCTCTTGCAATAGTCCTTGGGAACGTTGCTACTTATCAGCGGTCGATATATCATCGTCAGAACAACACAAAGACCGCTTAACCCCGACATATGCCGAGAAATTTTATGAACCACAACACTCAACCAAATTCGCTCCGCCCACTGCGGCGCTGGATCCCACTTGCGGCCCTCTTGCTGGCGCTTGCTCCGACCCAACTACATGCCGGCGCTTGGACGCAGGCCCCAGGCGGCATGTACTTCAAAATCGCCGGACTTTCCTTCCGCTCCCAAGACTATCTGGACGCCGTTGGCGAGCGGCGGGAGCGAGTGGCAAAACCCAGCATGGAAGAATTGAGCGACGAGAGTATGTCAGCCTACCTAGAATATGGTTTGCACGAGCGCCTGACCTTGGTGGCCACCCTGCCCTATAAGCGCTTGGTGTACAAGAATACCGAGGTGAAGGTGTTCAAAAGCGACGTTCTCGATACCACTATAACCCGCATCCACCCCGACGAAATCAACTCGGGCCTGGCCGATTTGGAACTGCGCCTGCGCTGGCGCTTGCTGCGCAATCCAGCGGTAGTCTCCCTAGCGCTGGGAGGCAAGTTCCCCTTGGGCTACGACATAGATCAAGACAGCATTGGCTCCCTCAGCGCGGGTGGGCTCGGCTTGGGGCCGAGTCCAGTGGATGACGGCTCAGGTGCCGACAACAAGGTTCCCTTGGGCACGGGCGAGCGAGACATCGACATACGCCTGTTGGTAGGCAAATCGCTGTACCCACTCCCAGGCTATTTGACGAGCACGGTCGGTTATCGCAAGCGAGGCGGGGCCTTCAGCGACGAATTCTTCTACGGTTTAGAGGCCGGTGTCACCTATAAACGTCTGCTAGTCAAAGGCGTGGTCGAAGGAATGCGCACCATGGGCGACTGCGGCGCTATGGGACAAGGCGGTCTCGTCGGCGACCAAGACATCCTCAAGCTGGCCCCTGGATTGATCTGGTCTCTCAGTAAAAACCTCGAAATCGGCGTCGATTTGTTCCACATCGCGGCTGGCTGCAACACCGCCGCGGGCACGACCTACGCCGCCGGGCTGGCTTTCAAGCGCTAGAATCGCGGCGTCAGAGCCAATCTGTTATATTCTCCTTGTCCAACCTAGCAAGGAGGCTGTGATGTCGTGCAAAAAATGGAACCTTCCCGAGCGTCAGGCCACCGACGAAGACGCCTATCTCAACCGGCGCAAGTTCATCCGACGAGCTGGCTTGGGCACCATCGGCCTACTGGCCGGATGCATCCCCGAAAAGCTCCTCAATCCAGCAACGCTCGTCGATCCAACAAAATACCTTGCCCCCGAGATCGTCGATCCAATCCCGCCTTCAGAGTGGTATCCGGCTCCCACCAACGATGAATTTTCCACGCTCGACCGACCGCTCACCGATGAGAAAATAGCAGCCCTATACAACAACTTCTATGAATTCTCCACCACCAAGGAAGTGTGGCGCTTCATCGACAATTTTGAGCCGGCTCCCTGGACCGTGGAAATAAGCGGCCTAGTGCCGGAGCCCAAGACCTACGACATCGACTACCTAATCGGCATCATGGATCTGGAAGAACGCCTCTACCGCCACCGCTGCGTCGAGGCTTGGTCCATGGCCATCCCGTGGACGGGCTTCCCCATGCGGGACCTCATCGACTTTGTCCAACCGCTGTCATCGGCCCGCTACGTGCGCATGATCTCCTTCTTTAATCCCGAGGTGGCCCCAGTCCAATGGGATCGCTCGGATTGGCCTTGGCCCTATACCGAGGGCCTGACCATGGCGGAAGCGACCAATGAGCTAACTCTGCTGGTGACGGGCGTCTATGGCCACGAAATGCCCAAGCAACACGGTGCCCCTCTGCGCTTGGTGACGCCTTGGAAATACGGCTATAAGGGCCTCAAGTCGATCACCAAAATCGAATTCACCAGCGAACAGCCGAAGACCTTTTGGAATACCCTAGCGCCCCACGAGTACGGCTTTATCTCCAACGTCGAACCTGACGTTCCCCATCCCCGCTGGTCGCAAGCCAACGAGCGCTTCATTTCCACCGATTTGAACCCAACCGAACTACGCGAGACCCTCCCCTACAACGGCTACGCAGAGTACGTCGCCCATTTGTACGAGTAAGGAAGCCCTTATGCACCAACTTCTGTCGTCTATCCTCTTACTCTGTCTGCTCGTCCCGCCGCTCGCCGCCCAGCAAGAAGCTCTGCACGGCACTTGGGAGGGCACTATCGTCGATGAGCAAATCGGCGAGATTGCCATTCGCCTGACCTTTGAGGAAGATGGAGCCTTTGAGATCAACCAAGTCATTCAGGTGAAAGACGATTTCCTAGCCGATGTCCAAGGCCCGGAGCCACCCACCATAGAGACGATTGTTGCCCACGGCACCGGCACCTATGGCATCTTGTTCGACGGTATCTTGGTTAGTATAGCCGCATTAGATATTTCCGTTGACGGCAAAGACTTCGTCGAATTCTTCACCCAAGTGGCCCGCGACTTTGCCCGTTACGCAGCGGATTCGCACGAAATCCCCGCAGAAAATTACCCGGCCTTCGAACAGGAGTTCATCGACGCCTTTTTCGCTGAACTCGATAAGGTGCAATTCTTCGCCATACTCAATGAGTGGGGGGTTAGCGCGTATGCCCTTGAGGGCGACACCCTGATCCTCACGACCACGCGGGAGACTGGCGTCACAATCTGGGAACTCCATCCCGTTGATGAACCCAGTGCTGTTGCCCAAACCACTTGGGGCCGCCTAAAAGCAGCTTGGCGGCGGTAAAATTTCAACAGCCCCGCTTGGACGGAACGGGATCTTTTGCGTCATCATTCTGTACCCTCTCAATTAATCGCCTTTTGCTCCCATCTCATCCCTTGTTAGTCTGCGCATTATTGATCCTTGCCGCTGTTGCGGCCCGAGGCGAGGAATGGCCCTATTACGCGGCCGACGCCAAAAGCAGCAAGTACGTCCCCCTATCGCAGATTGACGGCGACAACTTCGCCCAGTTGCAGGAAGTTTGGCGCTACACGGTCCCCGACAAGACAATCGCCGAGCGTCATTATATGTGGACCGGTACCAACAAGGGGACTCCCCTAATGGTCGATGGCGTGCTCTACTACGGGTCGCCTTTCAACATCCTCTGTGCGGTCGATCCGACCAGCGGCGAAGAGCTGTGGACCTTTGATCCGAAAGTATGGGAAGACTACGAGGGCTTCACGGGCATCTTGCGAGGCATCGCCTACTGGGAAAGTGGCGACAAGAAGCGCATCTTCTACGCGACCTCCACCGACCGCCTCTACTCAATCGACATCGAGACCGGCCAACCCGACCCAGAATTCGGCGAGGGCGGCTTCGCCGATCTAGGCAAAGGACTGCGCCGAGACATCGACCGCGAGACCTACTGCGTTACCTCGGCTCCTATCGTCTGCCGCGATGTAGTGGTAGTGGGTTCCGGCATCGTCGATTGGCACGGCGAGTCACCCGCCAAATACTCTACCCCCGGCGACGTGCGCGGCTTTGACGCCCACACCGGCGAACAAGTGTGGGTCTTCCAGACAGTTCCACAAGAGGGCGAGTACGGCAACGACACTTGGGAAAACGACGCGTGGCAAACCTTCGGCCAAGCCAATGTGTGGGCTGCGATGAGCGCCGACGATGAGTTGGGCTACGTGTACCTACCCGTCAGCAGCACCACCCACAACCACTACGGCGGCGAGCGCCCCGGTGCCAATCTCTTCAGCCAGACGCTGGTCTGCCTCAAAGCGACAACCGGCGAGCGCGTCTGGCACTACCAGTTCATCCACCACGGCCTGTGGAACTACGACCCACCAGCACCGCCGGTCTTGGCCGATATCAAAGTCGCAGGCAAAGCGATCAAGGCGCTGGCCTTGGTGAGCAAACAGGCCTTTTGCTATGTGCTCGACCGCACGACCGGCAAGCCGGTCTGGCCGATCGACGAGCGTGCGGTACCTCAATCGAAAACTCCAGGCGAGCAAAGCTGGCCGACCCAACCCTTCCCCAGCAAACCCGCGCCCTACGACCGCCAAGGGCTACAGGAAGACGACCTGATCGACTTTACGCCTGAGCTACGGGAAAAGGCACTGGCGATCCTGCAAAAATACGAGCACGGCCCGCTGTTTACTCCACCCAGCGAAAAGGGCACGCTGGTATTACCTGGGGGTTTGGGCGGCTCGGATTGGAGCGGCGCGGCACTGGTACCAAAAAAGAACGTGCTCTACGTGCCTTCGCGTACCGACGCCGATATCGTGTGGCTGGAAAAGGTGAAAAACCCGCGTGCCTTTTCGGCCTACGCATCCTTCAAGAGAAGTGCCGAATACGTCAATGGCCTGCCGCTGACCAAGCCCCCCTACGGCCGGATCACCGCCATCGACTTAGACACCGGCGAGCACGTCTGGATGAGTCCGGTGGGTCAAGGTCCCGTCAACCACAGAGCTTTGCGCGACCTCGACCTGCCCGCTATGGGCTGGTTCCACTACAATTTTATACTCGCCACCGAGACCGTGCTAGTGGTAGTCTCGCAGCAGCCCGATGGGTGGGGCCACCTCCGCGACTCCGACTTTGTCGAACAAGCACCCTATCTGCGCGCCTTCGACCTAGATACGGGTGCCGTGCTAGCCGAGATGGAATTCCCCGGCCGCCCCCACGGCAGTCCCATCAGCTATATGGCCAACGGACGCCAGTATCTCGTATTCCCAATCAATGACGACGACGGGGGGCCGCAGCTTTTGGCGATGGCGTTGCCGGAGTGACGAGTGGAATGGCCCCCGAATGGGCTTGGTCGGATCGCTTACGCTCTGATACTGAGTCGGCCCTGTCGCTGCGAACAGGGCTCGCGGATGACGATTTCCACATTGCGCCCAAGTGCTGTCAACAGGCGCAGGAGGCGCTCCACAGAGTACTCCCGAAAACTTCCCCGCAGGAGACGCGAAACATCAGGTTGAGACAGTCCGAGCAACCGCGCCGCTTCAACCTGCTTGAGTCCGCGCTGACGAATGATCTTGTCAATGCGGGTGACAAGTTCTGCTTTTAACAAGTGAGTCTCGGCGTCAGGGCATCCTAGGTCCGCGAATACGTTTCCGCTGCCGCGTTCAATTTTCATTTTTTCTGTCTTCATTGAGCTACCCTTCGCCATAGGTGTTCGCATAGTGCTGCTCTGCTGCCCTCAGCCTGTGCTTGACCAGATCAATCTCCAGCGTCGAGCACTCGCACCGCGGCAATGGCCTCGGCAATCCACCTGAGATTGCGCTGGGAAATCATGCCGTAGTTGTAATACGAAAACCGCCTCGCTCCCGCTTCGTACACCGCCGTGATGATGTCTCTCATCTGTTCGGCGTTGTCTATGGGCTGGTGGCCGTTCAGGCCGCAGATCAACATCGACGGATCGTCCATGCCGGCGAGGGTCTCCTGCGCCCTTTGGCTGGCCTGTTCGGGCGAGCCGCTGTAGCACAGGACATTGATCCAATCGACGATCTGTTCGATGGGTTTGCGGTCGATGCCGTTGTTGTGATAATTGCCCATGTACAAAAAAGAAACGGGCATTTTTACGGCCTCTTTCACCTCCGCAGCCAGCGACGTCACAGTGTCCGCACGCATCTTTAGGTACTCGTTCACCAAAGGCTCGTCGGCGACGAATTCTTCCACGCTGCACTCCGGCGGCCCCTCTTCGAAAATGTCCAACAGCCACTTTTCCACTTGGCCCTTCAACTCCTCCACATCTATACCCCTGTCCGCCGCCCGCTGCGTACACCCATCGCAAAAGCACAGCGACATCAATAGCGATCCCACCGCACCGAGATCGACTCCCACCTTGGCGTGGTTGCGGAACATGCCAAAGCCCATGTAGTGCAAGGACTCGTACTCGATCATCTGCACACCGCAGTTGGTGGCCAAGTCCAAGCTCAAGCCCCGTACGTATTCCCGCACCTCGGGATTGGCCGGGCACAGACAACCCGGATAGCGATCGCCAAACACGCCGAGCAGGGCGCAGTCAGGATGCTGCCTCGCCATGTGGTGGTTGTGCAGGGGCACGGTCCACGAAATCAGTTCCAAATCGCGTGCGCGGCAAGCCTCGGCGATAATCCGCACCGGATCTTGGTCCCTAGCCATAGGATGCACATGCGGCTTGATCTTGGTATCCTCGTACAGCTCGCGCTGAGGCTGGAAGTAGATGGCGTCCTCGTACCCGGAAAAGAGCTTTTTGCCGGGTATATGGGTGCGTAGCTGATCGTAGGTGTGATAAACCGTGGACAGGCTGATCGCATCTAGCCCTACCTCTTCCTTGAGGAAGCCGATGGTGCGGTCCACCCCCTCGTCAATCACATCCCAGGGATAGGTCCACATAGTCGTATGAATCATGGTTATAGCTCCTTTTTCGCCGAATGGCTAGTCGTGTCTATTCTTCTATGTCCAACTAGTCAGGTGCGCCAAACTCCAAATCGTGCCCAGCCGCTTGCTCCGCCTGCCACACCCGCCAATAGCCCCTCAAGCGTCGGGTGAACTCTCGGGGCCGTTCCACGTAGATGCGCTCGCCCAGCAGACGCGCCTGACCCTGCATCCGGGCGCGCACCTCGCCAATCCGCCTTTCCAGAGCCATCAACGTGGCCGTCGCCCCGGCTCTAGGGAACTCAGTTAGAAACGTAGTGCGCAATACTGCTAGGTCGTGCTCCTGGCCCAGCAACTCCCCTAGCTGGTCCAGTTCCTCCGCTAGGGACTGCATAACCGGCGGCCAGATAGGCTCCAGTATCTGAGTGTGGTACCACAGGTACTTCACCTGCTTGCGCCAGTCGTGGAATGCCTCGTCGCTGGGTAGCGCGTAGGCTGCGGCAAAATCGCGCCGACCCCGCGCGTATATCCGCTGCACCCCCACCCGAATCCCGCCCCAACCCCGGCGCTGTAGATTCCAATGTTCCACGCGCTCGCGAGCCGGCGCGAGATCGGCGATCACCTCCTGAACAGCCCGATTGATGCTATCCGCTTGACCATAGACCCGATCACGGCTCTCCACCAGCCACGTCCTCACCCGGGCGAACCGACTCTTCGGGACATCTTCGCCTAGAGATTCCACCAAACGGTCCAAGGTCTCGACCAGCACTGTGGCGTCGCGCAGCCCCGAAAGCCGCTGACCGACGGCCCGATAGCACTGGTTTTCCAGAACGTACACCTCGTCTCCCAAGTCGCGGCGGACCAAGCGCACCAAGGCCCGCAGACGCTTGGTGGCCTTGCGGGCCTCGTGAATGTGCTTGTCTCGTTCCCCATCCTGACAGCTAAGATGCGCAAGGGCCCTATCGAGCTGTTCGGCAGCCATCCGCCGCACCCCTGTGGGTACGCTTTCACTGTGTTTCAGGCAATATTCCACGGAGCTAATTTATTTTCAAACTTAATGGTAGCGTTGCTAGTCAATTGCTGTGTAGGAACCCTTGTTATTATAATAGAAACCCTACGGCGATCCGGGAACTTTTTGTTCTCGCAAACCTCGCTTGCAGGGTTTGGAGCTGTGGGGAGTGGGGTTGCGCTTCTAGTCCTAAAGAAGGAGATACATTCAAATGAGCGTACAAGTTAAGTGGGAACGAAAAGACGGCATCTTGATTGCGATGCTCATTGGTCATATCGACAGTAGCAACGCCGATAGATTTCAGCGCATCGTAGAATCGGGAATTGATGCGGAAGATCAGGCACTGATCTTGGACTTTGAGCGCGTATTCTTCATCAGCAGCGCAGGGCTGCGAATTAGTCTAGTACTTTCCAGAAAATTCAGCGACTCGGGCAAGAAGTTTGGCATTTGCACCCTCTCTGATCCAATCCGCAATGTTCTCGCAATCAGCGGCTTTGATCAGATCATCCCGATTTATGACTCTCGGGCCGCGGCAATTGACGCATTTGAAAACAGCTAAGCAGCCCCCTACTTCACACAAGAGTCACAACTTCAGCCGCTTAAAAATGCGCTCGGGGATACCCTTGATCACGAGCATGATCCAGCGCCAAAAAAACGGCGTGTAGAGCACGTCTTTCTTTTGCCGATACGCGCGCACAATATCGGCGGCCACTCGCTCCGGCGGCGCGACTAAAAAAAGCCCCTCTAATCCCTCCGTCATCGGCGTATCGACAAACCCAGGCTTGACCGTCAAGACGTGTACGGATGTCGCGGCCAGCCGATTGCGCAGCCCTTGCAAGAAAATCGACAGCCCCCCCTTAGCCGACCCGTACGCGTAGTTGCCCTGGCGGCCTCGGTCGCCAGCCACGGACGAAATGGCGATGATGCCAGTCGGCGTGTCCCTTTCCTCCAGATAATTGGCCAAATGCGCCAGCGCGATGGCCGCGCCGGTGAAGTTGGCGTTGAGTATGTGGGCTAGCGCATCCGTATCGCGCTGCGCAGCGCACTCGTCGCCGAGATAGCCGAAGGCGAGGACGACCAAGTCGAAAGGGCCGCCGCGCTCGTGAACCTGCTCTGGCAAGCGCGCCAACGCCCCAAAGTCCAAGGCGTCAAACTCGAACAGCTCCACCTCGCACGAGTGCCTGAGCCGCAAGTCCGCGGCAAAAGGCTCCAGCTCGCTGCACCCGCGAGCGGCCAGCGCAAAGTCGTAGCCGTCGAGGCGCTCGACGATGGCTTGGGCAATCGCCGACTTCGCCCCCAAAACCAAGGCCCTCACGTAATCCCCAAGCGGTCGGACAGACAGGAGCGGAAGCGGCATTCGGGATCGTATTTGCGCTTGACCGCTTTGAATTGTTCGAGTTGCGGATACATGGCGGCGAAATCCTCCCTTTCCAAAATGGCGTCCTTGGCCAGATAGACGCGGCCTTTGGCCTCGACAATGATTTTGTTCAATGCGCGCAAGAAGGTAATCGTCCCAGCGTCGCGCAAGGGAATGTCCAGCGCGAGGGTATAACCCGCAATGGGAAAAGAAAGCAAGCCCTCGCTCGGCGGCCCAAACGTCTTGAGCACTGCCAAGGGCGAAGCCACACGCTCGCGGGCAATGCGCCCGAGCAAATCGGCGATCACCTCCGCGCCATCGGTGTATGGCACGGCGACCTGGTACTGCAAGAAGCCCCGGCGGCCGTACAGGCGGTTCCAGCCGCGGATGGCGTCGAGCGGATAGAAGTACGGATCGTAATGGACGAGCGCGTCGGTCACACGGCGCACTTGGCGATGGTAATACAGGGCGTTAAACACCCTCAGCGACTGGGCATTAAGCACGCCGCCGGGCAAAAAGAACGGCACGGCCCAGCGGCCCTCGCCGTGGATGGCAAAGGGCGACTTGCCCTTGAGCGCGCGTTCATCCGCGTGTTCCCCCAGCAGCACGTGGCCGCGCCCTAACTTCCGGCCCGTTTGCAGCCCATCGATCCACGCGACTGAATAGGTGTACTGATGCTGGGTCTCCGTGCAAACGCGGCACGTCTCGGCCCAATTCGCGGTCTTAATCGCACGCTGCCGAATGTACGCCGACGGCACCTTTTTCAGCCGCAGCGTCGCCGCATAGATAAACCCCGTCAAGCCCATGCCGCCGAGTGTGGCCCAAAACAGATCGGCGCGCTCGTTGCGCGAGCAGCGCACCAGCGAGCCGTCGGCCAACACCATATCCAGCGATTCGACAAAGGCGGCGATGGACCCCTCGGCGTGGTGGTTTTTGCCGTGCACATCTGCGGCAATGCAGCCACCGAGCGTGGGGAACTTGGTCCCCGGCGTAACGGGCGGGAAAAAGCCTTGGGGCAGGGCAAAGCGGATGATCTCCGCGAAGGTAATGCCAGCTTGCGCACGCAATAGCCCGCGCTGCGGATCAAAGTCGAGCAGGTGCTTGAGCGGCAGGGTGGAGACGACGCGCTCGTACAGGCAGGCGTCGCCATACGAGCGGCGATTGCCCTGGGGCAAAATCGGCGTCGCGGCGCGACCGAGGTCGCTTAGATAGCGCGCGCGCTGAACCGAGGCGGCGACGAGCGGGTACAGCCCCCAGCCGCTAGTGGCGATTTTTTTGTCCAATAGCCGAAACTTCACTTGCTTGTCATGCTGAGCGCAGTGCAGCATCCACTACCCAAGATGCTTCTTGTGCGTAACATTACAATATAACCTATCTCTTTATTTGCCGACGGCCATCCGCTCGTCGGCAGAATGTCCAAACTCCCCACGCCCTGTTGATGGGGTTTGTTTTACTTTACTTTTTGTTGATAGGAAGTTCGCACACCGCGTATCAAGCGACGAGAGAGGAGGGTGCTATGCTCAGCCCCAATCCAGCCGTCAAGTTCACCTATGAGGACTACCGGCACACTCCGGAGGACCAGCGCTATGAGTTATTGGACGGAGAATTGATTATGGCCCCGGCACCCAACTTAGGACACCAGCGAATTGACACCCGGCTAGGCTCACTGCTTCACACATTCGCACAGGAGAAAGGCTTGGGCGAGGTCTTTCACGCCCCCTGCGACGTAGTGCTATCGAACACGGACGTGGTGCAGCCAGACCTGCTGTTCGTCTCCAACGAGCGAGCACACCTGCTGCTCGGCGGCGATAATGTCCTCGGTGCGCCGGATTTGGTAGTAGAAATCCTGTCTCCCTCCACCGCTGGACGAGACCGGACGCTCAAACGCGCCCTGTACGCCAAGCACGGCGTGCAGGAATACTGGCTGGTCGATCCAGACGCCCGGACGGTGACGGTGCTGCAGCTTGCAGAGGGAGCCTTCGAGGTGGAGGCCATCTACGGCGAGGGACAGGCGATGACTTCGCCCACGCTCGTTGGCTTCACCGCTGACCTGAACGAAATTTTCGGCCCGCGCTGAAACCGAGGCGGAGACGAGCTACAGAGCTTCAACCCCACAAAGGCGGACGCCTTCTACCCAAGGGAAGATAGCTGCATTTCCTCGGCGTCTTCATCTTCTTTGGATACAATGTCAATCTGCACCACAGCGTCCAATGCTTCGGCGACCTTCTTCAGGGTCCTGATCGAACAATTCCCTTGGTTTTCCAATCGGCTAATCACCGGAGTACTAGTGTCTAGCTTCGCGGCCAATTGCGCTTGCGTCAGGCCTCGGTGCTTCCGCAGTTGGGCGATTTTGACCGCCAGCCGCAGTTCATCAAGCCCTTGGTTGAACGATTCTGCAACCTCTGGATCGTTCAACTGTTCTTCGATAAATACCTGAACACTGGTCTTTTGGCGCACCATTAGATTAGCCCTCTTTTCTTTTTCGGTCCGCATTCATTCGTTCCATCGCAATCCGAATTTCTCTTTACGGAAGTTTCTGGCTTCGTTTTTCAAAGGCATGCAATAAGACAAAAACCCGATTCGCATCGCCATAGTACAATACGCGGTATTGATTCTTGCCGTCTCGCACTCGTAGCTCTCTTAACCGTCCCTCGACTTGGCTCGAATAAGGAAAGGGCAGGTTAATACCAAACGGCTTTGGTGCATGAATCGGTGTTTTTTTGGGTAGCTCGGTTGAATAAAAACAGGCTCCTCAGTAGATTGAGCACGACTTTCGCCAAAAAAACCCATGCTTTCTCGTCCAAGGAACCTGTCATGGCCAACCTATCGTCT
>JAJDUT010000088.1 GCA_022826515.1 Candidatus Latescibacterota bacterium
TTTAGCCTAGTTTCATATATCTTTTCAGCTTCATCATACTTACCTATATCTAAATAGCATCCAGCAATTTGATCATAAGCCCAGTTTTTGACTCTATCGCTCGATGATACCGCAATCAAATCTGTAAAGTTAGAGATTGCGTCTTCTACTTGTTCTTGGCTGCGTTGAATAACTGCAATCAAAGGCAATAATTCTTTCTTCTTCCTTTGCGTAGGCGTAAATACAGACAAATCTATGGATGTTCGTCCTTCACTAATTTCCTTCATACTCTGATGAAGTCGTCTATGTAGATCATCAATCTCTTCAAGTGGCTGCTTGGAAGCAGTATTGGGATACCGTTCCGTGATTTTCAGCATTCCAAAGTTGCCCGTCTTTAATTCTGCTGATAAATTATCTTGATCATTCGCCCAATCAATGAACCGATCCATTCGGCCTCCATCGTCATCATCCATTACCCGAATGTTAATACCTATCTCTGTGCCTATAGAAACCGATTCTAGGTCCAACAGATAGCTAGGGATACGTGCTTCCACTATATATTCCCCTGGATCAGTGGATAAACTCGCACGTACTCCCAGTGCCTCCCACATCAGTGGTGGTGTGTAGTGAAGTATTGATCCTGTAAGCCCTGAAACTCCTTCTAAAACGGTATCTCCGTCCTCAAAAGTAATCCTAATTTGACCATCATTAGCATCAGGTTGCTGCTTATTCAGATCGACCCTATCGCCGTCAAAAAAAATCTCGACTGAATCGTCATTCCAGCGACGGACATAATCACCTTCGTTGAAAACTAGATGATCGTCTTTTACTCGAACAGCAAAGTAGAGAGCATCCTCATCGGCGAAACTCCTAAATACTGCACTTAGATCGAGTTTATTTTGGGGAGGAGTTGTATTATCCCATGCGATGTAATTTTCTACCGTACCTTCATTAACAGTCAAACTATCCCAATCATCGAGATGACCATCTATTTGTATAGGTGCTTTACCCTCCATGATAAAAGTCGTATAGCTCTCTTGGGCATAAAGCATGAGAGGCACAAGTAGAACGATAATAACTGGTAGCATGATTTTCATCTTTTACCTCCCTAGGTGCTATAAAAATATAACATATAGTTTACCGGAAAATGCTTAAACCAAGGAGGCCAAACTATAAGATTTTTCTAAATTGTCAATAGAGATTCAAAAATTTGTTGCGATCGCTCGGTCAATTATTCCTGCAAGACCTGTTGCACCGCCATCATCAGCGGCCCATCCTGCGCCGAGCCGTGGCCTTCCGACTCGCTGGCACAGAGGTAAATCCCGTCGCGACAGCGCAAACACAGACCCCGCACCAAGCGGTAGAGGTTGCGGTTGCGGATTGAGTAATCCACTGCGTCGGTCCAGCGGTCTTCCGAGTTCCAGCGCCGGGTCAGCACGTAGTGGTTGGTCAAGGGCTGGTGCAGCGGTTCCCACCAGTTGGCCGAGCCAATATCCAGCCAGAACTGGTAGCGCGCCACGTGGCCAGAGAGCAAATAGGTATAGACCGGCGCGACGAGGGCAATGGATTCGGGAGCCTCGTCGAGATCGACATCGGTCAGGTATTGGGCGGCGACGACTCCAGACCCTATCATCTCGACGTAGCGCTGGCCAATGGTCGCACCCTCTAGCGCCATGGCCGGAGCTACCTCGCGGAATGAGGCAGCCGAAGCGATCAGTTTGCTGTACACCTCGGCGTCTTCAGGCTCCAGCGCGGCGTGCGACAACACTTCCCCGAAGAGCCGGCGCAAAAAGTGGTCCCAAGGGTCGGCCCCACCACCGCGATACACCTCGATCCAAGCGCGCAGGGCCTCGTAGCGAGCGAGCGCGGCTCTGCCGATCCGCTCACCCATCGCGGCATTCAACTCGCTCGCAGGTTTGAGTTGGCCTGAACGCGAATCATACAAGTGTCGCGCAATCAACTCGGCCCGCAGCCGGTCGAGGGGCTTGAGCGCCCGCTCCAATGCCCCGGACAAATCGAAGAGCGAGAGCCGCTGTCCCCAATCGGGATGAGCGAGAATAGCCAGCGCCAGACAGGCTCGCACCACCGGCTCTTCGCGCAACGTCTCGTAACGCCGCACAATCGCAAAGGGGATGTCGGCGGCGCGAAAAGTCTCGGATAAGAGGAAGCGCAACACCCCGTCGGCGTGCGGAGCCACGACCGCAATTTCGCCCGGAGCCACGCCTTCGGCGATCTTCTGGACGATCCGCTGGGCCACGGCCTCGATCATTTGCCCCCGGTAGCGGGTCTGCACCACATCCACCACCGCCTGCCGCGGCAATCCTTCCGAGCCTCCGTCGGTCGCCTGCCCCAACTTCGCGCCAAGGCGGTCGGCAAAAGCCACCGTATCCCGGCTGGCACATGCCGCTGATGCCACGGCGATCGTCTCTTTGCATTGCTGCTGTAGCTCGGTGGCACCGGGCGCATCAACGCCCAGAAAGATGCGGAAGCCAGCTTGCGCGTCCCCACCCAATAGGGCTGAGTCGCACTGCGGCAAGAGTCGCCTCACCAGATCGCCAGCCACCGGCACCAGTTCCTCGGCCGAGTCAACCAAGAGGTGGCGATAGCGCTCGGTGAAGTAGCGCCAGAATTCCTCCTGCGCGATCAAATGGCGGTTGCAGACCTCAAAGACCAGCGACGCGTCGAGCAATCCGTGTCGCAAGCAGTGGCTGCGATAGCGGTCGATACACGTCTGCACCTGCTCGTACACGCGCAACCGCTGCTCTTCCCCAGCCCAAGCACGACTCAGGCGCGGTGCCACCTCCGCGAGCGCAAAATCCGCTACGGCCGCCTTGTTCAAATTGTCGAGCAATTGGGAGAGAATGCGCTGAGGCCGCAGGTATAGCCCCTCGAAATAGCCTTCGGCGAGTAGCGGCTCCACCACCTGTCCCATCAGGTATTGGGCGGCCTCGTAGTTGAGGAAAACCGGCGGTCGCGCTGGGGCCGTAAAGCCGACCTTGCCAGCCACCAACGGCCAAAATAGCCGCACCAATCGACTTGCCAGCCCGTAATACGTCTGTAGATCAACGCTGCTGTACGGCCCCAAGTCGAGCCGATCGACAGCTTGGCGAAAGCGCCGCGCCGTCGCCCGGTCGGGCAACAGCACCAAAATTGCGTACCCAGGCACCCCGGCTGCGAGCAAAACCCGCAGCCGCTCAGTCAGGGCCTGCCGCTGCCCCGCTACGAGCGGTCCGGCGAGAAAGCACGAGTGCTGCTCGAATAGGGGGGCGTGTACCGCCCTAGTAAATGCTGGAACCATAATTTCTGCGCTGGCTCAGCCGCCAGTAAAGATATCAACGATCTCGGCTGCATCAGCCGCTTGCAGCAAGCGCTGGCGCACTTTCTCTTGCTGCAAGCGCTGCGACAGCGCCGCCAGCAGCGCCATGTGCTGTTTTTGATGTTTGAGGGGCGTGACCAGCAGCGCGATGATGTGTACGGGCTGGCCATCGGGCGCGTCAAAGTCAATACCGGCCTGCGAGATGCCGATGGCCAAGAGTTGGCGCTGGATCCCATCCTCGTGTGCGTGGGGCACGGCCACGCCCTTGCCAATGCCCGTAGAGGCCTGTTGCTCTCGCCGAATTAAGGCCGCGATCAAGCGCTTTGGGTCGGGTACGACCTCGTCTTGCAACAGCACGGTAGCCAATTCGCGGATGGCCTCGAAGTTGCGCTGCGCCGCGAGGTTTAGGACAACCCTATTTGGATCGAGTATGCGTTTTAATTTTTCCATAGCGACCCTCAACGGCGTAAAAGGGGAAACAGCCGCAACTTTATTTTTATACCCTATCAAGGCACCCGCTGCAACTCCCCTGCTTTTTTGCGCCAGCGCCGCGCTGCGTCATAGCGCCCCTGTTCTCGCTCGATGCGCGCCATCAAGCGATAGGGCGTAGGCTGCCAAGGATCGATGGCCGCCGCGTCTGCCGCATGGCTCATAGCGCGCTCTAACTCGCCGATTTCAAACAACTTAAGTGCCACGTTAAAGCGCGTGGTACGCGAGTCGAACGCGAGGGCTGCCGCCTGCTCGTACGCGGCCATAGCCCCGGCCCGATCCCCAGCCCATAGGCGCTCCTCGCCGGCCATAAAATAATAATTGCTCTGGATCTTTCGCACCCACGGATCGCGGAAAAAGTCCGCAACCAACGCATTGCCCATCTCGATCTGCGAGGCGGCCCCCGTGCTGTCGCGAGGCGCTTGTAGGCGATAGACCAAGCCCGCAGGCACAAACACCCATCCCGAGATTGGAGCACGGCGCGGGACTAAATAAAAAAGGGGCCGCTCGCTCCGAGCCAATGCGGCCTCGCGCCGCCAGCGCAGTTGCTCCCGCCTTAGCGGCGTCAGCGCGTGCTCGCTCCAAGCGAGTACATCCTTCCCCCTCCCCATGCGGTTGTACAGGGTCACATCCGGGCGCAAGCCCTCTATCCGCAACAGGTAATCGAGCACAAAGGCCGCATCGTCGCCCTCGGTAATCAGGATCGAGCCTTGGGGCAAGTCGGCGAGAATGTCGCGGCCATAGCGATCGGCGATCCAATTTTCGCTGCGGTCGGATGCCTCGTAGTGCGCGGTTAGCACCAAGGCGACGACGAGCGCGGCGAGCGGCACCGAGACGAGCGGCCGCACCCGACTAGCCAACGCATCCAACCCCATACCCAACCACACGGCTAATCCCACTATGCTGAGCAAATAAAACACTGGCAAGCCATTGGGATCGCGGTGGTAGTTGAGCGCAGCGATCAAATTACAGGCGATTGCCCCTCCAACCAAAACGAACACACTGCGATCGCGCCACCAAGTCACCCATCCCCCCCAAGCAATCAACGGCACCAATGCGAAGTGAAACTCGCCTGCCGCCTGCTCCAACCAGCGCTGGGCATTGAGCAGCATGCCTTCTAAGGGCAAAGAAAAAAACGACGAGCGATACAGCGCACCGCTCAAGTGCTGCCACAGAGCCTCTAGGTCGCTGAGCGGCCCCCAATGGAACCCCGTGCCCCGGCCATTGCGCAGCGGCAAGTATGCCACCAAGCTGTACCCACCCAGCACAGCGAGCATCCCCTGCGCCAGCAACAAGGGCCGACGCCACAGCGCGGGCCAACGCCAAACCAAGACCGCGACCACGCCCGGCCAGACGAGTACCTGCATCAAGTGGGCCGTCAGCCCCAAGCCCATCAGCCAGCCCAAGAGCAGCACTTGCCGCGGCTCCTTGCTCTCACATACTCTAAGGGCTTGGGCCAGAACCAAAACCACCAGCAACAAAGCCAAGCCATAAACTTCGGCGATGACGGCTTGGGACCAAAAGGTGCGCGAGAACGCTAACGCCAAGGCCGCAGCCAAAGCCACCACGGGCCGCACCCCACGCCCGTAGAGTACAGCCGCCAAGACCCCGCAACAGACCGCGGCAAACAGGGCCGATGCGACATTAATCGCCATAGCCGGACTAACCCACAGCAGCGCCAGCGCCAGCAAGCGGCTGCTGAGGCAGAACAGGGGATACCCGGTCGGATGCGCCGTTCCCAATCTATAGGCCGCGCCAATCAGCTCGCCACTCCCCTCCACGTACACAGTCGGGCACAGCGTCATCCCATAGACCACGAGCGCAGCAACTCCTGTGGCCAGTCCGACAATCCCAGCCGTCACGACCCTACCCCTAGCCGCAGGCGTTCGAGCCACTCGCTCCACAAAGGCCCCTGCGTGGCTATCCCGTGGAGTACGAAAACCAAAGCTCCCAGCGCGGCCCGGACCCTCCATTGCGCCCCTGCGTCCGCCGGTAGGTCCTTCACCGGCGGTAAGATCAGCCGTCGGCCACCCCAAGCCAGCCCCAACCAGAGCGCGACCGCAGCCACACTGACCAGCAAGCCATAGCGGAAACTATCCGGCTCGTACGCAAAGACGACCTCTCGCGCTCCGGCCGGGACCACGACGGCGCGGAACACGTGATTGGCGCGCAAGATCGGACGCTCAACCCCATCGACAAAGGCCCGCCAGCCCGGATAGTACGTATCGCTCAAAACCAAGATCCCTCCGGCCGAGTCGGTGAGGGCCACGGTGACTTCCTCGTCATCGTATTGGACGATCTCCGCCGCGCCACCCGGCCCAATCGAGGCGACCGGCGCTTCCTCCAATACTACTTCGCCCCGCATGGGAAACCCGCGTGCCATATAACTCAGCCCGGCCCGCGGACTAGTGGAGAGGTGGAACTGGCCCACTACATAAGCGCGTGGCAAGGCCGTGGGCAGCCGCTGCACCTCAAAGCCCTCGCTGCGGCTGTAGCGCACTGCGTATTCCACGCCGGCCAAGGCGGCAAACGCCGGATAGCCGCGGGCAAATTCCCCGTGGCGATACAGATGCAGTGGACTCCACCCCGGCAGCGCGTTGGCCACGCCGTACAGCCCCCCCGAATACATCCGCAAGGTCTCGTTATAGCGCCGATAGGACTCCAAGTCGTAGGCCCATCCCCCGTGCCAATCAAACGGCGAGTTCCGCTCGTTGACCAAGCTGACGATTCGCGGCGGCGCAGCAGCCGTATGGTCGGCCAATATCTCGCGGGCCGTCGCCGGAGTCTCAGTGTACGCAGTTGGCTCTATAGTGCCGTTAAAATTCGCACCAAAGCTGTACAGCTCGGCAAAAATGACCACGGGCGCAGCCCACGCTGCGGCTCGCCGCGCCCGCCGACCAAGCAACCACACGCCGATTATCAACGCCCCCACGAGTCGCAGACCGTCGCCGCGCAAGTGGTGGATGTAGCGCGTTGGTTCTGAACCGTCGCCAAAGAGCGCGATCCCGCTGACCCATAGTAGCCCCACACTGGCCACTCCGAGTACTACAGCCAACAGCCAACCATTCGCGGGCCGCGGACGCTCGCGACGCAACACTTGGTCGAGACCGAGACCACAGAGCACGGAGGCCCCCAAAGCAAACCACAACAAAAAGCGCGTTGGGATGCGGAACAGGCTAAACCCAGGAATCTGATAGAAGAAAGAGAAGATGGCTGTGTATTTGCCCAGCGCGAGCACCAAACCGACAAGAGCAAGCACGGCAAAAAAACCGACTTGGCCGTCCCGCCGCTCGCGCAGGGCCGCCCAAGCCAACAACAGAGGCACCACCCCGACGTACGCGCAGAGTTGGATGAAGAACCCTATCTCTCGGCTCCCGTACGTGCCGTGCGCCGAATTGCCGAACAAGTTGGGCCACAACAAGGTAGCCAGCCGCTCGGGCGGCAGCGACATCGCCACAAAGCTGGCCCACGACAGGCCAGCCCCGCGATTGGATAGCTGCACTAATTCGGCGGTAGGTACTAGCTGGACAGCGGCTAGTCCTGTCCCCAGTACGAATGCGCCGACCAGCATCAACCAAGCGACCCACCCCGCGCCCTGCACCCAACTCCGATAGAGCCAGTAGCCAGCGACTGCAACGGCCCCGTACAGAGCGGCTTGGGGATGACCTGCCAGCAGTTGCAAGCCAATCACCAACGCGAAGAGCAGTACGTAAAAAAAGTGTCCCCGCTTCAGGATGCGATCAACGAGCCAAAACAGCAGCGGCAACCAAGCGCACACGTCGATGAAGTTGGGCGACATGGCCCGCACGACCATGTATCCACTCAGGGCATAGCAAAGCCCGGCGCACAGCGCGGCCGGCCGCACAGCGCCAAAAGCGCGCACCAGCGCGTACATACCCGCGCCCGCCAACCACAGATGCAAGACAATGTTCCAGTTGATAGCGGCCCAAGTGGGCAACAGCAACGCCAAAATCACGTTGGGCGGATACAGCGGCCCGGCTTGACCTTCGGCAAACAGGGGGAAGCCGCAGTTGATGGCCGCATTCCACAGCGGCAATTGCCCCTCGCGAAGGGCGCGGGCGAAGAAGTCGCGGAACGGGTGGTTTTGCACCATCACGTCCTGCACAAAAAACGCCCCCTCTAGCACAGTGGCCGGCCAAAAGAAAATGGCCATCGCCACCCCGAGCAGCCCCACCGCACCTAGATCCTTGCGCCACTCCACGGGCTAGGGCCTCCGCAGATGCGCGCAGAGTCGCTCGGCTGCCAAGGCGTGGCCAGCCTCGTTCCAGTGGCTATCGCGCCAATACAAGGTTTGGGTTTGGGCCTTTTCCCTGAATTCGTCGAGCAAGTCGATCAGCGCGAATTCGTACTCCTCGGCAAAACCGGCTAGCTTGGCATTGGGCTTGCTCAGGTCAAACTCGCCGATCAGACCGTACAGCTCGCGCTTGGCGCGCCAGTTGTCCTCTTCTACCTGGACGATTGACGGCACGTACACGACGGTCAGGCGCGCACCGTGTTGCTCAACGCTGTGCTTAAAGGCCGCGAGGATGCGGCCCGTCAGCTCCCAAGCTGGAGCAAAGCGCGCCTCCTCGCCGTACAGACCCGCGTAAAAATCCTGCTGCTGCCCGCGCGGCACCTCCGGCTGCCACGCCTTTTGCACCAGCCGGTACAAGTGCCAGTGCTGCGAAAAGTAACGTTCCAATCGCACCGTAAGGGGCAAAAAATCCGAGGGCTGTCGCCAAAAACTCGACTCCTTTACCGGGACGCCCGCGAGCGCAAGCTGCCCGTTGTTCCGCACCCGAAAGTAGGGCTTGAAGCCCCGCTCGGCACCAATGCCCCGGCGCGAAGCATTATTCCACAGGTCGTTGCCGTAAAAAAAAAGCACCACCTCATCTGCTCTAAAGCGCGGCCCCTGTTGCTCAAAAAGCAGCAGCGCTTGGTCGGTGCCATAGCCAGCCACCCCGAAATTGGCCACCTCTACTGCTGCCTCTTCCCGCTGGAGACAGGCTTCGAGTTGACGGCTGACAGCAGCTTCTATGGGAACGCCCCACCCCTCGACAAAAGAGTCGCCGAACAGAGCCACACGACGGACGCCTGCGGCCTTTTCTGTTGCAAACTCGCGATCGCGCAACCCAATGCTATTGATCCGCATTTCCACGTCGAATTCTGGAGTGACCAAGCGGCCGACGACATCTGGGATGTGGCTCCAGCCCAGTTCGGGATCGTAGCGCCAGACGGGGGGCCGGCGGAAGAGCTGCGGGTGCAAGAAGCTCAACGCCAACTCGCACAGCGCAATCCCGATAACTAAGCTGGCCAGTGCGAGGGATATCTTGGGTGCGTAGCGCATTCTCTGTTTCGTCCGTTCAATATTCACTGCGACCTCTGAAAATCCACATAATACTGATTTGCTGTCAAACCGCGACGCCCTTGGCCGAAATACCATGCCTTATCAAGGTATTCTATGACTTGATACATACGTCATTTTGACGTATGATTTAACGATGGAAAGAGTCCTATTTGACAAGGTAAGAAAAAACCTGAATCGGTTGCCTATTCATATTGTAAGGAACCTCCAACGATGGGCACTTCAGGTGGAATCTCTAGGTATTCAGGAAGTTAGAAAAATCCCAGGCTATCACGATGAACCACTTCGAGGTGACCGAAGCGGGCAAAGATCTATCAGGCTATCCAAATCCTATCGCGCTTTCTATACCGAAATAGAAGGCGATGAAGTTAATTCTATTCAAGTTGAGGAGATCAATAAACATGATTACTAAAGGACAATATGGGACTTCTAATTTGGAGAGAGATTTTGGATGTCTGACATTTGGAAATGCTCTGGCAAGCTATCGAATAGGAGAAGAAAAAAGCCAGAGAGAGTTTGCTGTTTTTTTAGGTATTTCACCTCAAAGCCTTTGTGATATTGAAAAAGAAAGAAGAATTCCAAGTCCCAGTAGGGCAGCTAAAATTGCCGGAAAACTTGGCGAACCAGAAAGTTTTTGGGTTCAGCTTGCATTACAAGATATGCTGCGAAAAGAAAATTTGAACCTTGTTGTTTCCATCGGTTGATGAAAAATGCCGTACTGTGTAGCGAAGCACCCCTGCCCCAACCCATGCGCCACATTCTAGTCACAGGCGGTGCCGGCTTTATCGGCTCGCACACCGTAGATCGCCTCGTCGCCGCGGGCTATCAAGTCCGCATCCTCGACTCTTTGCAGGAGAGGGTCCACCCCGAAGGCTGGCCCGCCTATCTGCCCACAGGCGTGGAAAAAATGCAGGGCGACGTGCGCCAACGAGCCGACTGGCTCGCCGCGCTCGACGGCATCGACGGCGTCATTCACCTAGCGGCCTACCAAGACTACATGCCCGACTTCTCCACCTTCCACCACGTCAACACGGTCGGTGCCACCCTGCTCTACGAGCTGATCGTCACCGAGAAGCTGCCCGTGCGGAAAGTCGTTCTAGCCTCGTCGCAAGCCGTCTATGGCGAGGGCAAGTACCGCTGCGCCGAGCACGGCGTCGTCTATCCCGACGCCCGTCCCGACGCACAGCTAGCCAGAGCCGAGTGGGAAGTCCGCTGCCCCCACTGCGCCGCTGAACTCGAACATCTGCCCATTACCGAAGACACCGTCAACCCCCACACCCCCTATGGCATCTCCAAGTACGCGGCAGAGTTGACCTCCTTCAGCCTCGGCCGCAAATACGACATTCCCACGGTCAACATGCGCTACTCCATCGTCCAAGGGCCGCGCAACTCCTTTTTCAATGCCTATTCGGGCATCGGCCGCATTTTTGCCCTGCGCGTCCTGCACGGCCAGCCTCCCGTCTGCTACGAGGACGGCCAATCGCTGCGCGACTACGTCCATGTCGGCGATGTGGCCCGCGCCAATGTCCTCTGCCTCGAAGACGAGCGCGCCAATTTCCGCTCCTTCAATGTCGCCGGCCAGCACGGCACCACCGTCCTCGAATACGCCCAGCTAGTAACGCGCATCGCCGGGCGGTCCATCGAACCGCTCGTCAGCGGCGAATATCGCTTTGGCGACACCCGCCACACCGTCTCCTCCGGTGCCGCTCTGCAAGCCCTTGGCTGGCAGCCCGAGATCTCGCTCGAACAAACCATTGGCGAATACATCGAGTGGATCAAAGAGCAACCCAACCTCGCGGATTTCTACGCCGCGGCCCAAGCGAATATGCGCGCCGCCAACGTCCTCCGCAGGGCAAGCGCGTGAAGGCGATGATCCTAGCCGCCGGACGCGGCACGCGCCTGCGCCCGCTCACCGACGAAATCCCCAAGGCGATGGTCCCCTTTGCCGACAAACCCCTGCTCGAACACGTCGTGCGCCTGTTAGCACAGCACGGATTCGACGATCTCGTCATCAACCTCCACCACTTACCCCAAGTCATCACCGACTACTTCGGCGATGGCCGGGCTTGGGACGTATCGATTACCTATTCGCTGGAGGACGACCTGCTCGGCACCGCTGGCGCTGTGCGGCAAGTTGCCGACTTCTTCGACGGCCCTTTTTTATTGTACTACGGAGACAACCTGACCAACTTCGACTTAGGTGACTTGTGGCAAACCCACCAGCGCGAGGGCGAAATCGCCAGCATCGGACTCTTGTGGATGGACGATCCAACCACGCGGGGCATCGTCGGCCTCGACGCACACCACCGCATCACCCGCTTCGTCGAAAAACCGCGGCCCGACCAAGTATTCGACAACTATTGGGTCAACGCCGGGATCTACGCCCTACAACCCGAAATCCTCAACCACATCCCGCCGGACTCCCCCTGCGACTTCAGCGAAGTCTTCGCCGACTTGCTCGCTGCGGGCCGTCCCCTGCTCGGACATCCCCTGTGCGGTCAACTCCTTTCGACCGATACGCCCCTGCGCTACCGCCACGCCTGTCAGTGCGTGGACTCAGGCGCTTTTGCTCTTCCCTGAAACGAGGCTAGTTTGATCATTACCAGAGCGCCCCTGCGCATTCCGCTCGGCGGCGGCGGCACCGACCTAGCCTCCTATTACACCCATCACGGGGGTTTTGTACTCAGTGCTGGCATCGACAAATACGTCTATATCCAGCTCAACGACCTCAAGGTGGAAGACTTCGTTCGCGTCAAGTATTCACAGACCGAAAAGGTCGATGCGCCCGATCAAATCCAACACCCCCTGCTGCGCGAAGCCCTGATCTACGCCGGGATCGAGGGCGGGATCGAAATCAGCGCGATGTCCGACGTGCCGGGACGTACGGGCCTAGGGTCCTCGGGCTCGTTCACTGTAGCACTGCTGGCCGCACTCCACGCCTATAAGCGCGAACACCCCTCCCCCCAAGCGCTAGCCGAGGAAGCCCACTATATCGAAACGGTGCTGGCTGCCCAGCCAGCGGGCAAACACGACCACTACTTGGGTACCTTCGGCGGCCTGACCTGCCTCGACATCGACACCAGCGGTCGCGTCGCAGTCACTCCACTGGCAATCTCCCCGCCCACCGCCGAAATCCTAGCGGCCAACATGCTGGTCTTCTTTACCGGCATCCGGCGCGAGAGTTCAGACATCCTCGCCCAGCAAAACCAAGACACCCAACAAGGCGACGACCAGGTACTAGACAGCCTGCATCAGACCAAGCAGATCGGCTACCAGATCAAGGAGGCGCTCGAACAAGACGCGCTGGACCGCTTCGGCGAATTGCTCCACGAACACTGGCTGGCCAAAAAGCAGCGAGCGCAGCAGATATCCAATGCGGATATCGACCGCTGGTACGCGGCCGGTCGCGCCGCCGGTGCCCTCGGCGGCAAACTGCTAGGGGCCGGTGGCGGCGGTTTTCTCATGTTCTATTGCCCGGCTGAACACCACGCCAAGCTGCGCACCAGCATGGCCCAAGCGGGCCTGCGCGAGATGCGCTGCCAATTTGCCACCGAGGGCGTCCAAGTCCTCGTCCACATCTGATGTACACCCTCGACCTAGGCGACGCAGAGGCCGTACACCTGCCCGGCGGCGACTTTCGCCTCGACGGAGGGACCATGTTCGGCTTGGTACCCAAAGTCCTGTGGCAGCGCACTGCCACTGCCGACGAGCACAACCGCATCCGCCTGTCGTGCAACTGCCTACTCCTGAAAATGGGCCGCGAGCTCGTGCTGCTCGACACGGGGTTTGGCGAGCGTTTCTCCCCGCGCGAGCGCACCATGTACGGCATGGACGGTGCGCACACGCTGCGCGGCTCGCTCGTAGCCGCAGGTGTGGCCCCGGAGGCGATCACCATGGTCGCGCTCACCCACCTGCACTTCGACCACTTCTGCGGCTGTCTCGTCGAAGGGCCTACGGACCTAGCCCCGCTCTTTCCCAATGCCGTCCACGTGGTGCAGCGCGGCGAGTGGGACGACGCCTTGGCCGGCCGCAGCACCATGCGGAGCAGCTATCGGCCCGAAGATCTCCACGCTCTCGCCCGCCAAGTCGAGATGCGCTTCCTCGACGGCGACGGCGAATTGGCACCTGGACTGACGACTTTTGTCACCGGCGGTCACACCCGCACTCATCAGGGCTTTCGCCTCGAAGCTGGCGGCCACACCCTCGTCTATCCCGGGGAACTGATCCCCACGCGCCTCCACCTGCGGCTCTATTGGAACATGGCCTACGACATGTTCCCCTACCAGACCTTGACCCGCAAACAGCAGTTTACCGCCGAAGCCGCTGCTCAGAAGTGGGTTGTCGCTTGGGACCACGATCCCGATGCGCCGTGGAGCCACATCGTCCAAGACGGCGACCACTTCGTCGCCCGCGATGTCGAACTTTAACCGCGGCTTTTCATCCTGTAAATCCCACAAATCCACAAATCACAGTCCACTTTGACCGCAACTAGACCGTGCGTTACTTTTAACGCCGCTATGTCCTTGGAAGTCATTGAAATTCCCGCCGAGCACCGCGACCTGCTCAATCGCCTGTCCGAGCTGATTCCCGACCTCGAACCAGACTCGCCGCAGAGCTTGCAGCGAATCTTCGGCTTAGGACTGATCGCCCTAACCATGCAGATCACCAATAAGGCCCGCGCCCAAGATCAGGAGGAGCTAGTCGCCGAACTCGGCGACCTCGCCAAGTCCATGGTCGAGGCCGAAGGCTGGTCCGCGCTATGATGATTCCGCCTTCCTCGCTCGACCTCTTCAGCCTCAAGGGCCGCACGGCCTTGGTAACGGGCGGCAGCAAGGGCCTCGGCGAAGCCATGGCCTGCGCGCTGTCCGCGGCCGGCGCCGACGTGGCCCTCACCAGCCGCAATGTAGAAGAAGCCCGCGCCGCAGCCGCGCAAATCAGTGCCCACACCAACGGCCGCGTACTCGCTTTTCAAGCCGACGCGGCCGACCACGCCCAAGTGGAAGCCTCAGTGAGCCAAACCAACGACGCCTTGGGCCCCATAGACATTCTGGTCAACAACGCCGGCATCAACATCCGCAGCCCGATCGTCGAGTTGCGCGACGAGGATTGGGACGCGGTCATCGCCATCAACCTCACCGGCCCGATGTACTACTGCCGAGCCGTGGGGCCGCAGATGATCGAGCGCGGCTACGGCCGCGTCATCAACCTCGGATCCACCGTATCGCAGGTCTCAATCGCCGACCGCACGCCGTACGCATCGAGCAAGGGCGGCATCGTCCAACTCACCAAGACCCTCGCCCTCGAATGGGCAGCGCACGGAATCACCGTCAACGCCATCTGCCCCGGCCCCTTTATCACCCCGATCAACGCCATCCTGCTACAAGACCCAGCCAAGGCGCGCGCAATGATCGCCAAGGTCCCTATGGACCGCTGGGGTGAGCCGACCGAACTAGCTACGGCCGTCCTCTACTTCGCCTCAGAAGCCTCTGGCTTTACCACCGGGGCGACCCTAGTCGTCGATGGCGGGTACACCTCCCAGTAGGGGGCGGTTTCAAACCGCCCCCTACCGCACGGCCTATAGCCTGCGGCAGACCCTCTTAAAAGCGAACCGCGTCAAGCGGGGCCAGTGCTGGCGCAGCTTGATCAGCAAAAGCGCGGCCGCGTCTGGGACGCTCTTGTGCTTGCCCGCGGCCACGGCGTCGGCGATGGCCGCGGCCACTTCCTCCGCCGACTTGGCGAACTTTTTCTGCACGGGCAGATGCTTAGAACCGGCCCGCTCGGCAAACTCGGTATGCACCAAGCCCGGCCCTACCAAGTGGACGCCAATGCCCTGGGGTGCCAGCTCGTAGTCGAGGCTTTCGGCCAAGCCGTTCAAGGCGAATTTTGTCGCGCTGTACACGGCGTGTTTGGGCACGGGGAATTCGCCAGCAATACTCGATATGAAGACCAACCGGCCCCGCCCTTGCGCCAGCATATCCGGCAGAAAGGCTCGAGTGCAGTAGATGGCACCGAGCAGATTCGTTTGCACTACGGCCTCACATTCGCGCACATCCGCGTCGGCAAACGAGCGGTAATACCCCCGACCCGCGTTGTTGATCAGCACGTCAGCCCCGCCCCATTGCGCTTCCACCTCGGCGTGCAAAGCGCCGACCTGGGCTAGATCGCCTACGTCGCACGGCACCACTAGCGGCTGGTGGCCGCCGCTTTCTTCAATGGCCGATCCTAGCTCTGCTAGCGCCTGAGCGCGGCGAGCCACTAACACCAAGCGCGCCCCGCGCTCGGCTAGCACGAGGGCCAAGGCGCGACCGATGCCGCTGCTGGCCCCAGTAAGCACAACTCGCTGGTTATCCCAGTCCATTATTCCCTCAATTTTTTCATAATGAGAATTAGAGGTTTCTATTTTCATTTAGAGAAAACAACACAATAAATTATTTTTAATACACTTATATATATTTTCTACCTTTATTTTTTAAATATATTATCAATATGGGAAAATATTCGTTTACTGCCCTGCGTCAAGATATGGCATAAGTGCTTTATAAACAAAGCACTAGCAAAATTTTCGTCCATTGGCACGAACTTTGCATATAGCATCCCCTAGCCATTTTACCCTTAAAAGGAGGAGCCAATCATGGCCACTATCAATATTAAGCCCCTCGCCGACCGCGTGTTAGCCAAGCGTCTCGACGAGGCCGAAGAGCAGAAGGTCGGTGGGATCATCATCCCGGACACGGCCAAGGAAAAGCCCCAAGAAGCCGAGATCGTCGCCGTCGGCCCCGGGCGCGTTGAAGATGGCGAGCGCGTCGGCTTGGAAGTGAGCGTGGGCGATAAGGTCCTCATCGGCAAGTACTCGGGCACCGAGGTCAAGATCGAGGGCGAAGAATATCTGATCATGCGCGAGGACGACATCCTCGCCGTTGTAGCCTAAGGGAGGTACAATACTTATGGCTGCCAAACAGATTGCCTTTCGCAGAGACGCCCGCGAGAGCATCCTCTCCGGCGTCCAACAGCTCAGCAAGGCTGTCAAGGTGACGCTCGGGCCTCGGGGCCGCAACGTCGTCTTGGCCAAAAGCTGGGGCTCGCCCACCGTTACCAAAGACGGCGTCACGGTCGCCAAAGAGGTCGAACTGCCCGATGCCTATGAGAACATGGGCGCGCAGATGGTCAAGGAAGTCGCTTCCAAAACCAGCGATGTAGCTGGCGATGGCACCACCACCGCCACCGTCCTCGCCGAAGCCATGTACACTCAGGGCTTGCAAGCCGTCACTTCGGGCTACAACCCGATGGAGATCAAACGCGGCATCGACCAAGCCGTCGTCGAAGTGGTCAAAAGCCTCGGAGCCCAGAGCAAGACTGTCCAAGATCACTCCGAGGTTGAGCAAATCGGCACCATCTCCGCCAACGGCGACAGCGACATCGGTCAGCTAATTGCCGAAGCCATGGACAAGGTCGGCAAGGACGGCACCATCACCGTCGAGGAAGCCAAGAGCACGGACACCACTCTCGACGTGGTCGAGGGTATGCAGTTCGACCGCGGCTACCTGTCGCCCTATTTCGTCACCGATCAGGAGAACATGGAAGCCTCCTTGGAGGACTGCTATCTGCTGATCCACGAGAGTAAAATCTCCAACCTCAAGGACCTGCTGCCCTTGCTCGAAAAGGTCAGCAAGGCCGGTAAACCCCTGTTGGTCATCGCCGAGGACGTAGAGGGCGAGGCCCTCGCCACGCTGGTGGTCAACAAAATTCGCGGCACCCTGCAGGTGGCCGCGGTCAAGGCCCCGGGCTACGGCGACCGCCGCAAGGCCATGCTCCAAGACATCGCCACCCTCACCGGCGGCACCGTGATAACCGAGGACTTGGGGATCAATCTCGAAAGCGTCCAACTGACTGACCTCGGTCAAGCCAAGCGCATCGCCATCGACAAGGACAACACCACCATCGTCGAGGGCGAGGGCAAGACCGCTGACATCAAGGGCCGGGTCGAGCAGATCCGCAACCAGATCGACGAGACCACTTCGGACTACGACCGCGAGAAGTTGCAGGAGCGGCTGGCCAAGCTGGCTGGCGGCGTGGCCGTCATTGCGGTTGGCGCACCCACGGAGACCGAGATGAAGGAGAAGAAGGCCCGCGTCGAGGACGCACTGCACGCGACTCGCGCCGCAGTCGAAGAAGGCGTGGTGCCCGGGGGCGGCGTAGCCCTTGTGCGCTCCATCGCCGGGCTGGACGCGGTCTCTGGCGAGACCGAAGGTGAGAACACTGGCGTCCGCATCGTGCGACGCGCCCTAGAGGAGCCGATGCGCCAGATCGCCGACAACGCCGGGCACGAAGGCGCAGTCATCGTCGCGGAAGTCGCCAGCCAAGAGGGTGCGTACGGATTCAACGCCCAAAGCGAAGAATACGGCGACCTCGTGGCCATGGGCGTCATCGACCCGACCAAGGTCGTGCGCACCGCGCTCAGCAATGCCGCTAGCATCGCCACCCTCTTGCTGACCACCGACGCCTTGGTGGCCGAAGAGCCGGAGGAGGAAGAAGAAGCGGCTGCCGGAGGTCACGGTCACGGCCACCCGCACCCGCACTAAGGGGCGCTTGGCACACACGCAAAAGCGGGCGGGGTGTTTCATCTCGCCCGCTTTCTTTTTTTGTTACTATTAAGTATGGTAAATCAATCGAAGGGAGTAACGACCATGAGCGAACCGATTACCCCGCAGCAAGACCACGACCGCCGTATTGGACGGTTAGAAGGGATTGCCGAGCAGTTAGACCGCCGTTTGGATGGCATTGAACGCCGCATTGACGGCATAGAGCGAGCTATTGTCGAGTTGCGCCGCCACATGGACAGTCAATTTCGTTGGATGGTCGGTATCCAAATAACAACCCTGATCGCCATAGGCGGCTTGTTATTTAGCATCCTGTCGAAATTGAACTAATCACTACTCCTTGAGGCCTACCCATGCCCACCCTATACCAACGCCTCGGCCTCCGCCCTTTCATCAACGCTCGCGGTACCATCACCACGCTCGGCGGCTCTATCATGCCCACACCCGTGGTCGAGGCCATGGCCGAAGCGTCGCGTCAATTCGTCCACCTCAACGAGTTGCACGAAAAAGCCGGTGCCCGCATCGCCGAACTCACCGGTGCTGAAGCGGCTTTTGTGTCATCGGGCGCGGCCGGCGGCATGCTCTTGGCTGGTGCCGCCTGCCTGACCGGCACGGACTCCCGCGCCATTGCCCAGCTTCCCGATGTGGGAGATCGGCCCAACCAGTTCGTCATCAGCTTGGTCGATTCGCATTACTACGTCCATCAGGGCTTTCGCCTCAGCGGCGGCGAACTGGTCAAAGTGGGGACCACAGAGTCTGTGACTATCGACGATTACGTCGCCGGTATCGGCCCCAAGACCGCGGCCGTAGTGTACTTCCTCGGCAGCCAGCCCCTGTCCGAACTACCCGCGCTCGTCGATGCCGCCCACGAGCGCAATGTGCCGGTCATCGTCGATGCGGCCGCGCAATTGCCGCCGCGCTCCAACCTGACCGATTTGCCAGCTATGGGATGCGACCTGTCGGTGTTCAGCGGCGGCAAGGGCCTGTTTGGGCCGCAGTCATCAGGCCTGATCTTGGGGCGCAAAGACCTGATTGCCGCGTGCCACCTCAACTCCAACCCGCACTCGGCCATCGGCCGCGGCATGAAGGTCGGCAAAGAGGAAATCTGCGGCCTGCTCCGCGCCGTCGAACTGTTCTTTGAAATGGACGAAGCAGCGGTCGTCGCCGAGTGGGAACGTCGCTGCCGAGTCGTCGCCGAGGCCGTCGAAGGCATCGCCGGCATTGAGGCTAGTTTTACCAAAGCCTACGAGAACAAATTTCCGCCGGCCTCGCCGCTGGTGCATCTGCACTTTGGCGACTCAGCCCCCCTCTCGGCCAGCGACGTAGTGTGCGCACTCGAAGCAGGCGAGCCGTCGATCCTCGTCAGCGGCAGCGACACCGCGCTCAGCGTCGGGCCGCAAACCCTCTTAGACGGCGAAGCCGAAATCATCGCCGACCGCCTCCAACACATCTTAACCACAGGAGCCAATCCGCCATGACCGAAGACAAAACCACCCTCACTGCCGCCGAAGTAGATGCCGAATTGCAAACTCTTGAAGGCTGGAGCCGCGACGGCATCATCATCTCGCGCGACTTTGTCTTTGCCAATTTCAAGGACATCACCTCGTTCCTCAACCACCTGACCCACACCATCACCGAACAGAACCACCACCCCGACTTCTCCTTGGACACCGGCAAGCGCACCGTTGCCGTCTCGGTAACAACCCACAGCGAAGGGGCCGTCACCCGCTCGGATATCCTCTTCGCCCGCACGCTCAACGAGTGGCAGCCGGGGGGCTAAGGTCTCAGAAGAATATCTTGTGCAGCAGGCGCAGGTTGCGACCTGGCTCGGGCAGGATCTCTCTGAAGCGACCACACAACCACGGCACCATCGCGGCCTCCCGATGCCAAGCGCATCGCGACAGAAACATTCCTATCCGCCCGAGTTGGGTTGACTGCTTAATGATAATAGAATATCATTGGAGGTCAGTTCAGGTTGGGCGATGGGGAGAGGGTTGCTATGGGCAGTAGCTTGGTGTCCTGAGGCCGAAGGCGGAATGCATAACAGGGAAACCCAGTGGCCATACCCCTGAAAAAGAGAATAATGAGCTCGCAAGACTTACTGACTCAAAACTTGGCGGAATTCGATCTTACAGTTGCCAGTACGCTCCATTATCTGATTGCAGTCAGCGTTGCCTGCGCGGGACTCTGGGTCATCATCATCGCGACCCTCGGTATCTGAGTCCGACAGAGGCCGATGGCGAATCCAATGCTCCTTTCGGCAACTGGACTCTCGCTCGGCTATGGGACCGAGACCGTCGCTGAAGACGTCGCGTTCAACCTTGCGCTCGGCGATGTGCTTGCTGTTGTCGGTCACAACGGATCGGGAAAATCGACCCTGATCAAAACACTGTTGGGCACCTTGCCGCCGCTTGCCGGCACGCTCAACTGGCCCATCGGGCGGCCACCGACAATTGCTTATCTAGGCCAGAGGACCGAGTTCGACAGCCGCTTTCCCATCCGGGTCCGCGACATAGCGGCAATGGGTGCTTGGCCCAACTTGGGATTTCTCGGCCGCATCGATAGTGAGTGCCGGGCTCGGATCGGGTGCGCGCTCGAGCGCACAGGCACCGCCGAGATCGCCGATATGCCCTTGCACAAACTATCCGCGGGTCAGCTACAACGGACGCTATTTGCCCGGACCATGGTTCAGGATGCGCCGCTGATCCTATTGGATGAGCCGTTCACGGCCGTCGACCAGACAACGGAAGCGGCTCTGCTGACGCTGATCGATCAATGGGCCGCGGAAGGACGCACCATCGTCCTCGTTCTGCACGACCTTTCCGCCGTTCTACAACATTGTAGCTCAGCGCTTCTCCTAGGAGATGGTCGCGCACTTTTCGGTGCCCCAAAAGAAACGCTTACGCCCGACAATCTGGTCGTTCACCGGTACCTGTCGCAAAGTCAGGCCGCCTGGATCGAAGACATGTACTCGCAATCGAAAGCAGACGATGTTTGAGTGGCTCGACTACGCGTTCATGGTCCGGGCACTGACCGCGACGACGGTGCTGAGTTTCTCCGTCGCCCCGGTCGGAGCATTCCTGGTGCTCAGGCGCCTGTCGCTCGCCGGCGAGGCGATGGCTCACGCTATTGTGCCGGGAATCGTCATCGCTTTCGTGATTGCCGGTCTGTCGGTGGGATCCATGATCGTTGGCGGGTTGGCCGCCGGTATCACCGTCGCCGCGCTGACCAGCCTGCTCGCCCGTATGACAATCATCCGCGAGGATGCGAGTCTGGCGTCGCTCTACCTGACCGCCCTCGCCCTCGGCATCTTCATCCTGTCCGCCGCCGGCTCGGCGGTGCCGCTGAAGAGTTTCCTGTTCGGTTCCATCCTCGGCATCGACGACGAAAGCCTCCTGCTGATCGGGACGACGGCTACAATCACATTGGTGAGCTTCGCGCTGATCCTCAGGCCGCTGATCATCAATACAATCGATCCAGTCTTCCATGAGAGCCAGTCCAAGCACCCGGGCCTCGTGGCCCACTGGTTCATGTTTCTGGTGGTGCTCAATCTGTTGGGGGCCTTCAAGGCGCTCGGCACGCTGATGGCGGTCGGGCTGATGATCCTGCCGGCGACGGCGGCACGCTACTGGGTCTCGACCATCACCGGCTATGTGATCGTGACCTTCATATTCGCGCTGCTGAGCTGCTGGATCGGGTTGATCGTTTCGTTCTATTTGCAGGATGTGCCTTCAGGTCCTGCAATCGTGCTGGTTGCGGCGGCCTTTTTCTTTTTGAGCCTGATCTTCGCCCCGCAGGGATTTCATGTCGGCGCACGCCTCAACCCGTACCGCCGCCAACCCCTGACCATCAATCAAAACTCAATGTAGGAGCAAGAAGCACATGCAAAGACTCTTCAGCGCACTGCTGCTAGCGGGCCTGGCGTTGACCTCAATCCCAGCGGCCGCCCAGGACAGAATCAAGATCGTCGCCAGCTTCTCCATCCTCGGCGATATGGTGCGCCAGGTCACCGGCGATTTAGCCGAGGTGACAACCATTGTCGGCCCGGACGCGGATGCGCACGTTTACATCCCCAACGCGGCCGACGCCAAAGCAGTGACCAACGCCGAGGTGATCTTTGTCAACGGTCTGGGCTTCGAGACCTGGTCGCAAACCCTGATCGAGACATCCGCTACCCAGGCCAAAGTGTTCGTCGCGACGGATGGCATAACGCCTTTGAAGGTTGACGGCGCAATCGACCCGCACGCCTGGAACTCGCTCACAAACGGCATGAAGTACGTCGCCAATATTGCGGACGGCATGGCGGAAACCGATCCGCAAAACGCGGCAGCCTACAAGGCCAATGCCCGCGCCTACACCGCGAGACTAAAGGCATTACACGACCGCGCGCTTGGCCAACTCAAAAGACTGCCCGGCGACCAGCGTACGGTCGTGACCGCCCACGACGCCTTTGGGTATCTGGAGGCAGCCTATGGGCTCACATTTCTGGCCCCGGTCGGGATCGACACCGATGCCGAGCCGTCGGCCCGGGACCTCGCCAAGCTGATCGATCACCTGAAGGCCGTCGGCGCCGGCGCACTGTTCGTTGAGAACATCACCAGCCCATCCCTGGTTCAGCAGATCGCGCACGAAACCGGAATTCAGATCGGTGGCCGGCTGTTCTCCGACGCGCTCTCGGAACGCGGCGGCCCGGCGACCAGCTACGAGAAGATGTTCGAGCACAATTTGGGAACGCTGATTCAAGCGCTCAGCCCAAAATCGTAATTCGCCACAACCAGGTCCGATCCGGCATCCGGCAGACCAAGGAGGCATCCCCATGAGCAACAGACGCACCAGCCAACGCAGCGCCATCGTGCGGGTTATTCGCGACGCCCCCGGCCCACTTCGCCCCCTGGAAATCCTCGACCTAGCGTCCCCCATAGTGCCGACGCTGGGCATTGCAACGGTCTATCGGCAGCTCAGGCGCCTGCAAGACGCCGGTGAAGTGCGGGCCGTGGATCTGGGCGTCAATGATGTGCGCTACGAGCCGACCGACCGGGGTCATCATCACCATTTTCTCTGTCGCGAGTGCGACGAAGCCTTCGACATCCACGGGTGTGCCGAGGGTATCGAGCAGCTGGCACCGCCGGGCTTCGAGCTCGAAGGGCACGAGATCACGCTCTATGGACGATGCAGCGAATGCAGCACTGGAAAGTGAAAAAAGATCACTATGTTCCGAATCAGGGAAAACGAAATCGCCGATGCGCTGACAACAGCAGATATTTGGCGGATTATGCTGCGAGAAGTTCCTCCGATCGCCGCTGAATACTTTATCGGTGGCGCTGATGAGCTGACTACGCTGAAGGCGAATGTCCTGGCGTTTCAACAGACGATGCTCGCGCCTCCCGGAGCCGTCAAACACAAGACGTTGGACACGACGACGAGCATATTCGGCCAGCAACTTTCTCTTCCTTTTTTCGTCGCGCCGGTTGGGAGCCTGCGCACGCTATGGCCGATGGCCGACGCGGTCGCATCCCAAGTCGCCGGGGAATTTGGCACGGCCATGACGCTGTCAACGCTTTCACAAACACCCATGGAAGCCGTGGCCGACGCGTCGAACGGTCCGAAGTGGTTTCAGCTCTACCTGTGCGGCGGAGTGGAAACCGCGAAACGAGGAATCAGGCGGGCAAGAGATGCGGGTTTTTCTGCACTGGTCCTTACTATCGACACGGCGGTGTCGGGGAACAGAATAGAACATGATAGAATGAAGCCGATGGATGCCGTGGGCTCTATTTACTCTGGCCCGAGAAAGCTAAAGCGCGCGTTACACAAGGTGAAGCTAGCACCACAGATCGTCCCTCGAATGGGGTGGTTACGGAGGCATTGGCGCGACGGTGGATTGCTTCCCTTCTTTAACATCATCGACGAATGCGGCGAGCCCATGCCATATGCCGGTATTGGAGAGCAGCTTGCTGCCTCGGCTATTACCTGGAGCGACCTCCCATGGATTAAAGAAACATGGGGTGAGCAACCGCTTATCGTCAAAGGCGTTCACTGCGCGGAGGACGCTTTAAAAGCGGAGGAGCTAGGAGCAAGTGGAGTAATTTTCTCCAACCACGGCGGTCGCCAGTTAGG
>JAJDUT010000040.1 GCA_022826515.1 Candidatus Latescibacterota bacterium
AAAGCGCATGGCACCAAGCCAACCGCTCCAGGTCGGCTTGCAGTGCAGCCTCTTCTTCAACTCAGACTCCTTCGGCGGCCAGGTACCGGGAGAATGGTTCCGAGCGGGGGACCATGTCCGACGGGCTCGGGAGGAAATCGGCCGACGGCATTCCCGGCTCGAGGACGCCGTCCCGCCACACCACCTCGTACAGGAGTTCGTCCAGCCCTTCCACTGCCGAGAGCATCGCCTCCCGGGTCGCCCGCTTCACTGCGTATCCGCTCAACTCACCGACCAGAACCCCATTCGAATCGTAAATGCCCAGATCTCCGGCCAAAACCTCCGACGGCTCGTCCGCTTCTTCCCCTCGTGGATCCTCCCTCAGACGCACGTGGCAAATCAGCCGCTCCGGCAGCCGATCCTGCAGCCACAGCCGTTCCCAAGCGAACGGCAGATAGGTGATTCCGCCTTCGATTTTGCCTGAATTGCGCGCCGCAGCCAGAACCTGAAAACAACCGTCTAGCAGCAGCGGATGTACATCGAGTTCGCTCGGCCCGAGCGCTTCGGGGAAAGACACCTCGCCCAACGCCTCGCCTGGCCGGGACCAAACCGCAGCCAGCGTGCGGAATCGCGGACCGAGATCAATCCCCACCTCGGCCTTGGCACGATAGAAAGCCGGCACATCCACCGGTGACAGGCTGGCCTTGAGGCTTTCTATATCCAAGCGCGGTTCGGCTTCCGGGCCACGGGAGTCCGCCGCAATCTGAGCCTCGGCGTGCAGCGTCCATTCCTCCCCGTCCTCTCCTCTGCTGAGAATCTGCACTCGGCGCGACGCCCCCTTCTCGGAACGGTCGAGCAAAACCTGCACCTTCCGGCCTTCTTCGCCGCTCCCGTCTTCCTCCTCCGAAAAGATCAGCGGATTGTGCAGTTGCATGTCCTCTACTGCCAGCGAGCCAGCCTCGGCCGCGGATGCCAATGTCGCCATGGCTCCGTAGAGCGCCCCCGGCACCACGAGCCGGCCGAACACCCGGTGATCGTTCAGCCACTCCGGATCCGCGGGAAACACTTCCGTCTCAAAGGTGATCTCCCCGCTGGCGGATTCGTGCCGGTCGCCGAGCAACGGGTGGCCAGTGTTCGTCCGCCGCCGCTTCGGTGCCTCAATCCAGTGACGCCGGCGCTGGAACGGATAATCCGGCAGTGCCACCCGGCGTCGGGTCTCCCCGGCGAACAGCCCGGCAAAGGACAGCGCAAGACCCGCCTCGTATGCTCCTGCAACCGCCGAGGTAAACGCGCGATCCGCTTCTTCTTGCGACACCCTAGACGAGGGGCGCAACTGGCTCGACAGCGCAACTGGCGGCCCGCTGCCATCGCCCGAGCTCGGCCACGCCAAGGTCGCCATCGAACCCAGCACTGCGTGCGGCCCAACCTCAATGATCAGATCAATACCCAACTCCACCAGCGTCTCCATGCTCGGCGCAAACGCCACCGGCTCCCGCGTGTGCTTGCACCAGTACGCACCATCCAGCCGTTCATCCGTCCCCAATACTCTCCCCGTCACATTGCTCACCAGCGTCAGCGACGGAGGCGCAATCTCCATCTTTGCGACTACAGCTTCCAACCCGTCCAACATTGGCTCCACCAACGGACTGTGGAAGGCATTGTTGGTGTGCAAGCGGTTGACCCGAATGTCCTCCGCGAGGAAGCGCTCCTCAATCGCCGCCACTTCTTCCTCCGGGCCGCTTACGACCTGATGTGCCCCATTGTAGGCCGCAATGCTCAGCCCGACCCCCGTGGACGCAGCATTCAACTCATCAATCGCCGCTTCTACTTGCGGAACGTCCGCAAAAATCGCCGCCATAGCCCCTTGCGGCAGCTTGGCCGTTAGTTCGCCCCTCGCCGCGGCAAACCGCACCCCTTCTTCCAAGCCAAACACCCCCGCCGCTTGCGCCGCCGCCATTTCCCCGAGACTGTGCCCAAGCACTGCGCTGGGACGAACACCCACGCTCTCCCACAGCGCCGTCAGCGCACACTCCAGCGCAAAAATGGCCGGCTGCGTCCACTCCTGATCCGACAAATCACCGGCCCGACCGAACATCACATCGAGCAACGAGACGCCGCGGTCTTCCCGCAACGCGGCGTCACAGCGATCCAGCACCGCCCGCACCACCGGCTCGCTGCGGTACAGCTTCTCGCCCATGCCGACCCAATGGCTGCCCTGCCCGGTATATACAAACGCCACCTTGGACGGCGCGGGCGGGGCCGGTCCTGCGCCTGCTTCTACAATCGCACTCAGCCCGTCGCGCAGGGACTCGACATCGCCGAACACCACACCGGCCCGGTGCGCAAAGTGACTGCGTCCGACGCCAGCGGTCCAAGCCATGTCCGCAAGCACCTTCTGCGAAGAAAGCTCCCCGGCGCGCTCGTCGAGCCACGACAGGTACCGCCCTGCCAGATCCCTGAGCGCCTGATCCGATCTACCCGCCAGCGGCAGGAACCGGGTCTCCCGCGGACCCGACTCTCCCTCCGCTGGCGACCGGCCGGCGAGCGTCTCGGGAAGAGAAACCGCAACCTGCAGACCGGAACCCTCGGGTGAGTGCCCCTCACCGCTTGCCGCCGAATCACCATCGAGAGTTCCGTACCCCTCCACCACGACGTGCGCATTCGTGCCCGACCACCCGAACCCGCTCACGCCCGCGGTCGGGGGGCGGTCGGCATGGAGCGGCCAAGTCATCTGCTCAGAGGTGACTCGCAGCGGCAGCCGGTCCCAGTCCATCTGCGGGTTCGGCTCGTGGAAGTGGAGGTGCTGGGGAATCACTCCCCGCTGCATCGCCAGCACCACCTTGATCAGCGCGGCGACCCCGGCCGCGGACTCGAGGTGCCCGATATTCGTCTTCACCGAGCCGATCAGCAGGGGGCGATCCATCTCGCGTCCCTTGCCGTAAGCAGCCGCCGCGGCCTCCACTTCGATCGGGTCTCCCACCTCCGTTCCCGTGCCGTGCGCTTCGAGGTAGTCCACATCCTCAGGCAGGACCCCCGCACGGGACAATGCCTCCCCGATCACTACCTCCTGCGCGGCCGCGCTCGGCACTGTCAGCCCGGGGGTCGCCCCATCCTGGTTGACCGCCGAGCCGCGGATCACCCCCCAGATGCGGTCGCCGTCCGCCTCCGCCTGACGCAGGTGCTTGAGGACCACGATTCCACAGCCTTCACCCCGCACGTACCCGTTCGCCGCCGCATCGAAGGTCTTGCATCGCCCGTCCGGTGCCAGCATCCCAGCCTTCCCGCGCAACTCCGAAAGCCGTCCCGACAGGATCAGGTGAACGCCCCCGGCGAGGGCGAGATCCGCTTCCCCCCGCTGCAGAGCAGATACCGCCTGGTGTATGGCCACCAGCGATGACGAGCAGGCGGTGTCCAGCGCCATTGCCGGTCCCTCCAGATCCAGCGCAAAGGCGACCCGCCCGATGGCCGTGTTGAAGGAGGTCCCGCTGACCGCATAGAGACTAGCGGCAGGCTCAGTGATCTCCCTGCCAGCCATGATCAGACTGCGGTAATCGTGATTGCTGATCCCGGCATACACTCCGGTGCGGCTGCCCCTCAGGCGGTCGGGATCCATCCCCGCGTCCTCCAAGGCCCGCCAACTCGTCTCCAGCATCAATCTCTGCTGTGGATCCAGCAGGTCCGCCTCGACCGGGGAAATCCGGAAGAAGGCGGCATCAAACAGGTCGATCCTGTCGAGGTACCCACCAAATCGGCAGGCCTCGCTCTGAATCTCGGGGTCTGGGAATAGCTCGCCAACGCGCCCGACCCCGGAGCCAGGAACTCCCTCTGTCACGGCGTTCTCGCCGGCTGCGAGCAGACGCCAGAACGCCGCAAGGTCCTCCGCGCCGGGGAACCGGCACGCCATCCCCACGATCGCTATCGGCTGTGTGGACGGAGAAGATTGTTCATTAGATTTCATCGCGTTTGTCAGTACACCTTTCTGAAGTTATTTGCATACAGTTATGTAATGCCCCAGCCCAGGAAAGATACCGTATCTTTTCACAAATGTAATAGGTGCGTTGAAACCGGTCATCCACAATATGTGGCGGAAATGACAAGCTGTTATAAGCAATGACGATTCGCCTACCACGGCCTTCCTAGGCGCTGTCACACCCCAACACCATCGCCTCGCACTGGTGCAGCGTCGGCCACGGATCAGGTGTCTGCAAACCGTCGAGTCCTATGAGAAGTCGGTTGAGTTCAAAGCCGCCGACCGTCATCTTGCGGATCGGCTTGCCATCGGCATCCACATCCGGGTCGGGATCCCAAACTTCCGTGTCGTCTCCCCACATGGCCGAATGCGGACTGCCGCGCCAGACGACATCATCGTCAATCCCAATAAGTCCGGCGAGAGCATCGACCTCGGCCGGGACCAGTTCGTCGAGCTGATGGGTTACATCGTCGGGATTGCGGTCGGGCAGGTAGAAGAGCATCCAGTTGCCGTCGGTATTGAAAATCAGGCGCGGGAGTTTAGTCATCGCGGTCTCCGTTGTAGAATACTGCGGCTGAAGAGGCGGAGGAAGGTAGTTTAGTCAATATGGAGTGTCAACGAAGCGGCGAGCGCGTCTTCCTTGACAGAGAGACTGCGAAAATTGAGCTTCACCTGCTCAAGTGAGAAGCCCTGAGCCTATATCTTGAACCTTCTACCGTCCATTGCCAAAAGCGCCGTCGTTCTGGCGGTCATCGCCACACCAAGCCAAGCTGGGGAAACCCCCGTCGTCCAAGCCACCCGCACGCCCACGCCTCCAAACATCGACGGTCTCCTCGACGATCCAGGCTGGCACCAAGCCCCGACCATAGCCGACTTCTTCCAGCGCGATCCCGTCGAAGGTGCCCCGCCCACCGAACAGACCCAGGCCCGCATCCTCTTTGACGACGACTATCTGTACTTTGCCCTGCGCTGCTTCGACAGCGAGGCCGATCGCCTAGTGGCCAACCAAATGCGGCGCGATGCCGAGTTGGACGAAAACGACAATATCCAGATCATACTCGACCCCTATAACGACCGCCGCAGCGGCTTTTACTTTAGCACCAATCCCTTGGGCGCGCGCCAAGACATGCTGCTCACCGACGAGGGCCGCACCCGCAACCAAGCCTGGGACAGCGTCTGGCAGAGCCGCACCCATATCGACAGCTTGGGCTGGAGCGCCGAAGTAGCCATTCCCTTCGATCAGGTGCGCTACCCAGACAGCGACCAAGCCGTGTGGGGCATTAACATCGGCCGCGCCATTCGCCGCAAAAACGAGGAAGTCTTCCTCGTTCCCCCGCCCCAGTCCTATGGTTTTAGGGGCCGCTATCGCACCTCGCGTCTCGCCGTCCTGACGGGTTTGGGCCGCTTGCAGAGCCGCCCACCCCTAGCGGCCGTCCCCTTCTTCCTGAGCGGCACTCAACGAGATTTCACCGCCGATGGTTCCACGGAATACGACCTAGATCCAGGCCTAGATTTCAAATACGGCCTCACGCCCTCGCTGACTTTGGACCTATCCTACAAAACCGACTTCGCCCAAGTGGAAGCCGACCAAGAGCAGATCAATCTCACCCGCTTCAGCCTGTTCTTCCCCGAAAAGCGCGATTTCTTCCTCGAAGGAGCCGGAATTTTTGAATTCGGCGAACGCGTCGAAAGGCAGGGCTCCGGCGGCCGGCCGCCCACCCTGCTGTTCTACAGCCGCCGCATTGGCATTGAAGAGGGCCACAACCTGCCCGTATTGGCTGGAGGCAAACTCACTGGACGGGCCGGCCCCTATCAAATTGGTGCCCTGCGCATGACCACTCAGGCCATGACCTTTGTCGATGACGAGGAAGAGGATCGCTTTGTCACCGCAGACGGCGACCTGCTAGACGAGGATCAAGCGGAGCTAAGTGAGGACACCATCGTCGATACCCTGCGATTGAACATCCCCGACACCCTGCACGTAGCCCAGACCGACTTCACAGTCCTGCGCATCAAGCGCGACATGTTGGGCCGCTCCAACCTCGGCTTTATCGCCATCGACAAACAACCCGGCTCCGAGGCCAACTACAACCGCACCGGCGGCTTCGACTTCACCCTGTCGCTATTGCAAGCCGCTCTCAACCTGCGCGGATTTGCCGCCAAGACTTGGACACCCCAAGTGGAGGGCCGCGACCGGGCCGGCCTGCTGGAACTGGACTACCGCCAAGGCCGCTTTGAGACTCGCCTAAACTATCTGGACGTGGAAGAAGACTTTGCGCCCAAAGTGGGCTTTGTACCGCGCGCCGACATCCGCCGCTTCAAAGGCAGTGGGCGCTACCGACCCCGCCCGAACATCGGCTGGATCCGCATGTTCTCGCTCGGGCCGCGCTTTACCTATCTGATGGATCGGAACAATACTTTGCAGAGCCGCGATTTTCAATTCTCCGCTTTTGTCAATTTGGAAATCGGCGACTGGTTCGGGGCGCGCTATCGCCAACGCTACGAGCTTTTGGACGAGTCTTTTGAAATACGCGACGCCCAAGAAATTCCTCCGGGCGCGTACGAATTTGGCAGCTACGAGTTCAATTTTTTCGCCAATTCAAGCCGCCGCCTCTCGGGCCGCGTTTCGGGCGAATACGGCGATTTCTTCAACGGCACCCGCCAGCGCGTTTCCACCGAGACCATCTGGCGCTACAATGCCCGCCTAGAGCTGGAAGGCACCTACGAGTTCAACCACATCAACCTACCCAACGGCACCTTCAACACTCACCTATTCGGCCACCGCTTCCTCTATTCCTTCTCGCCCGACATGTTCGTGCGCGGCTTCTTACAGTGGAACAGCGCCCAAGAGCTAGTAGGCGGCAATTTCCTATTCAACTACCGCTATCTGCCCGGCAGCGATCTGTTCCTCGTGTACAATCAGGTCTGGGATACGGAGGGAGGGCTACAACAAGCCAGCCGCTCGCTGCAACTCAAAGTGTCGTACTATTGGCAGCGCTGAGGGGGCTCAGTACGCGTAGATGGCTGCGCGACCAGTGGGGTCGGGCGTCCTGTCGCGGTTTCCTTGACAGGTCAATACCATCTCAACGACATTGATACGAATAGAAAAATCAACCATTAAAGGTGACGCCCGTGCTGTCAAGACTCTATGTGGACAACTTCCGTTGTCTGGAAAACTTTGAACTCGATCTCGACGAGACGAACGTCTTCCTAGGTCGGAACGGCACGGGTAAGACCTCCGTTCTGAACGTGCTCAGAAACATCCAGAGTCTGGTCGTGCGGGGATCGAAAGTGGATGCAGTATTCCCAGCCCGGGACATTTCGCTCAACAGCCAACGCAGCGAACAGCGATTCGAAATCGAGACCCGCGTCAACGAAGAAGTCTACCATTATTCGCTCATAGTGGAGCATGACCTCTCTCGTGGCATGATGCGAGTCGGGGAAGAAACGCTTGAACACGACGGCAACCCAATCTTTGAATTCAAGGACGGAAACGCGCAGCTATATAACGATGACTACTCCCAAGGCCCTTCGTATCCCTTCGACTGGTCGCAGTCCGGAATCTGCTTCTTGAACGAAATGAGTGCCAATAGGAAGCTAACACAGTTCAAAAAGGAGATCGCCAATTACATAATCGTTAGCTGCTGTCCGCCTATTATGTCTGCAGAAACGAGAACCGAGGACGAGTTTCTAGAGCCTTGGATGCAGAACTTCGTCGGCTGGTATCGTCGTGCTGCGCAGGAGAATATGGGATCCATCAGTCCGCTGTTTGAGATTCTGGGTGAAGTGCTCCCAAGTTTCGATTCGATCCGTTTGGCGGAATCTGGAGAGAACTCCCGCGCCCTTAAAGCAATCTTTCAAGGCCCGTCGTCCGAACTTATTCACTACGGTTTCGATCAGCTCTCCGATGGCCAACGAGCCCTGATCGCCATGTACAGCCTGACCTACCTCTCTACGGATCGTCAAGTTTCGCTGTTCATTGACGAACCCGCTAACTACCTCGCCCTTGGGGAAGTACAGCCTTGGCTCGTCGAAGCGGCTGAGCGGACCGGCGAGTCCTTGGGGCAACTTGTCGCCACATCGCATCACCCCGTAATAATCGATTACATGGCGGGCGCGAACGGCAGATGGTTCTTCCGCGAGGGAGACGGCCCGGTGCGGGTGAGCAAAGAACCGAAGAATACCGTCGATGGCCTGTCGCTGTCCGAAACCATAGCCAGACGCTGGGAATGAGCGTCCGAATCGTATTGCTCTGCGAGGACGCGGCCACAGACACGTTCGTACGCCGATTCCTGCGCCGACGACAATTCAAAGCTCACGACATCACAACGTTACCTATCCCACATGGCTCCCAATCCGGCGAGCAATGGGTTCGAGAAAAGTACCCAAGCGAATTGAAGGCCATTCGCAGCCGGCAAGACGCCTTCCTGATCGTCGTTATTGACGCAGATACACACACCACGCAGGCGCGACGATCCCAGCTTGATAATGAGTGCAGGACCCAAACGGTTCCTACGAGAAAACCAGCAGACCTCGTGATCATTATCGTTCCGCGACGGAATATAGAGACTTGGTTTGCCTACTTGGACGGCATCCCGGTTGACGAAACAATGGACTACAGAGCCTATAGGGCGAAGGATCCCCGTCCCTTTGCCGAAGCACTGTTCCGAATGTGCCACGAGGACCAAAAGCTCAGACAACCTGTGCCGCCGTCCTTGGTCCAGTCGTGCCAAGAGTACCGCAAGCTCAAACGTTGAGTTCGTCCGTAGCGTCCAGTCGGCTCAATTCGCTGACACGAAATCCACTTTGCAAACGGACCGATGAATCCCTACCTGTACTGACTTGCTTGAGTTGTGAAAATCTCGGCATAGAGGCCGTTTGTCGAAACGAGTTGCTCGTGCGTTCCATGTTCGACGAGTTGCCCCTCTTCTAGGACGAGAATGCTATCCGCCATGCGAACAGTGGAAAATCGGTGCGAGATCAACAATCCTGTTTTGCCGACAATCGCCCGCGCGAATCCTTCGTATATTTCCCTCTCGGTGAAAGCATCGAGCGCTGCCGTCGGCTCGTCCAATACAATTACTTGTGCGTCCCGAATAAACGCTCTGCTAAGGGCAATGCGCTGCCACTCTCCGCCGGAAATTTCGATCCCGTCGGAGAACATGCGACCAAACATGGTGTCAAGTCATTTCGGGAACTGCTGTATCAGCGTCTCCGCTCCAGCAAGGCGTGCTGCTCGCATAAGGTTATCGTCGTTATGCAAGTGCTCCAATTCGCCAAATCCAATGTTTTCCCGTGCAGATAGATTGTAGCGCTGGAAGTCTTGGAAGATGACACTCACATGACGCCACCACGACTCGGGTTCGATCTCGCGCAAGTCTATTCCATCCACCAGAATCGTCCCCTCGGTTGGATCGTATAGTCGAATCAATAGCTTAATTAGCGTCGTTTTTCCAGCTCCATTAGGGCCGACGATAGCCGTTGTATGCCCGGCGGGAAGATGGTAGGAGATATTGCGCAGTACGTACTCATCAGACCCTGGATAGCGGAATGATACGTTGCGGAACTCGATCCCCTTTTGGATGGGCTTAGGAATGGCAACACCTTTTGTACCTGGGGACTGAAGTTTGCCTTCAGCACCTTCCCATTCCCGATCTAGGAACTCGAAAAGATTCGACGCATACAATAGGCGCTCAAAACCCTGGGCACCGCTCCTAAAAGCACTGCCGAAACGGGAGCGTCCTTGCTCGGCAGCTTGGAAGGCCAAGCTAACATCGCCGATGGTGATCATACCCATGAGACCACGGAAGATTGCGTAACACCAAATTGCCAAAGTGCCAGCAACGGACAAGAACCCATAAAGCAGATCGGCCCGCGCTAGACGAAGCCGATGGTTTCGGTCATCAGCATGTTGTACTTTCCACAATCGGTGATACTGGTCTAGCAGATATTTTATTAGCCCAAAGAGCCTTAGTTCACGGAGTCCTGGCGCGTTCGATAAGAGATCGCCAAGGTACTGGATCCGGCGACGTAATTCAGATCTTCCGCGAAATATGTTGTAGTGCCGGGCGGCAAAGCGAGCCTGTGCAATTGCTCCAGGAGCAGCAGTGAGGATGATCACCACAACCGCCCCAGGATGTATATGTGCGAGCAAGCCGATTATTGCAACCAAGGACAGCAGATCAGAAATCCAACCAAACACAAAGAAAGCTGTGTCGTGCGCCCGCCCAGCTTCCTCCTGTGCATTGTTGAATGAGTCGTGAACAGCAGGAGTTTCAAGGAGCGCTGGGTCTAACGCCGCCATCTTGGCAAACACCTGCATTCGCGCCCGGTGGTGACTCTGCTGGCCAAGAAGCATCCGGACATGCACGGCAAGAGATTGGGTAATTATGCCGAGTACCCAAACGCCAAAGATGCCAGCGACTGGAAGAACAAAGTTGGTCAGCGCATAGCTGCCTTCTATAGCTGAAGATACATTTTCGGCGATCTGGTCGATTATGACCTTAGTAAGCCAAATCTGGGAAGGAACGACTGCGGCATTACCGATTGCCAGCAGCACAGCAACAGAGGTTAGGAACGGACTGGTTCGCCAAATAAATACCAGCAAACGCGGCAGGAGACTTACAAGGGTAGATAGCCGACTTATCCGATCACTCATGCCTAATCTCTATCAATACAAGTAGCGATCAGCGACGCATTGGACGATCTCCGCCACGGTCGTCTCCGTGCCCTTAATAGCATCGTGTACCCGGTAGTGCCACGGCTCACTCCCCAAGCCAGCACGCCAATCCCGAATGGCCTGAACATTATTTTGGCCCGCCTTTTGCAACTGATCGAGACTACCGCGCACCAGCGCTTGGTTTTCCATATCCGCTAAGTCGAGCGTGGCCATCTGCTCGGCTACCCAATAGACGCCGCGCGCCAATTCCACATAGGAACGCACCACCCGCGTCTCGTGGGCCAGTTCCGCTTCCCCAAGGCCCTCGACAATTTCCAAGGCCCGGTCGCAGGTCGCAACCTTAGCGTCGAAGTCCTCGGCACTTAGGTAATAGCGGAACATCCCCTCGCCCAAATAGGGCCGCTGCCGCTGCCGCACCATCTCCGCGGCCTTGCCCCAGGAATAGCATATCGGAAAATCGGAATCGTACACGTCAAATTCCACCGGCCCCATCAAGACAGCCCACTCAGCCACGGCCTCTGGCTGGGCATAGCCTTCCCGCCGCGCCCAAGCCAAGGCGAATTCCGCCTCGTCGCGGCCTTGCATATTCCAAGACCACTCGGCCAAAGCATGAATATTGAAGCTGCAAATCTGGCGCTCTGGACCGCCCCAAGCCATCATGGCGTACGCGCCGCTATAGCCCCGCCGCACCAGTTGGCCGACGTAATCTCTCATGCGGTGGGCCGAGCGCTGCGGCACCTTGAACTCGGGCGTATCCACCTTGCCGTTGGCCGCAATGGGCACATCGTAACTGGCGATCCAGCGCCCCTCAGCGGCATAGTGGTCCAGCAGCGGATTAGCCATCAAATCGCGCGGCCGGTGCAGCACCCTCTCTAGTTCCGTGGCGCAGGCCCGCTCGATTTTCACCTCTGGGGGCAACTCGTCCAACACCCGATAGTTGCGCACGGTGGTAGTGGTCGATAGAAAGATGCGAATCTGCAAATTGGGATAGCGCTCTTGGGCCTGCCGCCAAGCCGCAACAAAAGCCCGCGATTCCAGCACAAACTGCCCCACCGCAGTGCATTCCAGACAGCCGCACTCCCCCGGCCGTTCGCTCAACCAGCAACTAATCTCCTCGGCCCCCTGCTCGGCGATATCCTCCATCCACTCTTGTATGATTTGCACCAACAGCGGCTGCGAAGCGCAGGGAGCCCGGTGCTGGTTGCCCGTCTTGTGGGCGAAATAGCGCCCGGTCAGAGCCCCGTCTCCCTTGCCAGCTAGTTCGGGATAGGCCCTAAAAAGGCCGCAGTCGTGCAGGAAGTTGAGGTGCAGGATATAGGGCAGATAATTGAAAGCCCGCTGCCGCGCCGCTTCGAACTGTTCCCGGTCTATGGTGGTCCGATTGCGCTGACCGCGTTCAATGGGATGCAACTGCGTTGAGGCCATTTTGCCGTAGTTCAATTTGAGCGTGGCCAGCCACGGGATCCAAGTCGCAGGCTCGGGGAAATTCCACAAGCCGCGCTCGTCCATATCGGGCCAGTCGATCACCTCGGCCAAGGGGATGTGCACCTGCTCCGGACTCATTTCGGGTTCAAGCAATTGGATCAGGGTCTGGCAGGCATAGTACACGCCGCGCTCGTCTAAACCCGTCAGCACCAGACCGTCTCGCCCTCGTGGTTCAATGAGGTACGCCTGGGCCTTATTCTGCAAGCTCTGGAGCCGTTCAATCGCCGCGCTGTTTGCCGAGGCCACGCCAATGTCGATGGTAAAGGCCCCACCATTTGGCTTTGCTTGTCCCTTTTTAACGAACAGTGCTTCCAACTCGGCGGCACCCTGCCGCTCGATTGGCCCGGCTTGGTCCCGCAGCACAATGCCCACTTCGCCCGGCTTACAGCGGACGCTGTCGGCAACGCTAATCTCGTGCGGCAAGGGCAGCAGATAGGACGTCCACTGTGTCGAATTAGCTGTAGTCATAGCGAACTCCTCTACTGGCGCGCTCTTTTCGGCGGCGTGGCCGACACGCCTTCCATGCCGCCGCTGACGCGAAGTACCTCGCCGGTGATCCAAGACGCGGCAGGGCTGCACAGAAAGGCCACGCCTTGAGCAATATCCTCCGGCTCGCCCCAGCGTCCCAAAGGGATGGCTGAGCGAATGCGCTCGATCATTTCTTCTTCGGATATCCCCAAGGTGACGCGGCGCTGGGCCATGTTGCGCTGGTTGAATTCCGTGTACACCGGCCCCGGGCACACGGCGTTAACCCGCACGCCGTACGCGGCCAACTCCAGCGCCAAGGTTCGGGTGAGGCTGATGATGCCAGCCTTGGCAATGTTGTACGCGGCTACCAACGCGGCCGGATTCTGGCCGTTGATCGAAGAGATATTGACGATGCAACCTGCCTCCTGTTCTTCCATGATGCGTCCGGCGGCACGGCAGCAGTAAAAGGCTCCAGTCAAGGTCACGTCCATCACCCGATCCCATTCGGCGTCCTCCAACTCGACTATCGGAGCCACCTGCTGCCCAGTGCCGGCGTTGTTGATCAGGATGTCCACCCGCTTCTCTTCGGCGACTAGCTCGGCGAAGAAGGAAGTCACCGCAGCACTATCGGTTATATCGAGCGCCACGGCCCGCACTGCAAGATCCTCGCCTTGCAGCTTCGCGGCCTCCTCGCGCGCCTTATCCTCCTGCCGATCGGCGATGACCACATTGGCTCCGTCGCTGGCTAACTGCCGGGCGATTCCTAGCCCTAAGCCCTGGGCACCGCCCGTGACGACGGCGATTTGTCCGTCCAGTGAATGGCTTTCACGCTGATTCATTAGATAACCTCATATCGGTTTGGAATGACTGTAGCTATAGTCCATAATTCTTCGCGGTCGCGCCACATATCTGCATGATGGCGTCGCGCTCAGCCGTGCTGAACGCCGCTTCGTATTGGGGCTGATACGCAACCTGCTCGGCCCAGCCCTTCACCCATGCCTCGTCGGCGTCCAAGTTGCAAAACGCCAGAATGTCCGTAATTTTTTGCTCGGCTGCCGCGCACAAGTGCTCAAACGGCACCACCAAACAGCGCGTTTTAAGCGCCTCGTGCTGCAGCACCTCCCCGTAGGTCCAAGCGTATATCGCATTCCAGTATTCAGCCCACCCTTCGGTATCGCGCCCTTCGCCCCACAGTGTTTGGATGTGCCGCGTCTTCTCCGCGTCGATGGTGATGGGAATGCGCTCGTGGCCGAACTCGAAGTGGCCGGCGTTGCGCAGGTACTGGCGGTGAAGCGGGGATGAGAAGTGGACCAAGTTGCGCTGGTGCTGGCGCGCCATGGATGCGATGTGCGCGACCGGATGGCGCACCGCGATGACGAAGCGCGCGTCCTCGTATAGCTTGGCCAGATACGCGATCCGCGTGATATTGTAGTTGTTTTTGGAGACAATGCGACCCGCGTCGCGGCACAGCAGCAGCTTCGCCAAGGTCGCCGCATAGACAGCCTCAAATTCCGGGTGGCTGGTCTGCCGTTCGACTGCGTTGTTCTCGGCAGGATCGTGCAGGTAAGCGAAAAACTGCATCCACAGGATTTCTTCCATGGCTTCTGGACTGTATGCGTTGACCATCACGCCGTCGGCATGTGCTCGCTCTTGTTTGCGCGCCGCGCCCAATCCGGCAGCGCGGAAAATGTGGTCGGCCCAAAACGGCGTAAACGCGCCGTAGTAATCGCAGTATTTGAACGAGGTGAGGCGCGGGTGAGACGCCAGTATATTCAGCAGCAGGGTCGTGCCAGCGCGCGCCAAGCCCGTGATGTAAATGGGCGCTTCGACTGCCTTGAGTCGGCTCCGTAACAGCCGCGTCTCCAGCTTGCCCACGTCAATCCAAAAGTTCGGATGCGCATGTACCAGCCAGCCGAAAAAACGCATCAGCCGCGTGTGATTAAAATCAGTTTCCATAGATTATTCGTTCTTGGTAAGGACGCTAAATATGAACATAAACGCACTTAGACAAGCCCAGGGTCGCATCGCAGAGGCAATTAAAGCCCTTAAGAAGACACGAAACGAGCATGAGGAGTACTTGAAGCCGATTGAGACGCGCACGCGCCAATTGCTGATTGACCCGATGCTTGAAGCATTGGGTTGGGACGTTCGGGATCCCGCTCAAGTCCACCTTGAATACAAAGGTACCTCGGGCAAACCCGATTACGCGCTATTCTCGCATGGCAACGTGGTCGCGCTCGTTGAAGCAAAGAAATTGGAGATACCGCTAGCCCGTATCAAAGTGCAGCAGGTGATAAAGTACGCGCGAGACAGGGCACTCACCAGTTTGAAATACGTCGTGTGGACTAACGGCGATCATTGGCAGATATGGTCAATAGAGGAGGATCGAGAAGAGTCGTTCCAACTTTCTAACACGCAAGAGTACGAATGCGCGGCAAAGGTAATACAGCTATTGCGTAGCGCATTGGAAGTGCAGGAGATGTCGCCGACGCCTAAGCCCAGTCGTGTACATGAGACCATTGATCCGTCCAATAACGACGCTTGGAAACCGCTAACGTCATTAAAAGTAGAAAAAGGGCAGAAAGTACCGGCAAATGCCACGATCATGTTCCCGGACTCGAGTACAAAACCAATCAAGAATTGGATCGATCTGTGGGATAACGTTGCGAATTACTTGATTGAAATTGGCAAAATTTCAGCGCAGGATTGTCCAGTCCGTAAGAAGGCTGATTCAGTCACTTACTTTTTGCACACTAAACCTTTTCACCGGAGCGGCAGGAAGTTTGATACGCCGCGAGAAATCAAGAACGATCTATGGTTAGAGCGTTTTCACGGGAACATAGTAACGATGGTAAAAAATTCCTGCTGGCTACTCGATAAATTCGGCGTCAACCCCTCCACCGTCCTCGTCAGCACCAACCAGAGCTAGCCGCCGTTGACAAAAAGCGTCCCACCGCGATACACTCATAGACCAAAGGAGATTATTTTGGCAGACACGATCAAACTATCCCTAGAATTCCCTCAGTCCCTAGTCGAGTACCTTTGGATAGACGAGGCCACGGCCTCTGCTGAAATGAAGGAAGCCGTGGTGCTGGACCTTTTCCGCCAAAAGTGCATCTCCATCCGCAAAGGAGCCGAACTGTTGGGCCTCTCCTATCGCGCATTTCTGGCACTCCTCTCCCGCCGCCAAGTCCCAATCGCCGACTACGAAGTGGGGGAGATAGATGGCGATCTAGAAGCATTCGAGAAAATCAAGCGACAGGTTGAATGAGGGGATCGTGAAAATTACCAAAGGAGCTTTCCATGAACCAGCTAACACTGAGCGGATTTGACGAAGAATTGGCCGGCCGAATTCGGCATCTGGCCAATCAAGAGGGCCTTTCGCTGAGCCAAGCCGCGTTGAGGCTTTTGCGCTTGGGGGCCGGTCTCGATCAGTCAAAGGACGCCGACGGCACCGTTGGGTCGTCGTTGGACCATCTAATTGGGACTTGGACGGCTGGGGAAGCCGCTGAGGTGAACAATGCGCTTAAAGATTTTGAGCAAATTGACGAATCTATGTGGAAATAGGGTATCCTCAAACAGATCGTAGCTCGTCTTGACCACCTCAATAATACAATCGCTGAACGGCATTCCAATCCGGCTTACCTCTGAACGCTGGGTACATATCACCGAAGAACACTGTGAACTCGCAGGAATGCGAGAAGAAGTTCTCACAACCGTCGCCAACCCCCTGAGAATCCTTGCCGGGATCCAAGGGGAGTTAATCGCAGTTCGTGCAGTGGAGCCGGGAAAGTTCCTAGTCGTACCGTATCGCGAGGAAGGAGCCGATGGATTCATAATAACAGCCTTTCTCACGCGGCGCATAAATTCCCTGAACAGGAGAACGCAAATATGGCCTCTCTAACGGTTGAGCAATACGTATCCCTGATTCCCGCGGTAAAGCATTCCCCCAAGCAGTATCTATGGTCTTCGTATGACGCCGAAGCCGACGTGTTATACGTAAACTTCAAAAAGCCCAGCCACGCCGACGACAGCGAGCTGACCGACGACGACGTGATCATCCGCTACGAGCAAGGCCAAGTGGTCGGCCTGACGATCCTTCATGCCAGCCAGCGCATCCCAGAAGACAAAACATAGCGCCATCTCCGTCCGCCAAGGAGCCAACCCAATGGCATTAGACGATCTGAAAGAAACCATCGAAACGCTGCGGGAGCGCATTCAGGCGCATCGCCCCTATTTGGAAGGCAACGAGACGCGGACGCGGCAGGTACTTATCGATCCTGTGCTTCACACGCTGGGATGGGATGTTGGAGACCCCAATTCCGTCGAACTTGAATACCGTATAGGTCGAGATTGGGCTGATTACGTGCTGATGGGCAGTGAACGACCGATAGCCGTGATTGAGGCCAAGGCACTGGGGAAGCGGCTGGATGATAAGGAAACGATGCAGGCACTCAACTACGCAAACTCGGCTGGTATTCCCTACATGACCCTCACGAACGGCGATCATTGGCGAATGTTAGAAGTATTTAAGCAGGCCCCAATGAAAGATCGAATCCTGATGAATTTCCAATTGACGCAAGACGAGCCATACGCATGTGCGTTGCAGGCTCTGGGGCTATGGCGACCGAATTTGGCAAGTGGCAAGCCGCAGGAAGTGGCGACGCCAGTAACGATAGAAAAACCTGCATACGCCGAATCGGCATCTACGGTATCCGAGCCAAGTAGCGAGAATGAGGTCGCTGAGCTGTCCAATGACGGCGATTGGATACCGCTCACGTCATTAAAAATAGAAAAAGGTCAAAAACCTCCGGCAAACACCAAAATCAAGTTTCCGGACTTGAGTACAAAACCGCTCAAGCATTGGAGCGATCTATTGGCCAACGTTGCGGAGCATTTGCTTGAAATTGGCAAACTTTCTGCGGAGATATGCCCAATCCGCACGAATAATTTAATCCTTGACTTTTCACATAATGAACCTGTTGACCTAAAAGTCAGGAGAATTCGCTTCAAAAGAAAAATCAGAAATGAGCTATGGTTAATTACCTATAGTCACAGATCAGAGTTTATGCACAAGAGCGCATGTTTAGTGCTTGAGCGCTGCGGCGTCTCCCCCTCCACCGTCCTCGTCAGCACCAACCAGAGCTAGCCCATGTCGTCCCTCTTCCACAAACTCTACATCGCCACCCTAATCTGCTGCCTCCTATTCCTCGCCTTCATCTACGGCGTAGTCTCGGCAATCTTCCACCTCTCCCCCGCTCCCGACATCCGCATCCACGCCGTCAACGCCTACGGCCACCTCGCCTATCTCTACGAAGACCTCACCGACACCAAAAACCAATACACCAGCACCATGTGGTTTGAAGACGCCAGCGAGCCGTCCGGGGCCATCATCCACAACGCCGCGGCCATGCAGCCCGGTCTGACGCTCGTATCCAAAAACGCCACTGCCGCCGTGCTCATGGACTCGCTCGGCAACATCGTCCACCAGTGGCAATGCGACTTTGCTGAAGCCTTTGACGAAGACGATTTCGCCGCCTTCCCCCAGCAACCCGACATGCTGCACTGGCACCGCACTCACTTGTACCCCAACGGCGACCTCCTCGCCAACCACGACTACGTCAACCACTACCCCTACGGCTACGGCCTCGTCAAACTCGACAAAAACTCCCAGGTCATCTGGAAATACACCGGCACCGCCCACCACGACTTCGACTTCGACGACCAAGGCAACATCTACACCCTCGTCCAAGAAATCGGCACCGCGCCCATCGGCAACATCCAACCCCCGTACATCGAAGATTTCGCCGTGGTCATCGACGGAGTAACCGGCCAAGAGAAGCGGCGCTTTTCTATCTTCCGCGCCCTGAAAAACTCGCCGTATCGCAGCGTGTTCGACCGCTGGCAGACCACCCGCCACAGCGAAGTCACCCACACCAACGCCATTCGCCTAATCCCACCGGACTGGGCCACAGCCGCTCACATCCCACGCGCCAAAGCTGGCGACCTACTCATCTCCCTGCGCAACCCCAACGCCCTCATCATCGTCAATCCCATCGAGCAACAAGTGATCTGGTATGGAGAGGGAATCTGGAAACAGCAGCACGACCCAGACTTCCTGCCCAACGGCCGCCTGCTACTCTTCGACAACCAGGGCCTGCGCGGCCACCCCTTCGGCCAAAGCCGCGTACTGGAAATCGATCTATTTACGCACGAAATTTACTGGGAGTACAAGGGCACCAGCACCGATCAGATCTTCGACAGTTGGATCCGCGGTGCCCAACAGCGGCTGCCCAACGGCAACACCCTCATCACGGAATCGCAACGCGGCCGCCTGATCGAAGTCACGCCAGCCGGCGAAATCGCGTGGGAATACTACAACCCAGACCGCGCTTCCTACCAAGGCAAACCCCTGCGCGGCATGATGACCCAAGCCCAGAGGATACCCCAAGATGCACTGTCATTTCTCGAAAATTAGCCTCGTTTGCGCACTCCTGCTCCTGTGCAGCAGCGCCGCCCACGCCTACATCGGCCCCATCATCATCATCGGCGCAATCGGCAGCATGTTCGGCTGGGTTGCCGCCGTCGTCCTCGCCGCCGCCCTCGTGGCCTCGTACCCCTTTTACGTGCTGTACCGCCGCAAAAACAAGCGCAAACAAAGCAAAGAAGAGTTGCCCTAGCGCCCGTGCTCCCGCAGCAACTGCATCCCGTGCGCCAACGCCCCAGGCGTATCCACATCCTGCCACCAAGCCGCGCCAATATCCAAAGCGCGCAACCGACCCTGCTCGATCAGCATCCGCATCCCATCGGTCAAACTGCAATCGCCCCGACGCGCTTCCACCTCACTGAGGCGCGCCACCAACGCGTCGCTGCAAGCGAATAGACCCGTATCAACGGCGTTGAAATCCGTCAGCTCCTTGCCAATCGCCGCAATGCGCTCACCCTCTAGCCGCACCTTCGTCGCATCGTCCATGTCGTAAATCGCGTCCAGTTTGCGATCCACCGCTAACACCACTTCCCCAGGGCTTAAGCTAACGCCGCGCAGCGCAGCGATCATCGCCGGGTCGAAGAGATGATCGGCCATCAGGAGCAGAAATTGCTCCGCGAGCATCCCGGTCGCCGCCAACACCGAAATCCCATTGGATAGCTTCCATTGCGCATTCTCGACAAACCGCAGCCCGATCCCCAAACCACTCGCCCCGTTCAACGCCGCACACACATCCGCGCCGCAATGCCCCGTGACCACGACAATCTCCTGCAGGCCGCTTCGCTCCAGCATCCGGCAGGTGCGCACCAACAGCGGCTCGCCTGCTATTTCCACTAGAGCTTTGTGCGCTACCGGAACGTAGTCGCGTAAACGCGAGCCGTGCCCAGCGGCCAAAATAAGCGCTTGGTCAATCACAGTATCTCTCCTACTACCGACCAACGCTTTGCAATTCTTCGCGTATGACCCGGCGCAGCGTAGCTTCGTCGAGGGCGTCATCCTGCTGCTTGAGGTACTCTCGCAACGCCTGATTAATCATGGTTTGGTAGCCCATGCCTTCGCTTTCCGACCGAGCGCGAAAGCTATTCAATACCTCGTTATCGAGATAAATGGTAACGCGGGTTTTGCCTCTTTGGGCTACGACTGGCCCCCGTTTCCCCTTACTGAAGTCATATTCCTTCTTCATAATCTCGCTGCTCCGATTGAGTGGCTCTTCGAGCTGATATAAGCCTAATAGTTTCGTGGCGATAGGTATAAACCTAAGTACACGACAGTAATCTAAGTTGTGGTACGGCCCTGCTTTAGGTTTTATTTGTAATCGCTCAAGATTGCATCTAAATCCTAAATACAGGAGCCGCACCATGCTTATTCATATGCTAAAGAAAGCCCTCATGCAAG
>JAJDUT010000023.1 GCA_022826515.1 Candidatus Latescibacterota bacterium
CTTTGGTACCCTCGTAAAATGCCTTCACCGCAACCGGATCGTACACCACCATCCAATCGGAGAGAAACGGGTGGACTAAGTCGGCCCATTGGTTTTCGGGAGTGGCGTAGTAGAAGGTGCCAGTGATCATCGGCAGCAGCATGCCCACCACGCCGCGCGTGGGGATGGCCGTGGCAACGGCCATCATGGCGAAGATGACGACCAACTCGCCACGCCGGAAACCCCAGCGCCCCAAGACGACTTGGATAGTCAACAGCAGGATGAACAGCAAAAAGAACGCCGCTGGCGTGGCCGAACTTAGTCCGAGGCGCGAGCCTTGGATGACCATACTGCCATAGGGAATGCCGATGGCAATAGCCAAGCTCAGCGCGGCACCGACGAGGATGCTCCGGCCCGTAATGGCGGCCGGCGTATTGTCAGGGGAGGGGATGGTGGACATGGCTGATGAATTAGGAATTACGAATTAGGAATTACGAATTAGGACGCTGGGGCATCTCCTTACGAGATGCTGGCATTTATGAAATAGCTTGAATTAATAGTAAATTCGTAATTCGCAATTTTTATGGACGCGCAAAACAAAGTAAAAACAACAAATAAGGCAAAAGGCCGGGTCGTTGCTCTACTAGTTGGTTTGTCGTTCGTCGCGCTCTTTGAGGCGGGCTTGTGGCTGGTGGGCGTCGGGCCGGACGACGCCCTTTTTGTGACCAGCGATTCGTCATACCGCATCAACCCGCAAGCTGCGCGGCGCTTCTTTCCCCGCCAGTACGTGCGCTTGGCCCCTGGGCAGGATCGCTTTGGGTGCGACAAAGACGCGCGCGCGTTTCGCGTGTTTGCGCTGGGAGCTTCGACTCTGCTCGGCTTCCCCAACCCCGCTTATACCTCGTTTCCCAATTTCTTGCAACAGATGCTCGCCGATGCGTATCCAGCGCGCGAGATCGAGGTCGTCAACTGCGGCGTCACGGCCATCAATTCCTTCGTGGTGCGCGAATTTGTCGAGGAGGTGGTCGAGTACGAGCCGGATCTGGTTTTGATCTACGCCGGTCACAACGAGTTCGTGGGGCCGTACGGGGCCGCGACTCCGTTTGTGCGCCTGAGTGGCAACTGGTCCTTCATCCAGTTGCAGATGTTCCTACAGCGGACGAAGACCTACTACTTGCTCGACAGTCTGCTGCATTACGTCGCGGCTGCACTGCGTCCCGCCGTACCCGCCGAGTCCTTTGGCGTGCACTTGGTGCAGCGCGAGATTTACTTGGAGGACGAAGCGCACCGGCAGACCGAGGCCCATTACCAGCGCAATATGGCCGAGATAGTCGAAGTGCTGCACGAGCGCGAGGTGCCGGTCGCGCTCTGTACGCTGGGTTCTAATTTGGCTGGATTCTATCCCCTGCGCTCGCAGGGATTGGTTCCGCCGGACGCTGTGCCCGCAGATTATCCGCAGCACGCGGCCCTGCACTTTGACGCGGGCTTGGCGCACCAGGCGGCCGGGGATTCAGCGCAGGCGTTAGCCGCGTTTGTGCGCGCCCGCGATTTAGACGGCATTCATCTGCGGGCCTGCTCACCTTTCAACCGCACCATTCGCGCCTTGGCCGCTGAGTCGGGTGCGATTTTGATCGACGTGGAGCAGGCGTTTGCTACCCATGCTCCGGCTGGTTTGGTCGGCGACGAGCTAATCACTGAGTATTTGCATCCCACGGTGTGGGGCCACTACCTGATCGCGCAGACTATAATGACGAGCCTATTTGCGCGGGAGGATGTGGTGGGTTTGGCGGATGGTCGTGCGGATGCCTTAGACGATTTTGCCGGATATTGCCGCCGCTTGGGCTACGGAGTCCGCGAGCGAGTATTAGCGCGCAACGACCTAATCCTGCTGCTGAAGAACATGCCGTACGCCGAGCGGCCGCCGATTTTAGAGCAGCGGCTCGCGCACTTAGTCGGCGAGCAGCTAGCCGACCTGCCCAAGCTGAGCTACGCACAGATTGCGGATTTTGCCCATCGCGGCGGCGTGGCCTTCTTGGCGGCTGTCATCGCCGACCTCGCCGATCCCCAGCCGCTGACCGACGCGCTGGACGAGTTGGTGGGGCCGTTGGGGTTAGCTCCCTAGTCGAGCAGGGCTTCTCCGTAGGCGAATAGGAGCGGCGTTCCGCCAGTGTGGACGAAGACGATGTTTTCGCTGTTGCGGAAACGCCCTTGGCGCACCTGATCAATTAGGCAGGCCAATCCCTTACCCGAATAGGTAGGATCGACGAGGATGCCCTCGCTTTGGGCGAGGAGGCGGATGCTGTCAAGCGTGGCGCGATCCAAATGGCCGAAGCCCGGGCCGACGTACTCATCGGTTACGGCGATGCACTCTGGGTCGGGCGCGCATTCGAGGCCGAGGTGGGCCGCGGCTTCTGCGGCAGATTGCGCAAGGCGCTCAGATACTCCTTCGCGCTGGCCCATCTTGCTCTGGGGCGTGCCGAGGAAGCGGGCCGAACGTCCTAAGAGAGCAAAGCCGGCGACTAACCCGGCCAAGCTGGTTCCTCCTGACCCGATTACTACATCGTCGGCTTGGATGCCTACGGCACGCACTTGGGTTTCGATTTCCAACGCACATTGGATATAAGCAACGCGAGACAGTAGTCCGGACAGGCCGGAGAAAGGTTTGTACCCCTCTTCTTTGAGCCGCTCCACTTCCTCGGCTATGGTTGCGCCGACGCCTTCGGGCGGAGCAAAGCGGATGCGCGCCCCGCATAGCTGGTCTAAAAGGTGGTTGCCTTGGACTGGCGACTTGCGCCCCATGATAGAATCGTTCTCGCGCAGGACGACGACGCCTTTGAGGCCGAGTTGGGCGCAGGCCGCGGCGAATTGGCGGCAGTGATTGGACTGGACGACTGCGCTCATTACGGCGGCATCGCAGCCTTGGGCCGTGCCCTCGGCGAGGGTGAATTCGAGGTAGCGGGACTTGTTGCCGCCAAAGGCGAGGCCGGTCAGATCGTCGCGCTTGATCCATATCTGTGGCCCTTCGAGTGCGGCCGATAGTCGCGGACAGTGCTGTAAGGGCGTTGGCAAATGCGTCAGGCGGTGGCGGGGCAGTGCGTCGATGGCGCGTTGGATCGCTTGGATGTCCATGTCGTTAGCTCCTTTGGGTGCGTTGTACATCTGTAGTAGGGGCGACTCTTAGAGTCGCCCCTACATGCCATTTATTTCCACAGATGGCAGTGCGTGCCAATCCATTCGAGGTGGGCGCGGCGAATGAGTCCGTAGTTGTAGAAGGCGTAGCCATTGACGCCCGCTTGGTGCAGCGCGGTCAGATGTGCGCCGAGCGCGTCGCCGTCGGCGAATCCCCCAGGGTTGACGATGGCGCTGAGGCCGGTGTCGGCTGGGAATTCGCCGCGCAGGGTGCGGACGCTATCAGCTAGGGCGTCCGGCTCGCCGCCCACGCCGGCGTTGACCATGTACACGTTGCGGAGGACGCGATCCGAGTCAAGTCCGTTGACGGTCCGGTCGCGGCCCCCGAAAAACGAGGCGCGTGCGCCGGCTTGGTTGGCGATGGCAATGGCTTCTTCCACCAGCGAGGTTGCCGCTTCGACGCGGGCGCCGAGGAAGGTCTGCAAGCGGCCGGAAAAGGCGGTGGCGAGGAATTCGGCGCTCGGAGGCCGCATGTCTTCTGGGGCAGGCTCAGCGGCGAGTTCGCGGGCGAGGTATTCGGCGACATCTGCGCGGAAGCTCTCTCCGTCTAAGCCGAAAGCACCGGCCCGCTGCAAGCAGTGCTGACAGTAGCACAATCCCATCAGCAGTTCGCAGAAGGGCGTGATTTTTACGCCGACCTTGGGATTGCGGAAGCCGTAGCTGAAGTGCAGATAGCCCAGCGATTCGAGGTGGAACTCGTCGGGCTGGAACTGCACGGCTATATCGCGGCAGAGCGCACGAGCGTAATCGCGCACTAAGGGGCTGGCCGGGCATAGTTGGGCGAAGTTGATGTGGCCAAAGGGATCGTGTTTGGCCGCGTCTGGATAGCGCTGGGGTAAGTAGTGGTTGTAGTTGAAGACCAGCCAACTCGTCAGGTCGAGGCCGCGCTCTTTGATTTTATCCGCGATCCGGCGCATGTAATCCGGGCCATCGACGACGTTGCTGATTAGGGGCGCGATGTGGCTCTCTTCGTAAAAGGCGGCGGATGGCTGGAAGTAGAGCGCGCCTTCTTCTCCCCAGTAGAGAGGCCGCCGGGGATTGTGCGGCAAAAAGTACGTTGATACGTGGTAGCTCTGGGCCAAGCTGACGCTGTTGAGGCCGGCTGTGTGGGCGATGGTGTCTAGGGCCGAGTCAATGCCTTCGTCGGTCAAGTCCCAGGGGTATGTGTATATGGTCGCTCGCATGGGGGTTGTTTCCTTGGGGAGATGTGCAGCGTCGAGCTATGCTCGTGCTGCCCGTTTTTGTCGTGGGCCGAGTTGAGAGATACTTCCTTCAGAGGAAGGCAACTTCGATGAGGCGTCTGTCGTTGAGGTTCATGTTTGCCAGCTTTGAAACATGTCGCGTAGTTCCTCGACGAAGAGCGCGATCTCACGCATCGAAATCCCCTCGCATGATGCGTGCAGACACTGGCAGGTCTTCTTCCTCGTCGGAGAGCACTTGACTAATATCATCGCGCCGTGCCAGTGGCCCCCAAGTAGAAAACGAATCAATGCGAGTTTGGCCGTTCAGGCGGCGTACCGCAAACAGGGATTCGTCGCCTAGTAGATCGGGCAAGATAGGCGAGTGCGTAGTAATGATATGCTGGGTCTGGTTCAGGGTTTCCTGTGTTTTCAGCAATTCTGCGATCAACTGGATGCGGCGCGGGTGAACGCCGTTTTCTGGCTCCTCGAACCCGACTAGTGCCGGGGCGTCGTCAACACCAGTCAGGGCCAGAAGCCCGAGCATCCGCAACGTGCCTTCGGAGAGCACGCGAGCCGGTATCGCTACGCCACCTTCCTTGAGACGGAGTTCAACCTCGCCAAGATCGCTCACTTCTACTTCAATGCCGTCAATGTTCGGCATCAGCGCATGCAACGCCTTCTCGACCCCCCTGAACTGTTTTTCATCGGTTGACTTCATGGTGTTGAGGAAAGCGGCGAGTTCTTCGCCCATCAAGCCGATGTGGCGCACTTCCTTTACTGGATTGGCAGCGCGCATGCGTTCGCGTGGCTCGAAGTAGAAAAACAGCCAACTCTCTAGCTCGCGCCGTGCCGCCGCCAAGTGCGGATAGTGCGGTGGATAATGCGGCATGGAGAGGATGCTGTGGTCTGGGTAACGGTCGTAGTAGGTGGGATGCGCCTGTCCTTCGTGCCGCAAGTGAATTCTCTCACCTTGCCGTTCGAGAAAAGGCTTGCGTTTACCCGTAGGCTCGCCCTTGCTGTTCAGGGCAGCTAAGTATTCATCGGCCACGCGGAGGACGCCTGATCTGGGCAGCATCTCTACCTCAATGCGGTAGCGGAGATTTCGTTCGCGGACGCGGGCGGGGATCTTGCTTTTCTCTTTAGATTCGACTTCGCCGTGTGGACGACGCATTTCTAGTATCTGGCGATTGACGGTCTCGACTACCGCATCCGACAAGTTTAGGTCGGCTTCAATCGAGAACGATAGCCGCTCCTGTTCGAGCAGACCCTTGATGCCTTTTTGCCCGATGGTAAAGGATTCGAGCGGCTTGCCGCGATAAGGTGGATCAAATGCTTCTTTGACCGTCCGACTCGTCCCCAGCTTCGACAGCAGTTGCAAAGCATCGAGCAAGTTGCTCTTACCAGCGGCATTTGGTCCAAACAGAACTACGAGCTGGGATAGAGACACTTCGACGTCTTCAAGAGACTTATATCCTTGGATATGTATGCGCTTCAGCATGTTGAAGCCTCCATTGCAACGATCTTTAGTCCGTCGAGTGTAGTATATGGAAATCGCAATTCAACGCAGCCACCACTCTCAATTGAGTCGCAGCTTGTCGGACACTTCAGCGAGTAGCTCGTTGATCTTTTCTACTGCCTCTGGGTCGGGCGTGGTTTCTCCACCGAACTCGATGCGGATGTTGAACTTGAGGGTATTGCCGACGGCAGCCATAATGAGGTCTGGAATTTGATCGGCCAAATCTTGGATACTGTTGGGGTCAAGGACATCCTCGGCCATGAGGAGTCCCCGTGGTTTGGGCTCAGAGGGTTCCTCGCGTGCTGTGGAGGGTACCTGGAAGATTACCTGTTGGGCAGTGGCCAAGTCGCACGGCCACGCGGCGCTCTCACTGCTCAGCTCGATCCAGCGCGCACGGATACCATCTTCTATTGCCGTCTGCACTGTGGACCACGGCAAATTGACGCCTCGCTTGGTCGAGAGCGCAGTGGCAATGGCGAGGGCGTTGGTCTTGCTGTCTTTCCAAGCATCGGGGATCGACTTGGCCATCAGTTCGTCTACGTCAATCCGCTCGGGTGGCGGCCTTAATATCGCGGCGGCGCTGAGCACTCCAGCAGGGACTGGCTCCTTCAGGATTGAGGCCGGTCCGCTGGTCAACCAAACTAGTCCCTGTTCGATGGCTTGTGAGATCGCGGTCTCGACGTCCGCTGGTTCGCACTTCGGGATGTGGAGTTCCTCTTCGTAGCCCTCTCTGGGTACGCTCACGGTGTGGCTGCCGGAGAAATAGTCGTACACATCTTGAACGCTGATCTCCTCAGCCGACCACAGCCCTGGGAGTTTTTGATATGCGAGCAGATCGGGCGCGAGGTCGCTTAGGGTGGCCGCTTCGGGTAGCAGCACCTCCAGCCCTGAGTCCTTGAGGGCTGGCTCGTCGATGGCCGTGCGCCAGAATGTCCTAGCGGTGCGGTCTGGGCGCACGATCCGCGCTACCCAGATTCCTTGCTGAACTCCTTGCACGACGGTATCCAAAATCTCCTTCTGGCGTAGCATCTTGGGCAGCTTAGGGTACTGCGCGAAGGCACCGACCAGATCCTTGACTCGGCGAGAATCCTCTTCTTCGCGCCACAAGTCGTAGGGTCCGCCCGGCATCATCGCCTCCGAACTGATGGCGGTTTCCTGAATGCGCGCTCGCGGATCGGCTTTGATAGTGGTGAACAAGGGTGCGTCAGTCACCACTACTTTGAAGGCGTGGATGTCGTTGCTCTCGTTGACAGTGACAACCAAAGAGTACGCCTGCCCAATAGCTCCAGGGATGTGCTTTTTCGCCGCCTCTATCTCCTTGATGAGCATTTGCTCGCGGATTGGGTCAATAGACTGATCCTTGAGTTGCTCGCGGACTTCCACCCAACCGAGATACTCCCGCGCCCGCCTGCGCGCCGCGTCGAGACCTTCCCGGGAAGGAACGGCGAGGACGATGGCGTTGCGGTGGACTCGGGGGCGGTCCGGCGCAGTAGTATCGTTGATGAACCGCTTGGCTTCGGCGCTTGGTTTGCCAGACTCCGAAGCCGCTTTCGGGCCGAGGACTGCGTAGTGGAACTCGCCGTCGTCCGCGATATCGCGCGGTCTTTCTGGCAGGTTGTGGACCTTTGCGCCGGCTGCGGACGCACCTGATGTGAGTGCCTTCAGGTTCCCGATGGCATCGATGATTTGCGATTCCACGAGAGGGGACGATACGCGGGTAGTACAGGCATCGTGGTGCATCTGCCGTAGGTTGGGACGATTGCCCAGCCGCCACGCCTTCGGCAACCCCTCGTCTTCTGATCCAGTAGAGACTTCCTCATCGTCGAGAAACCAGGACAGTTCAGTCCAGCGACGCAGGGCCTTTTCTAATTCTATTTTGTCCGGCTTGGCCGCTCCGATCAGCACCATCAGCTCCTGAGTCAGCGCCCTGTGGCCAATGGGCTGAGAGCTCAGAAATACCGCAACAACCGCCTGCTCTATCTCCCGGTGGCCCAAGCCGGTCGTCTCGGACTGAATGGAGCGCGCCTTGGCTAGCTCGCCTTCGAGAATTGGCCGCCATTCTTGGGGCTTGCCGGTATCTGTGTCAACGCTGGCAAAGGAAGCAAGTTCGCTTGCGGCTTCGGCCAAATCGTTCTTGTCCGGCTCATTCAAAAACACATTCGGCCCGACCAGCGGGCTCGTGTCCCACTTCTCGGCATCGCGCAGGGCAATGGCGAATGTCCGCAGGATACCACGGGTGCGCTGGAAGCCGTCGAGTTGGGTCCAGCGGGTGTAGAAGACGTCGGAGAGGTCTGGGTGAAAGGGATAGCTGCTCAGATAGCGCTCCTCCGCGCTTCCCCGCTCTTTCTGGGTCTGCTCGTCGAGCGCGGCGATACTGCTTACTACCGAAGTGACGTGTGGGCGGAAAGCGCCCGGGTCGCTAATCGACTCAGGTTTGAAAAAGCGTCGCCGCAGCACCTCAGCCACATCCTCTTTGCTCACGGGACTGGCGTCTTCTTCCATCTGGCGGCCAAAGACTTCGGACACGTCTCGCAGCAGTTCGTTGCCAAAGGCGTCGTGCTTCCTCGGATCAGAGGCGAGCAACGAGGCGACCATGGCGCAGCGGTCCACTTTTACGACTGCTTGCGTGAGGTACTGGAAAAAGTTGATCAAGCGCCCGCGCGAGTCTGAGGCGGCTTCGACTTGGGCGCGGATATACATCAACACCTCGTCGAGCAGCACCAGGGTCGAGAGATCGTCTTGTTGCGGTTTCGACAGCAGCTCTACCACGAGCGGTTCTGCCGGGGGGGTGTCGCGCTCGGCGTCTTTGCCGTCGGCGTGGATGAGTTTGAGGCCGTCTGCTCCCGCTAATTGGAAGGCGAGGATGCTCCACGGATGCTTGAGCATTCTGATCGTGCCGTCGGGACTTGGCGTTTCGACGCCCTTCTCTAAGTCAATCTTGTCGAAACACAGCGCCGCGACTCGTGCCTTGGGTGCCTTGGAGCCGATGGACGCCTCGAACTCCTCTACCGCCGGTAGGTCGGGCAGGGTAGCTGGATCGTGTACTAGATGCCTAAGCGTGATGAGCGTATGGGTTTTGCCGCCGCCGTAGTTGACCGAGAGCTTTCGGTACGCTTTGTCGCTTTTGCCGGCCAAGCGCAGGGCCACGTCTTTGACTAGTTCCCGCAGATTGTAGGTGGGATAGGTGAGGGCGAAGAATTCGGCGGGATGTTCGTACACTGGCCGCTGGCCCTTCTGCATGATCACGTCGTATAGGTCGGCGGCGAATACGGCCAGCGACAGTTCGCCGGTCTTTAGATCGTCGCGCAGTTGTACAACCTTGTGCCAGGGTTTATAGGAAGGCTTCGTTGTCATGTCGTCCTCATAGGTTCATGGTAGTCTTCGGTGAAGAAAAGCGCGTTCTCCATCCATCCAGATTCGTGGAGTCGCCCTAGTCCTTGATCCTGCCGTAACTCCCGGACGTTGGGTAGTTCGGCAACTGGGCGGATGATGGCGTCGTATGAGTCTTCCAGTCGGCAGACGACGGACATATTCTCGAACGTGCTGTCGTTGACAAAGGTTAATAGGTCCGGCGCATGAGTGGTGGTCATTATTTGAATGTTGTTCTTAGCGGCCTGCTTTTCGATCAGTTCGAGCAAGAGCCATTGCCGTGCCGGGTGAATACTGGTATCGATCTCCTCGAAGAAATACAGGCCCTGGGGATTTTCGCCAAGCAGCACAGCCAGCATGGCGAGAAAACGCAGGGTGCCGTCCGACGCGCTATAGGCCGATACCTTTCTGCCGTTTGCCTCGCAGAGCATGAGATGGACTCGACCGCTGGGGTCACACGGAAACTCGAAGTCGGCCACATCCATAGGAGTGAGTTCGCTTAGCCAATCGGCGAGAATCTCTTTGCGCTTGGGGTCGGCGCAGATGTCTTCTAGCACCACTGGCAAATTCTCGCCGGAATCGCCCAAGACGGTCGCGCCAGGAAAGGCCGGTTCCCGCATCTGGTCCGGTGACAGTTCCAAAAAGCGCATATTGGCGAAGATGTCGAGTTTGAATACGCCCGTAAGTTCTTCCTTGGCAAACCGAAATTCATTGGGTCTTTCTTTGTCGTTACTAACCTCGATCAGATAACATGCGTCTGCATCTTCTAGTTCCATGCGGACCTCAATAGAAAACGCGGCCTGACCGAACCGGACAATCTCATCCGCCGCACCGCGAATCGGCTTCCAGTCCGCCCCGTATTTGCCACCGATGATCTCCGCCAATGAGTAGCCCCGGCCTATACCGTGTAGGAAGCGGAAGGCGTCGCGGATATTGCTCTTGCCGCTGGCGTTCGCGCCTACGATTACGGTGAACGGGCCGACGCGCAGGGTCTCGTCGGCGAAGTTCTTGAAATTCACGAGGCGAATCGACTTAATCATCGGATTTACTCCGGTTGACTATTCATTTGCTACTCGGCCTTCTATAGGCTCCGGTTTACGCTTACTTCCCGCTAGGTCTGCACAGCCTCGCGGTTTTTGAGTGTTGGCAGTGCTCTAACACTCTGTCCTATTTTCTTTTCGGTAATCCGCAACTCGTAAATTTTCTGCAAGTTCAGCCAGAACTCTGCACTGGTGTCAAAAAAATGAGCCAAGCGCAGGGCCGTATCGCCAGTGATTGCGCGTCGCCCGTTGAGGATTTCGGTGATTCGGCTGGCGGGCACCGCAATCTGCCGTGCGAGTGATGCTGCGCTCATGTTGAGTTCTTTCAATTCCTCGGCGAGGTGCTCGCCCGGATGAATAACGGGAATAGCCATAACTGTTCTCCTTAGTGATAGTCCACGATTTCCACGCTCGTTGGCCCTGAGTGCTCTCGTTGCCATTCAAAGCAGATCCGCCATTGATCGTTAATACGGATGCTGTACTGGCCCTCTCGATCTCCTTTCAAGGCTTCAAAACGGTTGCCCGGCAATGCAGCCAAGTCTCTAAGTGAAGAAGCTGCCTCCAGTCTGTCAATTTTTAGTCGTGCGGCGCGTTCGATACCGGCGAGGGTCTTGACCCGCTTTCCGGCAGCGAAATTTCTGGTTCGCTTGTCGCGATAGCTAACGATCATTTACACCTATCCAAATTGAAGCTCTCTCTGTCTCTGCGCCTGAACACCGCCGCGGGCGGCTACGTGGTTGCTTAGGGCTTCGAGGATGGAGCGTTCGTCGGAGCCGGCGTCGGCTAGTTCGATGAGGGCTTGGAGGATTTGGTTGAATAGGGCGTTGCGCTGGAGGCCGTGGGTGTCGAGGTAGTTATCGACTTTGACTTGGTCGCCGGCGCGCCAGAGGTGCATGAGTTTGTGGACTTGGTCGATGAGGGGGACGGGGCGTCCGCCTGGGGCTTCGAGGCCGAGGTTGCGGCCCTGTCGCCGGTTATAGGGTTTGAGCTTGACTTTGGCACCGCCGCTTGTCTCTTCTGCGTCCTCGGGGGGATCGTCCTCTTCGGGTTCGTCGCTGGATGCTCCTTTGCCCGCTTGGGCGAGGAGGTCGTGCTGGTTGACGAGGGCGGAGTCGGAGAGGTTGCACGATAGGGCGTAGAGGATGCAGCCGCCGATGGGGGCTTCTTCCATGCCGAAGTCGTGGCGATGGAGGAGGTAGTAGGTGGTTACGTCGTCGAGGCCGGTCGCGGCTTCTTGGTCGCCGTCTTGGGTCAGCACGCGGCCGACGACGAAATCGACGACCATACGCCGCACTTCGCGCAGGAACTCCGAGACGGACATTAGCTGGTTGGGGTCGTTGGCCTTTTTGACTACGGGGTGCTTGCTGAAGGCTTCGAGGGCTGGGCCGGTTGCGGCCCATACGAAGTCGGGGCCGCGGATACCGGCGTCCCAGAAGTCGCGGAGTTGCTGGGTGATGTTGTCGCGCATTTCGTTGAGGACGGTGGTGTCCCAGCCGGGGCGGGAGGCGGGGCGCTTTTTGCAGACGAGCCAGACGGAGGAAGCAAGAGCAGAAGAAGAAAGTGCGCGCATCCGCGACGTTTGTTCAGTTTGAATCGGCCATGAGCCGTCTACAACGAAACCAGCGCGGATCAGGGCGGCTACCAGGGTCTCCCAAGCATCGGGCTGCTTGTTAGCGAATACGACCACGAGCCGACCGTCCGGTCGCAATGCAGCGTGACAGGAGCGGAATGAGTGGGCCATGCCATCTTCATAATTCTGCTTGGACAGCTCCTTGTCGCCACCGAATCTATTGGCGTCGTCTATGAGTTCGCCGTCGCCTGTGTCATAGTTCCACTTCGGTCCGAGCGCGTCGGTAAATGTGTCATCGATCTCAGGGCACAGCTCGTGCGTGGAACGACGCAGCCACACATAGAAGAAATCCATAAGGTCGGAATAAGGAATTGCATCATAGTAGGGCGGGTCCGTTACGATGCAGTCGAAAGCACTGTCAAACTGGTTCTCCATGGCAGAACTTGCCAATACTTCCGGAATGGGTGCAATGATTCGCCAATTTCTCAGACTATCAAACGCAGTCGCGATCCGATCCACGCAAATCCGATAGCCACCTGCGAGATTACTGAGCGTACTCGCTTCGCAAAAATCCCAGCTAATAGGTAGAGCGTAGCGCACAAAAGAATGGTTAATCGTTGACGCATCGACTTTCCATTGGCAACCTGCGTTTGAAAAGTCAAGCAGGCGCTCTAGCCCTAGTATGAGTCCAGTGTGAATGGCATCTCTCCAGTCCTTATCAGGAAAGACGGATTCTATCATCGTATATGAACATCTGATCTCGTTTACAAATCGACCTAGGGCCAGTAGCTGTCGATTCGTAAACAGCTTTCGCCATGTGTCGATCCCGTAACCATCCACCGAAAAAGCACGCGATGCGCCGATTCCCGCCTTGGGCGTCTGTTCCTCCGGCAACCCAAATGGGATGTTCGCATAGAGCGCCTGAAGCTGTTCCTCGGTCACTTCTGCCGTCGCCCGCTCGTGATCCGTCGGTACGCGGTATTCCTTACCCTTGCCCTTCGGTCCATTCACCACTACAGCCGTCATCACCGCGCCCAACCGCCCAGCGCGGCCTTCAAAACGGACATCTGCCATCGTCGTGATTGCACCGCAGCAGGGGCAGGTTGCGCCGGTGCGCGACATGGTACCCGCTCCGATGCGCTTGTCGTGCTCCCGCCGCTGCGCCGCGTTGCCACCGTTGTGCGGCACGTCGCTCTGCACGCCGAAGACGACGCCGGTCTGGTCGTCCTTCGGCTCCATCGTCAGCAGTACGCGCTTGCGATCCTTCTTGCACAACCAGCGCGTCTTGAGCAGCGGCAGCGTGGCGCGGCACTGTTTGCAGGTCACGGTGCGCGCCCAGAGATAGGCCACTGTCGGCTTGGCGATCCAGCGCGGGTTGCGCGGGTTCTTGAGATAGGCGTCGTCGAACTCGGCATTGAGCGGCTCGACCTGCGGAACTCCCGCATCATCAACCTCTAAGAGCCGCATGGGACGCGGCTCATACTCCTCGTCCGGCTTCAGCGGCTCAAACTCAGCATAAGTCGGATAGTACGCAGCCAACTCCGTGCGCGCCTTGGCCAGCACCCACCGGCCCCAAGCCCGCACGTGCCAAGCGAGATCCGCCTCAAGTATGGGATCGTCCTGTTGCAAGAGATCGAGCTGGATTTCGCCGCCATCGCCGTGGCCGAGCCGCTCCAAGAAGGTCCGCAAGCTGGCCCCCTTAAACCCCTTCGCCTTCAGGAACGCCTCCATGAATTCGCCGTCCTCCAGCGCGAATTCGGGCAGCGGGCGGGTCTGACCGGCGAGCTTCTGCGGATATTCGAGGGTACACTTGAGGATGAACCAAGCCACCGGATTGATGTCCATAGCGGTCACGTCGCAGCCGAGGCGCATGGCTTCGAGCGGAATGGCACCGCCCCCAGCAAACGGGTCCAGCACCTTGGGTGCCCTCCCGCCGTACGCCTTGCGAATCTCTTCGCGGAACCACGCAAGATCGGGGTCATTCTCGCGCCCCCAATGGAGAATGCCGCCGACCGTCTCCTCCTTCACCTTCTCAACCACACGCCCACCCACCCGCTTGCGCTCAATCTTCTCGACGACGCGACCGGCCATGCGCTCCAGAATCTCCTGCCGTTGCTTGGGATCGCCGGGATCGGCAAGCAACGTCGCAATCAGCGCCGCCCGCGACGCAGCCAGCGGCCGCCGCGCTGGCCAAATGTGCAGCGTGGAGATATGGCCGTGCCGCACGTTCTTCTCGTGGACAGAGTCGAGGGAAACCTGTTTCAGGGGGAAGGCGACTTCGATTAGGCGTTTGTCGGTCATCTCATTGGTCATATCACTATTATCCCTCTATCAGATGTAGAATCTGAAAGTGGGTTGTCGGTTGGTCACAGTCGGGTTGCTCACAAGGATCTCGCCCACCGCATCAGAAAATTTGACAGTAACTGGCTGGGTGTCACCAGCATTACAGGTGTTGTAATTGAGCTTTGTCAGGCCAAGGATATCGCGCGCCACATCAACGATATCCGCATCTCCATGTTGAATGTCGATCTGTAGAGGTACGGGTGTCTCCCATCCGTCGTAGGTTCCGATTCGCGGTTTAAACCCAGATCCGAACAAATATCCCCGAGTTGGAGAATGCTTCCACAACGTGCCCCGAATCACTGGCCACCGCTTGTCCGGTCGGTAGAGTCGTGGACCATCGCGGCATGGACGCACGCGAATACCTACGACCTTTAGTCCGTCGGGTGCAGCAGATCGGTATCCCTTGAACTCCTCGGCACTAATGTCTGACCGCGAGTGCAGAAAGACTTCGGTCAAGCTCTTTCCATGTAGCTGGGTGTACGTATCAAGAGCCCCTTTGAGCAGATCGTGTGCAGCTTGGGCTGTAAGTCGGTATTGATTGTCTTCCGGCGAGTACCACGGACCGTAGTTACCCAAGAACACCACGCCATCCCCATCGTCGAGGAACATCTGGGCGGCGCAGGCTGCGGTCTTCGGCCCGCCTTTGGTATAGGTGGCATCGGTCCGACGAAAAGCGAGACCGACATAGCAAACTCCTTCCCTAGCGGTAGCCAGCTTCCACGGTTTGCCGCCTCCTTTGTAATACAACGCGCTCGACAGATTCCACATACGATTCGAGAGCGGTGTTAGCTCTCGTAGCCCAAACCGCTTCTCGTCATTGAGCCTCAGCGTCGATTCACGGATAATCTGGATCGGAACATTATGGATCATCGTCCGCGCTTTGATCTGCCTTCGAAAATCCAGCGAGAGTTCGTACTGCTCCGGCTCGTACTGCGAGAAGAATTCTAATTGCCCCTTCTTGCGCGACTTCCGCTGTTCATTGGAAACGGTATCTCCGGTCGGCTGTTTCACACGCGACTTAATACGGCATGTTTGGTAGATTTCGTCAGGAATGACGCAGACCATGACACTTACGCGCTCATCGAGCTTCTGCAAATCCTGAAAAGCCGCGAGGTACTGGTTTACGGTCGAATAGACCCGTTCGTGATGATCATGACGATGAGCCACGTCACTCAGTCCATGACTATCGAGCACATGTTTCCAAACTGGTTCGTTTCGCCAATCGCAGGCAAACGCTGCCTGAAACCCTGGGTACGGTGGCCACAAGTGGTGACGGTTACTCGGGGCATCTGTCCACGAGCGGATCATTGCGTTCGACCATGCCAAAAACAGATCTATACCTTCACCTGTGCCGACGACACCATAGGATAGGGCACTTGGGTGACCGGGAGCGTCTGCGTCGTACGGGCCAAATAATGACAATCCATCACGTGGATCGGTGACTGGCTGGCCGTACCGAAATTCTAGCGCTGGCTCATCGAGAATCTTGATCTCGCTCAACATCGGGTCTTTACTTATCTGCCTCGACATCGTCAACCTCCGTCTCATCCTCCTCATGCCACATCGTGTATATCTCATCGGGTTTGTCTACGAGTTCGTCGAGGATACGTTGGGGAGCATTCGGGACAATCGGCATGGCACTGATGACGAGTTGCTGCTCTCCGTCCGGTCCGAACCGGATGTACATATCATCATCAGCCAGTAGCTGGATAATGCCAAGAGTTCGTGCGCCCCACTCGTAGTTGAACCATCCTTTGCATAAATCTTTGCGACGTGATATAATCTTCCGGCCTTCAAGTGGTCTGCCCTTATTATCAGTGAGATAAACACGATTTCGGAGGAATAGGACGAAAGGATCAATCTGACCACGCAGCACCGAAAACGATGGGCTCAGGTGATAGCGATATACCTCTCCACCATCTACGGTCGGGTAGGTACGTTCTCCAACCCCATTAAACCAGCTCTTCTTTCCACTAGGAAAGGTGAATGATACATGGTCGTTGTCTAGGAGTCCCTGTGGTATATACCACTGCTCCATGTTCTTTCTGTTTTTCCTGTGCTCCGTGATGACGGAGTATTTCATTCCTTTATCTCTCAGAAGAAGATCCAAGCACTTGTGTATCAGGCTAACTACGAGATGTCGTGTATCAATTCCATCCACTAGCTTTGTATCTCGCCAAGATATCTGCTCAATACACTGAAAACAGTAGCTTGCGTTCACTGTAGTCGGGGGATCGTCAAAGGCGAACACGTGGCGTGGCGACACATCGCGACATGCCCATTCTCTCTGCAATCCTCGACGCTTATCTTTAGAGAGATCGGTCTCAACCTCGTACTTGCGAATGTATCGTGGCGTCTGCACAACCTCGAAACAGTTGCTTAGCAGATCTTCGGGTTCGTCTCGGACCGCGCTACTTGCAACGATTGATTCTATAGCAACACGGGGTCCGTCATTCAAGACCCGGGGTGCATCTATCGATTCGAGTTTTTTCAACAGTATAGTGAGACCTTCGGCCCAACTTGGCGTGAACGGAATGTAGTTGATGGGTTGAAGATTCCAAGTGATTTCGTCTGACTGGAGTCCGTCGGTGTTCAATGGGATAACGAAGTCTTCAATGCCCAGCTTTTTTCCAAGGGCAAAGCCCTTTTGCCATTCACCCTGCGGATTCGGTTTCCTTAGCGATTCCCGCGATAACAGCGCAACCATCCGGAAGGTACGCTCGTCTATGGCCACATTGATGTCATTGATCCAGTTTTCGCCCCCAAGCAGCTTCTGGCGGTCACACCATATAGCGTATCCTTCGGCGGCAAGCCGACGGGCAAGCCAGTCGCATAATGCCGACTGCTCAGTCGCGTAACTGATGAAGATGTGGTCGCGTTCTTGTTTCATATCAGTTCCGTCGAAATCCGGTACAGTCAAACTAACTCCTCAATCTTCACCGAGCCGTTCTCCACTACGTCCACTCTTAGGCTATGCCTCCTGAGCAATCCCATTCCTACGAGGGGAGTAGTATCGGCCGCAGCTACTTCCACCGTGCGATCCTGCCCGTTCCACAACACTGTTCCAATGTACTCGTCGAATACATGCACACTGCCGTCGGCGATTAGTGCCTGACTACGACCTTTCCAAGACAGGGCTAGGCGGTCAATCAACGCTGTTGGGAGGGTGAGATAACCAGTAAAGCCAGTGTCGATGATAGCCTCGATTTCCCGTTCCTCTCTAGCAACACCGCGAAGGATAAGGAGGATTGTCGCCTCGTAATTCTCGTTTACTGTACCATCAATCATGTCAAGCCACTGGCATGTGAAGCCCCGAACCGATGCAGTGCTCGGTAGCCGATACGCACTAACCACGGCTGTGCATCTGGACAACGCGCAAAAAGTTGATCAGATGCGGCAAGCGGGTCGTCTGCTACCTCGAACTCACCCGTCTCAATATCAATCGCCACGATCCTGCCGCGATTGCCTTCTTCCACCTGCGGCCTCACTCGTTGCTCGTAGATCGCCTGACCGCGCCGGGCGAACTCCTCTTTGCTGTAACGCGGCTTTCGTACTGCCATACCGTTCTCCTTTCTCGATTACATTCACAGGCTCTTGAGCCGCACAGCCGGCAGCTTCTTCAGTCGCCGGTTGAGCGGATCGATTTCGATACCGAGGGACTTCAGAGCCGTTATCCCGAGCAACGGCTCGGTGTCTGCATCACTACCTCAAAATTTCCCCTATGAGTTTGATTCATGCAATCGCACCTGAGTCACTCGGCTGCCTCTATAACATCCCCTGGGTTGATAATGTAGGCAATAGACTCGCGGCTCCTGACGAGCAGCTTGGCAAACGGGTCGCGCACCCGCATCAAACGCGGGTGAGACGTGGCGCAGTCGAAGACCACGTAGAGCCAGTATTCGTCGCGGAGATTGCAAGCCTTGGCCCATTCATTATCACTCAGTTCAATGCCGCCGGTACCGGCCCTTCCCTTGACTTCTATGGCGCGTCGTTCTTCTCCGGCGCGACGAGAAAGCAGATCGAAGCCCGGCCAGTCGGTTAGTCCGGCGCGCCGCGCGAGTTCGGGCCGCGAAACATCCTGCACCTCGGCACCGAAGCCCTTCTCATAATCGGCAGCTACCTCCACGGCAATAGCTTCGACATCGGCATCGTAGCGCTCAGCTTCCTCGGCATCTTGGGTCGGCACCACGAGGGCGTGAACGAGGAACTCGATCTCACCGGCTTGGATGAGATCTGGTTCGGCTTGCAGTTCAGCGAGGCGATGATTGCGGGAATCCGTTAAGCTCCGCTGTCGTTCCTTGACCTTGGAGAGTTCCCCTTGGGCGCGGCGATTACCATCGCGGACCATTTTGCTAAGGTGGGATCGGAAGGCAGCGAGTTCGGCAGCCTGAAAGTCGAATCCGCGATTGACGAACTCCAAGCGTGCAGGCAGATCATCGAGGCGGCGCTGTCGATGGACTTGCACGACGCGCTCGCTCACGTCCTCGCGGACGAACTGGGCAGCATCTGTGACCATGTCGCGAGCCAGAGTAGCCAGTGGCACCCGGCTCGGCGCAAAGCCGTGAGCACCTCTGAGCAGCAGTAAATGCTCGACCGGGCACTCCTCTACCGTGCCGTCGCTCGATTGGCGCAGCCCGATCAGGCGCGATTCGAGAGGCTGCGGGGCGGTCGGTCCTGCGTTGTCTTGGCTATGCTGTTCGACGGAAATCAGTGCGATATGGAATAGATATGCCTCGGTCGCATAAGGGTCGGTGAACACGGCTCCCTTGAGCCCGTCGCGCCCGAAGCGACTCAAGATTGCGGCTGAGAGGCCGTCGAACACCGGCTCGCCGGGGTGCATCCAGACAGCGTCCTCGTGGTTTGCTGGCTTGTACACCGTCAGCCGCTCGCGCGCTTCCTCGGAATAGACCTCAAGTACGGGCAACAAGGCATCAGCCGCGCGGGGCCGGTCGGGCACCAGCGCAAAAGTGACTGCTAAGTCGCCCTCGATGCGCAAGTCGAGCAGTGGCACGGCTCGCTCTACAAAACGGCGCACGTATCCGGGCAGCAATCGGCGATAGTTTTCCTGCTCTGCCTCGTCGTTGAGATGCTCCAGTCGTCGTTGCACCTCGCCGCCTTCTCCAAAGAGTACCCGCTCCCGCTCCGAAAGAGCTTGGACTTGTTGCTCCGTAAGGTTACCCTCCAATCGTTCGGCAACGGTGTCGGCATCTTCAGTGACCGCCTGCTCCAGATAGTCCCGCATGGATAGCCCCTCAAACAGACGGCCCACCACGTCGAACACCTTATCGGATTGAAGCTGGCGGCGGATCGCTTCGAGTTTGTCGAGCAAGGTCTTCAGCACTCGACCTTCGCGCGTACCGCCAGCCACCAGATTGACGATAACCACTGGATCGTGTTTCTGGCCATAGCGATGGATGCGGCCCATCCGCTGTTCGAGCCGCGCCGGGTTCCAGGGGATGTCGTAGTTCACCATCAGCCAGCAGAATTGCAGATTTATCCCCTCACCAGCAGCGTCGGTGGCCACTAGGTAATTGGCCCCGCCTTCCGCTGCTGGTCGGCGAAAAAACTCGACTTGACGCTCGCGTTCTTGGTAGGGTAGGCCTCCGTGGATCAGAGCCACTTGACCGGTAAAGCCGAGCCCTTCAAGTCGGCGCACCAAAAACTCCGCAGTGTCGCGGTGCTCGGTGAAGATGATGAGCTTCTCGTCGAGGTACTGCGGATCGCTGAGCACCTCGCGCAACTTCTCAAACTTGGATTCCTCGCTGGTGTTGAACAGGCTCTGCGCCTTGTTGAACAACGCTTCGACTGTGAGACGCTCTACCTCCAGCTCGCTGAGGTTGACCGCGATGGTGCCGCTTAGGGCCTTGCTCTCGAACTCCTCGTGTTGCTCGCCTCCGTCCTCGCTTGCGGCGTCCTCATCAGCAGTCCGCGTTTCAAAGGCGTCTTCGAGCCTGTCCAAGCCCCGTTGCTGGCGCATGAGTTGTTCTTCGGTGAGCCGCCCGTTCCGAATGTCGTCAATCAGCCCGGCGAGCTTCTCGTGGCGGCGCTCGAAGGAGCGCATGAGGGCGTAGGTGGAGCTAGTAAGACGCCGCTGGAAGACGCTCATCGCCAAGCGGGCAGCGGATCGGTTCAACATTCCGGCGCGATTGTAGTGATGCTGGAGGTACTCGGTCGTCTCGTCGTAGAGCTCCTGTTCGCTCTCTGGGCCCTGCGAAAGCTCATAGCTCAGGGTGGCGCAGTTTCGCTGTGGATACAGGGGGGAACCATCGAAGCGGACCATTTCCTCTTTGGTCCGGCGGATGAAGTGCCTCTGCCGAGAGTCGGGGGGAAAATCATTGAAAGCGTCGTAGGTCGAGAGCGCGTCCGGCAACAGCAGACGCCACAGAAAGTAGTAGGGATGATTCTTGCCCATGTGCGGCGTGGCCGTCAGCAACAGCAGGTGTTGGGCCGACCAAGGAAGCTCCCAGCTTTCATCCTCTACCTCAGCACCGGCTAGGGCTTCCGCCAGCTTGTACCGATCCGTCTTGCGTACCCGAAAATCCGGCTGGCGATTCGCAGACAGCTTGTGCGCTTCGTCGAAGACGACGAGGTCGTAGGCATCGATTTGCGGGTCTTTGAAGTGGCCAAACATGCGCTCCCCGGCCAAGGTGTCGATGCTGACGATTACTTGGTCGCTCTCTGGGCCAAGGAAGGGATTGCCAGCGCGTGCGTCTTCGCCGCTGACGATGCGGAATGGCAGGCGGAACAGAGTGCGCATCTCCCGCTCCCAGTTGCCGACCAAGCCAGCCGGTGGCACGATGAGCACGCGACGGATGAGGCGACGGGACAGCATTTCTCGCACATATAGACCCGTCATGATCGTTTTGCCGGCCCCCGCGTCGTCGGCTAGCAAGAATCGCAGGGGGGCCTGTTGCAGCATTTGCTCGTACACGGCAATGCGCTGATGCGGGAGTGGGTCAATTAGCGAGGTTTCTGCGGCGAATGCGGAATTAAAAAGGTGGCCGTAGGCGAGACGATGTGCCTCAGCGACTACCGAGACAGCATCCGGATCAGCAGAGAAGTCCATACTCGGCGGCACCAATAGCCCCTCGTCAACAACAGCTAGCGCTTCCTCTGGCACATATTCGGTCAACGAGTCTTCGATCTGGACGATGCGCTGCCAAGCCAAATTATTGGGACGCGCCTGTCCATTCTCCCATCGATTGACGGAGGCATAGGAGACGCCAAGGAGTTCGGCGAACTGAGCTTGGGTCAGCCCTTTGGTGTCCCGCGTGTTCTTGATCCGCCAAGAATAATCGTTGGGCAGATCGGCTGTATTATTAATAGAAGAGGACATACTCTCGTTATCTCATTATATAAAAGTAGCCATAATGTATTTCGTGATCGGGTGATTGTCAAATAGAGTATAGCAGATGTTATACAGCCTGAGCGACAACAGTAATTAAGCTCTGCTTGGAAAGCTACGAACAGCCAGATTTCACCGCGCCGCTATTCCTTCACCGCACCGGCCGTCAGCCCCTGCGTGAAAAATCTCTGGGTGAAGAGGAAGAACAGCACTGTCGGCACCAAGGCGATGATCGAGGCCGCTGAAATGTAACGCCAGTTGACGCCGAAGACGCCTTGGAGGCTGGCCAGCCCCAATTGCAGGGTGTACAGCTCGCGGCTTTTGAGCACCACCAGCGGCCACAGGAAGTCGTTCCACTGGGCTACGAATGTAAAGGCTGCCTGCGCGGCGAGGGCTGGTTTGACGAGGGGCATCATAATGCGCGCATAGATGGTAAACGGGCCGCAGCCGTCGATGCGCGCGGCGTCTTCTAAGTCGGTGGGAATGGTGGTGAAGGCTTGGCGCAGGAGGAAGATGCCAAAGGCGTTGACCGCCACCGGCAGGATGACGCCGGCGTACGAATCCACGAGGCCGAGCTTCAAGGTGACGATGAAGAGCGGGATTAAGAGGACTTGGAACGGCACCATGGTCGTGGCCAAGATGCAGTAGAAAATGGCTTGGCGACCGCGGAAATTCATGCGGGCGAGGGCGTAGCCGGCCAGTGAGCAACACGTCAAGTTGAGCAGGACGGTGGCGATGGCAATGTAGAAGGTGTTGAAGAGATAGCGCATAAACGGGAGGATGTTCCAAGCCTTGGCAAAGTTGCCCCAGACGATGGGATCGGGAATCCACTGCGGCGGATGAGCGAACAGATCAGCCGACTCGGCTTTGAGCGCGGTAGATAGCAGCCAAGCGAAAGGGGCGAGCAAGACCGCGCCGACCGCGCACAAGATTGCGTAGAGCAGAATGCGCTGGACCATTACACCCCGCCCCCGGTATTGTCACCTCCGGCGATGCGAAAGTTGAGTAGGGCAAAGATCAATATGACGACCAGCAAGCACAGCGAAACGGCCGCGGCGTACCCTACTTCGAGGTATTTGAACCCGAGCGTGTAGATGTAATAGGCCAACAAGTTGGTGCGGTGGAAGGGGCCGCCGCCGGTCATTACGTACACTTCGCCGAAGGTGCGCAAGGCGGCGATGGTGGCGATGATGGAGACCACGAGCGTGTAGGGTTGGATCGTCGGGATGATGACGTGGCGCACGACCTGCCACCAACCAGCTCCATCGACGCGGGCGGCTTCTTTGAGCTGGGCCGGGATGCCCTGCAAGCCAGCCAGATAGATGATCATGTAGTAAGGTGCGGCCTTCCACACGGTGACCATGGCCACGGCAAACAGGGCAATCGCCGGCTCGGTCAACCACGCGGCTTGGGTCTCCACGCCCAGCAGGCCCAAGAACGCCTCGGGGACGCCGCGCACATCGGCCAGCCACGACGGGCCGCTGACGCCCAGCCCCTTGAGGAAGGCGTTGAGCAAGCCATCGGCATTGTACAGCCACTTCCAGACGATGCCAGCGACGACGATGGAGGTGACGACTGGAATGTAGTACAGGGTGCGAAACACCTTGATCAGCCGCAGCGAGTTGTCGAGCAGCAGTGCCATGAAAAACGAGAGCACGACGAGCGCGGGCACGACGATGATTGCGTAGAGCAGGGTATTGGCCAAGACCCGCCAGAACAGCTCGTCGCCCCAAGCGCGGCGAAAATTGTCGAGGCCGACGAAGGTGGGCGGCGAGAAGATGTTGTAGCGGTGCAGGCTGAGATAGAGCGTGTCGAGCAAGGGATAGGCGAAGAACACGACTAGGAGCAACAGCCCAGGGGCGAGAAAAAAATAAGGTGCGTAGCGTCCGTACATGGTCAATTGCGAATTAGGAATTAGGAATTAGGAATTGCGAATTGGATCGGGTTGACGATCCAGTAATAAGGTCATGGTTTGGTCTCAATGAAAGCGCGACAGGTGGTTCCACTTGGATTCGATGCGGCTCAGGGCCGCGTCCGCGCTCTGCTGGCCGGCTAGTGCCTTGGCGAATTCCTCGTGGAGGATGTCCTCCATCCGGCTCCAGCCCTTGACGTCGGGCGGGGCCATGACAAAGGAGTGGGCGATGTCGGCTGCGGAAAGCTGGTTGGCGGCGTCGGCCAGTGTGGCGGGTTGGCGGCGGAAGTAGGGGTCGGCGGCTGCTTCTACGGTCGAGGGCAAGATGGCGACGCGGCGGCAGAATTCGAGTTGGTTGGCGTCGTTGGTGACAAACAGCCCGAAGTCAACGGCTTGCTCTGCGTGGGGCGAGGCTTTGGGCACGACCAAGACTTGGTTGGTGGCTGGCACTTGGCCGAGGCGGCCGCGCGGCATGGGCGCTGGGACCGCCTTTTTGGCAAAGGAGTCGTCGAAGTAGCGGGTGATCCAGCCGCCGGAAAAGGGCAGCATGGCCGCGCGTCCCTCGATGAACCAATTGACTTCGTCGCGGTGGGAGGCGGCGAGGGCCTCGGGTGGCACGATCTCCTGCTGATAGGCGTCGATCCACTGCTGAAAGATGGCCTTGGCCTCGGGGTGGTTGATACGAGTGCGGCGGGCGTTGGGAACGAAGAGCGGCCAGAATCCGTCTAGGCGTAACAGGGCCCAAGGTGGGGCTACGAGCGAGGGATGCAGCCGCCAAGAAACGCCGTATTTGCCGGTGCGCTCGCGGATTTGGCGGCCCATGGCGAGCATCTCGTCGATGGTGGCGGGCGGGCGCTCGGGGTCGAGGCCAGCTTGGGCGAAGAGGTCCTTGTTGTACCAGAGCATGGTGACGCCGACGTACCAGGGGATGGCGTAGTTGCTGCCTTGGAAGTAGCCGATGCCGCGCCAGAAGTTTTCGAGCCGTTTGGCCTTTTCGGCGGGTGCGACTGCCTCGTCCATGTTGACGAGGATGTCGTATTGCAGGAAGCGGGGCAGATCGTAGATGTTGGCCAAGTCTGGGGGTGCGTCGCCGACCAAGGCAGCGAGGAATTTCTCGGCCACTTCGCCGCCGCTGACATCGACCCACTTGACTTTTACGCCGGGATGCGCCTGCTCGTATTCGTCGATCATGCCCAAGATGTAGTCGGCGAATGCATCGCCGAGGGCAATGGTCCAAAACTCAAGGGTGATGGTGGCGTCTTGGCGCGGCTCAGGACTACAGGACGAAAGGACGAGGAGGAGCGAAAGGACTAATGGCATGAAAAGGGTACAGGGCCTTGTTCACAAAAATAGAATTGGGCATTATCGCACGGCTCGTGCTGTTGACAAACTACGTTTAGGTGCATCTGCAAGCAATGCGCCAATCCCGAAAGGACATTCTATGCGTCTGTTTTTCTTTGCCTTGATAAGCGCGGTCTTTTTCGCCTGCGCGGATAATCCGCTCTTAGAACAGCGGCTCGACGAAGTTGAAGCCACTCAAGAGGGGGACCGGCAGAGCCTGTTGGCGCGGCTCGATGCTCTCGCTGAGACAGCGGACAATGCCGAGGAAATCGGCCTAGTGCGCGCCAAGCTGAACCAGACGAGTATTACGCGGTCGGAATTTGAGGATCTGCAAGAGCGCGTGGAAGAGCTAGAAGGTCAAATTGGGGATTGGAGTGGGATCGTCCACTCTTTGCAGTACTCCGTGTACGCCGTGCTCCACGGCGTGTACAACGAAAACATAGAGGATTGGACTATTACATTCATCGGCACCAGCTTTGCCGTGGAAAGCGGTACGCTTGTTACCAATGGGCACATCATAGATGGACTGATTGAATTGGACGGTCAAGTAGCGGCATTTAACAGCAGGTATGGAACCGATTTACAGGGTGCGTGGATCGTGGTGCAAAACCTGACGACCGACCTCTCATACCAGGGGAATTATTTCTTCATTGGTACTTCTTGGTCGCACCCGCAATGGGACCCCGACGATCTGAGCTCGCCCGACGTGGGTACGCTGCACATCTCCGAAGGCTTCATTGGGCGGCGCGCCCGCTTGGCGACGAGCAACGCGGTTTATCGCTTGAGAGTTGGTGCCCCAATCGCGACGTTGGGATTTCCCGGCGAACTCCAGGGCGGCGAGCTGTCTCACCTTTTCCCGATCGGCACCTTTAAAAACGGCACGATCAGTGCCTTGCGCCCGCCCTTCCGCGGCGAGATGTACACCACGTCGGACACCTACGTCGTCCAGCACAATCTCGACCTGTCCGACGGCACTAGCGGTAGCCCCATTTTCGACGCTTCGGGTCAGGTGGTGGCCATCAACAACGCGGGTATTGAGAATGTGGTGCTCAACATAGGCGGTGCCCCTGCGCGCATTTCACAAGCTGCCTTGGGCTTCGGCATTCGCGCCGACAAAATTCACGAATTGCTCGACGAGGTGGGCGTAGTGGCCAAGCCGACGACGGACGCTAATTTCAGCGAATTAGCCAGCCGTTTAGATGGGCGAGACATTAGCTCACTCGACATAGTGACGACGCAGGAGGACTTGGCGGAGCGGCTGGCTGAGATGGAGTAATGAATGTGCGACAACCTAAGACCCCCTTTCACCCGGGAGAGATGCTTCTCAAGGAGTTTCTCGGCCCCATGGGGATCGACTTGACGGCATTTGCAGAGAAAATCGGCTGGTCCCAAGCTCAACTCAATGCGTTCATTCGAGGCGAGCGCGACGTAACGGCCGATGCAGCACTTGATCTTGCCGAGGCCCTCGGGACATCGGCGAATCTCTGGATGAATATGCAGTCAACGTACGATTTGGATAAAGTGGCCAAGGCACGTAGTTTAGTTGTTTCCAGCACTTAGCAAACTCCCCAAAACATACCGACCTATTCGGCTGTCGGTACTTTCAAAGTAACTTACTACCCGCATTCTCAAGCAATGCGCCAACCCCGAAAGGAGCTCTTCATGCGTTTGTTTTTCTCCGCCGTAATCAGCGTGGTCTTTTTCGCCTGCGGGGATAATCCGCTCGCCGAGCGAGTGGATGAATTAGAGCAGCGTCTCGACGATGTTGAAGCCGCCCAAGAGGAGGATCGGCTAAGCCTGTTGGCGCGGCTCGATGCCCTCGCGGTGACGGCGGACAATGCCGAGGAGATCGTCGCAGTGCGCGCCAAGCTGAACCAGACGAGTATTACGCGGTCGGAATTTACGGTCCTCAAGAATCGAGTGGCAGCGCTTGAAAGCCAGATTGCGGATTGGAGTAGGGTCGTCAGTCCTTTGCAGCGATCGGTGTATGCTGTGTTCCACCACTTAGATATCCCTGATGCGGATGCGTATGAAGACGCATTCTATTTTTCGTTTGTCGGCACAGCCTTTGCCGTGGAGAGCAGCACGCTTATCACCAATGCACACATCATAGATGCACTGCTTGATTGGGACGATTTTATTGACTCATTCAATAGAGAAAATGAAACCGACATCCTAACTTTTTGGATAGTGTTGCAGAATCTAACGACCTCTCCCAACTTCGGACTCGGCGACCAACAGAATGCCTTCTTTTGTTGGGAGTACTCATATCATAACCAATGGGATAGCGATGATGTTAACTCACCCGACATAGGTACGCTACACATTGAGGAGGGTAGCCGCCTTTCGCAGTACGTCACCTTGGCAACGAGAAGCGCGGTTTACCAATTAAAAGCAGGTACCCCGATAGCGACTTTGGGATTTCCTGGAGAACTCCAAGGTTTTACTGATTTGGGAGCTCTATACCCGATTGCCACCTTTAAGAATGGCACGATCAGTGCCTTGCGCCCTCGCTTTGAAGACCGATCGTACACCGCTCCGCGCGACACCTATATCGTCCAGCACAATCTCGACCTCTCCGGTGGCACCAGTGGCAGCCCCATTTTCGACTCTAGGGGCCGAGTGGTCGCCATCAACAACGCGGGCATTGATGCGGATTTCAGTGGTATGGGCATAGACGGAGATTGGCCCCAAATCTCACAAGCTGCCTTGGGATTCGGCATTCGCGCCGACAAAATTCACGAAGCACTCGGTGCTGTGGGAGTCGCGGCTAAGCCGATGCCGCACGCCGATCTCAGCGAATTAGCCAGCCGCTTAGACGGGCGGGACATTAGCTCCCTCAACATTGGGACGACGCGAGAGGATTTGGCCAAGTGGCTGGAACGGATGCAGTGAGTGAATGCCTCCCGGCTCTACTAAAAGTACCCACTGCATGAACCGCCCGACGTGTCTACGACATGAACATGTCGAGCGGATATGTCTAAAAAAGCCCGAAAAATCGACATGTTTTCGGAATATGTCCACGATATGGACATATCGGACGCCGGATCAATCGGCCTGGATCTTGAACGACTGTTCGACGATATGCTCGTGATCCGACATCCGCGCTTTCTTTAGGGCGTGCTCGGTCAGCGGCAGGTAGTAATGGGTCTCGGCATTGGCTTTGATAAAGCCCTCGGCGTAAGCGCACCCGGCGGCTGTGCCGAAGGCTCCGTCGCTGGTCTCGATCCGCTTGCGCGCATACGCTCCGCCGTAGCCTTGGCTCTCTAAGCAATCCAGTGCTGCTAGCTTCTTGGCAACCACGTCGGTAATGTCGATAAAGACATCGTTGTAGTAGCCGCCTTCCGAATCCCAGACGCTGCGCGGAATCGACGCAGCCCCAGTGCCGAAATAGAAAACTTGGGCGACTCGATGCGGCGGATGGCTGTCGCCGGGATCTACCCCATAGGCTAACGCGAGCGCGTGAAGGACGATTTGCCCACAGACGGCATGGGCGTTGGTCAGCCCATCGCCTTCCTTGGGAAAGTGGGTCAGCACCACATCCGGCCGCAGTTCGCGCACCAGTCTCGCTAGGCGGCGCACAGCTTCTTCGGTAACCCGCAACACGGCGTCGTCGGCTCCGAAAAAGTGGATTTCCTCGACGCCGAGCAGGGCACAAGCCCTCCGCACCTCGTCGGCCTTGACGTCGGCGCGCTCGGCCATCAACTCCGTTAGTTGGTCGGCTTGTGGGACTTCTGACCGGTGGAACATCTCGTCGCTGATCACCTTGTCGTGGACCCTTGCGCCGTGCGTGAGCACCACGCAGCCGACCCAGTCGCCGCGGGCGACGTGATGGGCCATGGTGCCGCCCGATTGGTCAAAGATGTCGGCCGGATGCGCGCCGATGGACAATAGCCGCAGGTTATCACTCATGTTTGTTTCCTTTCGCGTTTTGTCTGCACTCACGCCGAGACCACGACTGGCACTCGGTGAATGACGTTGCCGAGGTAGCCTTTGGGGTTCCAAGGCTGGCGGAAAGGCTGGGCGTTGCCTGCATCGTCAAACGCCCGCGCCCAGATTTCGTAGTAGCCCTTGCTCGCAAAGGTTAGGTCGGCGTTCCAACCATACCAAGCGTATTTATTGGCTGGCGGGGTCAACTCGGCCTCTTGCCAGTGGATGCCGAGGTCGGTGGAGACGAGCACCTTGGCCACGCTGCGCTCGCCGGCCCAAGCGTGCCCGCTAACGCGGAGCGAAACGCCTGCTTGGACGGTTGCGTTGGCTTGCGGCGCGGTGATGAGCGACTTGACGATCCACGAGGTGGCAATGGCCATGTCGGCTTCCGGCGGCGGTTCCCCCGGTTCAACCGGATAGGCTGGGACGCGGTAGGAATAGCCGCTCATTTTATCGGAGTCGTGGACGGTGTCGCGCACCCATATACGATTGAGCCACTTCTGCATGGAACTGCCGATCCAACCTGGAACGAGCAACCGGGCGGGGAATCCGTGGGCTGCCGGTAGCGGCTCGCCGTTCATTTTGAGCGCGATTAAGGTGTGCTCGTCCATGGCTTTCTCGATGGGAATGCCGCGCGAAAACGGAGGATCGTCCTCGCCGTAGTTGGCGAGGTACACGGCCTTTTCGGTTACTTCGGCCGCTTGCAATACATCGCGCAAGCGCACGCCCGTCCACTCGCTACAGGCGACTGCTCCACGAATCCACTGCGTACCGCCCACCGTGGGGGCGAATGCGCTTCGACCGTTTCCGGCGCATTCCAATACGACCTTTAGGGTGACTTGCGGCAGGCTGTGCAAATCGTTGAGCGAAAAGGCGCGTTGGTTGCGGACCTCGCCATCAACGGTCAGGCCCCAGCCTTGGGCATCACGGCGTAGGGCGCGTTCGGGGATGCTGCCGTTGTTGCGCACAAAATGGCGCGCGGTCGGCGTGACGTCTGCGGCGAGAAGATGCGGGGGAAACTCGCCGTTGAATGGGTGTTGCGAGTGGACGATCATGTCCGGCTTGGGCAGCCCAATCCCATCGGTCGCTGGTTGAACGGGTCCCTCGCTACGGCTTGGGCTAGTGCCAAAGACGCCGAGGCCTGCTAGCGCTGCTCCCTTGCCTACGGTCGCTAGGAAATGCCGTCGCGAGGTGATCCGGTCAAAGTGCGTCAATTCGTCTGCACGCGTCCCGTTTTTCGCTGGCAGATAGCTTTGTTTGTAGTTCGATTCAGGCATGACGACCTCTTTTGCTCTAATTACTTGAACAGACTCTTGCGGCCTATCCTGCTGCACAAAAGGCACTCGGCCGGTTGGTGTCCACGCGCCGGGCAGTGCTCGCGGCCAAAATAGATGATTTGCAGGTGCAGGTCGTTCCAGCGCTCCTCGGGGAAAAGGCGCTTGCAGTCCCGTTCTGTCTGCTCGACGTTCTTGCCGTTGGACAGCCCCCAGCGGTAGATCAGCCGATGGATGTGGGTATCCACGGGAAAGGCCGGCACGCCGAAGTTCTGCGCGAGCACGACTTGCGCGGTCTTGTGCCCCACCCCGGGCAGGCGTTCGAGCGCGGCCAGATCAGGCGGGACTTGGCCGTCGTGTTCGGCGAGCAGGATTTGCGATAGTTCCCAGATGGCCTTGGACTTGCGCGGAGCCAGTCCGCAGGGGCGAATGATCTGCTTGATCTCTTCTACGGCCAGTTCGACCATGCGCTCGGGCCGGTCGGCGCGGGCAAAGAGCGCGGGCGTTATTTGGTTGACGCGCGCATCCGTACACTGCGCCGAAAGCAACACGGCAATCAGATGCGTGTACGGGTCTCGACGCTTGAGCGGGACTGAGGGATTGGGATAGAGCCGCTGGAGTACGTCGAGGACGATCTGAACTTTGGCCGCTTTCGTTAGCACATTATTTCCTACATGGACGGGTGTTGGGGCGATTCGCGAATCGCCCCTACGTGGATGATTCTTTGGCCGCCCATTGCGTTTTCATCTGGTCCATTTCCGCGTTGGGGCGAATTTTCCTACTGGTGATTTGATTCGCTGGATCGTACAACCACTGGCCTTGGTCGTCGCGCAGGACGGGCAGGCGCTGGGCGACCGCCGGGGGTTCGGCCACGCGGGTGGGTTCGGCTGCGTACCAGTAGGCGACGCTGCTCATCTCGTTGCAGAGGTGGTTGCCGTGGCCGTGTTCGATGGTGGCCTTGATTTCCCGCTGGAAATGGACGGGGTTTTCGAGGTGGTGGACGTACGAAGTTTGGTAGCCGTTGGTGTTGCTTTCGTGGATGGAGGAGCCGTTGCGCAAAAAGGCGTTGTCCTGCATACCCCACGCTTGGTTGAGATAATCTTCGCTGCCGGTGCCGTGCAATTCGGGGGGCCACTTGTAGCCATCGACCCAGATCATGTCGTCGCCTTCGCCCCACCAAGTGCCCTGAAAGTTGGTGACGCTGATGTTGCAGCCGATGTAGTGGCCGCGGCCTTGGGTCTCCAAGATGACGTAGTTGTTGTCCCAAGCCGTTTGTTCCTTGTTGACGATGTTGGCCTCCGGCGAGTTGACGCGGATTTCGTGGCCCCAGCCGCCAAAGGGGTTTTCGCGGCGGAACTCCGCGTGGAAATATCCGGCCTCGCTCGGCACGTCGCCGGACTTCGGCGAGCTCAGTCGAGTCGTCTCGTAATCGACGTAGAAGTACTGGCGGTGCCGCTTGCTGCTTTCGTTGACCAGCTCGACGACGGCGCGTTGGCGAAAGGGCATTTGCGCGTACGCGTTGAGGGCGCAGCCGGTGTTAAAAACATTGTTACTGCGCGTCGAGGCCGAAAAGAGCAGGGACTGGTAGGAGTTGACGATGCCGTGGCCGAGGCCGAAGAAATCGCCCAAAGGGCACACCACGCTGGGAGAATCTGCGTCGTCCCAAGTGATCTTGAGCAAGCACTCGCGGTAGTGGTTGGATTGGGTCAGCCACAGGTGGGTGATGCGGCCGGGGCCTTTGATGTCGGCGAGGACTGCGCTCTCGCCGGGTTCGATCCACCAGGCGTCGCTGTTGCGGCCGGTTTCCTCATAGGACGAGGCGCGCCCGGTCTGGGCGCTGCGGAGATAGGCGAGTTGGTCGAGCATGAAGCGTTCCTTTCTAAGCCTTGAGTTTGCCTTCTTTTTGCACCTGTTCATAAATCCGGGCGAATTCTTCCGAGCCGTCGTCGTTCCAGACCTCGGTGCGCACGCCGCGCACATTGCCCTCGACAAATCCGGTCAGCCGCTCGACCGATGGAATGCTCGGGGTGTAGTACGTGGTGCCGCCGGGCAGGTGCAAGACGCCGACGTGGCGCGGCAGTTCGCTCTTGGGCCGCGCAGCTAGCTCGGCCAATATCTGTTCATCAACCTCTACGCCCAGCCCCGGGCCCTCGGGTACCGGCGTGCTGCCCTCGCTGACTTCGAGGCGGCCTCCGGTCACATCCTCGGCGTATTGGTCGTCTAAGTTCGTCGAATGCGAGACATTGGGAATGACCGCGCCCAAGTGCATGGCCATGGCCTTGCACAGGGTGCCGCCGGTGAGTTGGACCACGGTCGAAAGACCGGCGGCTGCCGCAGCCAAGCCCCGGCGGATGGACTGGCCAATGCCCATTTCGCCGATCATGTAGAGGTCGGCTACATCCCGCTGAATCTCCGGGCCGCCTCCGAGCTGCGGCACGTGCATCAAAAGCGGCAGGGAGGTCTTGGAGCGCAACAAGCGCCAGCCTTCGATGTCATAGGGATAGAGCGGATCTTCCAAGAAGCCGACGACCGGAAATTTTTCCAGCTCATCGACGATGCGCAGCACGGCGGTAGAGGGCCGATTGTGGTTGAAGTCCCAGTGGACCTTAAAGCCAGTCGGCGCGACTTCTTGGGCGGCGCGCGTCTGCTCGATCACGTCGTGCTGTTCGGCTGAGTGCATCTTGAAGATGGTGTAGCCCTCTTGGGCGGCGCGCTGGATTTCGCTAGCAAAGTCCTCGGGGGCTGCGGGTCGGGTCCACGCGGCCACGGGCACGCGGTCGCGGACCTTTTGACCCAACAGCTTGTACGCCGGCTCTTCGATGGCCTTGCCCATGGCGTCGTACAGTGCGCCCATCAGGCCGGTGCTGAGCGCGCCAGCGACATAGTTGAACGGCGATTGGTCGATCATGCCTGCGATTTGTCCCTCGGACAGCGAGGTGTGGCCGCGCTCGTCGCCGTAGCCGACGACGCCGTTGTCGAGGGTTACGCGGAAGACGGTCTGGGTGTCGATGCCGGAGAAGCGAACCTCGTGGCCTTGGTAGCGGTCGCAGAGGCGCGGATTGAGGTGGAAGAATTCGACGTTGGTGATTTTCATGGCGATCTCTCTAGGTTAAGGGGAATGGCGGCTTCAGATGCGCAGGATTTTGCCGGGGTTCATAAGGTTGTCTGGGTCGAGTGCTTTTTTGATGCGGCGCATGACCTCGACGCCTGGGCCGCACTCGGCTTCGAGCGCGTCGATTTTGCCCAGACCGATGCCGTGTTCGCCGGTGCAGGTTCCCCCGGCTTGGAGTGCCCACTCGACGATTTGCTCGCCCAGCCGCTGGACCTGCGCTAGTTCCTCGGCATTGCCCGGTTCGATAAGGCAGACGACGTGGAAGTTGCCGTCGCCGACGTGGCCAAAGAGCGGAGCGGGAAAGTTGAGGTCGGCTAGCGCGGCTCTCGTCTGGTGGATGCAGCAGGCGAGGGCTGTGATCGGCACGCAGACATCGGTTACGTAGCCGACTGAGCCGAGGCGGAGCGCACGCGAGGCGTAATAGGCATCGTAGCGCGCCTGCCATAAGCGGTCGCGCTCGCCCTCGGCCGTGGCCCAGCGGAAGGGGCCGCCGCCCCGTCGGGCTACGTGCTCACCGGCGGTTTCAGCTTGTTCGACGACTCCCTTTTCCGTGCCGTGAAATTCAAAAAAGAGCGTCGGTGCCACTTCGTAATCGAAGCCCGCGTATTGGTTGCAGGCCTGCATTTGCACTTCGTCGAGCAATTCGAGCCGCGCGACGGGGATCCCCGCACTCAAGACGTCGATGGCCGCGGCGACGGCGGTGTCGAGGTCGGCAAAGGGGCAGACGGCTGCGGAGATGGCTGCTGGCAGCTTGGCTAGGCGCAGGGTTACTTCGGTGATAAGGGCTAGGGTGCCTTCGGTGCCGACGAGCAGGGCGGTTAGGTCGTAGCCAGCTGAGGATTTGCGCGCTCGTCCGCCCGCTTCGACGATGGTGCCGTCGGCGAAGACGGCCTTGAGGCCCAAGACATTGTCGCGCATAGTGCCATAGCCGACCGCGGCGCTGCCCGAGGCGCGGGTGGCGGCCATGCCGCCCAAGGAGGCGTCGGCACCGGGATCGACTGGGAAGTGCAGGCCGGTGTCCTGTGCCCGAAGGTGTTCGTTGAGTTGTTGGCGGGTGACGCCGGCTTCGACCGTGGCGTCCATGTCGGCGGCGCTGACGCGGAGGACGCGGTTCATGCGCGAGAGATCGACGCACAGGCCGCCGCGCACGGCGACGATGCCGCCTTCGACGGCCGTGCCGGTGCCGAAGGGCACGATCGGCACTTGGTGCGCGGTGCAGATCCGGGCGATTTGGGCTACTTCTTCGACGCTTGTGGGAAAGGCTACGGCCTGCGGCGGTTGCGGGGTGTGGTACGAGGCGTCGGCGGCGTGGGCGCGGCACACTTCAGAGGTCGCATTCAGGCGCGAGCCAAGGAGAGCGGTTAGGGCCGACAGGGCTTGGGGAGCTATGGGGTTCATGGGCGGGTAATATGGCCAACGGCTGGAGGGCCGTCAAAGAAATCGATCATTGATACTCAGGCGATTAAGACGCGCCGGTTATAGGGCAGAGGAATAGCTCTTGACAATGTGTTCGCTACTTGCGAACATGATCGCTATGAATGCGGGGAAAGGTTTGACAATTGAATGGACGCCTAAGGCTCTCAGAGATATGCGCCGCCTCGCTGTGCAGGATCGCGAGAGAATCATTGCCAAGGTTGAGCAGTATGCTAGAGACCCGGACTCTTTGGCCAATCAAGTGATTATACTGACCGACAGTGAGTATAGGCGTATGAGAGTTGGAAACTATCGCGTTATCTTCGGTATTGAATACGACAAGACCACTGTCATGGTGGTCCTGAGAGTTCGGCATAGGAGGGAAGTCTATGGCTGACACCGGAACCATTACCTTGCCTCGGGCGGAATACGATGCCCTGATCGCCCGCAATGAAGAACTTGAAGACAGGCTGGCTGCTCTCGATGCGGACGACGGCAGCCGCATTCCCCACGACGTGGCGCTTGCCATCATGCGCGGTGGGAACCCTGTGGCCGCATTCCGCAATCATCTCGGCATTACGTTGCGCGACCTGTCCGGAAGGACGGGGGTCGCTGTTAGCTATCTGTCCGAAATCGAGCGCGGACTCAAGCCCGGTTCTGCGGCAACGCTGTCCCGGATTGCCCATGCGCTTGGCACGACGATTGATGTCTTGGTGGTTGAGCCTTGAGCCTCGGTGGGAAGCATAAGGCCCTTGTATTATCGTTTTCCACCTCTAACCGGAGCCTAAACGAAATGTCGAATCCTCTTCTCAGCGCCGCCGAAAGCCGCCAGAATCGCGTAGATGAATCATGGGGCCATCTGACTTGGGTAGCGGGCCGTCCGCAGGGCAATGTCGAGGGCCTCACTTTGGGCCGCGTCGTCCTCAAAGCTGGCCAAGCCAATCCGCGCCACGCCCACCCCAACTGCGAAGAGGTGCTCTATTTGCTCGCCGGTCGCGTAGAGCACAGCTTGGGCGACGAGTCTTTTACGCTGGAAGCTGGCGATACACTCGCCATCCCGGCCGGCGTCTTCCACAACGGAATTAGCCTCGGCCCCGAAGACGCGGATATGATCGTGGCTTACTCGGAAGGCGACCGCCAATTCGTGTTAGAAGAGGACGGCTCGTGACTCGCAACGGCTACCAACACATAGTGCTCAAATACTACGTCGGTCGCCTGCGGGCGTTGCGCGCTTGGGACGGCATCCGCTCCTTCGACTACTTGCTCACCGCCCGGAAGTCGATCCACCCTCGTCGGACTGACGGGCAATCCTAATCGCGCACTGCGATGGACGCCTATACCCAAGCCGAACTACAGAGCCATTTAGAAGCCCTCGGCGTCGAAGCGGGGGATATGCTCTTTATCCATTCCTCGTTCAAAAGCCTAGGGCCTGTCGCCGGTGGAGCGCAGACTGTGATTGATGCGCTCCAAGCGGCGGTTGGTCCCGATGGGCTTATCCTGATGCCCTCGTTCCACCTGATAGAGCGGAGCGAACGAGCGCGACGCTGGGACTGGGCGACTACTCCTTCGACCGTGGGGTGGCTGACCGAGTTCTTTCGCTGCCTGCCCGATACTTACCGTTCGGATCACTACTCTCACTCGGTAGCGGCCCGAGGGCGCGGCGCGGCGGATTTTGTCGCGGATCACTTGCGCCAGGAAGGCTATACGTCGTCTTGGGATCGGGCTCCTTGGGGACGGACCTATGGCACTCACTCACCCATGTTTCGCGCCTATCGACGCGGCGGCAAAATCCTCATGCTGGGCGTCGATTACCAGACTTCCACCTACATCCATCTGGTCGAAGTGCTCTACTGGCACCACTTGCGTCGAGCCGATCCCCAAGCTGCCTATCCTGCCCTAGACCGACCGCGTCTGGGGGAGTATTGGGACGCTACCGGTCCGCTGACACGGGGCTTCGTCGGCGCATCCCCGTGTCGGCTTTTTGCCATAGATGTGTACGTCGATACGCTGCTGGCCGAGGTCGGGGCAAACCCCGAGCGCTATTTGGCCTGATTCTAACGGCTGTGATCAGACTCGCATCCGCAGCATGGGGCGGCCAAAAGATACTTCGAGGAATTGTCCGGTGTGCGCCGAGCGCGTGCCGGGGGGCATGAAGTGGATGACAAAGGCGCGGCGCTGGCGATCGGTTTGGTTCGGTGGAGTGTAGTGGAGGGTTTGACAGTGGTGGAAGAGCGCACCGCCCGCGGGCAGGTCTATGACGGCGGCTTGGGCTGCATCGACTTGGTCGCCGTAGTCGAGCAAGGCACTGGTCTGCTCTGAGCGCTCGTGTCCGACGGGCGTCAGGTGCGATTCGGGCAGCAGGTGCATGGCTCCGTTGGTCTCATCGACGTCGTCGAGCGTCATCCAGCAGCTAACCAAATTGGCCGGCATACATTTCCAGTAGGCGTTGTCTTGGTGCCAAAAGACAGGGCCGCCGTGGTGGGCGGGTTTGTACAGGGCTTGGTCGTGGAAGAGTTGGATATTGGGGCCGATGAGGTCTTCGGCAATGTCGAGGATGCGGGTGTCGTAGAGCAGTTGTCGAAAGTGGATGCTGCGCTCGCACATTTGCATGATCTGCAACATCTGCTCGTCGGCGTTGTTCTTTTCGTCGAGGTCGTCGGTGTCACTGATGGACAGGTTGCGGAAGCGCCCGTTTTGGCGCGCCTCGGCAAAGAGGCGGTCGTATTCATCGCGCAGCAAGGCGACGAGATCGTCGTCTAGCAGCTTGCCGATGGTGATGAAACCGCGGCGGCGGAATTGGTCGATTTGCTCTTGGTCCAGTGCTTTGTGGTGTTGGGTAATGGACGGGGCTGTGGTCATCTGTATCCTCCTCGTGAGGCGTGCAAAGTAACAAGGGCGGCGGTGGATTACAACTCTCGGCTCAACGTAAGTACCGCGATTTCGGAAGGGGCACCGAGCCGCAGTGGCGGCCCCCAGTAGCCAGTGCCTCGGTGGACGTAGATCCAAGTGTTGCGAAATTTGTGCAGGCCCGCGACATAGGGCTGTTGCAGGGGAATTGCGTACTTCCACGGTATGAACTGGCCGCCGTGGGTGTGGCCCGATAGTTGCAGGTGGCAATTGGCTTGGCTGGCGGCCTCTATGCTGCGCGGCTGGTGCGCGAGTAGGATGCGCACATCGGCTCCGTCGCTCGCGGCAAGGGCTTTGGCCGGGTCCGATGCGTGGTCGGGAACTAGCTCGCCGGCGCTGAAGTCGGTCGTGCCGGCCAAGGCGATCCGCCCGCCGTCGCAGTCGATCTGGCGTAGCTCGTTAATCAGGACGTCGAAGCCGAGGCGGCGCGCCTGTGCAGTCCAGCTTTCCACGCCTGAGTAGTATTCGTGATTGCCGGTGCAGAAATAGACTCCGAGCGGCGCGGTGAGTTCGGCTAGGGCGGCCGTGTGTGGGGCGAGTCGTTCGATCGGCCCGTCGGCGAGGTCGCCGGTGAAGGCGATTAGGTCGGGTTGCAATTCGTTGACGCGGGCGACGACGCGCTCGACAAAAGGGGCCTTGATGGTCGGGCCGATGTGGAGGTCGCTGATCTGGACGATGCGCAGCCCGACTAGCGCGGGTGGGAGATTCTCGATAGGGACATCGACGCGGCGGACTGCTGGCGTGCGGCGGGCTTGGTAGTAGCCATAGCCCGCGGCGACCAAGGCTAGGGCAAAGGTCGCCAAGTCGATGCTGGCATTGAGCGCCGCGTCGATGGGATAGATCAGGCTTAGGAGCAGACCCCCTATATCGCGCAGGACCAGCAGCGTCGAGCAGACGGTGAAAAAGCCCATGCCGAGATAGGCCACCCAGGAGAGGGGATCGGTCAGCCAAGCGAGATGTGGACGGGAGCGCAGGCGAAAGAGCAACAAGGGCGTCAATAGCAGGAACACCAGCGCCAGTGCGGCACCGATCTGTGCGGACGGAGAGAGATAGGGGATGAGCCGCCAGCCCGCATAGCCGTAGATCGAGCCGAGCAGCGATAGAAAAATCAGCGCAAACATGCCATAGTCTTTGTTTGAGAAGAAGTGCGGCCTTTTATTGTAGAGGCAAGCCAAGACCTTTACAAGTCGAGGTAAGCAGGTCGACGGGTCTTGTTCCCCGGCGGTCGAGTCGTTATAACAAGGGAAATTTGGACAACAGGAGGTCAACCGTGAAAACAACCAGCCAACAGCTCGACTTTTTTGCGGAGGAAGGGTACGTCATTATCAAAGGAGGGCTTACCGACGACGATCTCGCGCCGCTCATCGAGGATCACGATATCATCGTCGATGAAATCGCCCGCGATCTACACGGCCAAGGTAAGATCGCCAACCTCTACGAAAACGAGCCTTTTGCGCGGCGCTTGGCGTGTCTGGCCGAAGAGTGCGACGAGGTCGATGGCTGTCCCGACATAGGGGAGACCCGCCGGCGCGGAACCTTTGAGTTTTTGCGCAATCAGAACCTCGTCGATCTGATTGAGCCGTTCATCGGCCCAGAAATTACCTGCAATGCCGTGTCGCACGTCCGACCCAAGATGCCGTCAACAGATGTGATTTTTCATCAGGATGCCGTGTTTACCACTCAGGAAGCAAAAGGTATTCTACAGGTGACCGTTTGGATTCCCCTCGTCGAGTCAACCGAAGAAAACGGCTGCTTGCAGGTTCAGCCTCGGGTCCACCAGCGGCGCATGGTCTATTGGCGGTACGGGCAGGACTTGCCCCAGACTGAGCGAGTTAGCCTGCCCATGCAGAAGGGAGACGTTCTGTTCGTTCACAAACTGACGCCCCACGGCTCAGGGCCGAATAACACCAACGCCGTGCGCTGGAGCATGGATTTGCGCTACCAGAAAACGGGCGAGCCTTCCCCTCGGCCCGAATGGCCCAGTCTCGTCGCCCGCAGCCGACGCGATCCCGCCTTGGAGACCGTCTATGAAGACTGGCGCGACCAATGGGCCGCCGGACTCAAAGAGACGCCTAAACAGATTCACTACGAACGTCCAAACAAGCCTTTGCCCTTCACCGGCGAGATGTTTCTAGCGCGTTGAGCAAGAGAACGACAGACGCACCGCAGTTCCCCGAGCGATTCCTGCGCTACGCGACCCGAGAATTTGGTAAAGAAGGCGAGGCGTGGCTTGCGGAACTGCCGTCCATTCTCGCGCGGTGCTGCGATAAGTGGGGTCTGACACTCGGCCGGCCGACCGAGGAGATTAAGGTCAACTATATCGCCTACGTCGAGATGGAAAATGGGGAAGAGGCCGTGCTCAAGGTGGGCGTCCCGCACGGCGATTTCAGCGCAGAGATGGAAGCGTTGGCGATCTACGAGGGCCGTGGGATCAATCGGCTCATCGACTGCGACAAAGTGCTCAATGCCATGCTGCTCGAACGACTGCGGCCGGGCAAGATGCTAGATTCTGTTGAGAACGCACGCGAGCAAAGCGAGATTGCGGCGCGTATCCTCCGGGAGTTACACGAGACTCCGCCGCCGTCGAACCACACACTGCCGCACTTTATGGATTGGATGCGCGGTGCATTCGCGGACGCTAGAAGCTGTAAAGATCTCGAGCGGGCGCGGGGCTATATCGAGCAGATTCCGCGCGTGGAATCTATGATGGGAATCCTGATGGAATCGGATGAGCCCCAGATACTGCTGCACGGCGACCTCCATCACTGGAACATTCTGTCCGACGCAGATCGCGGCTGGATGGCGATTGATCCGAAGGGCGTCATCGGGGCCTCGTGTTTGGACGTCGGCCGGTTTATCAACAATGCGATGGGATTCGGCGAGACTGCGGCGGAGAAGCGGGAGATCTTACTTGAGGCGGTGACGGTTTTTAGCGATGTGCTGGGGGAAAACGAGGAGCGGATGTTTGCGGGGGCCTTTTGCGACAAGATCATGGGTTCATCGTGGGGATTGCAACAGGAGCCCGATGAGCACGAGGCGAGCTCGCAAGAGACACTTAAGGTGATGGTTGAGATGGCGAGGGATGTGGATGATCGTCGGCTTCGATGGCGAGCTGTCTAGCGGTGCAGACGCACCAAGCCACATCGCGTTGCACCTACTCGCGTAGATGCAACGCGCGTCGTGCGTGGCTGGTTGGGCATTGAGGCGGACTTGCGCTTGCAGCCGCTCATCCGCCTGTCATGGTTAACCCTTGAGCCGGTTGATCGTCCTTCTGACGAGGATGGTTATGACGGCGGCGTATAGAGCGATGCTGACCTGATCGACGATGGCGTCTAAGCGATCGCCAAGCGTGTCGAGAAGGTCCTGATCCAGCACGTTCGCACTTGCTGCAGCGCCAACCGCAATGGTGACCGCCAAGTAGGCCGTCGCGTCCTCGGCGTCGATTGCTATCGCCCCGTATATCAGGCCCAGAACGACTAGCGCGAGCGTCAGGATGCCTCCTCCGATCGGGGCACCTGCCACCCCCTGAATGATGGCCACAAGAGCCATCAGGCCAACGATAATCCTGACTGCCATTTCTCCCTCCTAAGAGTAAGGTTGATAACGACCGACGCCCTCAACCTCCCGTGACGGTCACCGAAGGTATAACGCGGCCGCAGGAACCACACCGCCAATGGAGAAAAAAACTATCTCAGAAAAAATCGATTATATGCCTATATGTCGTTCCGCCGGGATCGAATCTGTAGCTTGGTGCAGCTTGGTCAATTTGGTATAGGAGTAGCCGAACCATGCAGCGCCGCACCAATAGTTCGGATGGATAATGTAGAGAGATACGGTATTATCGGACGCGCATCAAGAAAATAATGATGCGCCGTAGTGCGGGAGGACGTTTATAGGGGCGCTAAGCTAGGCGATGATGCCGCCGCCGAGGCAAATTTCACCGTCGTAGAACACCGCGTGTTGGCCTGGAGCAATGCCGGGGTCGGGTGTGGATAAGGCGACATGGGCGCGATCCGGCGCGAGCATCTTCACCTGACAGGGTACTAGGGCCGGCCCATGCCGCAGCTTGACTTGGAGCACCGTCTGCTCCGGTGCTCCGGCAATCCAATGGATTTGTTCGGCGATTAGTTCGCGGCGTCCGGTTCGCGTTGGCGCGCTGCCGTGGGCGATGTACACGATGTTGTTGGCGACGTCTTTGTCGGTCACATACCAAGGTCCGCCGCCGAGTTGCAGGCCATGCCGCTGGCCAATGGTGTAGAACCAATAGCCGGGGTGCTCGCCCTTCTTTTGGCCGCTCGCCTGCTCAACGATGTCGCCCCGGAGTTCTCCCAAGTGGAAGCGGACGAAGTCCCGGTAGTTGATCTTGCCCAAGAAGCACATGCCCTGGCTGTCGGGGCGGTCCTTGGCCGGCAGGTCGAATTCCGCGGCGAGTGCGCGCACTTGGTGCTTGTGCAGGTGGCCGATGGGCAAGCAGAGCCGCGCGAGTTGCGCTTGGCTCAAGTTGGAGAGGAAATAGGTCTGGTCTTTGACCGGGTCGGCGGCGCGCCGGAGCTGATGGCCGGCCGCGGTCTCCTCGACGCGGGCGTAGTGCCCGGAGGCAATTTGCTCGCACTCGTTGGCCACCCGCTGATAAAAGGCTCCGAACTTGACGCGCTGGTTGCACCAGATGTCCGGGCTGGGCGTGCGCCCCAAGCGCAGCTCGGCCAATGCGTACTCGACGATGTGGTCGCGATACTCGCTTTGCAGCGGCACGATTTCGAGCGGCACCCCGAGCTGTTCGCAGGTGGCGCGGGCGTAGGTCAAATCCGTTTCCCACGGGCAGTCGCCGAGCGAAAATAGCTCGTCCTCTAACCAGATCTTGAGGTAGTAGGCTTTGAGGGCGAGCCGCTTTTCGCGCTGGAGCAGCGCGAGGGCCAACGAGCTATCGACCCCACCGGAGAGCAGGACGGCGACGTTCATGGGATGCTAGTAGCGATAGTGCTCCGGCTTGTAGGGGCCTTCCGCTGGGATCCCCAAATACGAGGCTTGGTCGGCGTCTAGTTCGTCGATTTCGACGCCCAGCTTTTGCAGGTGGAGACGCGCCACCTTCTCGTCGAGGTGCTTGGGCAACATGTACACGCCGACTGGATATTGCTCGTGACGGGTGTGCAGCTCAATCTGCGCCAAGACTTGGTTGGTAAACGAATTGGACATGACAAAAGAAGGGTGCCCGGTGGCGCAGCCTAAGTTGACCAAGCGGCCCTCGGCCAACAGGATGACGCTGCGTCCATCGGGAAAAGTGAACTTATCGACTTGCGGCTTGATCTCAACGCGCTCAATTCCGCGATAGCCCACTAGTTCGGCTACTTGGATTTCGATGTCGAAGTGGCCGATGTTGCAGATGATGGCTCCGTCTTTCATCCGCTCCATTTGGTCGATGCGAATGATGTCGCGGCAGCCCGTCGCCGTGACGAAGATGTCACCCTCGGCAATGGTGTCGCCCATCTTCTTGACTTCGTAGCCTTCCATCGCCGCCTGCAACGCGCAGATTGGATCGATCTCGGTGACGATTACCCGCGCGCCCAAGCCGCGCATGGCGTCGGCGCATCCTTTGCCGACATCGCCGTAGCCAGCGACCACCACGACCTTACCAGCGATCATTATGTCGGTCGCGCGCTTGATGCCGTCGGCTAGCGACTCGCGGCAGCCGTAGAGGTTGTCGAACTTCGACTTGGTGACGCTGTCGTTGACGTTGATCGCTGGTACGGCGAGCGTTCCGGCTTCGAGCATCTGGTAGAGGTGGTGGACGCCGGTGGTCGTTTCCTCGGAGATGCCTCGGAGGCCCGGCAAAAGCTCTGGGTGCTTCTCGTGGATCCACTTGGTCAGGTCGCCGCCGTCGTCGAGAATCAAGTTGGGGCCGTCGCCGTCGGGCCAGCGCAGGGTCTGCTCGGTACACCACCAATACTCGTCCTCGGTCTCGCCCTTCCAGGCAAAGATCGGGATGCCGGTGGCGGCAAGGGCCGCGGCCGCGTGGTCTTGGGTCGAGAAGATGTTGCACGAGCACCAGCGCACTTGCGCCCCAAGCGCGGTGAGCGTCTCGATGAGTACCGCGGTCTGAATTGTCGCGTGCAAGGAGCCGGCGATCCGCGCACCTGCGAGCGGTTGGGAAGCTCCGTACTCTTCGCGCAGGGCCATCAGCCCGGGCATCTCTTGCTCGGCGAGAATGATTTCCTGCCGGCCCCATTCAGCCAGCGATAGGTCGGCGACCTTGTAGTCTAGGTCGGCGGTCTTTTGTGCTGCGATTTCCATTGAGTTCTCCTTATGTGCAGTGAATGGTTTTGTTTTGTGGCGAGATTGCGCTCATGGGTTTTCGCTTCGTTGTATAAAAGGCCCTACCGGCGCGTCGGTGGCTCGCCGCCCCTCGCCAAGGGAAGAGCCATGTATAAATTAGGCAATTAATGATATACTCGCCTGCGAATGGGCAAGTGCGCCGCAAGTTGACGGTCTAACTCCCACACCCTACCTTGCCCCATCCTCACAATCCTGCCTATCGCGTGCTATATCCAACCTATCATGCAATCCCTCGTCTCCCCCTCCGTCCTGTACCGGGATAGCTTCCTAAAGGGAGCGGCTGAGTTTTTGGCCGAAGGCCGTTTCGACTCGACGTATGCCCGATCCCTCGGCTACGACAGCGACTCCCTCGCCGACCAGTTCCCGCAATTCGTGCGCGACCTCAAGGCTCTGGCCGATGAGACAGGTTTGCGGGTGCGGTACCCAGATCGGGTGCTCTGGCTTGTACACGACGGCGACTACATCGGCCAAACCTCTATAAGACCTGAGCTCAGCACTCCCTATCTGCTTACTTACGGCGGGCACATTGGCTACAGTATCCGACCCTCGCGGCGGTGTCGCGGTTACGGCAAGGCCATCCTCGCCCTGACGCTGGAGGTATCGCGCGAAATCGGGCTGCGCCGCGTGCTGGTCACCTGCGACTCGGACAACATTGGCTCGCGCAAGATCATCGAGCACAACGGCGGTCAATTCGAAAGCGCGATGGCCATGCCCAACCAAGCATTCCGCGCCGAGGGCCGCAAACCCGCGCCGCTGATCGAAAAGTTGCGCTACTGGATTGACTTGTGATGGGAATTAGGAACTAACGTTACGCAGCCTTTGTCATGTCTGCGTAAGCAGGCATCCAGAAAGTCCCATTGGTGGCCTAGGTGCAGACTGGATTCCCGCTTGCGCGGGAATGACCATTCGGGACAGCAACGGCAGGAAGCCGCAAACAATAAAACTGCGTAACATCAGGGCTTAATTTTTCCGCTACTTTTTTCGCTAACATTTTCCGCGCGTAAAACTTTTTGTGCTCGGTCTTCGTCTTAGAGGGTATGAGCGACGCCGATCTCATCCTGCGTTTCAGGGCTGGCCAGCACCAAGCGTTCAATCTCTTGGTATGGCGCTGGCAGAATCGCCTCTACCACTTCGCGCTCCGCTACAGCGGCGATGTCGAAGACGCGCGCGACCTCTGCCAGCAGAGCTTTATCCGCGCCTATCGTCAGTTGCACCGGCTGCGCGACCCCGAGCGCTTTTCTACGTGGCTCTATCAGATTGCCGCCAATCTGTGCCGCGACCATTTGCGCCAGCGAGTGCAGCCCGTTTCGCTCGACGCGTACGAGGAAGCAAGCGACCGGCCGCATCCGGCCCTGTGTCAAGCCGCCGATACGGACAAGGGTGAGCTACGCGATCTGCTCAACCGGGCCTTGCAGAGCCTGCCCGAAGAACAGCGCGTGGTGGTGGTGCTCAAGGAATACGAGGGGCTGAAGTTTCGGGAAATCGCCGAAGTGCTCGACGCTCCGATCAACACGGTTAAGTCGCGCCTCTACTACGGCCTCAAAGCACTGCGAAAAACCTTTAACCAGTGGGGCATTGACCGAGATGAACTGTAACGTGAAAAAAGAAGACTTGCTCACCTTTTTCTACGGCGAATGCGAGAAAGGTGAACAGGAGCGTATGAAAGAGCACGTGGCCACCTGTGCGACGTGTCGCCGCGAACTCGACGCGCTTGCCAGTACGCAGGCGTTGCTGCGGGCTTGGCCGGACGAATCTCCGCGCCTCGATTTGACGTTTGTCGAGGCCGAGGTGCCGCGTCGGCGTTTCCGGCTGATGGCGAGTTTGGCCGCTGCTGCTGCGGCCGCTGTGGTCCTCTTTTTCGCCTGGCCAGAGTTTGAACTCAGCTATCGCGCCGGCGAACTCGACCTCAAGTGGGGAGAGACACTGGCGGACGAACCTCCCACGCGGGCGGATTTACTGGCCACACAGGAGGGCACCGTCGCGTTAATGAACCAACTGCTGCGGGCTTCTGAAACGCGCCAGCAGCGCGTCTTCGACCATTTGCTGACCGAGATCCAGGCCCAGCGCTACCAAGATTTGCAGCTTATTAACCGCCAATTTGAACAGTTCGACCGCGAGATTTACATCCATTTGCGCCGCGACGAAGCACCCGTGATGGAAGTGCTGCCGGCAATGCGCTATATCGACCCATAGGAGGCTGTATGACCACGCTCTACATCCTAGTCGCTGGCTTCATGGCCACGGCCAGCTTCGCTGACATGGACCCCCAGCGCATGCAGCGCGACATCCGCATCATGGAGGGGGTACTTGGCAACTTACATCTCGACGCACCTAATCCGATCGACTCTTCCCCCCGTGGTTTGTACCTCGACAGCTACGGAGTCCTCTTTCTTACCGAAAGATCATGGCCTAGGCAGGCACATCCCAGCCTATCGGCCGCATGGGATGAAAAGGGCGTCAAGTTTCTTGAGTTAAAATCGGGGGGCGGCCCCTCATCGTACGAGAAATCGCTGGCAGAAATCCACGACCTAGTCGCCGAATTTCTGGGCAACTACGCCGGCAACATCGGTCAGCTCGACTCAGACGACCGGATTATGGTCTGCTACCAGATTGCTCGTCCAAGCGACCTAGCAAGCGTCCTAGAAAATTACACCGATGGCTATACAGTCGGTACAGATTCCGCATCTTTCGACCTTACCAAACAAATCGAAGCCATTATGCCCATGGCTGTTGGAGAGGGGGCCTTCGATTTTGAGAAGTTCGTCCTGACCTTTGGGGATTCTGTGTCGTTCTTAGACACGGACAAACAAGTCGCGGCGATAACCAGACTGAGGAAGCACCTAGAAGAATTACCCACGGAGAGCGAAGTCGAAGTCAAGGGAATAGTCGTGGGGGTAAGAGACTCTCTGTTGGCTGACGTTGCGGAGGCCGATGCGCCCCCCCACGGATCCATAGTCGCTCAGGTCCACGGCCTTACTCCCCGCCATCATCGCGCTGCCGCTGCTGCCTCTCTAATCACCGCCACTGCTAAAAAATCAGCCATTGACGCCTTTCGCGAAGGGCGTATAGACTCGGCTGCTTTTCGCCAGCGCATCGCCTTTTCTGAACACAGTGTCTCTAAAAAAATCGACATCATGGCCGGCATCCTCGGCCAAGTCTCGGGGCAAGATCATCATCCCTTAATTGGTAGCCAACCCACTCTGGGGATGTATCAGCCAGATTTAGGGGCTCTTTTTCTTATTAATGACTCGGTGTTCCGCTTCAGACCTCTACCCCTCGACGACGTCAAGGCCAACATCGTCGAAGCCGTTGCCGATTACGGCCCGACCCTCAGCCAACTCCAATCCGACGAGCACGTCATCATCGAATATCGTACTGGTCGGACGACCCATACTATGCAGGGTCCTGAACCCAAAGCCATCAAATACGACCCAGATCAAACTCACCTTCTGCGGGTCCCTAAATCTACCATTGACGCCTACGCTCGCGGCGACTTGGATCTCGATGACTTCCGCGAAAAGATAGTGTGGGAAACGCGGTAAATAAAAAAATCGCCTGTAGTCTGTCGGCTAAGTACGCGACAGTAATCGAGTGGACGTTAGGCATGGGAGTGCTGAAATGCTTCGACTCTGCCTTGCTCCGCTCAGCATGACCGATACTGACGCCCATGGTGTCATGCTGAGCGAAGCGAAGCATCCCATACCGATCTACTGTCGTGTACTTAGGTCTGTCGGGTATATCCCACTATCGCCATTTGCGGTGTTTTATTTCTTTCGTACTCCACAATCTGCCCCGTTTTTAATTTTTTTGCTCTCCCGGTAAAACTTTTCTCCGCCGATATCCGTCTCATTAATAGAAGCTCACAATAGCATACGCAGGGAGGCTTGCTATGAAAACGCTAATGCTATTTTGTAGTGCATTTATTATCGGCCTAAGTTCGCTATCCTCGCCGAGCCAAGCGCGAGAAGGAGGGTATGGCGGCTTTACTAAAGAAAACATACGGGAGTTTAACAACTACATAAACAGCCTTGAGATGATTAAGGTGCAAGCAGGTGAGGAGTTAGACCAAGCCATCGACGCGATACCGATCAACTTGGAAACGGCCATCGACTTGGAGCAAGAGCGTGGCTTGAGAGATTGGTTACGCCAGTATTTGATTGCGTTTTCCGAGTCGGGCAACGATAGCTTGGCAGCGAGCTTTTATCTAAGAGCGGGATTTAACAAGGAAAGATACATAAATCAAAGTATGGGATGGGCTAATTTCGCTCGGGAAAATGCCCAAAATCCAAGCATCATCATCAAAGGGCCAGATGGTACCCCACTAACAAGCGAAGAAGAGATAGAGAAGGTAATTAAAAAGTTCATTGATGATGTCAGAGAGCAGGCTGAGACCGCTGCACAGGAAGGGGCACTACCGTTTTTTCGCTCAATGCACAAAAATGCAACAAGCAACCACGAATATATTATAGAAAACGTATCGTTCCACGACAGTAGCTTTAGGGTATTTGAGTTGAGGAAAGAGGATCCGACATTCGTACGCTTGGCATCTGATCGAGGAATGTTACCTATGGGATATAGACATTATCCGACAGATCTAAATGGTAAACTTCCAGCACTTTTAGAGGTCGGGAAGAAAATCATCTGTGCGGATGTATTATTCATTGTAGAGGAACCACTCGCGTTTACACCTGATCCAGTCCCAAAACCAAAACGCACATTATCGTTTTTTCGTTTGATGTGGGATCAAGACAAGAAGCTGTGGCGTCATTTGGAAGTATTCTATAGCCCTGGAGAAGTAGGAAGGACCTACTTCTTTAACTTACTGTAAATCTTTTACAGGAGGAATTCACCATGAAGCGGATATTCGTACGAGCAGGGCTCACTCTCGTCGGCCTAACGGCTTGGCTCTTACCGAATCAAGCAAAGGCCGAGGAGACCGAGGAGAACTGCAGCGTAACAGCGGGTGGCCACACAGTAACGTGGTCATGCCCTTCTGATGACCTGTGCAGGTCGACAGTTACTTTCAGTAATGGTAATGTTTCCATTGAAACTAGCTGCGCATAGCACATAGCACATCCATCTAGCAAAGCTAGAGAGTAGGTAAGCTCGATCAATATTTGCTTACCTGCTCTCTAGCTTATCGGAGGTAGCTAGCTATGATAAAAACCATCTGGAAAAAAGAGTTGCTAGAGCAGCTAACCAGTCGGCGCTTTATTTCCTGTACCCTGATTGTAGTATTGCTTATATGGGTCATTGGACTGCTGCGCCTAGCAAGTTACGAAAGAGCACAGGCCGAGCAAGATCGCATAGTCGCAGAAACGGCCGACGAACTCCGCAAGATAGATAAATACTCCAAATTGCGGACCAAGGTCGTTCGTACGCCGAGTCCGCTGGAAGTCATGGACCGGGGCGTCACCGAGCAAAAGAACTCGGTAGTGCCCATTGAGATATACGAGATACCCTACCTTGCCGATAAAAATACCTTATCGACCACCGGCAATCCCTTACTCGCCATAATAGGTTCATTTGATGTCGTTCACGTCATCCAAATTTTTTTAGCACTGTTGGCTATTCTCTTCGCCTGCGAGTCTATTTCAGGAGAAAAAGAAGACGGCACCCTAGCACTGATGCTGACGACGAACGTCTCCCGAATGCAGGTCGTGATAGGCAAATTCTTGGGCGGTATTACGCTCCTTAATATACCTATCTTCTTAGGCTTTCTCGGTCTTGTAATTTTTTTCATTGCCTCTGAGCATGTCCAGCTTACAGAGGCCGACCGGGTAGGCCTCATCGGGACTTGGCTGGCTTCCCTGTCTTACATCGCCATATTCTATTTGATTGGCATGGCTATTTCGTGCTACACCCACAACACTTCGACAAGCCTGATATACAGCCTATTCACCTGGACTCTTTTGGTGATTATTCTGCCGAGCAGCATTACATTTTTAGTCAATCAGCAGTTTAATCGGCAGGCGGATGCCCAGCAAGCTGCGGCTATGGAAGATGAACTATGGGACAAGTACCAAAGACAAGCTAACGACTTGGTGCGTACGGCGGGGGCGGGCGATACCTATCCTCCGTTCCGCTTGGTCACTAATATGCATGGATATAGTAGTGGAAGCACACCGGGTTTCCAGATCGGAGCGATTCGGAAGGATGGCCGTACAGCCGACTTCTTAAACATGCTGAAGGCTGGGGAGAATCTACGCCTCCAGTATGCCCAAAAAGTTTGGCATGCTTGCAGTTCGCTTTGGGAAGGTCGGCCCCGGTCACTCATCCACCTAAACGCCCAATTGCAGAGAATTACGCCAGCGGGAGCCTACCTAGAGGTTACTGGCGGTTTGGCTGGCACGGATGCGGGGGCTTTTTACGATTTTATCAATCAGGCTCGTCAGTACCGTGAGCAACTTTTGGAGTATCTAAGGGCACACGACGCGTTCGAGAGCATGGAATTTGTCGGGAAACCAAGTTTCACACGTAAAGAAAGATCGGCTAAGAGATCGGCTCTCGACCTCAGCGATCTTCCTGTCTTTGCCGAGCGCCGCGAGCCCCTCGCGCAACGGCTGAGTAGAATTGCGCCGGGCCTCCTATCTCTGTTTATCTATGCGGGCCTAACTTGGCTTGCCGTAATAAGGCTCTTTTCTTGCTACGACATTAGACGGTGAACGGATCATGCTGACGACTATTATCAAACGGGAATTCATCGCGCATATCCAAAGCCTGCGGTTTAGCCTTGCGCTGATGCTATGCGTTGGCTTGATGGTGCTCAATGCGCTCGTCCTCGTCTATAGTACCCATCGATTCGAGCGAGATGTATATAGAGAAAATATCACGCAGCAACACCAAACGCTGCGCGATAATGGTGCCGCAGGCCTGCGCCAGCTACTGCTTGAAGGTCCTGGGGTGTTTTATAAGAAACCCAGTGAATTGGCGTTTTGTGCTGGTTTTGCCGACAACAAATTACCAGACAAAGTAGGTGCTGAATCATACTTGGTCTATATGGCGGTACATAGCGGAGGCAGGAGCATTGATAAAAGTTTTTATTGGCCGTGGATTCTATCTTTTCCGACCGAATTAAAAGATGCTCCCCTACTCTCCACTTTTATCACCATTGATTGGGTTTTCGTCATCGGCGTCTTGCTGAGCTTGGCCGCCTTCCTGTTTACCCACGACGCCATTGTCGGCGAAAAGGAGAGTGGCGTCCTCAAACTGGTTATGGCCAACAGCCTGCCGCGCCATACGCTGCTATGGGGCAAATTTTGGGGTGCGCTGCTGGTCTTGAGCGGGGTATTGGTACTCAGCGTGGTGCTCAACCTGTTAATCGTCTTGGTGCTCGCCGAGCTGTCGCTGGATTTCTCGCATGCCGTGCGTATCGTGATCATGGTTTTAATCTCGGTGGTCTATCTGGCGGGTTGTACCTCGCTAGGGGTGCTCATATCAGCCCATAGTTCCACTAGGCGGGTCAGTCTGACGACGGTGCTCTTCGTCTGGGTGAGTATGGTTTTGCTGTGGCCGCAGACCGGGAAGACTATAGCCGAGCTATTTCACCAAGAGACGCATGAGTTAGAACACACCAAGCATGTGTACGAGCACGGCGACGGCACTTTCATTTGGCATCCCATTCGGGGGCATGCTTTCGGCTTGGCAGAGGAAAATAATAATCGGCTCGATCCTGCGTTTATCAAAAAATTTTCCAGCGCATTGCGGTCAGAACGTACTCATCACCAAGAATTAGAAAATGCCCTGCTACTGTGTCGGATACAACAGGTCAATTTAGCACAAAACATCGTCCGAGTCTCTCCCATGGGAGCCTATCAATACGCGATGGAGGCAATGGCGGGTACTGGCCTGCCGCGGTATCGTCATTTTATCGATCAAGCCCGAAGTTATGCACAGCGTTTCGAGGAAAGTCTGCTCGCCCTAGATCGGGCCGACTCGCGCAGTCTGCATATTCCATTTGTAAAGACCGGGCTATCTACACAAAAGGTAAAACTGGATCAGATACCGGTATTTGCAGAAAACCTCTCCGCAGCATCGTTAGCCAGCTCGGCCATCGTCGATTTAGCTCTGCTGGGCTTCTTTGCGGTGTTCACCTATCTGGCCGCGTACTTGGTTTGGTTGCGTTCGTCTATTGTCGATTAGGACTCACTGTAACCGCAACGAAAGGCGTTGGTTATGTCCCTGCTCATGCTTTTGTTGATCGCCTACCCGATAGGTGCCCAGTTGCCCTCAGAAGTGGTACTGGATTCGGTGTATAGCGGCCAAAACAGCATACACTCGATTGCGTTCAAGCCCACCACCGATATCGAGATAGAAAACGTACAGACGGGCTGCGGCTGCACCGGGATCGAGTTCCCCACGGGTGTGTTGAAAGCCGGTGAAGAATATCAGCTAAAAGTCGATGTAAATACGGCGGATCGTTCAGGCTCCTTTAAGAGCCATGTTGCAGTCAAAATCGCCGACGAGGATTCACTGTGGGCTCTGAATCTCCAAGTACAGGCCGTGTCGCCCTTTCCCGCCGAAATAGACTTCGGAGAAATAGACTTCACTACCCTGCCTTTAGAGCGCCACCTATCGCTTGCCCAGATTGCCGACCAGCCGCTAGTGATAGACTCGGTGGCAGTGCAAGGCGAGGGTGTCGTAGCATATCCTACTGATGCAGGTACGGGGTTGTTGATTCGGACAAATGAGGCGTTGACTTGGGGCCGTCGCATAGACGGCCTAGTCGAAGTCCACTTGGCAGGTAGTGACCGGACACTGCGGCAGACTGTGCATGTCGAGGGGAAGGTCCTAGATCAGTTCCAAGTAGATCCATCCGCTCTTTCTTTTGGCATGGGCAAGCCTCACCGACGGCAAGTGAAAACGGTCGCGGTGCGCGTTGCACCCGATGCGGCGCGGGTCCCGGTCCGAGTGCAATCGAAGTGTCCAGCCCCCACATTCGCTTTCGATTGACATTGGGGAACAGATCGGCGGCTGGTCGTCGAAGTACGCAACGAGAGCAACTTCCCGATCGGCCAGACCGATTGCGAAATTATCGTCCATATTGGGGATAACCCGGTAGCGATTCCCATATTCGCCCTGACGCGGTAGGCATCTAATAGATCGAGGCTATATGTTACATTCTGCCATAGCTAAACTTGCTGAGCGATTGCTGCTTTGGGATCGTTGGCTCCGCCGGTGGATGGAAATGGACCAACTGGCGCGAGACCAACGAAAAATCCTCGTCTTTTTTCACGGGTACAGCTTGGCGCACACCATTCGCCCGCTCGTGCTCGCTCGCGCCCTGCGGGAGCGAGGGTATCCGGTCGAGTGCGCCGGGCGCGGCCCCCATATTGAGCGAATCGCCGATGAAGAGTTCCCCGTACACGATGTCGAAACCTTGCCACAAGAACGGATGGACGAATACGTGGCTCGAGGTGAATACGGCTATTACGACTTGGAGTGGATTGATCGCTGCGTTCAGTCGGAACGGAACTTGATTCAGGCCATCAAACCGGCCCTAGTAATCCAAGATATGAAGCCGACCCTCTCCATAGCGGCTCAACTCGAAGGGGTTGACGAGGCCATCATAAGCCAAGCGTATAGCCAGCCGGGCTATCCGTTTCCCATACGGCTGATGTCGTCGTTCAGCATCGAACCGGGGCCGTTTGGTGCGTATCTCAAGAGCAAGGCACATGAGGTGAAGCCGCAGAAAAAACTGTACCTGCTGGCGGACATCCCCGAATTCCATCCGCCTCCAGAACAAGCGGCTCCAGGGTATCACTACGTCGGTCCTTTGCTGGATGCCCCACAGACAAAAGGGGCGATTGCGATTCTTGACCAAGATTGGGATTTGTCTTGGCCGCTGGTCTATGTGCCCTGTGGCAACAACGGGCGGCCTCCCAACTATTTGGAGGGGCTGATTGAGGCTGTGGCGCACGAACCCATCCGTTTGCTCGTCACCACGGCTGGCCGCTGGGCAGGGACGAGCCACTATAGCAATGTCCGGGTGACCGACTTTCTCCCTAGCGAGTGGGTATTGCAGCAGGCGCGGGCGTTAGTGGGGATCGTCGGCATGGATGCTATTTATCAGGCCCTGCAGTACGGGGTACCCATCATCGGGGCACCCGAGGACTTGGATCAGGAATACCATTTGAATCGCATTGAGCAACTCGGATTGGGCATAAAATTCGACCGGAAGGCATTTCAGGCCGACGAGATTTTAACGGCCCTGTATCGAGTGATAGGAGATGATTCTCAGTTCGCGGCGTCGTGCCGTGCTTTCGCCAAAGCGCCATCCCCATGGCACGGAGGCCACGCCGCTGCCGACCTAATAGATGGCTTCTTCCTCGCCCAAGAAAAACCGCATCAACTCGACTCGCGCTATGCTATGGAAAGACGGGAATTCGTCCGCTATCTGGTCGCTAGTACTCCCCTTTCAACCGAGGACGTAGAGGCGATTCTGCACGAAGGCACGGGCCGGGGACTACCGCACCACAAAATTCACGAGGCGTTGTATTACGATCGCATTGATTCGTGGAATTGGCTCTACGACCACGAGCCTCGCTTTTTTGAGGCCGATTATCGAGCATTGGAGCACAAGCGCAACCGATTTTTCATTCAAGACGAAAAGGGTATCCGGGGCCGCAAAAAATGGCAGCGATACCGAATGACCTATCAGTTGCGGATCGATCCAGCGCCGCTTCAACCCGGTCAGCGTACCCGAATCTTCCTGCCTTATCCCATCGAAGGGGGCGGTCAACGGGATATCCAATACATAACCTGTGAGCCTGCTGATATGGAAGCCGTGTTGGTGCCGGCGATGGGCTTTTTCTACAACTACGAGCTGACCAAAGGTTCCGCTGAAAGCGAGACTTGGGAGCTGAGCTATGTCTGCGAGTTGACCGTGGAAGAATTCCCGCTAGCTAATGGGTCTCAGCCGGCCCCTCTAAGTCCCATCGAGCGGAAACGGTATTTGAGCCTAGACCCTGCTCTGGTGGATTGCCCCGAAGTCGAGGTTTTCCGGCAGGAACTAGGCCCTAGGGAAAGGCGCAGCGACGAGTATCGTGCCCGTGCTCTATACGAGGCCCTGATGCACACCAAAAGGTTCAAGAAAACCAAAGACCCCAGCCAGAGTATCAGGTACAGCACTCAAGCCATCTTGGGCGATACCGGCGGTCATTGTATCACGCTTTCCCGAGCGTTTATGGCCCTGTGCCGTCTAGATGGAATCCCCGTGCGCGAGGTCGCCGGTGCCTTGATCGGGTATCCTAGCGGGGACGATAGCTTTGCTCTTGGCACCTATAGAGAACCTATCTTCGGCCACACTTGGCTTGAGGTCTATTTGGCGGAAAAGGGCTGGGTGCCCGTCGAATTCCACGGCATTGTCATCGGGCAGACCGCCCTGACGGACCACAATGTCGCCGACCCGGCACTGCGCCGCCTGATCGAGACGAACACTGACCCGTATTGGTCCTACTACTTTGGTCATTTGGACACCCAACGCATTCGGTGTTCCAATTCCGTCAAAAATATCTCGCAATGCCTCGTAGAGCGGCCAGACGCTCAGGCCAACGATCCCAATCGGTGGGACTTGCAGACCGAATTGCCGTACGAGTGCCGCTTGCAGACCGAGATCCTCGATGAAGGATGACCATGGAAATTAGTGTCGTCATACCTACGCACAACCAACGGGAACGGCTCCGCTTGGTTTTGAGCGGCTTGGAGGGCCAGACTCTTTCACCCGAGTGCTTTGAAGTCTTGGTGATTGATGACGGCTCGACCGATGGCACGACAGAGATGCTCGATGCGTTGCACATCGACAATATGAAGCCGATCAGACTCTATCCGAACGAAGGGCGCTGCTCGGCGCGGAACCGAGGGATTGACCAAGCCGCAGGCGACCTCGTCGTGTTGCTCGACGGAGACGCTCTGCCGGCCCCTGACCTGCTACAAACGTATTTAGACGCCTTTCGAGAACACGGGTCAGATAGCGTATTGTGCGGCCAGCTATACTCACTAGCCGAATTGGAGTTTTTCCAAGACCCCCAACGCGGGTCGCTCGCTAATGTCTCCATCCCCAGCGTCCAGAAGGACTACCTAGAGAGCCAGCGGGCGGAGTTGATCTTGACCGAAGCGATGGTTCGCCACGATTTCGCAGCAATCCGCGAGTGTGCCTTCCCCGGCGGCTATCCGTTTCCCGAACTGGAACAGATGCAGGATGAACAAATCGATCTCTTTCGTCGGTGCCCGGACGCTGCCGTGGCTTGGCTTGGCCTAACGCCCCACAACAGTGCCCTGCCCCGCGAGGTACTGCGATCCATCGGCGGGTTCGATATCAATATTCCTTTTTGCGAGGGATGGGAGTTGGCATATCGATGCCAGCAACACGGGTGTCGGCTCTATGGAGTTTCGGCGGACACGTACCATCTTTACCACCACCACGACTTCAACGCCGCAGCGACCGCGGTGCGCCATCGGGCCATTGAGTATATGGCTGACAAATTTCAAGAGCCGCGCATCCGCTTGCTCTACTTCTGGTTCGCGCACCTGTGGCCAGACCCGTTCCTGCCCGAAGAATCCCTAGTAGAGGACTTAGTCGAGTTCGACCAACGCTACCGGACCCTCACGGATGCGGACTGGCAGCAGTACCAATTCCTGTTGGACCATCGTCCGAATCAGTGGGCTTTGGGCTGAGTCTGACGAAGATAGCTTGCCGAGATTGAGCTTCAACTTCATTGACCTGTTCTTGGTCCGCGATCTCGATAGCCTGATCTGCGGACCGAGTTAAAGTCGGTCAACTTGGCGGGTTCAACAAACAAGGAGGGTATTTCGAACACATGGAAATCATTCCGTTAATTCCCGAACGCGACGTAGCGATACAGCGGGTACGGGTTGCACAAAATCGAGATGTACGCACCCAAGCGAAGGCTTGTCTCCTGTTGGGGCGCTATTGCAAGGAACAAGGTGAACTCGACAAGGCCGAAGGGCTTTACCGAAGAGCCCTTGCGAAAGCACGGCAGTGGCAGGATCGGGAGATGGAAGCCGATGCGTGTAGCGGCTTGGGACTTATGTACCAAGTCAAGGGGCAGATGAATAAGGCGGTTGACTATCTCAATGCGGCCTTTGAGATCAATAGTGAACGTCGTGATGAGGAGCGTCTAGCCGTCAACTATAGCAATAGAGGCTTTGTCGCCCATCTCCAAGGAAACATCGCCGAGGCGCGAGACCTGCACATCCGCGCTCAGCAACTCCACGAGGCGTCGGGCAATAGAGCCTATTGGGCGGAAGAATGCGGCAACTTGGGGCTGTTGGCACTCCAGCAAAACAAACTAGAGGAGGCTGAGGCCTACTTCCATCAGGGGCTGAACGTGTGCGAAGAACTCGGCGATCTGCCGGGTATTTCTGGCCACTATCAGGGCTTGGGTATGGTCTATCTCCAACAGCAGCGTTTGGCCGAGGCCGAGGACATTCTAAAAAAAGGCATTGCGATTGAGGAGCGGCTCCAGCGCGACGAGGGATTGGCGCATCATTACAGCGTCTTAGGAGGCGTATATAGCCAGACGGGTCGATTTGATGAGGCGGAAGCCATGTATCGTCGGACGCTGGCTACCCAACGAAAATTAGGCCATAAACAGTTTGAGGCTCGCACCCTGGGCGGTCTAGGGCAGGTGCTATTGGAGAAAGGTGACACGCCAGAAGCCACGGCGTTATTCCAGCAGGCGAAGGCACTATTTGACGCGATTGGAGACGACAAAGGCCAAGCGATACAGACGACCGTTTTGGGTAATGCCTACGTGAGCGTTGAAAACTTTCATGCGGCAGAGGCGGTGTATCGGCAGGCCGTGCAACTGTTTGAGAAAGTATCGGACTTGAAGGCCGTAGCCGACGTTAGAGTTAGCTTAGGGGGAGTCTATGCGTCGAATCAGGCTCCTTATGATGCCTTACTTCAGTGGCGGCAAGCATTGGAATTATACCGCGAACTCCAGATAGACGACAAGGTTGAGTTCGTAGAAGAGCTGCTGAGGACGAGCGGCCGAATGTAAAGGACAACTGAGTTGCTACCGAAAGGAGTGCCGCCATGTCTTCCATCTTATATGTTTTCGGCCTGCTGGTGTTCGCCTTGGCAGCGCAGTCTGAGATCCTGACCAAAGAACAGCAGCGCATCCTGCTCGACCTCCAGGAGGCCCACTTAATTCTAGAGCAGGCCAAAGCGCGCGAAGCCGAAGTCGAAATCGAGCACGAGCAGATGATCGGCCTCAAGGAGCGCGGCGTGGTCACCGGCCAAGAGCTACGCATTGCCCGCGAGCGGTTTGAGCGCGCCCGTGAAGAGCGGCAACGAGCCGACTTAAACCTACAGCGCGCCTTCCTCAACTCACTAGCTGACGCCACGCACCTGACGGTCGTCAACGGCCAAAAATACGGCGTCGAGGGCGACAAGGTGTGCGTCCGTCTCACCTTGCGCAACGACTCAGACCTCCACTTGGCGCAGATGGTCGATCAAGCTCGCCGGCGCTACGCCATCAACGGTCTCGACCAAGACGCCGCGTCGCTATTGCAGGTAAACAACATCTTCGCTACCATCCTCGCCGACAACGTCATGGTCGGCCAGCCCTACCAAGTCCACATCCCCGTGCTGGCTCTCGGCGAGGAAGTCGAAGTCGAGGTCGGCTTGCAGCGTCCTGAAATCGAGGACCTCACCGTGCAACTCCAATACCTCAACCGCACGGACGACCACGTCATTCACTTGGAAAAGGCTTCGGCCCGCGACGTAGTGCGCGTG
>JAJDUT010000067.1 GCA_022826515.1 Candidatus Latescibacterota bacterium
ACGAGTGCTTGCAACCTACCCAGCAATCGGTTATATACCTGTTCGCTGCTGCTCATAAGGCCCTCCTTTGATCTTAGGCGGTTAAAAGAGAGCTATAAACTATGGGCAGCAGCCCTATTTTCAAAAGTGTAAGGGAATCAGCTGTATATCAACTTCCATCTCTAAAAAGTCAGATATACAAACAGGCTGCTGAGAGCTCCGTTTGCATTGCGACGTATACGCATCTATCGGTACTTGTTCGTTATGCCCAAAAATCGACTCAGAACAAGGCAATAGAGTTGGTTCACGAGGTGTTTAAAACGGTCGAAGCGATGAATCCGTCAAAGAATGCAGTTAGCTACTGGCAGGCAGTAAACCGCAAATTTTTGGATTTTGACGAAGTAATCGGTGCAATATGGCGGGATGAGAAACTCGCATCAAACGAGGCCATAACTATCTTAAAAGAAGAAGCACTCACTTTCCTCGCCAAGGAGCGAGAGCGAATTATGAGATTATCTCACGCAGATGCGATAAAGGAGGTACTGAAGTCGAGCACACTCGATAACAAGGTTCAAAAGGTTCAATCCGTTGCCAAAAACGGCATCCTTGACTTGGAGTCGGCATGAACGAAGAGTACTTAGACAAAATCACACGCGGTGACTGCCGAGATCATATTTCGCGCTTGGCCGATAATAGCATAGAACTTTTCCTGTCGGACATCCCCTATGGAATCAGCCTAGACGACTGGGATGTCTTACACGACAATACGAACTCGGCGCTGTTGGGGCAGTCGCCTGCCCAAGCTGGGAAATCGGCCTTTAAGAGGCGAGGCAAGCCCATCAATGGCTGGTCGCAGGCCGATAGGAACATTGGACGAGAGTATCAGCAATGGTGTCAAAGCTGGACTGAACGGCTTTTGCCAAAAATGAAGCGTGGTGCATCGCTCTTCGTTTTCGGCGCACGCCGCACCATACACCGCGTCGTCAATGCTTTTGAGGACAGCGGTTTCCTTCTCAAGGACATGCTCGCTTGGCAGAAAGACTCGGCGCATCATCGAGCGCAAAGGGTGAGCATTGTCTTTGCGAGGCGCGGGTTAGAGGCCGAGGCCAAAGCGTGGCGCGGCTGGCGTTTGGGAAACCTCGCACCCGTATATGAGCCGATTGCTTGGTTCGTAAAACCCTACAAGATCGGCGGAACCATTGCTGACAACATCCTTGAGCAAGGCGTAGGGGCCATGAACATAGAAGCGTGTCAGAGCCATGGCGCAACCCCGACAAATCTCTTGGCGTTTGGTTTCCAGAAAGGCGAACAAAAAATTCACGAGGCCCAGAAGCCGCTGAAGCTCATCGAGTTCCTGATCAAACTCACAACGCAAGAGGGCCAAGTGGTACTGGATCCGTTCATGGGCAGCGGCACTACGGCTGTTGCCGCGCGGCGACTCAACAGGCACTTCATAGGCTTTGAGATCGCGCCTGAATTTCATCAGGCCGCACTTCAGAGGTTGGATTTAGAATGCGGAACGGGAGATGCGAAAGACGCCCAAGCGATCCAGCAGATGCTCTTTGAAAAAGCGCGAAGTAAATACAGAAGCTAACTACAACTCCAACAACTCAATTGTCCCGTGGCACCGCCATCATCCGCTCCAACGCCCGCCGCGCCCCCACAATCACCTCGTCGTCCAGTGTAATTTCGTAGCGCTCGTACAGCAGCGAAAAGTACACGTCTTGCAGGTCGGTGATTTTCATGTAGGGACAGTGTAGCCGGCAGCCAATGCAGCCGTCCGCCGCGACGAACTCTTGGTGCGGGAAGCGCTGCCGGAGCTGATGCAACATGCCGTTTTCCGTGGCGATGATGAAGCTCTTGGCCTCGGGGTACTTTTCGACGGCCTTGAGCATTCCCGTAGTCGAGCACACTTCGTGCGCGATTTCGACCACGTCTTGGCGGCATTCTGGGTGCGCGATGATGACGGCCTCGGGATAATCAGTGCGGGTGCGCTCGACGCTAGCGGCGCGCAGCACGTCGTGCGTCGGGCAAGCGCCGTCGTACACGACGACCTCTTTCTCCGGCACCTGCTCAGCCACCCAGCGGCCCAAGTTGCGGTCGGGCGTAAAGAGAATTTTGTCGCTATCGAGGCTGCGCACCACTGAGACGGCGTTGGCCGAGGTGCAGCAGATGTCGGACTCGGCCTTCACCTCGGCCGTGGAGTTGACGTACGTCACCACCGTGTGATCGGGATAGTCTGCCTTCCAATCGTCGAGGCTTTCGGGGGTGATGGAGTCGGCCAGCGAACATCCCGCGCCCAAATGGGGCAAGAACACCTGCTTGCCGGGGCTGAGGATTTTGGCCGATTCGGCCATGAAATGCACGCCGCAGAAGACGATGCGCTCGGCATCCGTCTTGGCCGCTTCCACTGACAGCCCGAGCGAATCACCCGTGAAGTCGGCCAAGTCTTGGATCGGCGGAATCTGGTAGTTGTGCGCGAGGATGACCGCGTTTTTCTCGCGGCGCAAATGGCTGATTTGGGCGATGAGTTCCTCGGCGGGCAGGTCGCTGTGGTACTGACTAGCGGCTGGGGCGATCGTCTCTTGGGTCATGGCTTGACTTGCGCTCCTTCGTCGGGGGGGATAGTCTCGGTGCCGTTGGGAAAAACGCGCCAAAACTCCTTGCGAATGAGGCCGGCGATCATGGCGCTTTTGCTGCTGCCGTGATAGCGGGCAATCGCGTCGAGCATCTCGTGATCCCGGTCGGGCGCTGAAAAGGTCCGCACCTTGGCCCGGCGACTTTGGTCCTTGGATGGCATTATATCATCTTTATATAAAATTTGATTAATATGTATGTAATCTAATGAATCACTGGCGGTCCGTCAATACATTTGTAACCGAATTTTAACAAAACTGTCTCGCGAAAAAGGAGAGCTGAGGCGCGGCCCTAGAGCTGGCTAATCCGCTCCATGGCCTCTTCGATCCGGTCGCGGTGATTGAAGGCCGATAGGCGCAAGTATCCCTCGCCAGCCGCGCCAAAACCCGCACCCGGCGTGCCGACGATGTGGGCTTGATCGAGCAAGTAGTCGAAGTAAGTCCAACTGTCCTGCCCGTCGGGCGTGGCCACCCACAAATAGGGAGCGTGCTCGCCCCCGTACACCGTAAGCCCAGCCGCCCCCAACTGCTGGCGCATGATCGCGGCATTTTCCATGTAGAACGCAACGCGCTCGGCAATGCCCTGCTGGCCAGCCGGAGAATACGCGGCTTCCGCAGCGCGCTGCACCGGGTACGCCACGCCGTTGAACTTGGTCGAGTGCCGCCGCGCCCACAGCCGATGCAGATCCACTTCCTCGCCCGAGGCAGCGCGGCCCTCGAGCTCTTTTGGCACCACGATGTACCCACAGCGCAGGCCGGTAAAGCCGGCGTTCTTGGAAAAACTGCGGAACTCGATCGCCACCTCGCGGGCACCTTCGACCTCGTAGATGGAGCGCGGGAGTGCCGGATCGGTGATGTAGCTTTCGTAGGCCGCGTCAAACATAATGACGGCCTGTTCGCGACGGGCGTATTCGATCCAGTGGGCCAAGGCGTCGCGGGGCATCACCGCGCCCGTGGGGTTGTTGGGCGAGCACAAGTAGATCAGATCGACGTGACCGGCGGGCAGGTCTGGGATGAAGTCATTGGCGGCCGTGCATGGCATGTAAACCATACCGGCGTACGAACCGTTCTCATCGGCTGGCCCCGTGCGACCGGCCATGACGTTGGAATCGCAGTACACCGGATAGACCGGATCGGTCAGCGCGACCACGCAATCGCTGGCGAAAATTTCCTGCACTGCGCCCGAGTCGCACTTGGACCCGTCGGAGACAAAAATCTCGTCGCTGTGTACCTGCACGCCGCGCGCGCTAAAGTCGTGCTCGACAATGGCCGCGCGCAGAAAATCCTGACCCTGATCGGGCGGATAGCCCTGCAAGGTCTCGTCGTGCGCCATTTCCTCGACGGCCTCTTTCATCGCATCGACCATTGGCCGCGGAATGCCCTTGACCACATCGCCGATCCCCAAGCGAATCACATCGGCTTGGGGATGAGCAGCGGCAAACGCATCGACCCGGCGGGCGATTTCTGGAAAGAGGTAACCGGCTTTGAGCTTGAGATAGTGATCGTTGATATGCACCATGATATTCACTTTCTTGGAATGAATTAGGAATTTAAGAATTAGGAATTATCAATCATTAATCCCCAATTCGCAATTCGCAATTCCTAATTTTTAATTTTTAATTCTTAATTCAAAAAGGAGACTCGCTCGTGGATATAAGTTTTATGACCAGCGCCGGCGGCACCAACAATTGGAGCCTCGACGAATGTGCCCGTTGGGCGCGGGAGCACGATTTCGACTGCGTGCGCCTAAACGACTCCGGCGCGCTCGACTCGGACCACATTCTATCAGGCGGGCCGGACCCCGTGCTTTCGACCTTGCACCAGCACGACCTGTACCTCGCCGCCCTCACCGCGCACTACAACCTGCTCGACGACGACCGCGAACAGGCCCGCGCCGCCCAAGCCAAGCTGCTCAAGGCCATTGCGTCGGCTCGCGCACTCGACTGCCCCGTCATCGTCACCAGCAGCGGCGCGCCCGTGCGCAACGGCCAGTTCTACGGCATGTTCTCCTCCGAACCCGGCAACCCCAGCGACCGCTCCGACGAATTAGTGGACCGCTTCCAAGCCATGTTCGAACCCGTGGTGCAAGCGGCTGAAGACAGCAATGTCCGGCTCGCACTCGACGTGGCCGTGCGCATGGGCCAAATCGGCTGCAACCCGGAGATGTGGGAAAAAATTCTCGACGCCGTGCCCTCGGATCACCTCGGCTTGTCCTGCGACCCGTCGCACTGGCTGTGGATGCACATCCTGCCGGTCGAAGACGTCATCCGCGACTTTGCCGGCTATTGGTACTACGCCGATGTCAAGGACTGCGAGATTAGCCAGCGGATGCTCTACCGCCAGGGCATCATCGGCAACTGGTGGTGGCAATACCGCGTCCCCGGCCGCGGCCAACTCGACTGGAGCACCATCATCGGCGCGCTGTGGGAATCGGGCTACGACTACGTGCTGTGCGTGGAAAACGAAGACCGCGGCTTCCCCGGCCTAGAGGGCTTTGCCTTTGGCGGCCAACACCTCCGCAGCTTGCTGCCGCCCAAGGAATCTAACTTCAAGCGGCAAGGAGGGTATTGGAAGACGAGCGGGTGGGAGCGCAAGAGTGGGAATTAGGAATTGGGAATTGAGAATTAGGAATTATGGGGGTACTGGGTAACTTGCCACTGGGACCATTTGCCGTACTATTTTACTGATATTACGCAAAGGCAATTAGGTATGGGATGCTTCGCTTCGCTCAGCATGACAAGGAGGAACGCGCCCTCTACTGTCATGCTGAGCGGAGCGAAGCGGAGTCGAAGCATCTAATACCTAGGTGCCCGTGTGTAAGTCAGTTATTTTATTTGTTACGCTGCAAACAGCCACAGGGGAAACATGAGCACGGACAAAAACCGCGACTTCATCCGCGAAGCCATTGACGCCGATCTCAAAAACGGCCGCTACGACCGCGTCATCACCCGCTTCCCGCCAGAGCCTAACGCGCACCTGCACATCGGCCACGCCAAGGCGATCTGCGTCAACTTCGGCATTGCCGCCTCCTACGATGGCCAATGCAATCTCCGCTACGACGACACCAACCCCACCCGCGAAGAGCAGGAATACGTGGACTCCATGCAGGAGGACATTCGCTGGCTCGGCTTCGACTGGGGGCCGCAGCCGTACTACGCTTCCGACTATTTCGGCCAGCTCTACGACTGGGCCGTCGCGCTCATCAAAAAGAGCTTGGCGTACGTGGATGACCAGACTGCGGACGAGATCCGGGAAAATCGCGGCACGCTCACCGAGCCGGGCAAAAACAGCCCGTACCGCGACCGCTCCATCGAAGAAAACCTCGACCTATTCGCGCAAATGAAAGACGGCGCATTCCCCGATGGCTCCCGCGTGCTGCGCGCCAAAATCGATATGGCCGCGCCCAACATCAACCTGCGCGACCCAGTCATGTACCGCATCATGCACACCGCACACCACCGCACTGGCGATGCGTGGTGCATTTATCCCATGTACGACTGGGCCCACGGCCAGAGCGACGCTATCGAAGGCGTTACGCATTCGTTGTGCTCAGACGAATTTACCAACAACCGACCGCTCTACGACTGGTTCATCGAAAAACTCGGCATCTTCCCCTCGCGCCAAATCGAGTATGCCCGTGGCAACATCACCTACACCGTCCTCTCCAAGCGCTACATCCTGCAACTCATCGAGCAGAATCTCGTCTCCGGTTGGGACGACCCCCGGCTCTACACCCTGCGCGGCCTGCGCCGCTTGGGGTACCCACCAGAGGCCATCCGCCGCTTCTGGACCGAAGCTGGCATCGCCAAACGCGGCAACAACATCGACATCGCCCTCCTCGAATACTGCATCCGCGATCAGCTCAACCAGACCGCGCCCCGGCGCATGGCCGTGCTCAACCCGCTCAAGGTAGTAATTGAAAACTACCCAGAGGACCAAAGCGAGATGCTAACGGCCATCAACAACCCGGAAGACGACAGTGCCGGCACCCGCTCCATCCCCTTTTCGCGGCACCTCTACATCGAGCGCGAGGACTTTATGGAAGACCCGCCGCGCAAGTTCTTCCGCCTCGCCCCGGGCCGCGAAGTCCGCCTGCGCTACGCCTATTTCATCACCTGCACCGAAGTCGTCAAAGACGCCAGCGGCGAGATCGTCGAGCTGCGCTGTACGTACGATCCGGCCACCCGAGGCGGCAACGCACCCGATGGCCGCAAGGTCAAGGCCACCCTGCACTGGGTCTCAGTTCCCCACGCAGTCCCAGCCGAGGTGCGGCTCTACGACCGACTCTTCAAAGTCGAAAAACCGCTTGAAGCCCCGCCTGGGGGCACTTGGCTGGATAACCTCAACCCGGACGCGCTCAAAGTCCTCAACCCCTGCTATCTAGAGCCATCCCTCGCCGACATGGCCCCGGGGGAGTCCTGCCAGTTTGAGCGGCTCGGCTACTTCTGCGCCGACAGCGAGGACCACGCGCCGGACGCGCCCGTCTTCAACCGCACCGTTACCTTGCGCGACACTTGGGCGCGAATGCAGAAGGGCTAGCCACACCCACGGCCGCGCATGCGGATTTCGCGCATTCTATCGGCCCTGCTGCTCTCGGCACCTGTTGCCGCCGAAGAGGTCGTCGTGCCAGCCGGTCCCTTCACCATGGGCATCGACCACCCGCGAGCCACCGACGAAAAGCCCAGCCGCCAAATCTACCTAAGCACCTTTTCCATCGACCGCTACGAAGTCACCAACGCCCACTTCGCCGCCTTTGTCGCGGCTACGGGCTACCAGACAGAGGCGGAAAAATTCGGGGCTGAAAAGGCCGACAGCATTAGTTGGCGTCAGCCCCATGGCCCCGGTTCAGTGGCTGACCCCAGCCATCCGGTCGTCTATGTTAGCTGGCAGGATGCCCACGCGTATTGCACTTGGCGCGGCGGACGGCTGCCCACCGAAGCTGAGTGGGAAAAAAGTGCGCGCGGCAGCGACGGTCGGCTCTGGCCCTGGGGTGCGAAGTTTGCGGCAGGACGCGCCAATCTCTGGGGTGCAGAAGATGGGTACGCCGAGTTGGCCCCAGTCGGCTCTTTTCCCTCGGGAGCCAGCCCATACGGCGCGCTCGACATGGCCGGTAACGTCTGGGAGTGGTGTGCCGACTGGTACGACGCCACCTACTATGCCACCGGCCCGACCAAAGATCCGCAAGGGCCGGAGACGGGCCGCTTCAAGGTCCTGCGCGGCGGCTCGTGGATCAACCCGGGACCAGTGCTGCGCAGCATCAACCGCTTTGAGGTTTTGCCCGTAGAGCGCAGCCCCTATATCGGCTTCCGCTGCGCCCGTTCCCATGCGCCTTAGTGCTTGCGCCTACGCCCTGCTGGCCTTGGCCGCCTGCGCCCCCACACCAGACCTCACCCCGGTGCGCTTCACCGACGTTACCGCAATGTGCGGCTTGGATTTCCGCATGCACTCGGGCGGCCGAGTCAAAAACTACATCATTGAGGCCAAGGGCGGCGGTGGTGCCTTTCTCGACTACGACGGCGATGGCTGGCTCGACATCTACTTGGTCAACGGCTCGCGGCTGGAAGGCTGTCCCGATCCAACCACGGCCCCGACCAATGCCCTCTACCGCAACATGGGCGACGGCACCTTTGCAAACTACACCCGCACAGCCGGGGTCGGCGATACAGGTTGGGGCATGGGCTGCGCAGCGGCTGACTACGATGGGGACGGCGACCTCGATCTCTACGTGACCAACTACGGCCCCAACGTCCTCTACCGGAACGAGGGCAACGGCCAATTCCGCGACGTCGGCCAAGCCGCTGGCGTTGATCTGGCGGGCTGGAGCACAGGTGCCAGCTTCGGCGACTACGACGGCGATGGCGACCCGGACCTCTACGTCGCCCAGTACCTACACTTTGCTCCCGAGCGCGTTCCTCCCCGAGGCGGCATGTGGAAGGGAGTCCTAGTCTTCGCCGGACCACTCGGCCTCCCCGGGGCACAGGATGTCCTCTACCGGAACGAGGGCAATGGCCAATTCCGCGACGTCACCCGCCAAGCCAAGGCCGGCCAATTCGCGCCTACCTACGGTCTGAGCGCCCTTTTTTGCGACTACGACAATGACGGCGATCCAGACCTCTATGTGGCCAATGACTCGGCACCCAACTTTCTCTATCGGAACGAAGGCAACGGCCAATTCCGCGACGTCGGCGTGGAGGCCGGAGCTGCCCTCAGCGCCGAAGGGGGCGCACAGGCTGGCATGGGCATCGCGTATGGGGACTACGATGGCGATGGCGATGGCGACTTGTTGGTCACCCACTTTGAGGACGACTACAACACCCTCTATAGCAATCAAGGCAACGGCCGCTTCGCCGTGGTTAGCGCCGCGACCGGCCTCGCCGAACCGAGCCTGCCTCACCTATCCTTTGGCACGTTCTTTTTCGACTACGACAACGACCAAGACCAAGACCTGTTTGTGGCCAACGGACACGTCTATCCCCAGATTCGACACCTTGCGCCCGATGGCTACGCCGAACCCAACCAACTTTTTGCCAATCAGGGCCCGGCCAGCGCCTACCGCTTCGCAGAAGTCGCAGCCGGGGACGTAAGCCGACCCGCCGTCAGTCGCGGTGCCGCCAAGGGGGACTACGACAACGATGGGGATGTAGATATTTTGGTCTTCAACCTCGACGGGCCGCCGCAACTTTTGCGCAACGACGGCGGCAACCAGCGCAACTGGCTGAGCCTGAGCTTAGTCGGCGGTGGCCTAGGGGCGAAAGTCACCATCGCCAGCGGCGGAGTCGAGCAGACCACGGAGATTGTCAGCGGCGGCAGCTTCCTTGCACACAGCGATGGGCGCGTCCACTTCGGTTTGGGGTTCAATCAGGCCGCCGATTGGATCGAAATTCGCTGGCCCTCGGGCCGCGTCCAGCGCCTCGAAGACGTGGCCGCCAACCAGTTCTTAACAGTAGAAGAGCCAAGGCTTTAGTTCCGCCTATTGTTTTCGCAGCCGCTCTTGCACCTGCGCTAGATAGTGCTGGGCCTGCGCGTGGTCGGGATCGACCACAAGCACCCGGGCAAAAGCTCGTGCCGCCTCGGTTAGCTTCCCTTGGCGAATGCAGACCACGCCCACGCCGTTCCACGCACCGGCATTTTCCGGGTCCAAGATCAGCATCTGCTCGAACGCCTTCAGTGCCTCAGACCACGCGCCCCGCTGCAAATGGACTCCGCCCAAATTGTACCAGGCCTTCAGATAGGCCGGTTCAAGGGCGACGGCCTGCTCATAGGAATGGAGTGCCTCGTCCCATGCACCCTGCTTGACCTGCACAAGCCCCAGATTGTACCAAGCCATCGCGTAGTTGGGATAAATCGCCAGGGCGGAGTGGTTGTACATTTGGGCGCTGTCGAGTCGTCCAGCCTCCGCATGCATCCGACCCATCCCCAGATGCGCCCGAGCACTGCGGGGGGCAGATTGGAACTGTGTGCGGTAGAAGGTCTCGGTGTCAGCCCATGTCGCGTTGCGTGCCACCGTCAGAACCGTATAGCAACCAAGCAATCCCAAGCCCCCTGCCCAGAACCCCCAACCCCAGCGCTGCGCCAGCCGCCAGAAGCCCCAACCTAACAGCAGGCAAAACGCGGCTGACGGTGCGTAAATCAGCCGTTCTCCCATAATGGTCGGCACTAGGACCAGAAAATTGCTCGTCGGTGCGGCTAAAATCGCATAGCTCCCTGCGACAAAGGCGACCATCGGCGACCGATGCCACCAGTACCAAGCCGCGCCAGCTACGATAAGCACTGCGGCGCAAAAGCCAGCCACTCCCCAATCCAGAGGATTGCTTACTAACTGGACCTGAGCGTGGGAGTAATCCGAGGAAAGTCCCAGCGGCCAGACCAGCAGCCGCAAGTAGGCAAATTGCACGGTTGCGGCCGTCAACACCCGCTCCAGCGGCGCGGCGTTCACCAAGGGATTGTCGAGCGCGGAAATGTCGCTGTCGGCTGTCCCTAGGGCCGCTTGGCGCAAGAGCAGCCACCCCACCAATACTAAGCCGTATCCACCGTAGGCCCGCCAGCGCGCCTTGAGCGGCTGCGCAGTGCAAATGTCCAGCCACAAAGCGACGAAGAGATAGACGGCGGCGGACTCCTTGCTCAGTAGCGCAAACCAGTACAGCACGCCAGCCCCTTTCCACTGCCCGCGGTGGTGCAAGGCCAGAAAGGACGCGCCCAAGAGCATGGCTAATGGCTCAGCACGACCAGTAATAAACGCCACGGCCTCGGTGTGGACCGGGTGTACGGCAAAAAGCAGAGCGGCGGCGAGACAGGCGTGGACGGCCAAACCCAGCCGCAGTACTAAAAGAAAGAGCGCACAGCTAGCCCCCGCGTGCAGCGCGGCATTGACCAGATGGAATCCCACGCCGTGTGCGCCGGGCAGTCCCAAGGACTCGTTGGCCCAATAATTAAACGCCAGCGTCCAAACCGTCAGCGGCCGGTAGTGGTGTGAGTGCAGGACCTCGCCCCAATAGCGGCCAACGAGAATCCGGTCCACTCGCCACGGATCGTGCATCAGCTCATTGGCGGGGATCAGTTTGCGGTCGTCGTACACCAACTCGTTGCCCAGCGCATTGACATACACGCCGCACGCGACCAAGGCCACTAGCGCCAGTGCTACCCACTGGCTGCGCTCGGCGACCTCGGCGCATGCAGATGGAGAATTTTCCTCCAGCTTATTGCACACTCGACTCATAGGCGGATAACTGCTTTAGGAGTGCCTCTCGCAACTGGACTGGCGTCAGCGCAATGGCCTGCTGCTGGAAGGCAACAGCCGCAGACCATTTTCCCTGCTCGGCTTGGGCCTGGGCCAGCGCCACCAGCGTCCTCACCAGCGTCTTGCGAGCCAGCGGCAAATCCACCTGCCGGGCCTGGGCCTGCTCCAGCACCGTGCGCGCCTCATCAACGCGCCCGGCCCGCGCCAGCGCGATGACTAAGTTGTTGAGCGCCCTAGCATCGTCGGGGACCAAGTCAACCGCACGGCGAAAGTGGTCCAGCGCTTCGGCTAGACGACCCTGCTCTTCGAGCAAGACCCCTGTATTGATATGCGCCTTGGGAAAATCCGGTCGCAAGGCCAGCGCCCGACGCAGCGCGCGCAGTGCTTCTGCAGCCTCGCCCCGGGCGTAGTGGGCCATCCCCAAGCCGTAGTGGGCTTCGGCCAACTCCGCATCCTGCGCCAACGCTTGGGTGTAGTGGGCTATCGCCGCCTCGGTCTCGTCTTGGCGCAGCAGCACATTGGCCAGATTGGTCTGCGTCTCGGCGTCGGGTGCCAGCGCCAGCGATTTCTCGAACGCCTGCTGTGCTTCTGTTAGTCGCCCGGCCCGCGACAGCGCCAGCCCCAACTTCGAGTGGGCATCTGGATGCTTGGGCTGGACGCGGACGGCTTGGCGATAGCGATCGATCTCCTGTTTGATCGGTTGCAGCGCCTCAAAGCGGTGCAGGGCTTGGTCTGCGGCTTGTCTTTGGCCCAACCGCTGGTAGGTCCGCGCCAAGTGCAAATGGGGCATCGGCTCTTGGGGAGCCAACTCCCGCGCTTGGACAAAGGCGACAATGGCCGCCTCGCTATCCCCGAGATGGTTATGGGCTAGGCCGAGCCGGTAGTGAGTTTCCCAGTCCTCGGGTGTCAGCGCCGCAGCCCGCGCTAGTGCTGCTGCGGCTTGGTCGGGCTGGTTGAGGTGTAGGTAAATGACCCCTAGCAACTGAGCCACCTCGACGACCGAAGTGTCCTGTGCCGCAGCCTGCTCTAGCACCTCGGCTGCTTCCTCGTAGCGCCCCAAGCCAGAGTAGAGCGCCACGCCAGCCGCGTAGTGCAGACGGACTGCGCCTCGATAGCGCCTGAGCGCTGGCCGCAACAGGGCCACCGCTTCTTGGTAGCGGCCCTCGCCGTATAGCGCAGTGGCCTGCTCGTAGTATTCTCCCGCCGTCCAATCTGGATTGAACGCGACCTCCTCGATGGAGCCTGTGTGCTCGGTCAACGGCGCGGGCACCAGCACTGGCGGTGGCACCTGATCGCTGTAGTGGGCTATTTCCGCCCCCTCGCCCTCGCGCAACGCCAAGTAGCGCCGGAGGGGCGGTTGTTCGACCACTTGCACTCGCCCCGACGGCCAGTGGACCTCGATTTTTTCCACTTGTGTAAGCCCGCCCAGTCCAAAGAGCACCCGCCCGTCGTTGGCGGACAAATAGCCGTAGCCGCGCTTGGCTTGGCGCACGAGTACTTGCCCATCTGCCCAAAGCCGCACGCTAGCTCCTTCAGCGGGCTGTCCCGCCGCGCCGATCAGCTCCAATCCCAGCCAGTAGTTGCGGTTGCCGCCGTCGTTGCGCAGCAGGCTCAGGCGGTCGTTGAGGTTGTTGACGAGCAAGTCTAAGTCGCCGTCGTTGTCGTAGTCGCCAAAGGCCGTGCCTCGGCTCACCTGTTCGGCCTCTAGCCCCACTGGGTCGGCCAGCGCAAAAACGCCGTCCCGATTCCAGTACAGCAGATTGCGCTGACGATAGCTAAGCCCTAATGGACGGGCTTCGAGTTGGGGGTAGAGATGGCCGTTGGCGACGAAGAGGTCGAGCCAACCGTCCAAATCAAAATCGGCTAGGGCGGTGCTCCAGCCCAAAAAGGGCCGCACCGCACCGCCCAAACCCGCTGCGTAGGTAGCATCGGCAAAGGAACCATTCCCTAAGTTTTGGTACAGGGTATTGACATCGTCGGAAAAGTTGGTGACTACAACGTCGTAGTCGCCATCGTTGTCGTAGTCGCCGCTATCGATGCCCATGCCAGCTTGGGCGCGTCCCTCCTCGCTGTAGGCCACACCGGCGAAGGCACCGACCTCGCGCAGCCGCCAAGCGCCGTCGTTGCGATAGAGCAGGTTGGGGGTCGAGTCATTGGCGATATAGATATCTTGGTCTCCATCTCCATCGTAGTCGGTAAAAAGCACCCCGAGGCCGAGATAGGTCCGTTGGTCAATTCCAGTCGCCGCACTTACATCGGCAAAGGTGCCGTTCCCCTCGTTGCGATAGAGCACGTCTGCTTGGCCATCCAAGCCGTGGGGACCACAGAACACGGACAAGCCCTTCCAGCCGCTGCATGGCTCGCCGTCGCCGGGCGGATTGTTTAGATCGAAGTCCACGTAGTTGGCCACATAGAGATCGAGCCAGCCGTCCAAATCCACATCGCCAAACGCCGCGCTAGCGCCCCAGCGCCGGTCGCCTGTACCCGCTTCTACGGAGGTGAAGGTGCCGTTTCCCTCGTTGCGGTAAAGCGCGTTCGGCCCCCAGTAGGTGACGTAGAGATCGAGATCGCCGTCGTTGTCGTAGTCGGCCACCGCACAGCCCATGCCCCAGCCCGTTTGCCCCAGCCCGACCGCTTGCGTTACGTCCGCAAATGCTCGGTCGCCGTCAGTACCCGGGACATTGCGCCAGAGGCGGTTGCCCGTCTCCGGCGCGTCTTCCGCACGGGTGCCATTGACGGCAAACACATCCAGCCAACCATCCGCGTCAAAGTCGAAAAAGGCCACCCCCGAGCCCATAGCCTCCAAAATGTAGCGCTGCTGCGGGCCACCGGACACGTGGACGAAGTCCAGTCCGGCCGCTTGTGTCGCATCCGCAAAGCGCACGGCATGCACCGGCCGCTCTGCACTCTGCTCTGACACCGGCTCGGGCGCACATCCCCACAGGCTCAGCAGCGCGGCCAGCACAATGCCCTTTCCCGCGTTAGGACCCACCGGACACCTCCGCTAATGCGCGTTGCAAAGGAGGGCGGTCTCCTATATGCAATTCCTCAAGCATCCGCCTTAGAAAGCGCAGCCCCCCCTGCTCGATGAACTGGCGACGCTCGGCTTCTTGTAGTTGCGGAAGCGCGGCCAGTTGCACCGCTATCAGCTCTGCCAGACGGCGACTGAGTGCCACCGGGGGCACATTATAGGGCATGCGCTTGAGAAAGAGCATCAGGTCGTTGCGCCGCCAGACCTCTTCCAGCGGCGGATAGCTAGGCCGATAGTCCTCGTATTCCCCTAGCGCAGAGGATGCACCCCACTGCCCAGCTAGCGGACTCGCCGCTAGAGTCTCAACCATCGTCCGGGCGATTAGGTAGTGGCCAAAGACTGTTGGATGTACGTATTCGGAGATCAACTCGCTGCCGACGATGCCGTGTGGCGACGCCGCAGAGAAAGCAGCTTCCACTTCGCAGAGTAATACCCCGTTCGAGCTGGCGGCCACCTCGCGGAGTATCTGATTGAAAAGAGTCGGGGCACGGAAGGGCAAGCGATCCATGTCTCGCGCCCGTGTGAAAGCGGCTTTGGCCTCGCCGTATTCGCCGCGCAGATAGTGCTGTCGTCCCAATGCGAAGTGGAGATTGGCGCAGTAGGGATTTTCGCGCAGGGCGTTCCGCGTCTGCCGCTCGGCTTCTGCCCATTGTCCGGCGGAGGTCAACGCCTCTATCGTCGGCGTCACTGCATCGCACTCCGAGCGCAGCGGATGAAAGTCCTTGAGATTGGCAACTAAGGTCGAAAACAGCAGCGGAATCTCATGCTCGGTGGCAATGAGGGCGATTTCCTCGAGGTTGGCGCGAAAATTTTCCGCTGTCCTACTGTAGCTTGCGTCGAGTGGACCGATTTCCTCGCGTGCTAGATGCAGACCGAAGGATGGAGTCCCCTCCTCGGGTTGGGTCCAACTCTGTAGGTATGCGATTAATTCCCCTAGGTAGTAGTAGATGCGCGAGCGCTGCAAAAGCATATGGAGACGAATCAACACTCGGTGGTTGCCCACGCGGACAAAAGGCGTCGTAACCCCGTAGGGGCCCATGAATTCGTTGTGGCCCGCGTAGAGAATGACCAAATCGGGATCGTAGTCGGCGATCTCGCGCATAAAATCCACTAGGCAGAACGTATTGAGCGCGGTGATCCCACAGTTGATCACTTCAAAGTGCCGCTCGGGATAAGCGGCGGGAAGCATTTTCGCTAGGTAGTGGGGAAAGGCGGCCGAAACCGGATGCGGGAAACCGACGAGGGTCGAGGCACCCAGAGTGAAGACGCGCACGACACCGGGCGCTTTGTCGGCCGCAAAGCTCTGCGCTAGCGGCAAGGAGCGGCGGTATGGATGCTGGAAGAAGCGGTAGGCAACGTCCCGATTAGCAGTATAGACTTTTTCGCCGCCGGTCTCCGCCAACGCGAAAAGACGGGGCGAGGGACCTAAGCCGCAAAGTTGCAAAATGCCTTCGATCCCAACCAGCAAGCCCAACCCCGCAAGCGCAGATAGCAGGTTTAAGGCCAGCGCTTTTCTCTGCATGTGACCGCCGGACGGCGGCCCTTAGTAGGCCACCGCAATCACCCGCTGGGCGACTTGGTGCGAAGCTCCTTGGGCATCTACATCCACCTCAATTCGGCATAGATAGAGCCCGGGAGGCACCGGTACCCCCTGCGCATCGCGTCCGTCCCATTGCACCACTTGCTCGCCGAAGCTACGGCGTTTCTCTTGCCAGACAGGTCGGCCGCTCAAGTCGAATATCTGCACTTGCAGCGCCCGTTCGGTATTGAGGTTGCCAATGGCGAAGCGAACTTCGGTCTGATCGTTGATCTCATCGGCGTTAGGCGTGAAGGGATTGGGAGCAATGGTGACCTCTTGAATTACCCGCGAAGAGAACGGCACCGAGATACTCAGCGAAGTACTCGGCGTCTCGGCGGTAGCATCGCCAGGATCCACCTGCTGCCACGACTCCGGGTGCGCGGAGTCGCGGATCGACACATCGACGGTGCTGCCGCTGAGCAAGACCCGCGCCTTGAAGCCCACCTGTACCATCTCCCCTGCTGCCACCACTGCGCCGCGCTCGGCTCGCGGCAGGGCATTGTAGGCGCTTTCGCTTAGCGGCTCGCCATCTTGGTCGAACGGGAACTGTCCCCCCTTGCCTAGGAGCCGACGAAAGTAGCGAACTGACCCCTTGAGCGAATCCTCCAGTGCTCGAAAATCCGTCTCGGAAACCTCTTGCTCGATGACTTTCTCCTCGTCGTCTTGGCCAGTGATCGCGAAGTAAACGATGCGGCCTTTCTCTTCAAAGGGCAGCCCCAAGTAGGTCAACTCGTTGAGGAGACGCCCGTCTGCATCTACGGGTACTTCGTCGTCCTCTGCGACGATTGCGCGATAGTATGTCCTAGAACCCGGCTGCTGAGGCTGCAAGGCGACCTTCGCCGGTAGCCGCAAAAGCACTTGGGCCTCCCCGGGGAAGAACGCCTTGACAGTATCGCCGTCAGCGTTCAGGAACGCTTGGTAACGACGCCCATCCGGCTCGGCAAACCAAGGCGTGCGTTCCTCGCTTGTTGGATCCCGGTGCGAGCCAAGCTCGGCGAAGCGGTGCGCTTGTTCACCACCCAAACCTACCTCGATAATTTCGAGCGCGGGGATTGGATCGGCATTGAGCAGAATCTCGTCAAAGCGGCGGCTCGGCGGACCCCCAGGCTGGTCTTCGACAAAAGAAGGATTGATAAAGAGTGAGAAGTCGCGTTCCTCGCCGAACGGCACCTCGCTGGGCCAGATCTCGGCCAGCGTGCGACTAGCCACTGGCGGCGTGAACTGTACCCGCACCGTGCGTAGCGAAGCGACCACCTCGGGGTCGGTAGAAAGCAACCGGGCCTGTATTTGCATATAGCGCCTGGGGCTAGGCGAGGAGACCAACTCGCCTGGGTTCGCATAGCGTTGACTCCAGCTACTCCAACCGCCGCCGGGCTTGACGCGGGAGACGACCGGCCCCTGAAATCCCTTGGGTAGCTTATTGTATTCAGACTCAGTCTTAGGCTCACCTCCGCTGCCGTAGTATTCGGTCTCCTCAATTAACCGGTCGCCGGTGCGCGTGCGGATCTCCACCTGCGCTATATCGGGGTCGGGGATATCGGCTTCCCACTCAATGCGGCCTAGTAGGACCGCGCTTGGCAACTCGATCATCGGTGAAGTAAGAGTAACCTCCGACGGTGCTCCTTGACCAAAGAGTTGAAATTCTCGGATCCGGTCGCCGGTATTGTAGCCTCCGGCCCGACCCGCGTGGTCGGAGAATATCTGCGAGGTCAGATATCGGACTTGGAACAATTCGTCAAAACCCTGCTCGACCGTGCCGCCCTGCTGGCGGTGGATCTCTTCCCACTTGAGGTTGCCGTTGGAGTCCCGCGTGCCATCCGAAGCGCGCAGTACCATCTCATCGACGCCGCTGATGCCGCCGACCATGCGGAAGTAGCTCAGCCAGAATCTGGCCCCTAGGTCTAAGGTCAGCACGCCGCGGTTGTCAAAGCGCGGGTCTGGCGACCAGACTAGCTGCAAGTAGTTAGTCTCGTAGCGCCCGTCAAAGCCGGGTGTACCGGCGAAGATGCCAGTCAGGTCAACACTCCCGCCACCATCGACGATCCCCAGCGCGATGTTGTCGCCTTGACTCCAAACTTCGATGTCGGCCAGCCGAGGCCGTTCGCGCTGGTAGTAGATCAGCCGACCTTGGCGCTGGGGGTCAACTTGGGAGAAGATATCCTCGTCCACTTTGGTCTCGCTGCCGGCTGCATTGACAATGTGGTAATCAATCCCGCCTTGGTCTCCTGCCGGCAGGGCCATAAACTCCGCCTCCGAGACCGTGCGAAATTTGTCGAACCGACTGTCGGTGATGGCGATCCGCACAATGTGCAATTGCCGGAAGAGGCCCTCGTCATCTGGGTCTAGATCGAACTCCAACACCGTCTGGTCTTCGTTGGGGACGATCGTGCGCTCAATGAGCGAGAGTGCCGCGTCGCGCTGGTCAGAAGCTGTACCGAGGATGCGGACTTGGCGGAACGGCTCGCCCATCTCTGGATCGACAAAGCGCAGCACAATCCGCGAGACTGCAACCAGCCGCCCTAGATCAATATCTAGGTACCAATTCTCAAACGAGCGGCTGTGGTATTCGATCCGCCTGTTTCTACTACTGGTCACCTCATAGGTTGCGCGATCCACCCGCCGCTCGCCGGCCTCGTCTTGGGCGAAGTAATAGATCGGGCCGCGTTGGTCTTCGGGGAGCGCTTGGTAGGTGGTGCGATCCACCGCGCTGCTGGGCTCCCAATAGGTCAACGGATCCCCATCGAGGATGGAGGCTGCGGACTCGGGATTGTTGGGCGTGTACTTGATGCCTCCGTGGTAGTAGTACCAGATGATGGGATCGCCCACCTCGATATTCTTCTTTGTGTTGGCCTTCAAATACACGATGGGTACGCCGGCTACGGTCGCTGGCGCGGTGCGGATGTTGAACGGCGTGGGGAGGTCTGCACGGCCGAGATCCTTGAGCAGTTTTTCGTAGGCTTTCTGATCGCCGATGAGGGTCTGAAATTGGTCCATCCCCTCCACAGCATTAGTCTCGATGCGGACAGTGCGCGGGCGCACTGCGTGCGTGTGTGGGTCGATCTCTATTGCGTGTTTGGGCCGAGTCCACGCTTCCCAATGCTCGGCCCGGTCAACGGAAACTCCGCTGGCTGAGAGGCTAAAACCTGCTTGGGCGGCGGTCTGCGCGTGGGCCAACGCGACAGAGCTGAGCAAGTACAGACCGCATGCGAATAGCTGGAACCTCTTGGCGCTCGACATGGGCGACTCCCTTCTGCATAGAACCGAAGACGTAGAGTCTAGATTTTAATCATTGAATCAGGGGTTTTCAATTTGTTTTTGCGGTGGTTGAGTCAAGCTGGCCAAAAGTGCGTCCGGTAACGCCGCGTCCAGTCGGTCGGCAAACGCGGTCACCTGAGTGCGGTACTTGGCTCGCAACTGATCCATTAGTTCGTCAAAGCGCTCTCGCTCTTGGCGCTGGACTAGCGAAGCCCGCGCCCGCCGCAATGCCTTGTCCGCTGGTTCCGGCTGTGGCCCTTGGTGCCGTATTACCTTAAAGAAAATATACCCATCTCGGGTCTCCACCGGGCCGCGCAACGCACCCAACGGTGCCTCCTGCAGCGCTGGCCAGAGACGAGGATAGACGATCTCGTTGAGGCTGATCATGCAGACCAAGCCATCCGGCTGCCGCGGCCGCACATTAAAGCCGCGCTGCCGGGCGACCTGCAAAAGATCGGTCGCCTCGTCCAATTCTCCTGCGAGTTGTGCGGCTTCCTCCTCGGTGGGGACAATGAGTTCATCGTAGCAGATTCGCTCCGGCAGCATAAACTGCTCGGGGTGCTCGTCGATATAGCGGTGGGCCGCCTCGTCCTCCACCGCGACCTTATCTCTGACTTCGATCTGGCGCAAGCGGGTCAACAAAAGCTCCTCTTTAGCATCCTCCACCCAATCGACGACGGCGGGTTCGTCCGGGATGCCCGCTTGGCTTGCCGCGTGGGCTAGCATGGTTTCGGGCAGGATAAAGCGGCGAGCAATCGCAGTGATAAACGCACTGTCTGCTAGCGCTTTTCGCGAGGGTATCCGGTGCAGCTTGAGCATGTGGAGATACTCGTTTACGCTGACTTGGCCTCCTTTGTAGCTGAAGAGCGCTGCACTGCGGTCGCCCGCGCTCAAGTGCTGTACCTGCTGCGCCGGATTCTCCGCCAGCCTCGCGAGGACTTGGCGGCCGGCCGCGTCCATTGCCCAGTCTAGCTCATAGGCCAGCATTTCCACTTTGCGATCCTCAACTTCCCTTTGGCCTAGCTTCATTAACTGTGCTTGCAACGCAGCCTGATGGGTTGCCAATTCGGCCTGCCGCTCGCCGATGAAGCGAATGAGCTGATAGGCCCGACCGCGAACTAGCGGAGACGAGACTTCTCCCGCCGCGAGGGTATCGAAAACCGCCACAGGGATCCCCATCCGCTCAGCCAACGAGCGATTGAGAAAACCCACCTCACCCGCGCGTTCAGCCGATTGGCTGTCCAGCGAATGCGCCCGGGCCAAATCGACCCAAGACTCCCCGGCCGCCAGCCGCTTCTGCAGTTCACCGGCCTCTTGCTGGCTAGCGACCACGATTGCAGTCAAAAATCGCTCGCGCGCTAGGCCGAGTTCCTCAAAGCGCTGGCGAATATCCTCCTCTGTTACTTCTACTAGCGGCATGATCTCGCGCTGGCGCAGAGCCGAGACGATGTATTTCCGCTGCTTACTACTCAGTTTCTCCACCAGTTGCGAGTCCTGCTCCAAACCTCGGTTGCGAGCCTCAAGTAGCAATAATTCTTGGTCAATCAAGCTCTGCAGGTAGTCTTCCCGCGCCTCTTGGCCCTGCTTGTGGGTATAGAGTCCCGGCAGCAAGTTGAGCACAAATCGCCGTAGCTCCTCGGCGTGGATCGCTTTCTGCCCCACCACCGCGACGATTTCTTCCTCTTTCTGCTTGCCGCAGGCCCCTAGGACTACCAGTAAGCCTAAGAGCAGGCTCCCCGCTCGCAACGCCGCATGCTGTTTACCCCAACTCATCGTCATGCCTATAATTCCTTGTTGAATCGGTTTCTATTTCAACCGCGAGTATATATAGTCGAAACAGCCCAAATCCTCAAGGCGCGTCCATGCCTGCTATCCACACACTTAAATGCTGGTTTCTGATCGTCTCGGCGGGAGCCTTGTGCTACCTCAACGCTTTGGGCAACGGCTTTGTCTTCGATGACTCGGCCTACCTGAGTAGCCCACTAGTCCATCAATTTCGCCCGCTGGATGCCTTCCTTCAGAGCAGTATTCACCCCGATCTCTATCGGCCCCTAACCCTGCTCTCGCTAGCCTGTGACTTCTACTGGTACGGCGACCAGCCGCTAGGCTACCACCTGAGTAGCCTCTTCCTCCACCTCCTCAATGCCCTATTGGTCTTTCAGCTAAGTTACCACATCCTCGCACGTCAGTCTGCCGCACTCTTGGCCTCCTTGTTTTACGCCCTCCATCCGCTGCAAACCGAGGTAGTTTCTTGGATATCCTCCCGCGGCGATTTGCTAATGAGCTTCTTCTTTTTGGCGGGCCTACTTTGCCATATACGTGCGCGGACATATCGCGGGCGAGTACTGGCGTGGTTCCTGTACGGTTGCAGCATCTTGTCCAAGGAGAGCGGTTTTGTCCTGCCCGCCGTCGCCTATTGCTACGACGCGCTATTTGCCGCGCCAGCCCGTCCATTCCGACACTTGTTCACCTTCACCCGTGCATGGCTCGTGCGCCACTGGGGATATGCCCTAGTCCTAGTCTTGGCCCTAGCCTTGCGCTGGAACGCAGCAGAGGCGGCAGAACCGATCTCTGCCAACTTCCTCGCCGACGCCGATGCGGTTTCTCGGCTACTGACGCTCCCGGCTATCCTGCTGCGCTACCTACTGCTGATCGTCTTTCCCCTTCACCTTTCAGCGGACTACTCCTACGCTTCTATTCCCTTGGTGCAGACGCCGCTCGACCCCTACTTTATCGGTGGTTTCTTCGCCGCTGGCGCGCTCCTCTACCTGCCCTTGCGCGCCTCCTCGCCTCCATTGGTGTTCGCCGCGGCCTTCGGTTGGCTCGCCTTCCTGCCCGCTTCCAACCTCTTGGTTTTGGCCCCCAGCGGCATGGCCGAGCGCTACCTGCATCCGGTCATGCCCGCGCTGGCGCTCCTCTTAGGACTGGCCGCTAAGACTTGGTTCACAAAGCGCTATCGCATCGCTGGTAGTGCCCTAGTCGCCGTCGTCCTCTTGCTCATGGCCGTCCGCACCATTGACCGCAATCGCGACTGGGCCAGCGACTACGCGCTGTTTTCCGCTGTAGCAGCTCTCTACCCCGACAACGCTAGGGCCCAAGAAAATTTGGCCCATGCGCACTACCAACAGGGCGATGTCAAAGCAGCGATCGAGCACTACAAGCGAGCCATTGCCATCAATCCGCACCGAGTTCACCCTTACTACAACCTAGGCCTACTCTACAATGCGGAAGAACAATATCGCACGGCCATCCGAGTCTTCAACGCCGCGCTGGAACTCAACCCCGATCACGCCGGCGTACATTACAACACTGGACTCGCCTACCAGAAGATGGGCCGCCATGCCGCGGCGATTTCCCACTACGAAAAAGCGCTGCACCAATCACCCGATCACGCACGCGCCGTCTTTAACCTCGGTCGAGCCTACCAGCACCTCGGCCAGTACTCCCAAGCTATCGCGGCCTACCAGACTGCACTCACCTTGGACCCGAGCAGAACCAGCGTCTATTATCACTTGGGCGAACTCTATCGCACGACAGGCGATTTGTGCAACATGACCATTACTTGGCAGACTCTGTTGCGCTTGGTCCCTCATCACCCCGAGGCCGCGCAAATCCGCTCCCTGCTCCAGCCTTGCGAAAAAAATCCGTAGTTCAGCAATAAATTTATGGTTGAACTATATATATGTATTTTGTACACTTAAAACGCTGCAAGCAGTCAGTTAGCCTTTTGGCTCGCCTAAAGCTAGTCATCTTTATCCGCGCTCACCTATAGGAGGTGCAACATGCGCAATGTATTGACTTTCGTCGCCGCCCTGCTGGTAGTGGGGCTGGCTACGCCAACCTGGAGCCATTTTCCTCCGGGTGAGTTCCTCTTTGCCGTGCAGTTTCCCGACGAGAATTTGCCTAACGTCGATGGCGACATCTCGGAGTGGAGCGTCATTCCGCAGGTGCCTTACGAAGTGGGCAACGACATGTATTCGGACGCCGTTTACTCCAAAGTGCGCGGCGAAATCGACGTCAGCGATCTGAGCGTCCGCCAGATCGTCGGCTGGAACGACAACAACGACCGTCTTTACTTGATGGCCGAGGTTTTCGATAACGTCCACAACACGGACCGCGAAGATCCAGCCCAGTTCTGGACCGACGATGCCTGGGAGATTTACATTGCCCCGACGCATCCCGAGGCCGAAGGGGGCGGTGACTATGCCCCTGGTAGTGAGGGTGGCATCGTCAAGCAGTCCTTCAACTTCGGCATTCCGCCGATCGGCGGTAGCTGGGGTCAGTTCCTGCCCGATTTCGAGTGGCGCACGGATCCGTTCAACGGCGATAACTGGGTCATGGAGTACTCCTTTGAAGGCGAGGAATTCGGCGAGAGCACCTACTTCTACGAGATGTGGATTCAGCCCTATGACTTCATTCCCGACGACGGCAATCGCGAAGGGGCCGAACTGACCGACCTCTCTGACGGCGACGTTATCGCCATGAGTTGGACCTTCGGCGATTTCGACGAGCCGGGCACCACGTATCAGGGATTCTGGTCCACTTCGCCCAACGGATGCTGCCGCGCCGACAACGACATGGTCATGACCGAGCTAGACGACTCCATAGACTGGGGGGCCGCTCCCGAGCCCACCTCGGTTGAGTCCGATACTTGGGGCCGCATTAAAGCCCAGTTCCAGCAGTAAGACGAGTGCGCAGCATCGTTTTTTAAGGGCGGTGGGCTACCCAGCCCATCGCCCTTTTTTTGTTAAGGGAGTTCCTCCGATACGCATCGCATTACCCTACACGAGGGAATCCGGCCATGAGAATGTCGCACAGTGCTGTCTTACTGACGCTGGGCCTCCTAATCGGCATCGCGGATCAGGCTCGCGCACAAACCTACGGTAACCGTCTGGGTGTCCAGAGAGGGGGGCGCACCACCTTTGAGCCACAGGGAGCGGGTGTGCTCTTTGACGCTTTGGACCCGGCGGTGCGCCGCTGGTACATCCCGCAGGAACTCTACAACGAGTACCGGTGGCAGCAGTGGGAGTACTCCAACTACGCCCGCCAGCACTACCAGCGCTATGTCGATACCGCGCTCGAAGGCGACTACTTCTACGACTTCTTCGGCAACTTTGTCGGTCGCGGCTGGCTCATCTACAACAACGACCAGCGCCAACCCCTGCAGAAAGGCAACCAACTCTTCAAAGACGATCGCTTTCGCAGTTGGTTCAGCAACGTAGTAATCGCCTCCGACGCCAAAGGCCAGTACCACTATGCACTAACCATTGCCAACGGCCTGCGCACCACCCTGACGCCGATGACCTTCTCCAAACCGGATTTCGATGGCGTTCAATTCGACATCGCCACTGATAAGTACATGCTCACCGCCCTCTATTCGCGGCTGAGCGAGTCGGGCGGATCCTCGACTTTTGCCGAGGGCATCAATCGCACCAACAACACGTCCTTGATGGGAGGGCGTACCACGGTCCAGATTGGTGATTTTACCACCTTGGGCTTCACTTTCGTCAACGCCCACCAGTCCAACACCCTCACCGAAGGCTTTGGCGGCAATCCTCTCACTGGGGAACTGACCGTTGACCAGAAGGCCGAGGCGATCGCTTGGATCGAAGTTCTGCTCAGCGACGATTCACCCGCCGACAACGAGGGCGGGGCCGCCTTCTTCCCCGCCGGGTCCGATATCATTATTACTTACCTCGACGGAACCCAAGTGCGCGGCAAGGAAATAGGTTTCGAGCCGATCATCGAAGGCGGATTCCCACAAGAGGGCTTCATCTCGGCCGACGGCAACGAGCAGATCCGCTTGCGCTACGACTTCAATCGCAGCGACTACCTGCTCACAGCCCCCCAAGACAAGACCCAGATCCGCAAAGTCCAGTTCGACTTGGTGTTGGGCAACGACTACAAGGTGCAGGTCACCTCCAACCGCCAAACCGGCCGCAATGAAGACCCCGTCTTCCTGCTAATGGCCCGCGCCGAGGGCAACGTCAAGGACAACACCAACCTTAGAGTGGTCTCCTTTGAATACGGCCTACCAACCGCCACCTCGATCTTTGGTTTCACCACCGAATTCAACGACATCAAGGGATTCAATTTCTACGGCGAATTCGACAACAGTCGGGTTTACCGCAAGTACCCCTATCCGAGTAACGACCAAGGCAACACCGACCACAATACCTCGTCGGGCACCTCCAACAAGCCCTCAGCCAATGCGTGGATGGCCAATCTGTCGAAGGTGGCCTATCCCTTTTTCTTATTTGGCGAGGTCTTCTACATGGATCCGGACTACGCCACCACCGTGTACGTCGCCGAACAGGACGGGTTTATCGATTATTCCTCTGGCTATTTTGAGAACGGCGCTCCGGGCAATATCGAACGCTTCTTAGTCGATTTTGTCGAGGACAATGACGACCAAGACCGGGTCCCCGATTGGGGCCGCAACGACGCGCTGGTCACCGATCCAGCGGTCTTTCCCGGCTGGGACGAAAACAACGACTTCATCCCCGACTACAACCAAAACGACAACGGCCGGGTGATCAACCTGATCCCCGACTACGAAGAGCCTTTCCTGCGGCAGCACGTCGAACGACCGGAGTTCCTCTACGGCATTGACGCCAACAACAACACTTGGATTGATCGCTTTGAAAACGACAACCGCCCCGACTTTCCCTACCAGCGCGATCATCGCGGCTTCAACGTCTATGTCGGCGCTCACCTCGCGCCGCAATTGCGCCTCACTGTGGGGCATCTGCGCGACGAACTCATCACCTCTGACCAGCGCAACTACACCTACTATGGCATGTTGACTCTGGATATCGATCACGCTCGCTGGGGTCGTCTGCGGGTCATGGAAATAACCAAGAGCATCAAGGACGACATTGCCGACGACCTCCTCCAGTGGAATAATCGCAATACCTTGCGCGACGACCGCAATGTCGAAGTTATTGATCCAATGCTTGGGCGCGACACCTGGTACAATGGTTTCTTCATCGGCCATACCTATACGCCCATCGCCGACTTGACCATCAAAAACTTACTCAAATACGACCTCTGGCATCAGCGTCTCGATAGCTCCGCGCGCACTTCCTTTGGCCTCGATCCCAACGAGTTCTTCTTCGGCTTCGTCAACAAGGCCGAGTATCTCCGCGAGATCGGCACTCTGCGGCTTATGCCGCGCTGGAAGAGCGAGTTTCGCCGCCAGACCTACGACCTATTCTCGCGCTTGGGGCGCAAGGAACTGACCGAGATTTTCGGACTCATTGCCGAGGTGCCCTTTCTCCGCAGTACTACTTTTGCCGGCGGCGTCGAATACGTGCTCTTCCGCGACTTGGATGACGACATCAACAACTTCCAGTCTTTTATCTCAGCTACCCAGATTTCCAACGTGGCCGAGTACCAAGGATACGTGCTGACGACCCAGGTGGGCCTGAAATTCGACGTGCGCGACTTTCAGGATCCCGGGCTGAAGACTCGGACCATCACCGAAGGTTTTATCACGGTTTACGCCGGTCTGGGCATTTGATTGAGTGCGATGGGGCGATCGGGCTGGCTGGTCGGAGGGTTGCTCTGGCTCGCGGCGTTGGGGGTGCGCCTCCTCTATATAGAGCAAAGCCAGACAAGCCCTTTTTTTGACTATCCACTGGTCGATGCAAGAACCTACGCGGACGCCGCAGAACGCATGGGTGTGCAGGGGCACTGGGGCGGCGGGGACGCCCCCTTCTGGCAACCGCCGCTCTATCCTTACTTCCTAGGGTTTCTCTACGCGCTCTTCACCCCTGGCTACTATCTACCCCGCCTCGTCCAAGCTGCCATTAGCGCCTGCAACTGCGTCCTACTTTACCTGCTCGGGCGTCGCCTGTTTTCTCCCGGCCTAGGGCTTGCCGCAGCCATTGCAGCAGCACTCTACGGCCCTTTGGTCTTCTTCGTGGGTGAATTCCTGCCGCCTCCCCTAGCCCTTTTCTTTAATCTACTGATCCTGTTGACCCTGCCTTGGGCCATGGCCGGTCGTCCGCGTCGGCTCTTAGTCCCCGGTTTCTGTCTGGGCTTGGCCGCCCTTGCCGTGGCCAATATCCTGCTCTTTCTGCCCGCGGCCTTGCTCTGGGTGATTGTCGTGCGCCGTGCGTTGCCGTGGCCACGGCGCTTGTTAAATGCTCTGCCCTTGCTGCTGGGGGCCTCGTTGGTCATCGCTCCCGTCACTCTGCGCAATTACCTGATAGGCGACGACTTGGTGCTGATTTCCTCCAACGGGGGAATCAATTTCTACCTAGGGAACAACGCCAACTACGAGGAGACAATTCGCATCCCACCCGGTCCAGCGTGGCGCGCCTTAGTCAGCCAACCCCGAACCGAAGCCGGGCTTACTCGGGCCTCGGACCAATCAGACTATTTCTTTGCCCGAGCTTGGGACTTTATCAGCGCAGAGCCAAATGCATGGCTTCTGCTCCTGCTTCGCAAGACCTATCTCTTCTGGCACGGCGACGAGATAGGCCGCAACCAGGACCTTTACTACGCTCGCAACTTCTCCCCCTTGCTATCGCTGCTATTGTGGAAGGCGACCATCGCCTTCCCCTTTGGGGTCGTGGCACCGCTGGCCTTGCTGGGTATAGGGCTAGTGTGCTACAATCGGGGGCAACGCCGTGCGGAAATGTACCTTTTACTCCTCTACATCGCCGTCTATTCACTATCCGTCATCTTATTCTTTCCGACCGCGCGCTACCGCCTGCCGATTGTACCGCCCCTGCTGCTTTTTGCCGCCTATGCCGTCAGCACTCTCTATTATCTTGGACGCGAACGCGCCGGTGCGAAGCTGGCTTGGACCGGAGGCGCACTTGTAGCCCTTTTAGTGGCCTGCAACTTCCGCGTCGGTCCAATGAACATGGCCGGTGACGCCGAAACCTTGCATCGGCTGGGCTTTGTCTATCAGCAAAAGGGCTTGCCGGCCAATGCTATCGCCGCCTATGAACAGGCTCTCGCTCTCGACCCGGAGATCCGCGAGGCTCGTTTCAATCTCGGGGCCTTGTACGCACGGCGGGGCCGCTACGACCGGGCCATCGCCGCCTACCAAGATTTTGTCGTCCGCTATCCAGACTACCCCGAAGCCCGCTATGCTTTGGGCAATGCCCTCCTGCACGCCGGTCGCTACCCGGAAGCAATCGTCCAATACGAAAAACTGCTCGACGCGGCTGCGGCACCAGAGCGAAAAGCAGTACAGGAGCGGCTGGCCTACGCCCATATCCAACTCGACCAACTCGACGCGGCTGCCGCCCTCTATCGCGACCTCGTCGTCCAAGCCCCCGACTCGTTGCGCTTCCGCTACCAGTTGGGTCAGTTAACAGAAGCCTTGGGTCAGCAGGGCCTAGCTCGACGCGAGTATGCGGCGATCCTCCAGCGCGACTCCACTCACGCCGAAGCTGGTCTCCGTCTAGCCCACCTACTCTTGGCCTCCGATGAGTCCACCGCGGCCGAGGTCCAGCTCAAACGCTTGGTCGCTGCCCATCCCCATTTGGTGGCACCCCGCTGGCTTCTGGCCACCCACCATGCGACTCAGCACGAAGGCACCAAGGCCCTAGCGCAGGCGCAAGCCATCCTCGAGATAGAACCTGGCCACGTGCAGGCCAACCGGATGGTCGGCCATCTGCAGGTAATCCAAGGCGACACGTTGGCAGGAGTAAAAAACCTAGATCGCTTCAAGAAGTACTACGTGGAAGAGCGCCAGCAAGCGATCCTCGAGGCGCTCAAGGACCAATGGCGTCAACAGCTCAAAGGAATGTTTTGACGATTTAGTAGGCCACCGCTACCGGTACTGCCCGCCGATTGGCTTTTGAATCCCCTTTGACTTCTATGTAAATCAGGTAGATCCCTGGCGGCACCACTGAACCTCCTTGGACGCGCCCGTCCCAAGATAGCTCAGGTCGAGAGGTTCGGTCGTAGCGTCCACTTAGGTCGGCACCCTCGTAAATCGTATGCACCAAGCGCCCGCTCAAGTCGAAGACTTGTATCTGCACCTTGGCTGCGCGCGTTACGGCCACTATGTCATAGCGCAGCGCTAGCTGATCGTTGATCCCATCCCCGTTGGGCGTGAAGGGATTGGGCTCCAAGGCGAAAGACCCGACTAGGCTGCCCTCGGTAATGCCCGGACTCAGCACCGTGATGCCCGAAGCCGTCGGCAGGTCTCCCTCGCCCAACAACGCGGCGTTCCCCGGTGTGATCCGCTGGATGCTTCCGGGCTGAGAGGAGAGAATAGCTTGGCCTCGGAACAGCGTACTATAGAGCAGTACCTGCCCGCGGAAGTAGATTTTCAACAGTCGTTCGCTCCCACCTTCCGCCGGCTCAATCCGGGGAAAGCGGACGATAAAATTGCGATCCGTTATGGTTTGGATGGCAAAGGTGTCCCCCGCTGCTGAGACCGTCGAATAGGGCAACTGCTGCATTTGGCCTTCCTCAGTCCGCACCATCGGCACGCCTCGCTGGTCGAGGATCACATCGGCGTTTAATACTTGCTCTGCAACGGTATCCGAACCATCCACAATCTCGATCCGGTCAATTCCCAACACCCGCGTGGGCGTCCGAATTTCAAAGGTGTCGAATCCCTTGACTCCCTCGATGTTCATCAGTGCCCGCACGGCATAAGTGAAATTCACCGATTCGGAGACCTCCACTTCGCGCGGATAGATCTCGGCGATCAGATCGTCGGCGATGGGAGGTCGCAGATACTCAATTGACAATTGCTCGACGAGCTTGGTCGCGTCGATATCGTCGTTGAGAAAGTCAATCGCAAACTGGATATAGCGCCGTGGTCCGGGTGAGATAATCGGGGTCCCACCTTCTCGGTCCCCGCGCAAGTAGGGTGCCGACCACGGGCTCCAGTTTTCTAGATCTTCTCCGATCTCTCCCTTGTCCCATACCCGAGGCGGCGAGGCCTCTAAGTCGGGCGCTAGGCTTAAGTACTCGTCGCGGGCTAGCTGTGCTTCTAGATCTATCAGCGAGGTGGATCGCTCGTCTTCGCCGATGCGCTGCACGTCTCTGCGGTAGTAGAGCAATGGGTCGGGATCGTTCCCCGTGCGGGTACGGACTAGGATCTGCGATGGCTCGCCGACCGTTGGTTTGGCGGCCACCCGCTTGCCAGCCGTCTGGCCGGGGTAGCGAATGATGTCCCCGGTGGTATTATCGCGACAGGCTGTCTGAAAGCACATCCACACCGTGGTATAACCCTGGCCGGGAAGGTAGAGCGAAGCGGTATCGCACTCACCCCAGTCGTCAGGTACATCCGCGGCGGTGGAAAAGGTGTCGCGTTGAGTCGTACAGTCTTGATTTAACGCCTCGTCGAGACCAGCGACGGTGCCACTGCGGAGGTCAATAAGGCGCGCTTGCCAGCTAATGTTGCCCCATGTGGCCGGCCCCCCCAGATCGTACACGTGGGAGACGTAGCGGCTACTGCCGATAAAACCTTGTCCATATACTTCTAATTCGTCGATCTCATAGGGGAAAGACGAAGTGGATTTGATGCGCACGAAGCGCACTGGACGGGCCGGCTGCACTTGCACATCTACTACTTGGTCTTCGTTTCCGGTACTGCGCAGCAAAATTTTGAAGTCCTCGAGCTGCGGAACCAGCCGGCCCGTGCCGTCCAGGACCAAGTCTTGGCCATCGTGGAGCAGCAGTTCAAACTGGCGGATAAAATCGTTCTGGAAGGGATACTGAGGCGCGCTCTGCACGGTGTTGCGCGGGTAAAAGCGGATGCGATTGACCCCGATCGGACTGCCCAAATCCAGCACGATAAAGGTACCTAATGCGCCAAAAATCCCCTTGCGCGAGAAGGCATCTTCAGCCCCTCCGGGCGCGATCAGTTCCAACAAGGTCGCCTCCAAGTCGGCTGCTGCCACATCCTTAATCGCTGGTGCGGTGATCCGCCCACCCCACCCCAGTGCCCGCTGGGCCACGTTCTCTCCCCGGGCCACGTGGTCTGGGCTTAGTCCCACCGGCAGTACCACCGGGTCGGCACCTTCAGGCAGCTTCAGCCCTTGCTGGATCGCGCGCCGGGCGACCAGCTTGCCCCCCCCCGCCTGTAGCCTGCCCGGCCTACTCGTCTGGTCACCAGTAGTTAGGTTGCGACAGATCGTCTGGTAACAATCGGCCCGTATGCCGTTTTGGAAAATCGTCTCGCAATCACCCCAATCGTCGGTGATATCAGTGGTCGAATCAAAGCGCCGGCTCTCTTCGCGGCACTCCAGATTGGGGTCGTCGGCCTCCGTCTCTCCTGCTTCTTGGAGGACCACCTGCGTCGAACGGATTGCGTCAACCGCTGCCTCCACTGTGTTCATTGCCTCATCCAGCGTCATCTCTGGAGCAAAATCCACCAAAATCACCGACAAAAATCCCTGCGCTGTCGTCCCAATCTGCGTCACTCCCTCCAGTGGCTCGATCTGGTCGAGCAACAACTGCTCAACCAAGGCCAGTTGTCCCGCTAGCAACTCGGGCTCGGCATCGACCACGGTCTTGACCAATACGCGCGGCGTTACAACCTGTAGGTTGCTCAAGTCAATCAGGTTGCCCGGCACATTGCCGACCTCAGTAAATTGCCGGTTTACCTTGTATTCAGGTAGGATCGAAACCAGATCGTCGCGAGTAGTCTCGCCCGTCCAAGAGACGTTCCCGCCGATGCCGACCCGCAGGGTGTCTAAAGCCGCCGTCGGCAGGACATATAGCACAGTTGCTAACGCTGCGAGCAGCATCGAACGAAGATAGTTGGCAAAGTTCATGTAGCGTTCACCCGGTTTGCCTAGCGCACATGGGCTGAGGTGCTCTTGTAATGTAAGAAAAAACTAGACGGCACATTTATATAATTTTGCTCTCGCTGCGAAACTGCTGGCTCGACCAACTCCCTGTCCAAATCGTCGGAGACGCATCCTCGTCTCCGCTGGCCTAATTTATTGACACTACCCTAGGGCAAGGGATATTCTATCCCCATCCAGCAGATGCAGCTAACGACCTGTCTATTATGGAGAATTTGACCGCGACTTCATCCACTCCACAACGGCCCGGCCTCCGCGCCCTCCTCGTCGGCGCAGCCGGTGCTTGGGCCATTGGGGCCGGCGTTCCCTATTGCAACATGGTGCTCCACGGCTCTCGGATCGCCTCGTACTTCAACACGCCAGCCGCCATCATTCTCTTCTTCTTTCTGGTCTTTGTCGGCAACACCCTGCTAGGCTTTATACGTCGCTCGTGGATGCTGAGCCGGGCTGAGTTGGCGCTCATCTACATTATGTGGATTGTCGCCACCTCAATCCCCGAATGGGGGCTTACCGCCTTTCTCCTGCCCGATATCACCAGCGTCATCTACTATGCCACGCCCGAGAACAACTGGGCTGAGCTCCTCCATCCACTCATTCCCGATTGGATCATCCCCCACCACGACTTCGACCAGATCAAAAACTTTTACGAAGGTGCGCCGCAGGGGCAGGGCATCCCTTGGGCGCTGTGGCTGTCCCCACTGGCGTTGTGGATACCTTTCGTGCTGGCACTCTACGTGGCGATGATTTCCATTGTGGTTGTCTTGCGCAAACAATGGATCGAAAACGAGCGCCTAATTTTCCCGCTGGTCCAGCTCCCCATCGCCATGCTCCAAGAAGAAGACCAGCGCCCGGGATTACTCAACGCCTTTTTTAAAAATCCGCTGATGTGGATCGGCTTTGCCATACCCGCCTTGATCCAGAGCGTCAATGGCCTCAATCACTATTTCCCTTACTTCCCCCGCGTCAGTCTCGGCACCTCAGTCCCGCTCTTCCGCGACAGCATCCAAATTCCGCTCCGGCTCAGCTTCCAGATGCTGGGCTTTTCCTACTTCGTCAACCGCGACATAGCCTTTGGCCTGTGCTTCTTCTATCTACTCAACACCGTTCAGCAGGGCATCTTCAACGTACTCGGCGTCCAGAAGATCGATCCCGTACTCGGAGCCTACAGTACCTATACGGGTTCAATCGTCGTCCACCAGGGATTCGGGGCCGTCATCGCGCTGGTTCTCTTCGGCCTGTGGAATGCCCGCGACCACCTGCGCGCGGTCTGGCGCAAGGCGATCTCCGGTGCCTCCGACATCGACGATTCCGGTGAAATTCTCTCCTACCGGACTGCACTCTTGATGCTGGCGGGGAGTCTGACCTTTATGGGCGTGTGGCTCTGGCAGTCGGGGCTGCCCGCCTGGGTCACCCCTATCTATCTCTTTTTTGCTTTTGTGCTCTTCTTAGGCATCACCCGCGTCGTCGCCGAAGGAGGCTTGGCCTTTATCTTCGCGCCGATGATCGCCTCGGATTTTGTCGCCGCTGGCTTTGGCACCCGCACCATCGGGTCCTCCGGCGTCATGGCCTTGGCCTTTACCTACATCTGGGCCAGCGACATTCTCACCTTTGTCATGGCCTCCTGCGCCAATGGCCTCAAACTCGCCGAAGAGACCATAAAAAAAGGACGCCGCATCGTCTTTTGGGGCATCCTCTTGGCCATCCTCGTGACCCTATTTAGCTCGATCTGGGCCATCCTCGATCTAGGCTATCGCTACGGGGGTATCAATACCGATTCCTTCTTCTTTGGCGGCGCGGCGCGCTACCCCTTTGACAATGCCGCCGCGCGGCTGCAATCCCTCGATGGCCCGCATTGGGAGAACTGGATATATACAACTATTGGTGCCGGGGTTATGGTACTTTTGATGGCCGCCCGCCAGCACATCTCTTGGTGGCCCTTCCACCCGTTGGGTTTTCCGATCAGCGCCGTCTTTGGCACGATGTTTTTTAGCGTGTTCCTAGCTTGGCTCTGCAAGACCCTCGTCCTGCGCTACGGGGGGCCGGCGCTCTATCTCAAAACCCGACCCTTCTTCATGGGCCTGATTCTCGGTCAGTTTGTCACGGCCGGCATCTGGTATGCCATAGACTATTGGGCCGGCGAAAGCGGCAACGCTGTAATGAGTTGGTAGCTTAGCTCAGTACGCCAGTGAGAGGGTTCCCACTTGCACTTCTTCGCCGCTGTCGGCACCGAGGGCAATCCGGTATAAATAGATTCCCGGCCTCACCATGACGCCCTGATCGTCCATCCCATCCCAAGCCAAGATGCTGGACTCTTCCCCGAAAAGGCCGCGCACCGCATTTTGCTCCTGCAGTTGTCGCACTCGACGCCCCGATAAATCATAGATATTGACCGTCAGCATCCGCGGGGTAGAGACCTCGTGTAACTGAAATTGGAATCGCGCCCAGTCGTTGATCCCATCTCCGTTGGGCGTAAATGGGTTGGGCGCGACCTCCACCTCGGCTAAGAGCGCGTCGCCCAGCCCGACCGTGCGCACTCCCAGCGCATTACCTGGAAAGTCAACGGTCGCGTCTCCGGGGGAAATGAGCTGTTTGACCTCGTTGGCGGTGCTGTCGAATATCCAGCCCTGAAACTGAGTGCCGTAGCGCACTACCCGCGCATCGAATTCTACCTCGATTAGCTTGAATGTATCCCCCTGTCCGGCCAACTTCGGAAAGCTGGCGACGATGCGGTCATCGAGTATTTCGGGCGGATGTGTGTCGCTGACTTCGACGCCATCGACCCGCACTGAGCGCACTGCGTTGACCCGCGTCAGCGTAAAAATCTCCAGTCGGTCGAAGCCGTGGCCCGCTTCCAATGTCGGCAGCACGCTGTAGGTGAACTCAGTGTTCTCGGTGCGCGACGCGTCCAGCGGCCAGATTTCGCCCACCACCTGCAAAGCCGCCGGCCGCGCAAACTGTATTTCCAGTTCCTGCAACTTCGTGCTCTGCTCGACGGTTGACAGCACCAAAAGCTGGAACTGAAAGTAGCGCGAAGGCCCCGGCGAGAGGATCTCAGTGCCATCCACCCAAGCGTGGGGTGGTTGCGCGAGATCGGCCAGTCCCGCCTCCCACGGATAAGGGGCCGACCAGAAGCTCCAGTGCCGCTCGTCCAACGTGGTGAAGCGCTTCTTGATATTGCCGCGCTCGTATTCCTGCCGAGTTATCGCCTTGAACTCGCCGGCGACCTCGCTGGGCAGCCAGTAGAGGTTGGGATCGCCATCGCTGCCGGAACGGGTGCGAATCAGGATCTTGCTGCCCGGATCGCGGTCGCCCTTCCAGCGGATCTTGCCCCAAGCCATCTCCTCGCCAAAATCGAGTACCGCGCTGGTGTAGATGGCGCGTGGTACGTAGCCTTTACCGAATATCTGAAATTCGGCGATCTCCCAGTTGGAGGTTGGGTAGAGCGGGCGAATCGTGACCCACTGGAGAGACTGCAAGGGGAAACGGGCATCGAGGATGGTTTTTTGGTTTTCTGTATCCCGACGCAAAATAGTCAGACGCGAATCGTTCTTGGAATCTACTTCGCGCGGGGAAATACTTTTAAACCAAGGGCTATCTTGGGTCCTAAAGGAAGCATGAGCGGCAAAATTTTGCACGCTATTGGCACCGGCGATTTCAAACCACGGCAGGAAATTGTCGGAAAAATCCTCTTCACCGAGTGTCTCTTTATCTAGTTTGGGAGGAGCCATCTCTGCGATGATCTGGTCAATTTTGATATCGTTTTTGGACAAGCGAGGAAAGAACCGCACCCGATTGATCGGGTAGTCAGCCCCTAAGTCAATGATTAGGTTCTGGACGACAAACTGGCTCCGAATCTCTGGGTCGTCCGTATTGCTAGCGGCAAAGAAGGCCGCCGTCTGGGGGTCGCCGTCGAACATCGGCCGGATTCTTTCGATCACACCGGTAGTGTGATTGGTTCCGCCCACGGCGATATTGTCGTACAGCCCGCGTGGAATCCGGTTGCGCACTCCGTCTTGCGCCAAATTCAAGGTGTCCGGCACCCAGAAGGGACGCATCCAGAGCACCCCAGTGCTATCGACGTTCACCATCAGCGTGTCATTCCACGTGGGGTGGGAGTCTGGAGCACTGAATGGGACCCGATCTTGGATTTGGCCATCCGGTCCGATAATTAGGTACTCCCCAGGCTCATACGATATCGCCGCCGACCACGGGTTTCCGTCCTCGCCCCCGAGCCGATAGACGTTATATGCTTCTGCCAGCGTCGCCGCAAAAGCGAGCGCTCCACAGGCTACCAACGATACGCATCGCAAGGTATTCATTCGCGCTGCTCTCCTCGCTAATATCTGGATCAGCTTTTATAAGAGGGTATCAATATAATAAAGGCTATAGCGATCAGCACGATAAAACGAACTACCATACACTCTAATTGGCCGTCTGGCGGCGGCAGCACCCCTGCGCTAACTTTATTCTTCTACGCGGAACCACGCTCCGCACCGCAACATCTATACAACGATCCCAACCCTAATTCCCATGGACCACAGTTCACTCTCACCCCTTCTCACACACCTAGCCGCACTGCGCCGCCGCGCCTTGGGCCTAACCATATGCTCTGCGTTGGCCTTGGGTCTAGCCGCAGGCTTGATGTCTGTCTTGCTGTGGGTCCTGCTCGAAGCGCTTTTTTTTCTTTCGCCACCCTGGCGCACGGGCTTGGGCCTCTTGGCACTTTTGAGTACCGGAGGGATGCTGGCATTTGCTCTCAGGCGGCACTTGCCCGTTCTCCTCTCGCAGCATCGCTTCGCCCTCTTCGTCGAGAGGCGCTGTCCTCCGCTCCAACAGCGGCTGATTAGCGCCTTAGAGCTATCCGATGCAGACTCAGCCCAGCACTCGCCCGCGCTGCTTGCGGCTGTGCGCGAGCGGGCCGCCGAGCTCTTACGCGCCGCCAATCCGGCCCAAATCCTCGACCGTCGGCCGCTCTACGCTTACCTGCGCCTGCTCGGCGGCTCAGCGGCTGTCGCGCTTCTCTGCGGAGTCCTGTTTGGCGACGACCTCGCCCAAGCCGCCCAGCGCTGTGCCCATCCGCTCACCGCGTACGAGCGACCGCCGCGCACCCTGATCACCGTCCGTCCCGGCAACCTCGAAATCATCAAGGGCGAAGACGCTACCCTGCAAGTGCATTTTGCTGGCGACAAGCCGCGTCGCGCCCGCATCGTGCGCCGCGCAAGCGCAGAAGCACCCTACCAGATCGAAGAGCTCGTGGTCGATCGCGCCGACTCCGTCACCTACACCTTTCCCCAAGTCCAGCAGTCCTTCCACTACGCCATCGCAGTCGGCGACGACCGCTCGCCCGAATACGAGGTGCGCGTCATCGACCCTCCGGCCGTCAAGCGCTTGCGCCTGCACTACCAGTATCCTGCTTACAGCCAACTGCCCGACCGCATTGAAGAAGAAGGCGGCGACATCCAGGGCCTGCCCGGTACCCGCGTCGCCCTTGAAGTCACGGCTAACAAGCCCCTGTCCAAGGCCGCCTTGGTCCTCGACGACACCTTGTCGCTAGCCGCCCAACTCGACGGCGCGACTGCCCGCATCGCCTTGCAAATCGAGCGCCCGGGTGCGTACCACATCGCCCTCGTCGATCGCAAGGGCGCGACAAACCGCGACCCCATCCGCTACGCCATCCAAGTGCGCGAAGACCAGAAGCCAGTAATCGCCATCACCGATCCCGGCCGCGACAGCGACCTGCCCGAGTCCCTCAAGGTGCTGCTCAAGGCCGAGGCCAGCGACGACTTTTCCGTCGAGGAAATCGCCTTGGTCTATCGAGTCAACAACGGCTCCGAACAGCGCCGAGCTTTGCCCATCAATCCCCAGCGCGAGGTACTCATCAGCCACATCTGGGACCTATCAGCCGCTAACCTCTTGCCCGAAGACCGCATCTACTACCACCTAGAAGCCCTCGACAACAATCAAGTGGCCGGTCCGCAAAAGGGTCAGAGCCGCCAGTACGTGCTGCGCTTCCCCTCCCTGTACGAACTCTACTCAGAGGCCGACCAAGCCCAGGAGGAACAACTCTCCTCCTTGGAGGAACTCGCAGCCGAGGGACAGGCTCATCAGGAGTACATCGAGCGGGTGCGCCGCGAACTGCTCAAAAGCGAGGAACTGAGTTGGGAGCAAAAGAAGGAACTCGAATCAACACTCGCAGCCGAGGCTGAGCGCGCCCGCGCCGTAGAGGAACTCGCGGCTGAATTGGAGAAAACCATTGACTCCATGCAGGACGAGGGCACGGGCAGCGAAGAGCTGCTCGACAAGCTCAACCACATCCGCGAACTCATGGGCGACATCGCCACCCCTGAAATGCAGCAGGCCCTCGCCGACCTACAAAAAGCTGCCACCGACCCAGACCCCCGAATCCTCGCCGAAGCCCTCAAGCGCTTCAACGAAGACCAGCAAGCCTTCCAGCAGCGGCTCGACCGCACCATTGCCTTGCTCGAACAAGTGCGTACTGAGCAGCAGCTTCGCGCCATCGTCGAGCAAGCCGCGGAACTAGCCCGCCGCCAGAGCCAGATCAACCGCGAGCTTGCGGACGGCCAGAGCGGCCTGCGCCAGCAGCTACAGGAAGGCAGTTTGCAGCGCGACACCGAACGGCTCGCCGAGCAGCTCCAGGAATTGAGCGATTCCACAGCCGAGCAAAACCCCGCGCTCTCTGAACAGCTAGCGCACCGAGCCGAGGACGTAGAGACTAAGGCTCTCTCCGAACGGATGCGCCAGATGGTGCGCCAGATGCGGGCCAAATCCCCAGGTGAGGCCCAGCAGACCGGGCAGGCTCTGGCCGCAGACCTCGACGCGCTAGCCGAGGACTTGCAGCAGATGCAAGACGAATACCTCGCAGCAGAAAAGGACCAACTCAGCCGCGAGTTGCGCCGCGCCATGCGCGATCTCGTCCAACTATCTCAACGCCAAGAGAGCCTATTTACCGACGCCCGCGCCCAAGATGGCTCGACGACTCGACTGAGCGGTTCGGCTGAGCTCACCGTCGAAGCCTCGCCGAAGTCTGAGCGCACCGAAGTCCAATTCGCGCTCATGCAAGGCACTAGTCAGGTCGTGGAGCGCATCGCCGCCGTGGGCCGGCGCACCTTGGCCCTCACCCCCAATCTAAGCGCAACCATCGGCTACGCCCTGCGCGAGATGCACGACGCAGCACAGCGCCTCGGCCAGCGGGATGTGCAGGGGGCGCACCATTTCCAGCGGAAGGCCATGCGCTATCTCAACGAGACCGCGCTCCTCCTGCGCGAGAGCCTCGACAACCTCGCCAAGGCGCAGACCCCTTCGGCCTTTGCCGAGGCCATGCAGCAGTTGCTCGGCCTCTCCGAACAGCAGAGCCACCTCAACCAAGCATCCGAGCAGGCCATGGGCCAGATGCCAGGCCCTTCACTCCAACAGCAAATCGCACGCCTCAGCGCCCAACAGCAGGGCCTCATGCAGGCACTCGACGAGATCTCCCGCTCGCTGCGCGGGCACCGAGGGGCGCAACAGCGCGTGCAGGCCATCCAGAACGAGATGCGGGACGTACTCGCCGACTTGCAGCGCGGGCGGCTCACCCAGCGCACGCGGCAAAATCAGGAGCGCATCTACCAGCGCATGCTCGACGCCAGCCGCTCCATCCACAGCCGTGGCTTTGACGAAAAGCGGCGCAGCATCACGGCCACCGACCAGCCCTACACTGGCCCGACCGCCTTACCCGCCGATCGCGGGCAGACGCCCAACCTGTGGCGCGAAGCCCTACGCCAAGCGCTCGCCGGCCCTTATCCCGAGGAGTACCGCGCCTTGCTCCGGCGCTACTACGACCAAATCTACCAAGACCTGCAAACGCGCGAGGCCCCATGAGAATACCCGCCCTCATCTGCGTCCTCGGCCTGTGGAGCACGGCTCCTGCGACCGCCGACCCACAAGCGCAAGACTTCGGCGAGCTCAGTCGAGCCGTCGAGCAAGCGCGCCTGTTGCTTGAGCACGACGTCAAAGGCGCTTGCACCGTCCTGCAAGCAGTGGTCGAAGCCCCGCAGCGCGGCCCGTGGACCGAGCCAGCCCGGCTGCTGTTCGCCGAGTGCAACTTGCGCCTCGGCGATCTAGACCGCGCCGACCGCTTGTGGGCGGACTTGGAAAAGCGCGGCGGTCCGGCTGCGTACGCGGCGCGCTATCACCGCGCCGAACTGCTCTACTTCCGCGGTGACTTTGCCGCAGCTACAGCCGCCTTGGCCGTGCTGGGCGCAGCCGACCCAAGCCATGTCCTCGCCAACGATGTCCTCGCCCTGCTGGCCGTCTGCGAAGAATACGCCGCGTCCGCTGGCCTCGCCGATCTCAGCCGCGCTCAGCTCCTAGAGCGGCAAGGGCAGAGCGAAGCAGCCGACGCGCACTGGGCTGCCCTCGAAGAGGGTGCCGACCCGGGCCTTGCCGAGTGGAGTTTGCTCATCCGCGCCGAGCTGCGCGCCCAACAAGACCGTCTCGACGAGGCTATGGCCCTATACCAGCGCCAAATCGCCCGCTTCCCCCAAGGCGAGCACATCGTCGCTGCTCACCTCGGCCTAGCCGCGCTCTACGAGCACCAAGGCGCGATAGAGCAGGCCCTCAAAACCTACGAGACCGCGCTCCTTCAGCACCCGCACGACGCCCGCGCCCCAGAGGCGCGCCTGCACATCGAGCGGCTCCGCCACCTACGCGAAAGCGGCTGACCTCATGCCCATTCTCATTGCCTTAGCTCTTTGCACCCTCGCCCTTCTTCCAGCCCGCGCCGAGCAAATCCTCGTGCCCATGGACACCTCTCAGCGCGACCATCTCCGGGCCTACGGCCTCGCTTTCTGGACCTTGGAGCGCGGCATTCCGGTCGAGTGGCTGCTCAACTATCGCGGCGGCTCATTCCTCGTCGAAGCACACGCCCTCATCGCCAGCGAAGCCATCCTGCGCGGCATCAGCACCGAGCACATCTCCGAGGCCCAAGCCGCCCAGATCTACGCGGAGATCGATGCATCCAACATGGAAGTCGTGCGCTTGGAAAAGGTGCCGAAGATCGCCGTGTACACGCCGCCCAACAAACAGCCCTGGGACGACGCGGTGACCCTCGCGCTGGAATACGCCCAAATCTCCTACGAAAAGATCTGGGACGACGAAGTGCTCCAAGGTGCGCTCGACGACTACGACTGGCTGCACCTGCACCACGAGGATTTCACCGGCCAGTACGGCAAGTTCTACGGCTCGTACAGCAATCAGGCTTGGTACCGCGAACAGCAGGTTGCGTACGAGCAGATGGCGCGCCGCCTCGGCTACGCCAAAGTCTCCGAGCAAAAGAAGGCCGTAGTCATCAAAATCTACGAGTACATGGCGGCGGGCGGCTTCCTCTTCGCCATGTGCTCGGCCACCGACACCTTTGACATCGCCCTCGCCGCACTCGACGTGGATATATGCCACGCGGTCTTCGACGGCGACCCAGCCGACCCCAACGCCCAAGCCCAGCTCGACTTCAGCCGCACCGTGGCCTTTGAAAACTTCGTCCTCGAAACCAACCCGCTCGTGTACGAATTCTCCAACATCGACACCACGCCAAACGACATGCGCCGGATCCGCACGGCCGAGGCCGAGTATTTCACGCTGTTCGAGTTCTCCGCCAAATACGACCCTGTACCGACGATGCTCACCCAGTGCCACACCAACATCGTCGATGGTTTCCTCGGCCAGACCACGGCCTTCCGCCAGTCGCTGATCAAGGACTCGGTCATCCTCCTCGGCCAAGAAGAGGGCACCGACAGTGTCAAATACATCCACGGCCGCGTCGGCAAGGGCACCTTCACTTTCTACGCCGGCCACGACCCAGAAGACCACAGGCACCACGTCCACGACCCGCCGACCAACCTCACCTTGCATCCAAACTCGCCCGGCTACCGACTCATTCTGAACAACGTGCTCTTCCCGGCGGCTAAAAAAAAGGAGCGCAAGACCTGAGTATTTGAATGGGGAAAGGAACTGCTGTGAAACCGTTTACCTGTCATCCGGCTTCTGCTGGATCGCCCTCAAAAAGCACTTTTTCGCCCTTTGCGGTTAGGCGGTACTTCTGCTTGGGACTCCTCGGCGACTCGGGCTGCGTCCTTTCAACGAGGCCAGTATCCAAGACCGGATGTAGGTAGTTGTAGAGGAACGTTGGGCGATGGTGCAAGCTAAGGGCATCCATGGCCTCGCGGACGCTCAAGGGGCCACTTTTGAGGCAATTAAGGATGCGTCTTACTTGTTCGGTAGCTTGTTCGGTAGCTTGTTCGGTAGCTTGTTCGGTAGCTTGTTCGGTAGCTTGTTCGGTGGGCTTTTGAGTTGCGATGCTCTCAGGCAACGGCACAGTAACGCGCATCCGCATACCGATTTCCGCAATCTGTAGCTCCGGCAGCCCCAATTCTTCGGCCTCGCGGAACATGCGGGGGATGCCGCTGCCCCACTGTTCAATCAGGTTCAGTTCGCGAAAGACGCGGGCAATAACGTGGTTGCGAATTTTGGACAGGCCCTGACGAATGTCGTCGAGGGTCAAACCCGGCAGGAGGATGCCGGGATTTTCGACCTCAATGTGGTCGTCAAAAAAAGCCACCCGAATGGGTCCCCCCTTCTGCGAATAGTCGGCGTGAACCAGCGCGTTAATGACCACCTCGCGCAAAATTCCAAGCGGAATGCTCCAGCAGTCTTTGCGTCGGATTGCGGAAAAGTCGGCCCCGCGCATGGCGTGTTTTTTGAGAAACAACAGGATGCTTTCGACTGCCTGCGGCAGTGGGTCGTACAGTTCGATGTGATCGAAAATATCCGCTTTGTCTCGCCCGATAAAGCGCCCGCATTGCACCCAAGCATCGGGAAAATGTCTCTCCCGGTCTTTGCCGACGAGCAAGACCGCCCCCTTGGTCGGTACCCGTCGCCCCTGCTCGTTGGTCAGCAATCTCAGGGTCAGTAGTTCCCTTTCGCCGAGGTCGCGTTGGTCGTGGAATAGCTCCTTTAGCACCGCCAAGTCCAAATCGGCAACCGACAGTTCGGACATGGGGAGTTCGTCAAAAGCAATGCCTTCCACCGAGCGCTTCAATTCGGCGAGCAATTCTCGGTCTGCCAGCCGATTGGTGGAGCCTAAGCGGACAAAGGCCCCGTGCTCAGGGCCTTCGGCCTGCAGCCAGTGCGGCCTAGATCCGCTCAGAAACACTTCTACCACGAGCAGGGTTTTGCCGTTGACGGTCGTCATCTCGATGTTCGGAACCAAGCGCGGTCGGATGGAGTCGGCTATCAGACTGCAAAGCCGCTCCTCTTCATCGAGTGGACTCTCTACTCCTACCGGCAAGCGAGACCTATCGTCCACGCCAATAATCACCTGCCCACCCGCAGTGTTCGCAAAAGCTACTAGGGTTTTCAGCAGGTTTTTAGGTGAAGACACGTCTCGCTTAAATTCCAGTGTCTTACCTTCCTCGCGCTTGAGAAGATCGGCAATTTTCATCGCCAGTATTCGCCTAATCGAAGTGGAGTAGGTGAAATTCGCTCGCCCTAATATATGGAAATAGGGCCTCTCAAGAAGGACCCGAGTGCGCCCCACGCCCTTGGACTATCCTCGCCCGGCTACTTAAAAGAAAAAAGAGCAAAAGACCTGAGTAGGCATAGTAAAAGCCCAGACCACTCAAAACGGTCTGGGCTGTTGTTGTAGCGGCTCGCTGCTTGTTACTTCTGCCGCACTAAAGCGAAGCCTTCGTCGAGACGAACTAGGCTAGTATGCTGGGCGGCGGTACTTTCCAAGTCGAACTGGTCTAGGTTGTCAAAGGTAGCTACCACCTCATAAGATTCGAGCAGGCTGCTCATGCCGCCTTCGATCTTGACCAATTCACCCTCCACTGAGAACACTTTGGCATTGGCTAGCCCCAAAGTGACCAAGTTCAATAGGAAGGAGGGGAAGTCACCTTTGACCTCAACCACGAGGTTGGTGATGACGTCTGCATCGCTCCTTTGAAGCTTTGCGCCTATGATCTCCGAAACGTCGAAGGAGCTAGTATAGTCGAACGTAATCATCTTGCTCTCATCGAAGCGCTCAATGACCTTGACGCGCTGCGGCGGGGCATTGAGCATCATTGGCATTGCACCCCGACCACTGATCTTGGCGATCGTGCAACCGCTGACTATAGCTATGAGCAACACGAGCGCGGCCGAAGTCGCCGCCGAGGTAGTGATTTTCGTTTTCATAACACCTCCTTTTAAATAATAAATTGTTATTTTTTAATAACTTATGAACAAAAAATCGGCGATATTGCGGGACGGGGCGTAGGATGCGACCGTATTCTATGGCAAAATTCGCACTGATGTTGAATTTTTTGCCATGTTCCAGTTCGTCCTCAAGGCGGCGCGGCTTCTATAATAAACTATTTAGGACTTACGCACAGAGCTCAACAGGCGTATTCTACTGTTGGTCAATCAGTGGGGTATTGGCCCTGCCTGCGTAGCTAAAGCCTTGCCTTTTTGGAGGGAATTATGGCCCAACCGACGCGCTTAGATTACTGCCAGTATTTGCTGAGCAGTCCCCTTAACTATACCCTAACGCATTTTGCCGATCAGAGTCAAGGATTCAGCCATGATATGATCAACCGGTATCTGGCCGGCGAGCGTATCTCGCCGCG
>JAJDUT010000071.1 GCA_022826515.1 Candidatus Latescibacterota bacterium
TCGGAGTACACTACGTAAGCATTCATCAGCCTAAATTCGGCACTTTTGAGAGCCAACGTGAGTTCAGCCCACGCGCTAGGATCCCAGTGGTGAAAAGTAAATACCATCCGCCCGGTCTGTTTCTTTAGGACTCGCCCGCACTCTGCGAAAATGCCCGCGAGTACCCTCATAAAATTACTAACACCAGTGGTCGCTTTTGTCGCAACAGCACTGTCGGATTCGTCGTAATTCCACTCGGCCTCGTCGGGGAGCAGGCGAGTCAGCCACACCCGAAAAAAAGCCGCCAGATTGCTGTATTGCACACTGTCGTAATAGGGAGGATCAGTCACTATCATATCTACGGAATGGTCGTCGAGAGGCAACCGCTGCGAATCGCCCTGAATGAGCCAAAACCGACTCCGATCACGCACGAGATCGGCCTGATTGAAAACTTCAATGCCGTCGTCCGCTTCCCCCGCTATCTTGACTAACTCTCTTTTGCCATCTTCCCCAATTTTCCGCTCAATGGGCAACGCCGACCACTTGCGCCCCCGCTCGATCCGATCGCGAAAGAGTAATTGCAGGTTGCCGGACGATTTACGCGGATTGACCGGGTTGTTCTCCAGCACCGTGTATTGGAACGAATAGGCGTGCAACGCGAAAACGTGCCGAATTGCACCCGGACGGCGTTTGTACCAACCCTTGTATCCGCAGAGCATGGCATTGAACTCTAAAGACGTGGACAAAAGCATCCCAAGGGTGAGTCTATCTATGCCTGCATAGTCGCGAAGTTGCCGAATCGCTTGGTGCAGGTACAGTAGCTGACGGGATGAAAAAACATCGAGATATGAACGGACATTGTGCCTTAGCAGATCACCAGACTTGGGGCCGTCATGCACCCTAAAATCTTCCAACGGTCCGAAATCCAGTTCGCTACGCCGCTCGTCGGCCCGTTTGATTCGCGCCAAATCCTCTTCGCTAGGCGAGCGGAAAAAGGTGCCGTGCTCGGGGCAAGTCGCAACAATCGCAATCGGCGTATAGCGCGCATAAAATGGCAAGTCGAGCAGTTCCTCGTACTTCTGACCGCAGCTAGGACACTCTTTTTCAGCTTTGGTAATCAGATCCGTGGTTGCACCGACCATTCTGGTCAGCGGAGACAACTTTTCGACGACGGTCTTCTGCCCGTTTTGATTGCGAAAAATCTCCCCGCTCTCAGGGCAAATGCCGATTATTGCATCGTCCTCATGTCGCAAATCGTACTGATCAATCTGCACGACATTCCGACAAGCGCATTTTTTACGCATCCCGTGTAGCACATACTGGATATCCACAGTCTGCTCACAGGTTGGACATTCGGTCTGGAAATAAGGCCCCAAGCTATCGTGCAAGTCGGCGAAGAACCGATCGAAAACTACTCGCAAACCCGCCAACTCGACCTGCGTGAGTGACGCTCGGGCCTGCACAATCGGGATGGGGTCTATATCCGCACCGATGACGTTCGCGCCGAGGCGAATCGCTTCGTGCAGAGTCGTGCCGCCTCCCATCATCGGGTCAAGCACAGTCATGCCTTCTAGCCCGCCAGGTGCGTAGTAATCGCGACACTCATGGTCAGCCGCAAATTGCTTGAGTATGGTGCGAAATGTGGACCCGCACCGTCGCGCCCACCACTTATGCAGATACGTGTTTGGACGAAAGAGATGTTTGTTGAACACCTCCTGACGGGAAAGGTCGTTGACAAATTCCTCGGGAAAGGCGCGATCTATACTGAGACTGTGTTCCGTTTGCCTCGGGCGAATTAGTTCGTCCAGCGTCAATTGGCGTCCGTCACTCACCACGTCGGACGATGGCTTGATTTTTTTAGACGATGAGTATTCGGTCATTTTGCGTCTCTCCGCGGACGCACGTGCCATATTTTGCTGCGTGCAATCATAGTTTCCCGGTATCCGCTCGGCCCCTCAGTGCGCCTCCAGCCAATTCTCGCCGGTGCCCATCTCGATTTCTAGCGGCACCTCCATCGGCAAAGCCTCGCGCATCTCGCGCGCGACTAGCGGCGGTAGGGTCTCTACCTCGTCCCGGTGCAGGTCGAAGACCAACTCGTCGTGGACCTGCAACAGCATCGCCGAGCGGAACCCTTCCTCGCGCAGCAGCCGGTGGATGCGGCTCATCGCCAGCTTGATCATATCCGCGGCCGTACCCTGAATGCGGGTATTGATTGCGTTGCGCTCGGCTCCTTTGCGGGTAGTGGCGTTGCGCGAGTTGATGTCGCGCAAATAGCGCCGCCGCCCGGTCACCGTCTCGACGTAGCCCTTGTCGCGGGCGAACTCCACAGTCTCGTCGAGATAGCGCCGCACCCCCGGATACTGGGCAAAGTACTGATCGATTAGCTCGGAGGCCTGCCAGCGCGGAATGTCGAGCCGCTCGGCTAACCCAAAGGGCGAGATCCCGTAGATGATGCCGAAGTTGACCGTCTTGGCCTGACGGCGCATCTCCGGGGTCGCTTGGTCTTCTGCGACTTGGTAGATCTTTGCGGCCGTAGCCATGTGGATGTCGCCGCCGCTGTTGAAGGTGTCCAGCATCCCCTCGTCGCGGCTGAGCGCCGCGGCGATCCGCAACTCGATCTGCGAATAATCGGCCGAGAACAGCAGGTAGTCGCTGCTGCGCGGCACAAAGGCGCGGCGGATTTCCCGCCCTTGCTCGCTGCGGATGGGGATGTTCTGGAGGTTCGGGCGGTCGGACTTCATGCGCCCGGTAGCGGTCATGAGCTGCTCGTAGTTGGTGTGGACGCGCCCAGTGGCCTTAAAGACCGCGCTGGGAAGCTGATCGACATACGTTGACTTGAGCTTGGTGTGCAAGCGGTATTCGAGCACCTGCCGCGCGATCTCGTGGCGATTGGCCAGCCGGCGCAAGATCTGTTCGCTGGTTTGGTACTGGCCGGTCTTCTGCGTCCGCCGCGCATTGGGATCCAGCTCCATCTTATCAAAGAGAATGGTGCCTAGCTGATTGCCCGAATTGAGGTTGAAGCGCTCCCCGGCCAACTCAAAGACGCGCTCGGCAGCCTGTTCGATGGCCTCCTCAAATTGCCGCGAGAGCGCAGCCAAGGCCGAGCTTTCCATGCGGATGCCCTCGTATTCCATATCTACCAGCACCGGCAGGAGCGGAACTTCGATCTCGTAAAAAACGCGCTGCTGATCCATGTCGTCGATTTTCGGCCGCAGCGCCGCAGCGAGTTGGAAGGTGATGTCCGCGTCCTCGCAGGCGTACTCGGCCACTTGCTCCATCGGCACTTGTAGGAGCGTTAGCTGCTCACCGCCGCGCTCGCCGATCAGCTCGGATATGGGCTTGGGTGAGTAGGAGAGCAGGCTCTTGGCCAGTTCATCCATGCTGCGTCTCAGCTCAGGCTCGGCCAAGGTCGCCGCCAGCATGGTGTCGAAGAACGGGCCTTCCAACCGCATACCGTGCCAGCGGAGGACGCTGAGATCGTACTTGAGGTTGTGGCCGATTTTTTCGCTCGCTCCTTCAAACACCGGGCGGAACTCCTCCAAAACGGCCAGCACCTCGGCCCGCTCCCCAGGCAGCGGCACGTAGTGGCCCGTGCCCGGAGCCCACGAAAAGGCCAAGCCAATCAAGTCGCATTGCCGGACGTCTAGACCGTTGGTCTCAACGTCAAAGCAAAACGCCGACTGCTCTGACAGCGCCTCAATCAACGCCTGTCGCTTGTCGGGCGTATCAACGAGTTGATAGTCGTGCTCCACATCCTCCACCCCTTTGAGCGGGCCGTGGGTCTGTTCCTTTTCAACGCTAAACTCGTCGCCGAGCAGCCGTCGGCCCAGCGTATTGAATTCGAGTTCGGTAAAAAGGGTCTCTAACTTCTCGCGGTCCCAGTCGGCCTTAACCAAATCCGCCAGTCCCACGTCCAACGGCACGTCGCACTCAATGGTAACTAGCTCCTTGGAAAGCAGGGCCTGTTCCCGGTGTTCCTCTACGTTCTGCTTCTGCTTGCCCTTGAGTTGATCGGTGTGCGCTAGCAACTTTTCGACGCTGCCGTACTCGGCGATGAGCTTTTGCGCCGTCTTGGGGCCGATCCCAGGAACGCCGGGCACATTGTCCGAGGAGTCGCCCATCAGCCCCAGCACATCGATCACTTGGTCGATCCGCTCGACTTGCCATTGTGCAAGGATTTCCGGCACTCCCAACACCTCGGCCTCGTCACCGCCGCGCCCCGGCTTGTACATAAAGCTCCGCTCGGAAACGAGCTGGCCGTAGTCCTTGTCGGGCGTGACCATGTACGTCGCAAACCCCTCGGCTTCGGCCTTCTTGGCCAACGTGCCGATCACGTCGTCGGCCTCCCATCCCGGCTCGCGCAAGACCGGGATGTTAAACGCCTCGCAGAGCTGGAACACGTACGGCAGTGCTTGGCTCAGATCCTCGGGCATGGCCTCGCGCTGGGCTTTGTACTCTTCGTACTTGTGGTGCCGATGCGTCGGCTCAGGCGTGTCGAAGACGACGGCGATGTGCGTCGGCTCACCCTTTTCGATGATGGAGAGCAAGGTGTTGGCAAAGGCAAAAACGGCCGACGTGTTCATGCCCTTTGAGGTCATGCGCGGATTGCGAATCATCGCGAAGTGCCCCCGATAGACGAGGGCCATACCATCGAGCAGGAAGAGAACTTTTTCGCTCATGCAGAATTCTTTCGTCGCACTCAAACGGCTTGGTTGGCTGCTTCGTAGTACTTGTTGATACCGGGCACGTCGCTCATCCCGTGCCACACACCCCGGAAGAGCGTGCGGCGCTTCTCTGGAAACGAGGCGATCACTTCGGCCGACGGACACCCTTTGCCCCACTTGGAATTGACGGTGTCGTAGCAAGTGAACAAGCTCAGTCGGTCGCGCTGCTCGTTGGTCCAGCGCGTGCCCGAATGGCACAGGGCTTCAGTGAAAATCACCACCGAACCGGCCTGGCAGATATAGCTCTCCCACAGCGCACTGTCACGCTCGCTCAGCTCGTCGGGCCGGGAGAAGGCGGCCTTGTGGCTGCCCGGCAGAAAAAGCGTGCCCCCGTCGCCCTCGCCGACTTCGTTGAGCTCCCACACCACTCGCGTCAGGCCGGAATGCACCTTGCCCGACTGCATCTGGTAGATGTGCGAGTTGCCGCGAAAGTTGAAGTACCCGCCGCCGCCGTGCGGGCCGAAGTTGTCGTGCCCAGCTTGGCGATGGCTGGTATAGGTGTGGTCGTAGCGGAACCCATAGCACTCTTCGCTGGCCAGCGCCTGATGCGAGAGCACTTCGTTGAGCACGCCCACTACGGCCGGGTGGTCGAGCAAGATCTGCGACGGGCCGCCGTGATTGTCGCGCTCGTCCGGCGGCAGGGACTCGCGCTCGTAGAGAAACTTCATCTGGTGGGCGCGGATCGCCACCAGCTCTTCTTCGCTCAACAGCGCGGGCAAGAGGACAAATCCCTTGAGGTCAAAGAGGTACTTCTGGGCCTCGGTCATCGGGATGACGTCCCGCCCGTCGGCATTGGTCGTCGGCAGCAGGTCCATAAGCGCTTCAGTCCTTCCAGTTGAACACCACGTTGAGCATGTTTTTCTCGCGGTGGTACGCCATTTCGTAGGCTTGGACCATGTCCGAGTAGTGCAGCCGGTGGGTGACCAAGCGGCTCGGTTGGAGCTTGCCTTCCTGCATCAGCGAGAGCACGTGGACGCAGCGGCCGTCGTTGTCAAAGTGGTCTCCTTCCGGCGGCGGAAACAGCGACCCGGCCCGATCGTTGACCGCACAGATTGAAACGCCCTTGAAGTAAAACCAGCGCATGTCCAACGGGTTAAAATCCAGCGCCTCTTCGCCTCTCCCTGGGAGGCTGACGACGGACACCCGTCCGTTGGTTCGGACTACTTCCATCGCCGTGCGATACGCCGGCCAAGGGTTGGCCGTCAGGATCACCAAGTCGATCCCCTGCCCGTGGGTAAATTCGTCCAGCTTGGCCTCCAACTCGGGATCGTCCGACAACAGGGCTTCGTGCGCCCCCATCTGGCGCGCCATGTCCAAGCGCACCGAGCTGTTGCCCAGCCCCAAGACTCGCGCACCAAAAAGCGGGCCTAGCGCCACCGCCCCCAGCCCCAAGACGCCCAACCCCACCACGGCCACGGTTTCGCCGGGTGCGAAAAACGCCTTGGTGTAGCAATGCATGCTCAAGGCGTACAAATGGGCGAACACCGCATCTTCGGCCGCGACCCCGTCCGGCACGTGGACGATGCTCTCGCTGTCCCGCGCCACGTACGCCGACTGATGGGGATGCCGCGACACCACCCGATCCCCCACTGCGAACTTAGTGACCTTGCTGCCGACCCCGCGCACCACACCTAAGTTGCTGTCGCCCACCCAGCGCGGAAAATCCGGTGCTCCGGGCACCTGTTCGGCCCCTTCGTAGTTGCCGCGGTCGGTGCCGATCTTAAATCCCGTGATCTCCGTCTCCACCCAAATCTGGTCGTCCTCCAAATTCTCCGTGTCCAGCGTCAGATCTTCAATCCGCAAATCTCGCGGACCGTGCAACATGGCAATTTTCATACGATTTCCTCCATTAGATAATCCGCAGATAAACGCAGATAGGATTTGCAAGACGATCCGAATCTGCGCTCATCTGCGGATCAGAGTCCAATCTCGTGGCGCAGCGCCTCGGTATCGGCGCACCAGTTGCCGACGTTCCAGCGGCCAAAGGCCCCCAAGGCCCCGCGTTCGTCTGGTCCGAAATAAACGGGGATGTGTATCAGCGACAAGCCGCCGTGCGCCCGCGCCTGGTCCAACGCTCTTTCCAGCGACTCGGGCGAATACCCGCCGCTCATCGCGACCACGCCCTCTACTGCACTCGCCCAAGTCACGTAGTCAACTACCACGCGGTCGTAGGTGCCGCAGTCAGCCCCGTACTGGGCCAGTTGCAAACCCGAGATCGCGCCCATCCGCCGATTGTCCAACAGCAGAATGCACCCGGTCGCTCCGTGCTCTACCCCGTCGATGAGCACCTGCGGATTCATGGTGAAAGAGCCATCGCCGCTAATAGCCAACCCGTAGAACGGCTCGGTCGCTACCGCAGTAGCCAACAGCGCCGAGACTGCAAAACCCATATAACTGGCCCCAGTCTCGGTAAAGGTGCGGCCCAAGCGATCGTCTTCTACGACTTGGAAGCCGTTGGCCTGCACGTCGCCGGCGTCAAAAAAACACACGGCATCGCGGGTGCGCGCCCAATCCGTGGCCACCTTAATGGCCGTCGGCTGCGTCATGACCTCCGCGTCCCACATCTCGTCGTACAGCACCGATTTTTGATAGCGCACGGCCTTAAACGCCGCCCACTCCCGCTTCTTGTCGCTACAGGCCTGCAACCAAGCCGAAGGAGAGCCGTTTTGCACGCGACTCGCGCTGAGCGCGCGATTCAATTTCCGCAGCGTCCCGGCCGCATCGCCGACCAAGGCCATAGTCTTGCCGTAGTGAGTAGCAGTTTCTGGATCCGCGTTGATATTGACGACGCCTTGCACGCGCGGATAGCCCGTGCGCGACGAATCCGACTGGCAGACAAAGCGGGCACCAACGGCGATCAAGAGATCGGCTTCCTCCATCGCGTAGTTGCCGCAAATCGACCCCTTGCTGCCGCCGACAGTCATGTTGCGCGGATGATCGTACGGCAAGACGCCGGAGACTAAGGGACTAGTCACAACCACCGCGTCGGCTAGCTCCAACAACTCAGCTAACTCCGCCCCGGCCCCACGCGCACCGCCGCCGACCTTGACGACGACGCGCTCGGCCGCGGCAACGACGGCTGCCGCCTCCGCGTAGCGTCCCTCATCCGCAGCCGCACCCAACGGCGGCGGTGCGCCCACGGGTAGCTCGTCCAAATTGAACTGCGCCAACTCCGCGGGTTGCACGTTGAGCGGCAAGAGCAAAAAAAACGGCTCGGCCTGATGCGGATGATCCACCGCGTTGAGTCCTCGCCGCAGAGCCGTGGCAAGCGCCAGCGGCGTGTGCAGCGAGTACGTCCGGCTCATGGTGCCAAACAGCCGCAGGAAGGCGTTTTGTTCGGTCCCGGGAACCTGCTGCATGTTCGGCCCCTCGTCTTGGGTCGTCTCGTCCCCGAGCAGATACCAGACGCCCAACCCATCCGAGCGCGGGACAATAGAGGCCGCCAGCGCTTGCAGTGCTCCCGGCCCGATCGAGGTGACGACCGCGGCCTTTTCGCCGCGCACCCAGCGCAGGGCCGCAGCCGCGTGTGACGCCTCGATTTCGCTGCGCACCCCACAGACGCGCACTAGCCCTGCGTCCTGATAAATCCGCAAGACCTCGCCGATCTCGGTCGAGCCGTGACCAAAGACGCAAAAGAAAGTCCTGACGCCTTGCAACCAAAGCCCCAGGACGAGCGCCTCGGATACCGTGGTATCGATGCGGCGGCCCAGCACCCCAAGATCCCCGGCTGCGGCGATTTGCTGCGCCCGCTCCTGCCGCGTCTGTGCCAATTGCGCTACGGTCGCTTCCATAACTTCAACAGGTTCGTTATTTCTTCCTACAAGAGCTTGGGTATTCCTCTAGCAGAATCTCGCCGGGTGTAATTAGGTTATCCTTGTCCATATCCTCGGGTATTACGGCCCTGTCGGCTTGCCTAGTCGTCGCTGTTCCGCTTCCCATTGTAGCGCAGCTTCTTGGGTGGTCCGCCCACCAATCTGCACAATATGGCCCCTTCCCCAGCCAGATTTTCGCCGATGCTCGGCCTCGCGGCGATCAATGTCTCTGGTAATCCCTGTGTGGACAATTTTATTGCCCAACTTGAAGTGGTATTTATAAATGGTTCTGCTAGTCGCCATGTTCAAACCTCCTCAGTAAATTCCTCGCTCAAAAAAATACAATATTCAGCGAATTTCTCACAGTTCAGCAATGCACGGGTAGATCTTTGCCTTCTTCCCATTCCTTGCTTCCCTCGGACAATAATTATCCCCTTGTAGTAATCCGCCTTCCATGAGCCTTCTTTAGTACTCTCATCATCATCCGGATCGTAAGAAAGAATTTCTACAGCATGGATAATGGTGTTACAAGCTTGGCGAAAAGTCAGGCCTTCGTAGTCCACATTGGGGAAATCCTTACAAAATTGCCCACATATCTGTAATCCTATGGAGTGGGTTTTGATGTCAAGTAACTGACGAGTAGCTATAGCTATCCATATCAATAGTCTATTGACTTCGTTGTCATGGTTACTTTCGGACAAGTTTTTGAAATTCGCATTCATCGCAACTTTTTCATCCGCCAGCAACAAAGTAAGCAGTTGGTAAAGGTCACGATGATAGGCAGAGATGTTTATGATCGGAGTTTCGTCTTGGTTTTTTGCCATTCTCTATAATTGGCTACGGTTGCTTCCATAAGTCAGCGATCCGACAGATGCCCCCAGACGCACTCGGCCACCACACGTCCCAATAGCTGCGATCCCTCTTCGGTAAAATGCACCCCGTCTTGGGTCAAAAGCCGCGCCTTCCCTTCGCGCTCAACAACGGTAAAGAGGTCGTCAATCGGCACGCCCAAATCCACCGCCACGGTGTGGGCCGCCGCATTGTAGGCTTCTACATCGGCCTCCAAGCGATCAAAGCCCTTATTCTGATGGTGCCAATTTTCATCCACCGGCGTGGTAGTGGCCCAGACGACGGCCCCGTCCAACTCGCGTTGCAGCCTTTGCAATATCTGGCGCACGTTGCGCCCGTATTCGTCCACGAGAACTGAGGATGCTGCGCCAAAGGCCCTCTTCAAATCGTGCAGCCCACAATTGACGTGGACCAGGTCCGGCTGGCGCGCGATAACCCATTGGTCCAGATGCGCGAGAACATTGCGGCTGTCGCCGCCATTTTCTTCGGGGACCCAGATCTCGGCCCGGCCCGCCAATTGGCTAGCGACATGGTCCTGATAACCCATGCGAATCGAGTCGCCGATTAGGACGACGAGGGGTGTATTAGCCATAAAACATCACGTCGGACTGACGCCTCCCATTTTACAGACTTCCTTCCACTCCTGCGCGGCGACCGGCTGAATCGACAGCCGCTGACCCCGCTGCACCACCCGCATGTCGGCGAGCTTGTCGTTGGCCTTGAGGTCGGCGAGGTGGACAAACCTTTTAAATTTGCGTTTCCACTGCACGTCGAAGGAAAACCAGCGCGGCTCATCCTCGGTGGATTTTTCATCGTAGTAGTCGTGCTTGTCGTCGAACTGACTTGGGTCGGGATACCCCGCTCTTGTAATCGTCGCGATTCCAGCAATCCCCGGTTCGTCGCAGTTAGAGTGATAAAAGAACGCCAGATCCCCCTTCTCCATGTCGTCGCGGATGAGATTGCGCGCTTGGTAGTTGCGCACGCCCCGCCAGTAGCCCGTGCTTTGCGGCCGCTGCTTCAGCTCGTCAAAGGAGCACTCGTCGAATTCGCACTTGACGAGCCAGTACTTTTTCCCCCGCTTGCTCACAGCCATTCCTCGACCACTTCCCGCGTCTTCGCTATGCCCTCCCACTCGTCTCCTGGACTAGAAAAAATTAACGAGTACGGCCCGGCAAACCCCGCATCACTGGCCAGCCGGAGACAGTGATCAAAATCCTCGCGGTCCATCTGTCCCTCTTCGGAAAAGTCGGCCTTGGCGTGTACGGAAGTCGCCCTCGGCAAAATCGCCGCCAGATCGCTGTATTTATCCGGCCCCTTGAAGTTGCCAAAGTCAGCGCACAGCCCACCTCGCCGTCGCACAAGTCGAGGACCGCATTGAGCGCTCCGACCGACGTGCCCAGCGTCCGAAAATTCTCCGTCATCACCCCAATACCCAAGGTGCGACCAAAGCTGGCGAACGCGCGCAAATTCTCCGCACTTACCTGCACGGCTTCGCCGTCGTTCCCTTCCCCGGCGATCACCCGCACACACTGCGCGCCGCAGCGGGCGGCAATCTCCATCCACTCGCGTACCCAAGCCACTTCTTTTGCGCGTTGGGCCGCATCGGGATGCGCGATGTCGCCAGCGTCAATCAGCACGCTAAAAAGCTCGACGCCGCTGTCGGCAAGTGCCCGCCGCAACTGGTTGATATAATCATCGTCGAGCCTCGGGAAGTGGAAGTGGCAAATCTCCAACAGGCCGATGCCGCGTGCGGCAAGCTGTGCCGGTAGCTCTAACAAGGTGAGATCGCCCTGCCCTGTCCCTTCTAGCACCGGCTCGCCTTGGGGATCGGACCACTGGTACATCGACGCCCCTAACGTCCTGTGCAAGCTCCATGTCGAGGTCGCTATGCGCGTCATCACATCCTCACAGGCTGATTTTAGCGACCCATCCAGACGTGGCGTCGCAATAGATCAAATCCTCGCCAAAAATCGACAGCCCATGCGGCTCGGGGTCGCTATCGGGAACCACAATTCGATCTAACTCGGCCCCGCTCTCCACGTCGAGCTTGACGATCACGCGGTCGGCGGTATGCACCACCCAGATGCCATCGGCAACCCGCACCACGCCGTGCGCGCGCCCGTAGGGCAAATCCAGCACATGTTCGACTGACCAGCCAGCGATTTTAACTTTGCTCAGCGTCTGGCTCTTGAGGGTGGTAATCCACACGTAGCCCTCTTCAAACGGATCGTACTCCATCCCATGGACCCCACCGCCGCCGGGCACTGGATAGCGGTTGCGAGTCGCGCCAGTGTCTGGATCAACCTCGAAAATTTCGCCCGCCCCTTGCTCGGCGTCCGTCGGCCGTGCGGGCCGCCAGAGCGTACCTGCCCCATTGGCCGCCAACCACAGCGAACCACCGCCCCAAGCCATGCCGCTGGTATTGGACGACTCGCTGGGAATGTCGCGGATCAGACGGGTGACGCCGTATTCAGACGGCTCGGCGATTTCGATCAGCGCCACCCGGTCGGTAATTTGGTCGGTAATCCACAGTCCTTCTTCTACTACTTGTAGCGCGTTGGGAACCCCGTAAGGGGCGCGGAAGAGCTTCTCTATGGTTCTACTCATCGTCGTCTTTATCTCCTAAGTTCAGTTGTCCCACACCAACAACACCGCCATCGTCTCGCCCAACCGATTGTAGAGCAGATCGAAGGCTGCTGCCGCTTCGGTGTAGGGGAAGCGGTGGGTGATCATCTTGGCGAACTGGATTTGGTCCGTAGCCAGCAGTTCTAGCGTCCGTGCTGATCCTTCGGGCCGTCGACTGGCGTCGAGGTAGCTGCCTATGAGGCGCTTGCCCATGATTTTTTGTGAGTAGAGCGGCAGGGGTTCGTTCTCGTATAGGCCCAGCACCTGCAAGAGGCCGCCGCTCTTGAGCATGTCCTGCGCCTCGGCAAATGCCTGCGCCCCAGCCCGCCCACCCACGGCTTCGACCACGATGTCGGCACCCTTCCCGCCCGTCAGTTCCAAGACCTGTGTAACAGAGTCGCCGGCGCTGGCGTCTATCACCACGTCGGCTCCTAACTCGCACGCCAGCTCGCAGCGCAAGGGCAAGGCATCAATCCCAATGACGCGCCCCGCGCCTTGTGCCTTGGCCGCCTGCATGCAACCGCTGCCGACCAAGCCCTGCCCCTGAATGACCATGACATCGTCCGGGCCGGCCCCGGTCTCCCACATCCACAGAACCGAGCTGGTTCCCAGCGGCCAAAAGGTGCCCGCCTCGGGCGACAGGCCCGCTGGCAGGCGCACGGCCGCGGGCTTGTGTTGGGTGGCCGCGACTTCGACCGCCACGTATTCGGCGTGCGGCGCGAGAGCCGCGACCAGATCGCCGATTTTGAACTCTTCGACCTCCGCGCCTGCTTCAGCAACTCGGCCCACCAGCGAGTAGCCCATGGAGCGGTGGTCAATCGCCTCTTCGCGCACGTAGCGCCGCCAAATCTCCGATCCTCGGCTGATTAGCGAACATTCGGCGCGGATCAAAATCTCGGTCGGGGCAATGGCCGGGGTCTCGACCTCTTCTACTACGATATTATAGGCCCCTGCGGGCTTGGCGATGCGTTTCATAGACGGCCTCCTCGCGGACAATATGGCAAAAATGCTGCATGGGAACCAATCTAGAGCCGTGCGAATAAAAAAACCGGGCGCACCCGCTAAGGTGGGGTGCGCCCGGCTGTACTCTCAAAAGCTATGTCGCCGAGGCGACTGTGCTTCTGACCAGGTAGTCGATCACCTGGAGTTGATCAAGTGATCAACCTCCCTGCGGTACGATTACTACTCAATGGACCACCTCCTTTCGCTTGTGCGCGCCTCATAATCCATACTCCAACTCTGCGCGTCGTTGCGGCCAGTTGCAAAGCCGGGTTGGCCCGCTCGCGTAGCCTCGGGCCTCAGCGTGGCGGCAACAGGGGTTTGTGACCCCCGAACTCGACTTGCGTTTAATATGACAAACGCCGCAGAACCATGTCAAATGCTTTTTACTTTGACCGGCTGACCGCTAGCGGCTGAGGCCCATGCCGCTTCGGTCAGTTCAATGACCCGCAGGCCGCATTCGGGGGGCACCTGCACTTGGTCGCGGCCGAGAATCGCGTCGATGAAATTCTGGTCGGGCGTCGTCGAGCCGGGCAAGTTATTTACCTCGTACACCTCATTGCTGTGCTGCGTCTTGTAAAAGATCTGTCCCTGGCGGATATAGACCACAGCCTTGGTCCCCCAGATGGTGATGTCCTCCCACATCCCGCCGGTCGGCGAGTTGCCCACCACCGCAATCGTCCCCAGCGCGCCGTTGCGAAAGCGCAGCGACAGCGCCGAGTTGATATCTACCTCGGAGTCGAAATACTCCATGTAGGCCTGTACCTCTGCCACCTCCAGCCCGGTCATCCACAGCGCGATGTCCAGCAGATGGCTTCCCGAGTCGTTGAGCTGTCCACCGCCCGACAGTGCCATTTGCTGCCGCCACAGCCCAATCGTCCCCTGATACCACTTCTGGTCTTGGAGCGCCGATATAAACTGGATATCCCCCAACTCCCCGGCCGCGATCTGATTGCGCACATAGCGGTACTGCGCCTGCAAGTGCCGCTGATAGGAGATCATCAAGACTTTTCCGATCTCCTCTGTTTTGGCGATAACTTGGCGCGCGTGATCGACAGTACAGACCATCGGCTTTTCGGTCAGCACGTGTAGCCCCTTGTCCAGCGCGGCCATAATCTGCTCAAAGTGCAATGTATGGGGCGTGGAAATCTCTACCGCGTCCAGTTCGACTTGCTCCAGCATCTCTTGGTAGTGGGTAAACTCCGGCAACTCCGCAGCCTGCGAGTTGCGCTCTTTGGCTCGCTGCAGGCTGGCCTGATCCACATCGCACAACGCCACCACTTCGGCCTCGGGGATGTCGAGCACTCGCCCTATATGCCCACTGGCATTTCCACCACAGCCGATAAATCCCACGCGAATTTTGTCCATCTTCCTCTCTTTTCCGTCTGGTTGAAAAGGTCGCCGGTGATTAATGCACCTCAGCTCCCGTCGCAATGTCCTGATCCGGCCCGACTAACACGAGATTCCCATCGCCATCTTCGGCCGCCAAAATCATCCCTTCCGAGACAATGCCCCGCAGTTTGGCTGGTTTGAGGTTGGCGACCAAAACCACCTTCCGGCCCGGCAGGTCCTCGGGCTGGTACCACTGAGCGATGCCGCCGACCACGGTGCGCGTCTCATCGCCTAGATCAAGCGTCAGTTTGAGGAGTCTGTCGGCACCTTCGACCTTCTCGGCGGCTTTGACCTCGGCTACGCGCAATTGCACCTTGGAAAAATCTTCAATCGAAATCTGTTCCACTTGTGGAGCCTCTTTCTTTGGTGGCGCTTGTGGCGTCTGTCGCTTGGGCTTTCCAGTCTCCGACTTGGGGAACAGGATATCCGCTTCCGCCGGTATTTTCGTTCCGGGCGCGGCTTGGCCCCAAGCCTCTAGATCGGCGAAGGTGTAGTCTTCTAATCCTAGATCTGTCCGCACCTGCCGCGCCTTGCTCGGCATGGCCGGCTCCAACAGCACTGAGACGATGCGGAGCCCCTCCGCGATATTGTAGAGCACCGTTCCCAATCGCTCGTGCTGCGCTGGATCTTTGGCTAGCTTCCACGGAGCCTCGTCGTTGAAGTAGCGGTTGAGCTGCCGCACGAATTGCATCACCGTCTCCAGCGCCTCGAACATCCGCAACCGGCCCACCAAGGACCGCACCTGCCCCACCAGCGCAGTGCCCGCCGCGATCAACTTCTCGTCGGCTTCCTGCTGCGATGGCGCGGGTAAGACGCCCTCGGTATGCCGCGTGAGCAAGGCGCGGACGCGGGAGAGCAAGTTGCCCAAGTCATTGGCCAAATCCGCGTTGTAGCGCTCGACCAAGAATTGTTCTCCAATGGAAGAGTCTTGGCCGTACACCGTGTCCTTCAACAAGTAGTAGCGCACGGCGTCGGTGCCGTATTTTTCCGCCATTTCAAAGGGATCAATGACGTTGCCCAAGCTCTTGCTCATCTTCTGCTCGTCGTCGTGTCCCTTCAAGAAGCCGCCGACATTGAGGTGTTGGTACAGCGGCACCCCAGCCGCTTTGAGTACGGTCGGCCAAAACACCGCGTGGGGCTTGAGAATGTCCTTGCCGATTAGGTGTTGGGCCACCGGCCAATACGCGCTGTAGCGCGCGTCGTCGGGAAAGCCGAGTGCGGAAGTGTAGTTGATCAGAGCATCGACCCACACGTACGCCACGTGCTTGGCGTCCCACGGCAGCTCAATACCCCAAGGCACCCGACCTTTGGGCCGCGAAATCGACAGGTCGCCAATCGGCTCGCCAAGCAGGGCCAGCACTTCGTTTCTGTACCCGGTGGGACGAATAAAATCCGGGTGGTCGCGGATGTAGTCGCGCAGCCATTCGCGATACTTTTCCATGCGAAAGAAGTAGTTGCCCTCGCGGCGACGCTCCGGTGCGCGCAGGTGATCGGGGCACAGGCCGTTGACCAACTCCTTATCGGTGAGAAAGCGTTCGCAGCCGACGCAATACAGCCCCTCGTACTCGTCGTAGTAGATGTCTCCAGCCGCGTGAACCGCCTCTAGGATCTGGCGCACAACCGCTTTGTGCCGATCCTCACTCGTGCGAATAAAGTCGTCGTGGGAAATGTCGAGCACCTGCCACGCGTCGCGGAAGCGCTGGCTGATGCGGTCGCAAAACTGCTGCGGGTCAATGCCAGCCTCGTGGGCAGCCTGATAAATTTTTTCCCCGTGCTCATCGGTGCCAGTCAGGAAGTAAGTGTCAAATCCATCGAGGCGGTGAAACCGCGCGAGAAAATCGGCTATCACAGTGGTATAGGCGTGGCCGATGTGGGGCACGTCGTTGACGTAGTAAATCGGCGTGGTGACGTAGAATGCTTTGCTCATGGGGCCTCCGGAGTCGGCGGAGAAAATAAGCGATCCATATTTAAGTACTAGCGGTTTATAACAATATCAAGGCGGGGCGCATGTTAAGGTCGCATCATCCCTGATAAACGCGCGGCATCAAAAGCTGGCCACTGCGAGCCAAAGGCAAACCGGCAAAGGCACAGGAGTTGCCCCATTGGTCGATAGTAGCCGCAGTTTTGTACTCGTTAATAATGGCGTGGCGCGCGCGCGGCGTGTAGTTGTGGCCGGCGCGGTGAACGACGAGGACATGGATGATTGCCACGTCGCCCGGCTCGGCCTCCAAGACGACCTGCTCACTAGCGGGAACGTACTCGTCGGGGATGGTGTGGCTGTTTTCTACGGTAGGGTACTCGCCCTTGAGGTGGCTGCCGGGCAGGACCTCAGTGGCTCCGGCTTCAAATCCACTCGGGTCGAGGTACGTAATGGCCGCGGCCAAATCCGGCTCGGTGTGGCGCTCGTACGGCCAATCTTGGTGCCAACTCTGGGTGCAGACAAAGCCGGGGGGTTTGTTGCGGATCTTGCCGTTGTGGAAATCGAGGTCAGGGCCTAGCAGATCGACCATGACCGAGACAATGCGTGGCTCGGTGAACTGGTCGAACCAGTAGTCGCCAGCCAACGTCTGATCCATCATGCCGATGACATTGCGCGGGTTGAAGGGATCGGGCGCGTACCCGTCCGGCGCGTCCATGAAGGAGTACTTGACGTTCTTGGGCCGGGATTCGATCTCGGTCACCAAGCGGTGAAACTCGCCGCGCATCTGCTCCATCTCCGCCGGGCCATAGAAGCCTTTGAGCAAGAGATAGCCGTTGTCGTCGAAGAACTGCTTCTGCTCGGGGTCTAAAATGAGCAAGCTCATGGCGCGGTGTCCTTGTTGGGTAGGAAGAAGGCCAGCCCAGCGGGCAATATCGGCAGCAAGGCTAGGTATTTCAAGGTCTCAGCCACGCCGATCTGGTCGCCGAGATGGCCGATCAGTGGCAATGCGAGACTGGCCAAGCCCCAGCTAAAGCCCAGCGGCAGGCTGGAAACCAAGCCCGTATTTTCCGGTGAAAACTCCTGGGCCATGGCAACCATAATCGAGTTGGAAGACAGCAACAGGCCGCCGCCTAAAAAAAGCAGGGTATAGCTGGCCAGCGTGCCCTCAACATAGATAAAGGCGAAGAGCGGCGGCACCGAGCACAGCAGCGATCCCCAGACCAGCGGTTTAGGATCGATGCGGTCGGCTAGATAGCCAACGACGAGTGCGCCGACCACGCCGGCGATATTGTAGATGCCCAAGGGGATGCCGCCCGCGACGAGCCCAAGGCCGCGCTCTTGGGCCATGAGCGTCAAAAACGTGCCAAAGCCCAGTCCCGATACCGAGCGCAAAACGACGATTGCGGTGATCAGCACGAGAGGACCCGCTTGGTCGCCGAGACTGCGCCACTGGGCCGTGCTTCTGCCGTGGGCGTGGGAGAAGTTGGGGTTGCCCAGCGGCACCGCGCGCCAGACGAGCAAAAGGAACAACAGGCCGGGAATGGACAGGTAGGGCAGGGCGGCCAGCCCGAAGGAATTGGTGTACGCCGGTGCCCACAGCGGCGTTAGGCCCAGTCCCAGCGTCCCGCCAAAGATAAAGAGCGCCAAGCCAAAGGAGCGGCGCGGACCGCTGAGTTCGCCAGCCAGCGAAAAGACTTGGGGGTGGAAGGCGGCGACCCCAAGCCCACCCAGCGTCAGGATGCCGACGAGCGTCAGATAATTGTGAGCCAGCCCCATGAGCGGAGAGAAAATGGTCGCCAAGGCCAAGCCACCGACGATCAGCCAGCGCCAAGCCATGCGGTCGGCCCACAAGCCCATGAGCGGCTGGCTGATATTGCATATAGAAACGATGGAACCCAAAAACCCAACTTGCGCCAAGCTCAGCCCCAAGTTGACCTTGAGCAGGGGCAACAGCGGGGCCAGCATCGTGGCGTAGCTATCGACGCAAAAGTGCGAGATCGTAATGACGAACAAGCGGAGTTTTTGCATCCGCCTAGTCTAACCCGTAACCCCCGCGCCGTCCAGACGGCGGCAGAGGCCAAAGGCACCGAGCGCACCAAGCGCCGTAAGAGCCGTGCCGAGATAGAAGGGCAGGGCGGCATTTATCTCGATCAGGTAGCCACCGAGCAGACTGCCGACCACCATCGAGCCGCTCCAAGCGAAGTGGCCCAAGCCGACGAGGCGGTTTTTTTCTTCGGGAGCGGCAACGTCGTTGATGAGCCGGGGGATCAGCGTCGAGACAGCCCACGCTGTAGCGGTGAGAGCAGTCCCGCAGGCAAACAGGCCGACGAGCGAATCGTGCCACAGGGCCAGTCCCAAGGCGCTGAGGAAGACGCCGGACGCCGAGCCGAGGAGCGGTGCCGTGCGGCCGAGGCGGTCGTTGAGATAGCCGACGCTGAGTTGGCAACAGGCTGCCGCCACCAGCGAGAGAGAGGCAAAGAACGCGGGCAGGGCCTCGCTTCCGCCGACTCGGTATATCAACAAAGGCAGCGCCAGCGTCGCCATGCCCCAGAAGGTGGTGATGGTCAGGCGCAGGCTGAGCAGGAGGTGTACATTGCCACGGCCCAAAAGCGGGCGGTAGGCCGTCCACGTATTGAGGCGCGCCGTCTGCGCCGTGGTCGGGCTAGGCGCGTCGCCGGGCAACAGCGCCAGCGCTAGGGCGACCACCGCGACCATACCGATGCTCATAACAGCACCGATCTGGGCGAAGGAATAGGCGGTTTTAACCAAGCCGGTACAGAAGCTGCCGAGCGCGTTGCCGAGCGTATTGCTGAGAAAGTACAAAGCACCACCCAAACCGAGTCGCGCAGGAGTGACCGCAGTGATGAGGATGCTCTGCCCAGCCGTGGACCAAGGGCCGCTAGCCGCACCCATCACCAACAGCAGACACGAGAGGCCCCAAGGGTCTGCGGTGCGAAAGACCAAGCCGGTAAACGCGCTGCCGACGAGGCCAATCATCAGGGTCGTCTTGCGGCCAAAGCGGTCGCAGAGCCGACCGGCAACCACGGCAAATATCCCGCCTAGGAGCAACATTAGCCCGCGCAGGTACCCAGTAAACCACGGAGGCCGCGCCAAGTCGGCTTCGATATAGACGGGGAAGAGCGCTTGGAAGGGAGCGACGAGGAAGCTCTCGAAAAAGTAAATCAAACAAAGGGCCAGGAAGGCGCGGCTGAGCAGCCCGCCTTCCTGGCCCGTGGTCGCAGACGCTGAGTCCAAGGGTTATTTCTTGCTCTCGGCGACCGAGTTTTTGAGCACGCCGATCCCAGAGATCTCGATTTCGACCTTGTCGCCCTTTTTCATAAAGGTTCCAGTGGTCGCGCCGACGCCCGATATGGTGCCGGTGCTGATCAGGTCGCCCGGTTCTAGGGTGATAATCGCCGAGATGTACTCGATGATCTTATTGACCGGGTAGAGCATCTGGCCGGTGTTGTTGTGTTGCTTGCGCTCGCCGTTGATGAAAGTGCTGATGTCGAGAACCTGGGGGTCCTTGATCTCGTCCGAAGTGACGATCCAAGGTCCCTGCGGAGCAAAAGTGTCGAGCCATTTGCCATTGAGCCAGTCGAACCACTCGTCGCGCGGGCGGCTGTCGGTGCGCTTCTTGATGACCAATTCGCGCTCGGATACGTCGTTCATAACAGTGTAACCGGCCACGTATCTGAGCGCGTCCTTGGCCTTGACGCCCTTGGTCTTGCGACCGATGACCACGGCCAACTCGCCCTCCCAGTCGATGCTGTTGGCGATCGGGGGAATGAGGATGCGGTCACCGGGGCCAATGACGGTGGTTGTCGGCGGTTTCATAAAGACACGCGGGGTTTCCTTGTCTTGGGCATCCATTTTGCCGCCGCCCTCTTCGATGTGGTCTTGGTAGTTGCCTGCTAGGCAGAACACCTTGCGCGGATTGGGCATGGGAGCGCGGAGGCGGACCTTGTTGAGGGCGTGGATGGTCTTGCCGTTGGGTTCTTTATCTTCGGCGTACGCCGCGGCCTGTTTGGCAGCGCGCAGGCCCTTGGCACCTGCCGAGAGCAGGGCCAGCATGTCGGTAAAGAAGGGGTGCGTTTTGCGCCTTTCTTGGCGGGCCAAGACGCGGTCGGCAGCGGCGAGATCCACGACGACATTATCGTCGCCGACGACTGCGCCCACGCGCTGTTCGCCAGCGGCAGAGTACGTGGCTAGTTTCACAATTTCCTCCGTATGCAAAGGGTTTCTGCGCCGACCATTCGGTCGGTGCATTGGTAAATAGATAGGGACAATTTATATTCGATCAGCATGGCAAAAGACTACTTCATCCATCCCAGTACGTGCGTCGATGAGCCGGTCACCATCGGCGCGGGAACCCATATATGGCATTTCTGCCACCTCATGCCCGACGCCCAGATCGGCCAAAACTGCAATCTCGGCCAAAACGTCTATGTCGATCGCGGCGTGGTGATCGGCGACGGGTGCAAAATACAGAACAACGTCTCGATCTACAAGGGAGTTACCCTCGAAGACGAGGTCTTCTGCGGCCCGTCAATGGTATTCACCAACGTCGTCAACCCCCGCGCTTTTGTTGATCGCCGACGCGAGTTCGAAGAGACGCGGGTGCGCAAGGGGGCTTCGCTGGGGGCCAATTCGACCATCGTCTGCGGCGTCGAAATCGGCGAGTACGCCCTCATTGGCGCCGGAGCAGTCGTAACCCGCGACGTGCCAGCCTATGCGCTGATAACCGGCGTGCCAGGGCGGCAGGCGGGCTGGGCTTGCCGCTGCGGCGTCACGCTGAGCGGTAATCTGGTCTGTGGGGAGTGTGGCGCGGGCTACGAGGAGGACGCGGGACGGCTGCGAGCGCTGAGTTGAGGTGCGCGATCCCTGCTTCGCTGCTCTGTTGACAACGCCTTTACCCCTCCTCTATGTTTTTTGACGTAACCTGAAGCATAGCCGTCCTCGCCGCCCGTCGGAGGCCCAAGATGTCGTCTATAGACATAAAGATTGAATGCCCTGCCAACATTCTGAATGCGCTAAAAGAAACCCCTGATGAGTTTGCACAGGAAGCACGAATACTTTTGGCAGCAAAGCTTTATGAAATTGGTCGCTTATCCTCAGGGCGAGCCGCAGAACTCGCCGGCCTAGGCAGAGTAGCTTTTTTAGGACTTACGCACAGAGCTCAACAGGCGTATTCTACTGTTGGTCAATGAGTGGGGTATTGGCCCTGCCTGCGTAGCTAAAGCCTTGCCTTTTTGGAGGGAATTATGGTCCAACCGACGCGCTTAGATTACTGCCAGTATTTGCTGAGCAGTCCCCTTAACTATACCCTAACGCATTTTGCCGATCAGAGTCAAGGATTCAGCCATGATATGATCAACCGGTATCTGGCCGGCGAGCGTATCTCGCCGCG
>JAJDUT010000085.1 GCA_022826515.1 Candidatus Latescibacterota bacterium
CGCGCTCATCGAGCGACTGATAGCGGCTGGCCAACAGCAAAAAGGTCGGCAGCAACACAACCAATAAGACGCCAAAAGTAAGAGTTACAGGGTCTTTTCTATCTCGGTTCATAATTACCCCACCAGCCATTGCTGAAGCGACGGCAGCCAAGGAGAAAACAACTCGATCAGCGGGTTGATCAGACTGCCGCCCAAGACCACCGTCAACACCCCAGCCACGGCGATTATCGGTGCAAACGGTATGGCCAGTTCCACTTCCAGCGCATGGCCAAAGGGCGCGAAAGAGCCCCGCGTTGATTCTTCGTGCAGCGTCCGCACTTGCCCTTTGGTCAACGGCCGACCGGCATAACACAGCACATCCGGCCCCGGCCCGACCTCAGTGCCACAACGGTATTCACCATGCGCAGCGTAGATCGCCACACGCGGCACCATGCCCTCGCGCAACGCCGGAATGGGCAGGGCCTGTACGAAAAATCGAGGGGCTACGCCCCGGATGAGCTGGTAGAGGAAGAACACTGCCCAACAGACGACCCACAGCGTCAGATAGATCGGCCATTCGCCGGATGCCAACGCCGTGTAGCCGCCCAAGATCAGCCCGGGCAGGGCCAACGTCAGCCGATAACGCCGGGAGACGAAGCGGTCAACCAGCAGATAGAGCACCAAGACGGCGACCACCACCTCGACAAAGGTCAGGGCCGCTCCCCGCAAGAAGGCACCCAAACCCAGCACCAGCCCCACCAGACCAGCCAACTCCAAGCCGAGATACAGCCAGTGCGCTGCGTCCAAACCCACCGTGGCTTCCGCCGACCGACCCGGACGCAACACCGCCCACAAGACCAGCAAGACCAAACAGGTCAGCACCAAAGCGTTGAGCAAAAGTGCCTAAATCGGCGCGTTAAACGAGGAAAGAGACGTGGAAGGGAATAAGGTCGGCGGCAGCACCAAGACAAAAGCCCAAAACAATTTGGCGTCGCCGGCGGCCCAGAACCCATAAATGTAGAGCACGTAACTGACGGCAAAACCGACCAGAAAGACGAGGGCGGCTTGGTTTAGTTCGACCGCCCCCCAAACATAGAACAAACCTTGGCCGATTAAACCAACCGCCACTAGTCCCCAACTAGCCCCGTTGGGGATTTGGCGGAAGTGAATATCGGTATAGGTCGTATAGCAGCCGGAGATGGCAATGGCACAGGCCATCGTCAGTTCCAACAAAAATACGCGACTAAAATCATTGAGTAGTGCTTCCATCTTTAACCAATGGTGCTAGTAAGATTGACCGTGTGGTGATTGTTTTCCCGCACCTGCCGGAACGGACGCACTTATCCCGACTGTGGGACCTCGACTAGATTGACTTATTGTGCTTGATCGTCAATTAGGAGTGGGCCGCGGCCAATGTCCAAGATTCGGTCTTTAGCCGATGATCCGCCGCAGCGAAAACCAGAGCCGCCTCGTTTTCATACCACAAAGTTGCAGGCATATAATACCTACGGGTATCCTACTTCGTCAACCGGCCCTTTGACGCCTTGATACACCGCGGCAATCCCTAGAGTCATAGGCGTGTAGCGCGTCTGGCTGAACCCGGCCGCGATGAGCAATTCGACAAAGGCCCGCCCCTGGGGAAAGGTCCCCACCGAGCGCGGCAGATAGGCGTAGGCCCGACGCTGGCCGGAGATCAGGCCGCCGATCAGAGGCAGCACTTTGTGAAAGTAGAATAGGTACAATTGCCGGAACAGCGGCGCAGTAGGCTCGCAAAAATCGAGCACCAAAAGTTGGCCACCGGGCTTGAGCACCCGATGCGCCTCGGCCAAGCCACTGGGAATGTTCCCAAAGTTGCGCACCCCAAAAGCCCCGATCACCAGGTCGAAGGTATGGTCCTGAAACGGCAGTTGCTCAGCGTCGCCGACCAATAGGTCCACGTGCGCGGACGGGCCTTTGGCCGCCACCTTAGCCGCCCCCAACCGCAGCATCTCAATGGCCATATCAATACCGACGACCTGTTGCGGCCCCAAGCGGTCCGCCGCGAGGGCAAAATCGCCGGTGCCGGTAGCCAGATCCAACACGCGCTGCGGATGCTTGCCCCGGGCGGCGAGGAGGGCGCGTCGCCGCCAGTACACATCCACACCGCCGCTGAGTAAGTGGTTGAGCAAGTCGTAGCGCCGGGCAATGGCGTTGAACATGTCTCGGTTGCGCCTCTTGTGTTCGGCGACGTTTTGCTTATTCTCCATGAAGGAAAAGCTAGTCCCGTTACCATCACTGTCAACAGAAGCTCATGCCCCAACTACAGGCCAACATCCTCATCGCCGACCAATCGCTCTTTATCCGCGAGGGGCTGCAAGAGGCATTGCAAAAACCCGGCTATGCCATTGAAACCGCTGCGGACGGTGCCCAAGTGCGCCGGATGCTAAAAGCTGGCAATTTCCACTTGGCCATTCTCGACTTGCAGATGCCCGGTTCCGCTGGGATGCAACTTTTGCAGGAGGTCGGCCAGCAACACCCCGACACCCTGTGCATCATACTCACGGACCACGACAACGTCCACACCGCGGTCGAAGCCATGCGCAAAGGCGCGTACGACGTTGTGACCAAACCCGTTGATCTAGACCAACTGCGTCTCGTAGTCTCCCGCGCACTCGATCGCTTTGAGCTCGTCGTCGAAAACCGCAAACTCCACCACCGCCTCGAAAAAGAAGCCCCTTTCCGCCGCCTCGTGCGCCGCAGCCCGGCCATGCAGGCCGCCGCCGCCACGATCAAGCAAGTGGCCGAAACGGACGTGCCAGTGCTCTTGCGCGGCGAGACCGGCGTCGGCAAGGATCTAGTAGCGCGCGCCATCCACGATCGCAGCAGACGCCGCGACGCCCCTTTTGTGGCCGTCAACTGCGGCGGCTTCACCGAAGAGCTTTTTACCAGCGAACTGTTCGGCCACAAGCGCGGGGCCTTTACCAGCGCTCACGCCGACCGGCCCGGCCGTTTCACCCTCGCCGAGGGCGGGACCCTCTTCCTCGACGAAATCGGCGAGGTTTCGCACAAAAATCAGGTCGAACTGCTGCGCGTCCTAGAGTCCCACGAGTTCCAACCGCTCGGGGACCCGCAGGTCCACCGCGCCGATGTGCGCATCATCGCCGCGACCAACCGCGACCTCGAAGGCGCGGTCGCAACCGGGGGCTTCCGCGAAGACCTGTACTACCGCCTCAACGTGATCCCCATCGACATTCCCCCTTTGCGCCAGCGACAGGAAGACATCCCAGTCTTAGTCGAGATGTGCCTCGACGAAACCTGCCGCGCACAAAACAAGCCCTCCAAGAAGATCAGCCCAGAAGCTATGGAGGGCCTCATTGCCTATGATTGGCCGGGCAATGTGCGCCAGTTGCGCAACCTGCTGCAGCGGCTCGTGGTCACCACTCCGGCTGCGGTTATCCTCCCCGAACACCTGCCCGGCCCGCTCGGCGAACTAGCTGATGGCCCCGGGCAATTCTCCATGACCCTCGGCTCTTCCCTCCAAGAAGTCGAGGCCGAACTCATCCGCCAGACCCTCCAACGCCTCACGGGCAACCGCCGCGAAGCGGCCGCCATTTTGGGCATCAGCGTCCGCTCTCTTCAGTACAAGCTCAAGCAGTACAACATCACCACCAAGTAACACGCTGTCGGCTGTCGGCGAACGCACGACAAGTCGGCAGTCCATTCGCCAACGCTAGGCGACTTCTGCAAATTTTGCACTTTTTCGCCTAAGCGGTCCCTCAACCTGCTCCTCGCCCAGCACTGCCTTTCTCATAAGTAACGTATTCACAATGATTTAACTGTGATAAGTTAAATGTGGCATTGGATTTGCTTATCTATATGTGAGTCGAAAGGAGCGCTGGTCGCCTGCCGTGCGACCAGCAGAGTTTCACAGCCCGCATCGACCATAACTATCTGTTAATACAGAGTAAATAATTTTGTCAGCTCGAGCCTTGAGCAACGCGGGAACGCTTTGCAACCTCGAACTGAAATAATGAGGATGCAAATTCTGCACTTTGAGCACATAGGGCCTGACGCTTCTAACTAGCGCAATTCAAGCACCTTACAGAACATCAGCCCAAAATTGTTGCAACTAAGTGCAAAAATTTGCACCTACTGACCCCATTACTCAAGGAAGGTTTCGCACATGGCTTACGCGATCCAAGAAGTCCTAAATGACGAGGACAACACCCTGCGCCTCTACTTCGACGACATCGCCGATTCTAGGCCGCTGAGCCGCCAGCGGGAAGTCGAGTTGTCGGCGCGGATCCAAGACGGCGACATGGTCGCGCGCGACGAGTTGGTTCAAGCCAACCTGCGCTTCGTCATCGATGTAGCCAAAAACTACCAGAATCGCGGTCTCTCGCTAGAGGACCTGATCAGCGCCGGCAACGTGGGTTTGCTGACCGCTGCTGAGCGCTTCGACGGCACCAAGGGATACAAGTTCATCTCGTACGCCGTGTGGTGGATCAAGCAGTCCATCTTGCAGACCATCGCCGAGCACGCCCGCACCGTGCGCCTACCGCTGAACAAGCTCAGCCTGCTCAAGGACATTTCGCGGGCGGTGCGCAAGCTGGGCCAAGGCCGCGAGAGCGAGCCGAATGTCGAGGAAATCGCCGCTGAGTTGGGCCTGCCAACCGAAGAGGTCCTCGACACTATGCTCAGCGCTCGCTCGGTGCGCTCGCTCGACGAGTCCTTTGAGGACGACGACGATCGCAGCTTGCTCAGCCTCCTCGCCGACGACAATCAGGCGACGCCCGACAGCGACGTCTTGCAAAACTCGGCTCGCGCCCACTTAGAGGAAGCCCTCGCCAGCCTCGAAGACCGCGAGTTGCGCATCATTCGCCTCTATTTCGGTCTCGATGGCAGCCAAGCGCTGACCTTGGAGCAGATCGGCGGGCTGATGAGCCTGACGCGGGAGCGCGTACGCCAGCTCAAGGAACGCGCCCTGAGCAAGCTCCGCCACCCGACTCGCTACCAGTCGCTTCTCGCGCTGGTAGATGAGACGGAGTTTTACTAGGATTGATACCCGCGCTCAGGCCGGGCTTTAGACTAGGCACAAAAAGCGGGGAGCTCGCATGATCGGGCTCCCCGCTTTCTATTATGGCCAACACTATTCTGCTAACGGCTCAGCCAGCACCTCCCCGCAACTTCTTGAGTTCGTCGCGCAACAGAGCGGCTTTTTCAAAGTCTTCGCTATCAACCGCTTCTTGTAGCCAGCGCTCTAACTGCTCTTGTTGGCTCAGCGGCTTCTTCTGCAAAATTTCCTGCTCTAACTCATCGAGCGCGGCTTCTGAACGCTCGCGCTCGATGAAAAACTCCTCGGCCTCTACCTCGGGCCACGTGCCAATCCGCGCACGAGTCCGCTGCACGATCGCCAATGCACCGTCGTAGTCCTCGTCGCCAATGGAGATCATGGCCCGGGCCACGCCGTTGATGCGCAAGATATAAGGCCACCATCTCTCCAAGTTGTCGCGGTCCTCTTCGCTTTCGGCATAGCGGTTGACAAAGCGAAAAAGGGCCATATTGCGCTCGGTGTCGCGCACGACTCGCCGGTAGTCGTGCAGTTGGATCAGAAAGGCGTAGCGCTTGTACAAGCGGCTCCCCTCGTCGAAAAGCTCGCGGCAAGCCGCTTCATTGAGCGCAAAGCCCTCGTCGCTGGCCCCGTACTCGCGACGGTATTTTTCCAATTCGCCCTGATAGTAATCGAGGGCAAAGTCCTGCCCGTGAGGCCGACGGCCATCGGGCCGACCATCGAGATTGAGCTGCAAAATGCCCTGAAAGGCCCCTTGATCGACCCGGATCTGGATCTTCGCAACCCCGTCCTTTCCCGATATTTTCCGCACATTCGCCTCTGGGTCGAAGGACCATTCATTTAATAGGTCGGTCATATCTCGACTCATGCCAACCTCGCACAACCGCTATGTACTGACATTGCAAAAATTCTCATCGCAAAATTATAACCGAGTTGATGGGTTCCGGCAATGACCTTCCCGCAGGCTAGGAGCCGGGGTCTCGCTGGCTTCTAGCCTGCGATGGCATAGTTTATGCTACAATAATGTACGACGCATTCTCGACACTTGGCTTTAATGACGCCCTCTTAGGGCGTATGCCACTGTATTTCTAGTCGATTTTCCGTTTTAACCACGAACATGTGGCCTTTTGATATTTACAAAAATGTTATTTTTACCCATACTAATGACAAAAATGTCGTAAAAATAGGATGATTCACATGTCCACCTTACCGACCGCCAGTGCCCAACAACAAATCTCCATCCTACACGAAATCGGGCAAATACTAGGCTCGACGACCAAGTTTGAGGAGGCGCTCAACGTCATCCTCAAGCTCATGTGCGACCAACTCGACATGAGTTTGGGGACGGTCAGCCTCTTGAGCCAAGAAGCCTCCGAAGTCTCCATCGACGTAGCCTATGGACTCTCGCAATCGGAAATCAAGCGCGGCCGCTACGACATCGGGGAAGGCATCACCGGCAAGGTCGTGGAATCGGGCAAACCCGTGATCGTGCCGCGCATCAGCAGCGAGCCGCTCTTCCTCAACCGCACCGGCGCTCGCGGCAGTTCGGCCAAGAACCAGACCTCGTTCATTTGCGTGCCCATCCTCCAGCAGCAGCAGGTAGTAGGCACCATTAGCGTCGATATCCCTTATAAAGACAACGAAAGCCTGCAAGATACCGTGCGCCTGCTGTCGATCATATCCGTCATGATTGGCCAATCGGCCGCCGCCCGCCAACGCGCCCGCGCCGAGCAAACCCAGCTTCTCGACGAAAACTTGCGTCTGCAAAACGAGCTCCGCGAGCGCTTCCACCCCGCCAACCTCATCGGTAACTCCCGCCCCATGCAGGAGGTTTGCCAGCTCATAGGCCAAGTGGCTCCCCGCGACGCCACGGTCCTGTTGCGCGGTGCCAGCGGCACGGGGAAGGAACTAGCCGCAGATGCCATACATTACAACAGCTTACGCGCCGACAAACCCTTTGTCAAAGTGCACGTCGCCGCCCTGCCAGAAACCTTGGTCGAATCCGAACTATTCGGCCACGAGCGCGGCGCTTACACCGGGGCTTCGACGAGCAAAGCAGGCCGATTTGAACGAGCGCGCGGCGGGACGATTTTCCTCGACGAAATCGGCGAACTCAGCCTAGGTGCGCAGGTCAAACTGCTCCGCGTGCTGCAAAATCGCGAAGTCGAGCGCCTCGGCGGTCGCGGCCCGGTGCCGATTGATGTTCGCGTCGTCGCGGCGACCCACATAGATCTGGAAAAAGCCATCGCCGAGGGGACTTTCCGCGAGGATCTCTTCTACCGACTCAACGTCTTTCCCATCTTCATTCCACCCTTGCGCGAGCGCAAATCCGACATTCTCCAGCTCGCCGACCACTTCCTCGAAAAGTACTCTCACCAGCTCGGCGTGGAGATGCACCGCATTTCTACGCCCGCTATTGAAATGATGACCAGTTACCACTGGCCGGGCAACGTGCGCGAGTTGGAAAACTGCATTGAACGGGCGATCATCCTCAGCAACGACGGCGTCATCCACGGCCACCATCTACCCCCCTCCCTGCAAACGGCTGACGCCACCGGCACCCCGGTCACCGGTTCGTTTAAGACGATGATGCGGGCCTATGAACGAGAAATCATCATCGAAGCCCTCAAAAACGCCCGCGGCAATATGGCCAAGGCCGCCCGCACCCTCGGCACTACGACCCGAATTTTCTCTTATCGCATCGAGAAACTAGACATCTGCCCAAAAAACTACAAGAAGTAGCTATATAAACTACAAAATTGTAATTTTTTGAGACTATTTCAATTTTGTAGTTATGCCGGCCTCGTTCCTCTCTTTATTGTTATTTTTTATAACTCCCTAATTTACAATAAGCTACAATTCTGAAGTGTCTGCGCCCAATCCGCTTGGCACGTTTCTTGCATTATAGTTGACGTTCGCATCCACGAGGTGTCGATCGGATGCCTCCTCATATCATACAAGGGAAGGGATTGCCCATGTCTGTTTTTCGCAACCGTCCTTCGCTCTTATGGATCAGTGCCGGGGTCCTCGGAGCGACTACACAGGCTTCAGCGGGGGATTTCACAACCGTGGAAGCCTTCCAAGCCATGCCCTTGGCCTATCCCAAATTCATGGTAGATAACCTGTGGATTCTCATCGCCGCAGCCTTGGTCTTCGTCATGCACTTGGGCTTTGCCACGCTCGAATCCGGCCTGACCCGGCAGAAGAACACGGTCAACATCCTCTTCAAGAACCTCTTTATTATATCGGCCGGTATCCTCACCTATGCCTTGTGTGGCTTCAACATCATGTATCCGGGCGATGATTGGCTCATCGCCGATGTGTTGGCCCTCAAGGGCTGGATCGGCTTTGACGACGATGTGGCCAACCTGACCAATCAGTACGCCGATTACACCTATTGGTCGGACTTCATCTTCCAAGCCATGTTCGCCGCCACTGCCGCCACCATCGTCTCCGGTGCCGTCGCCGAGCGCGTCAAGCTGTCGGGCTTCATGCTCTACGCCGCGATCTTGGTGGCCTTTGGCTACACCATCGCCGGCTCCTGGAAGTGGGGTGCCGGCTGGCTCGATGACCTCGGTTTCTACGACTTCGCAGGCTCGTCGGTCGTCCACGCTTTTGGCGGCTTCTCAGCGCTTGCCGCAGTCATAGTGCTGGGGGCGCGCAAGGGCAAGTACCACAACGGAGAAATCAGGCCGATCCTCGGGCACAGCATGCCGCTATCGACGATCGGCGTCTTCCTGCTGTGGCTCGGCTGGTTCGGCTTCAACGGCGGCTCGGTGCTCAGCGCCGACCCCGCGGCTGTGTCGCTGGTCTTCGTCACCACCACCCTCGCCGCCGCGGCTGGCTGCATGGCCTCGATTTTCACCTCTTATATCTATCTTAAAAAGCCCGACATTACCATGGCGCTCAACGGCATTCTCGCCGGCCTCGTGGGCATCACAGCTGGGGCCGATGTGGTCACGTGGGCCGGGGCCATCTGGATTGGGCTGATCGCCGGAATCATCGTCGTCTTCTCGATTGTCTTTATCGACCGCATCAAGATCGACGATCCGGTCGGGGCCATCTCCGTCCACGGCATCTGCGGCGTCTGGGGTACGGTCGCAGTCGGGCTGTTCAGCACCAACGCCGATCACAGCGTGGGCACTCAGCTATTGGGCACGCTGTCGTACGCCCTCTTCGCCTTTGTCTTTTCCTTTGCCCTCGCGAGCCTGGTCAAGGCGACACTCGGGTTCCGCGTCGATGAGGAGGACGAGGACGAGGGCCTCGATCTAAGCGAGCACGGCCAGCCCGCGTACGCGGATTTCCAGCACATCAACAACTAAGCGAGGGGAACCAACCATGTATAAAATTGAAGCATTCCTCCGGCCATCGGCCCTTGAGGCCGTGCAGAAGGCCCTCGGCGAACGGGGCATCGCCGGCATGTCCGTAACCGAAGTGCGGGGCTTTGGCCGCCAGCGCGGCCACCGCGAGGTCTATCGCGGTGCCGAGTACCGCATTGATTTCGTCCCCAAGATCAAAATCGAGGTCATCGTCAAGGACGCCGACCACGAGCAGGCGATCAACACCATCGTCGAGGCGGCCAAGTCCGGCAAAGTCGGCGACGGCAAGGTATTTGCCTCGCCAATCCAAGAAGCTGTGCGCATCCGCACCGGCGAAACGGGCGAAAGCGCCCTTTAATAGCCAAGGGGCCGGTGCAGCCGGCCCCATCTTTCACCTCAACCCACCTAAGGAGCAATCGATGAAACGCTTGCTTTTTGCTGCACCTCTTCTCTTTGCACTGACCTTATCCGCCGTTCCGGCTGATGCCGGGGTTGGTTTTGGTGCCGACGTAGTCAACCGCTACGTGTGGCGCGGCACCGACTTTGGCAATGCCGTCAGCATCCAGCCGGGCATGTCCATCAGCCACGGCAACATCGAAATCGGCGCTTGGTCCTCATGGGCGATCTCCGACGGAGGTGCCAACGAGAACGACCTCTACGTCAGCTTCTCGTCCGGCCCCATCGGCATCACCCTGACCGATTACTACTTCCCGGGCCTGACCGAAGACGACGAGTTCTTCAGCTACAGCGACGAAGACGCAGTACACATTCTCGAAATCAGCGCATCCCTCGCCCCCGATGGCGTGCCCCTGAGCGCCCTAGTCGCGTACAATGTATCCGGCGACGCCGACGATTCGTTCTGGGCGGAAGCGACCTACGACTTGGGCGAGATGGAAGAAACCGCCGTCAGCGTCACCGTTGGCTTCGGCAACGGGTTTTACACCACTACGACCGATCCGGCCTTGGTCAGCGTCGGTCTCAATATGGGCAAAGGCGATTACTTCGCCTCGTACATCCTCAACCCAGACAAAGAAAGCACCTTCCTCGTCTTTGGCAGGAGCTTCTAAACCCTGGTCTGCATTCCAACCGGAACCTAGACCAGAAGCAGGGGGCGCGCGTGCGGGGCGTGCGCCCTCTGATCCCATATCAACCACTACTTTGAGAAAGGAATAGTCATGGCCAAAGCCAAGGCGAAAGCCAAAACCAAAACGAAAACCAAAGCCAAAACCAAAGCCAAGGCGCCCAGCGCCATCGACGCCGCGCTGGCTTTAGCCCGCCAACACGACGCGCAGATGGTCGATTTCAAATTCGTCGATCTGCCCGGTACCTGGCAGCACTTCACCATGCCGATTGCCGACTTGGAACCCGACCTGTTCGATGACGGCCTCGGCTTCGACGGCTCGTCCATCCGCGGCTGGCAGGAAATCAACGAATCCGACATGCTCGTCGTGCCCGATCCGACCACCGCGGTCATGGACCCGTTCATGCAAGTGCCCACCCTGTCGCTGGTCTGCTCGATTGAAGACCCCATCACCCGCCAGCCCTATGCCCGCGACCCCCGCGGCGTCGCCCAGCGCGCCCAAGCCTACTTGCTGCGCACCCAACTGGCTGACACCGCCTTCTTCGGCCCAGAAGCCGAGTTTTTCATCTTCGACAACATCCGCTTCGATCAGCAAGCCCATAAGGGCTTCTACGAGATCGACTCGGAGGAAGGGCGCTGGAACTCCGGCTCGGCGGACGGCCCCAACTTAGGCTACAAGCCCGACTACAAGGGCGGCTACTTCCCCGTGCCGCCGACCGATTCGCTGCAAGACATTCGCACCGAGATGGTGCAGACCATGCTCGCCTGCGGCATCGACACCGAGATTCACCACCACGAGGTGGGCACGGCCGGCCAAGGCGAGATCGACATCCGCTTTTGTCCGCTGCTTATCTGCGGCGACCGGATGATGCTGTACAAATACATCGTCAAGAATGTGGCGCATCGGCACGGCAAGACGGCCACGTTCATGCCCAAGCCGCTGTTTGAGGACAACGGCACGGGCATGCACACCCACCAGAGTCTGTGGCAAGGCGATACGCCTTTGTTTGCTGGCAGTGGCTATGCGGGTCTGAGCCAGATGGCGTTGCACTACATCGGCGGGCTGTTGCACCACGCGCCCGCGCTGTTGGCGTTCACCAATCCGACGACCAACTCCTACAAGCGGCTGGTGCCCGGCTACGAAGCGCCGGTGAACTTGGCCTATTCGCAACGCAACCGCAGTGCGTCGGTGCGCATTCCGATGTATTCGCCTTCGCCCAAGAGCAAGCGGGTGGAGTTCCGTTGTCCCGACCCGTCGTGCAACATCTACTTGGCGTTGTCGGCGATGCTGATGGCGGGGTTGGACGGCATTGAGCGTCAGTTGGATCCGGGGGAACCGCTGGACAAGAATCTGTATGATTTATCGGCGGAGGAACGGGCGGGCGTGCCGCAGACGGCGGG